>CALVAK010000004.1 GCA_944325525.1 Candidatus Gastranaerophilales bacterium
GGTAAGCGAATGCGAAGCTGTCGGCAACGGAGTGAAGACAGCGACAGCAATGAGCGAAAAGGAATTTCAAGACAGCGGCGGTAAGTTGCGACACTAGATTACATAACAATATTCTTAAATATTAAATCTGTTAGTTCTCTTACTGCACCTCTACCACCATTTTTTGAAGAAATAAAACAGCATACATTTTTAACCTCATCAACAGCATCATTAGGGCAGCAAGCTAAACCAACTTCTTTTAAAACACATAAATCAGGCAAATCATCACCCATATATGCAACTTGAGATGGCTTAAGATTATATTCAGAAAGCAATTCTTTAAGTGCAATTACTTTATTTTTTTGCCCCATATATAATCTTGTCATACCGAGATTATTAAACCTGTGTTTAACTGTTTCACTTTCACGAGCAGTAATAATAGCAGTTATTATTCCGGCTTTATTAAGCATAACAATACCCTGTCCGTCTTTTGCATTAAAAGTTTTATATTCTAAACCGTTATCATCATAAGTAATACTGCCGTCAGTCATAACCCCATCGACATCGAAAACAACCATTTTTATTCCGGAAGCTTTTTTCTTCAATTCTAAACTATACAATTATGCAACCCCCGCTCTTAATAAATCATGAATATGAATAAGCCCAATAGGATGATTTTCTTCATCACAAACAGCAAGAGAAGTAATCGCATATTTTTCCATTAAAGCAAGTGCTTTTGCTGCCATTGACTCTTGAGAAATTGTCTTTGGATTCCTTGTCATTACAGACTTATTAACCAGAACTGATACATCTGGATATCTTAATAAAATTCTTCTTATATCACCGTCTGTTAATAGACCGGTTAATTTATTTTCAGAATTTACTATTAATGCACATCCGAGTTTTTTCTTTGTTATTAAATCAACAGTTTCAAGGAAAGTATCTTCTTCATGAGCAACGGGAAGAAGATTTTTATCCTTAAGCATTAAGTCTTTAACAATATATAAAACACCTTTTCCCAAAGTACCGGAAGGGTGATATAAAAGAAAATCTTCTGTTGAAAATCCTCGTTTTTTCAGTAGACATACAGCAAGAGCATCACCCATAGCTAAAGTTGCCGTTGTACTTGCTGTAGGTGCTTTTCCCAAGGGGCATGCTTCTTTCTCAACCGATATGTCAAAATAAATATCTGCCATTTTCCCCAAAGTTGAATTTCTATTCCCTGCAAAAACAATAAGAGGCACCTCAAATCTTTTTATTAAAGGGAGAAGATTAAGCAGTTCCGATGTCTCACCGCTGTTTGAAATAGCAATAACTACATCTTCTCTAGTAATTATTCCTGAATCGCCGTGAGTACTTTCAGCAGGATGAAGGAAATATGCAGGTGTTCCCGTTGAAGATAATGTTGCAGCAATTTTTCTGGCTATTAGTCCGGACTTTCCCATACCCGTAACAATAACTCTACCTTTTGAAGAAATTATTACAGAAATTGCTTCTTCTAAATTATTATTAATTCTTTCTTTTAATTTTAAAATTGAATCGGATTCTATCTGAAATACTTCTTTTGCCAATTCTTTCATTTCTGATTCTTTTATTATTTCCACTTTAACACCTTCCGTTATTTACAAATAAATTATACAATAATAAAATGAATAAAAAAAATATAAATTTAGTATAATATTAATTAAGTGGTAATTTATGAAAAAACACACTCATAACAACAAACATATACTAGGCAAAATAAATTTTATTATAACCATACTGGTTATAGCTGCAAATGCAGTCTCTTTTATGTTTTCTGATTTAAACAGGACAAATTTTATAATTATTAATTTGTTTTTAAGTGTTTTTCTCTTTTTTATTCATTGGATTATTCTTTCAATAAATCTAAAGGAAAATGTTAACGAAATAAAGCGGGAAGCACTTTATATAAATTATCCCATTAATATCGCAACCTTTTTTATATGCCTTGCATTAATTATGGGTATAAGTGCAATATTTCTTTTTATTCTCAATAAAGAAGCAATGAATCTTGCATTTATTTTCATGTTCTTTATGAGTTTTATCTCGATGATTTTCCCGTCAATAATATTACTGGTATATATTTATTTTATACTACCGGCATTTATTGTCCCCGGATTTTCCAGCAACAGAAAAAGCAAAGAAAACACACATTTACTGCCGGTCATTTTACTGGTAATCTTTTCTTTATTTTGTATATACAAACTTGTTAATCATTCAATAAGAACAATAAACATTGAACACCAAAATAAATATCAAATAATAAGACTTCCCATTCAATATTCAACCGAATATTTAAAATTGGAAGAAATAAGTGATTACGGCAAAAAGAAACTGTCTCAAGTCAAATTTTCCGTTCCTTTTTATTACACAGCAGAATCATTTAATTTTAAAGAATATTCATCAGCTGAAATATTTTGTAATTCAATAGGAGCAAGAGTTCCTAATTATTTAGAAATGTATAACATTGCTTTCAATAGATTTGATATATTCGGTGAAAAATATTACTGGACAAACAATAAAGACGGAAGATATCCTCTTTTAATTCAGTTTAAAAACATGTCATATAACGTAGTAAAATATGACAATGATTCTATAAAACCGGCTTTATATTGCGTTACAGATATAAAAACGAATCAAAAAGTAAAAAGAAGAAATTATTTGTATAAAAACGAAAACCAAGAAAGAGCAAATACTCTTGAAGACCTTGTTTCAAAACCATTTAACGGTAATTTGTTAATAGATATACTCGGTAAAGAAAACAAAACGGATATAACAACCTCAACAAAAACAGAAGTTCTGCCTCCAGATGTAAATGCAGAAAGAAAACATGTTAATTTTAGTGTAAAGGAAGTTCCATCATCAATAATGAATGAACTTATACAAAAAGGTTATGTATACAATACAGGTTTAAAAATTAATACAAAATATGAAACAAATGACTACGAATTTGCATCAAAAATAATCAGAGACAAAGACAAAAAAAATATAAGATTATGCTATTATCCGTTTACTGATTACAGTAATTTAAGCATGTACAACGAATTCCAAATTTGGAGTCAAAGTTTTTGTTCACCTGCTTTTGAGTTAATTGAACCTGCCCCGGTATTAAAAAACAGATACGATAAAGATGCATACTGCTATTCAAGGGGAGGAAGAGTTCCCAATATACCGGAATTAAACGGTATATTAAAAACATTAAATATTAACAATACCGGAACAAAATATTGGACAAATAATGAAATAACAGATAACACAAGCGATAGCAAACAACCGGTGCTTGTATATTATGAAGATTCAAGGTTTATGAAAGTAAAAGCACTTATGCAAAATGAAAATGATAGTGCTTATACGTATTGTATTAAAAATGCACAAGTACCATCTAAGGTTATAGCAAACTACACATCAAGATTTAAAGGTGTTGATGCAAAAATGTACGCTAAAAAGCAATGTCCGAAATGTCAGTACTACGGAGTACCTGATACTGTTCTGTTAAAATATTAACTTTCGGGAGAAAAATATGGAATTTAATCTGAATCTAACAATCGAAGAACTAAAAAAAAGAACAAATAAAGATTGTTTAATAAAACGAACAATGCTGGACGAAAAAGCACAAGAGTATATCTCTCTTAATGAAGGAGACAAAGAAGCACTTAAACATCTTGTAAGAGCGTCAAATTATGCAAATACAATTTATATGAAACAGGATAATGAATATAATCTTCCATTTAAAGAATTTTTAGAAAAAGAAATAAAAAAAGGCAACGAACAGGCTGAACTTACAAAAATATTATTTGATGCACAGCTAGGAATTATAGGAATAGATTCAGAGTCAAACAAAGTAATTCTTGCAAAAAATATAGAAGAAAAAGATGGAAAAGCATTTTATCCTTCAGATCTTTCAAAAAAAGAATTTCACTCAATTTTAAAGAAGATGATAAAAGACGGTGAAACAAAAGAAGTTGCCGAGATATTAAACCAGAGAACAATTGTAAAAAGAAAAGACAACAAACTATATGCAGTTGATTATACTGAAGAATTCAAAATCGAATTTAACAAAATCGCCGATGAACTTGAAGAAGCTGCAAAAACATCAACCGATAAAGATTTTAATGAATATCTTCTTCTTCAAGCTGCTGCTTTAAGAGAAAAAGATGAAATGCTTGATGCCAAAGCCGATAAGAAATGGGCATCACTTCAAGATACGGTACTTGAATTTACAATATCAAGAGAGCAATACGCAGACTTATTAACAGGCAGCGTTATGGAAGATAGTGAATTAAAAAAATTATTGGAAGATAACAATATAATACCGGTATCGAAAGATTCTATAGGAATAAGAACCGGTATAGTCAATAAAAAAGGAACTGAAGATATATTAAAAATAAAAAAATATTTACCAATAATGGCAGAAAACATGCCGTATAAGGAAAAATATGAACAAAACATTTCAAAAGAAGAAGACAATCTGCAAACAATGGTAGATGTAGATATAGTCTCATTAAGAGGAGATGAAGGAGCATACAGAGGAGGAATAACAATTGCCCAAAATCTTCCCAATAATGACAAACCCTCACTAAAAATAGGAGGAGGACGAAGAAATGTCTACCACAGACAGATAAGAACAAGCAATACACCGGAAGCATTAGAAAGAAGAAAAAAAAGACTCAATGCAACATTAAATCCTGACTTACACAAATATTATAATCCAGAAGCTGATCACTGGTTTACAATAGGACATGAAAATGTCCATTCACTCGGACCTAAAAGCGGAACAGAAGCATTAGGCAAATATAAAAATATAATAGAAGAAAATAAAGCAGATATGGGAGCAATTGCTCTTTTGGATTGCCTTGTTAATAACAGAGTTTATACAGAAGAAGAAAAAAACCAAATATTAGTAACCTTTGCTGCAAATTGTTTTCTCAAAGCAAAGCCCGAACTATCTCAAGCCCACAGGGTAAGAACCGTTATGCAGGCATATTATTTTATAAAAGAAGGTGCTATTTGCGTAAACAAGTCAGGAATAATTGATGTAAACCTAGATAAAATGATTCCTTCTGCTTACAAAATGCTTTCTGAAATTGTTAACATTCAGCTGCTTCAAAACTTTAGCGAAGGTGAAAAGTTTATTAAGAATAATTTTATATGGACAGAAGAAATTAACCTTGTGTCAGAAAAATTAAGAGAAACAGATAAATCATTAAACGGAGTAATAATAACACCCCTTGCAGATTTATTAAGTTAACTACCCTGATATAACAGTTGAAAATATTTTATGACTGTGCTAGCATTTTCCTATGGGTAGTAATGTAAAGAAGGGGAGCAGCCAATGAAAATTCAAGCCATAAGTTCTGCAAATCAGGCATACAGATGTCAGCCGGTTAGACAAGTTGAATTTGCTAAGCGAAAGAACCCTCCTGAAACAACTGCATTACTTTTGGATGTTTTTTCTACGGAAAACTGCTGCGAAATGGAACAAAAATATGATTTAGCATGCCGTTTAGCCGCATATTATAAAATGCAATATGAAAATCTTTTAAAAACAGGTTCTGTTGTAGCTTAATTTTTTACAATTTTAAATATAAGAAATTATTATGAGTGCTAACGATAAGTATTGGTGTGCTTTTTCTAGATTAACAAAAACAGGGGCATTTTTTGTTAATACTGTTTATAATTATTTCGGTTCAATCAAACTTGCCTGGCATGCTGAAGCTTATGATTTATGGAAAATAGAAGGACTTCAAAAGAAACAAATTGAAGCTTTTTTAAATGAGCGAAAGAATATAAATCCTGAAGAGTGTATTGAATATTTAGAAAAACGTTCAATAGGATTTATTCACCCTGAGCATGAAAAATATCCTTTTTTGCTGCGACACATTGATAATCCGCCAACCGGACTTTTTGTTCTCGGGGATTTATCATCATGCAATCTTGATAGAACACTGGCAGTAGTAGGTTCAAGAAAAGCAAGTGAAAATTCAAAAAACATATTGAGAAATATAATTAGCGGTTTTTGCGGTACTGATATATGTATCGTTTCAGGGCTTGCAGAAGGAATTGATACAGCAGCACATAAAGCAGCAATTGAAAATGGTTTAAAAACAATTGCCGTAATTGGAGGCGGCTTTGATAAATTATATCCGAAATCAAATATTGATTTATTTAATAAAATAATTAACGATTCAGGTGCTGTATTAACAGAATACTGGCCGGATGTTGATGCAATAAGCTGGCACTTCCCGGTAAGAAACAGAATAGTATCAGGATTAGCAAAAGGTGTAATTGTTGCTGAAGCTGCATTAAAATCAGGTGCAATGATTACTGCGAAATTAGCTCTTGAACAAGGAAAAGAACTAATGTGCATGCCGGGCTTAATCTCAAATCCAAACACACAGGGAATATACAAATTAATAAAAAACGGAGCCGGAATAATTACAAGCACACAGGATATTCTTGATTTACTAAACTGGACCATTATACCGAGAACAAAAAGCAATGACCCTTCAGATAAGATTAAAGAGTTAACAACCGAAGAAAGACTGGTAGCAGAATGCCTACAAAAAGATTCTTTGACTGTTGACGAAATAATTTTAAAAACTAATTTGAATATTAATGATTTAATGGTAATATTAACAAAGTTAGAAATAAACGGTTTTATTGAACAAATAAACGGTGAAAAATATATTTCGGTTATATAAATAAAATGACAAAGAAAAAAGAACACATATTAGTAATAGTTGAGTCACCTGCAAAATCAAAAACCATAAAGAAAATACTCGGCAACTCATACGATATTGAAGCCAGTTATGGACATATAAGAGATTTTCCGCCAAAAGTATTAGGGTTTGATGTGCAGCATGATTTTGCACCGACTTTTGAAGTCATTCCCGAAAAAAAGGCTATTGTTAAAAAGTTAAATGAACTTGCACAAAAAGCTGATAAAGTATATCTTGCATCTGACCCTGACCGTGAAGGAGAAGCAATTGCCTGGCATGTAAGACAGGTTATAAATGTTCCTGATGAAAAAGTATTCAGGATAGAATTTAATGAAATAACCCCAAAAGCCGTAATGTATGCTGTTGAACACTCAAGACAAATTGATATGCAAAGGGTAAAAGCACAACAAACAAGACAAATTTTAGATAGGCTAGTAGGTTATAAAATAAGCCCTGTTTTATGGGAAAAGATGAGAAATTATCATCTTTCGGCAGGAAGAGTCCAAAGTGTTGCTTTGAGAATGATTTGCGAGAGAGAAGAAGAAATTAAAGCATTTAAACCTGTTGAATATTGGACTATAACAGCAGATTTACTAAAAAACAAATCAAAAATTACAGCCGAACTGGCAAAATACAAAGATAAAAAAATAGATATAAAAAATAAAGAAGAAGCTGATAAAATAACGGAATATTTAAAAGAAAAAAACAGAATATTCAATATTTCTAAAATAACAACAAGAAATACACAACGAAAACCGACGGCTCCTTTCATTACCTCAACACTTCAAAGAGAAGCAAGTACAAAACTCGGTTATGGTGTTTCAAAAACAATGCAAATTGCACAGAAGTTATATGAAGGAATAGATATAGGTTCAGACGGGCCTGTAGGTTTAATTACATATATGAGAACCGATTCTGTTCGTATTTCTGACGATGCCCAGTCTGCCGCCAAAGAGTTTATTACATCTAACTTCGGAGAAAAATACTATCCGAAAACTCCAAATAATTATGTTAAAAAATCAAAAAACGTACAAGACGCTCATGAAGCAATTAGACCGTCATATATAAACAGAACCCCGGAAAGTATAAAAAAATACCTTACAAATGAACAGTATAATTTATATAAATTAATTTGGAGCAAATTTGTTGCCTCTCAAATGGAAAAAGCTTCAGTAAAAAATACAACAGTAGATATAACCGCAGGAGATTGCCTTTTTAAAGCAGGTACAAGTAAAATTATCTTTGACGGTTATTTAAAAATTTATGATGATAATGAAGAAAAAATAGAACCATCAGTATTTCCAGATTTAAAAGAAAATGATGAACTAAAATTAAAAGAAATACAACCAAAACAGCATTTTACAAGTCCGCCACCAAGATATACCGAAGCTTCTCTTGTTAAGGCACTTGAAGAGCATGGAATAGGAAGACCAAGTACTTATGCTCCTATTATTTCTAAAATTCAACAAAAAAATTATGTTGAAAAAACAGATAAAGCACTTGCTCCAACTATGCTGGGGATGACATTATGCAAGCAGCTTGTTGAATATTTTAAAGATATAATGAATTACAAATTCACAGCAAATATGGAAACAAAATTAGATGAAATTGCAGAGAATAAATTAAAATGGAATGAAGTAATAAGAGATTTTTATACACCTTTTATAGAAACAGTATCTGAAGCAAAACAAAATATGCAAAAAGTATTGATAGAATCAGACACACTATGTCCTAACTGCGGAAGTAAAATGGTTGTAAGAACAAGCAGATTCGGCACGCAATTTTTAGGTTGTTCCAAATATCCCGAATGTAAAACAATGCTTCCGCTTGATAAAGATGGTCAGACAATTGAACAAAATAAAGAAACAGATGAAAAATGTGAAAAATGTAATTCTCCTATGATTCAAAAAACAGGACCGTACGGCCCATATTTAGAATGTACAAATGAAAACTGCAAACACAGAAAACGTATCATTAAAACAACAGGGGTCAAATGCCCTAAATGTGAGAATGGTGAAATTATCTTTAAAAAGTCAAAATACGGGAAAGTTTTCTTTGGCTGCAGCAATTATCCTAAATGTGATTTTGTTTCCTGGTATGAACCTGTTAATGAAAAGTGTCCGGAATGCGGAAATATTCTTGTGAAGAAGATTACAAAAAAATATAAAAAGTTAGAATGCAGCAACAAAGATTGTTCGTTTTCAAAAGAAATGGAGGAATAGAATATGTATAAATTTGGATTAATAGGCTATCCTCTTTCACATTCAATGTCAAAAATTATACAAGAAGCAGCATTTAAGTCTATAGGCATTGAAGGTACATATGAAATAATAGAAACCGAGCAAGAAGATTTGGTTTCAAGAATAAAATATCTGCGTTCTAACGGATTTCAGGGATTCAATGTAACAATACCATTAAAAGTACCTGTAACCTTATTCCTATCAGGAGTCGATAACATAGCAAATGTTACAGGAAGTGCTAACACAATAAAAATAATGGAAGATTCTTCTTTATATGGATATAATACAGACGTATACGGTTTTGTTGAAGCAATACCGGAAGAATTCAGAAAGGTTTTAAACGGAGAAAAAGCAGCCATTCTAGGTAACGGGGGTGCAGCAAGAGCAATTGCTGTAGGTCTTTCAATTTTAAAAGTAAAAAAAATAGACATATATGCAAGAAATATAATAAACGCTTCAGAAATGGCAGAAGCTTTAAGACGAAATTTCCCTAATGTAGAAATGACTTGTAAACAAATTGAAAGTCTGACAAATTTATCAGAATACAAAATACTCGTAAATACAACACCGATAGGGATGCGTGGTAAAGCTATGGGAATTTCTCCAGTAGAAGAAAATGTTATAAAAACAATGAGTAAAGATTCGGTAATATATGATATAGTATATAACCCATTGAAAACAGAATTAATCAAAACAGCAAAAAAATATGGAATAAAAACTATTCAAGGATTAGATATGCTTATTTACCAGGGAGCAAAAGCATTTGAAATTTGGACCGGGAAAAAACCGGATACACTGCAAATGAAAATAGCAGCTCTGGAGGAAATGGCGGAATAATTTTACATAAATACATTTAATTAAATATCTACATCCTTCATCATCGAAATTAAGGTAGATATAGTTGTTTCCATAGAAACACTATCTGATATTCTCTGCTGTAAAAAAGCATTAATCTGAGGCATTAATTCTATAGCTATATCCAATTTAGGATTTGAACCTGCAGTATACATACCGACATCAATTAAATCTTTATTTTCACGGTACATCGCCATTAATTTACGCATTTTATAAGCTGCCTGCTTATGTTCTTCCGTAACAATTTCAGTAAACAAACGGCTTATACTGCCCAAAACATCAATAGCAGGATAATGATTCATTTCAGCTATTTTTCTTGAAAGGAAAATATGCCCGTCCACAATACCTCTTACTGTATCAACAACAGGGTCATTAATATCATCCCCTTCCATTAAAACAGTATATAAAGCGGTGATTGAACCTTTTGCACTGTTACCGCTCCTTTCTAAAGCTCTTTGAAGCCATGAAAATATAGAAGGCGGATATCCTTTTATTGTTGGGGGCTCACCTATTGAAAGCCCGACTTCCCTTCCTGCCATAGCACAACGAGTAACGGTATCAGTCATTAAAAACACTTTTTTACCCTGATCTCTGAAATACTCGCATACTGCAGTTGCAGACATAAGACATTTTTGTCTTATCAAAGGAGGCTGATCACCTGTAGAACAAACTATTACAGATTTTTTCATACCTTCTTCACCAAGTGAATTTTCAATAAATTCCTTAACTTCCCTACCACGTTCTCCTATTAATGCAACAACGTTAACATCAGCATCTGAATTTCTTGCAATCATACCAAGCATAGTACTTTTACCTACACCGGAACCTGCAAAAAGCCCCATACGCTGCCCTGCACCCAATGTCAACATTGAGTCAATTGCTCTTACTCCTGTTGAAAACATTTCAGTAATAATCGGTCTTTCAAATGCATCAGGAGGAGGATTATCAATATTAACCCAAACAGCCCCTCTCGTATCTAAATGTTTTCCGTCTATAGGTTCACCGAGGGGACTTATTAAACGCCCCAAAAGAAAATCACCAACAGGAATTTTTATTGCTTTCCCGGTAGTTTCAACCAAACTTCCCTGTCCAATACCAGCACCGTCATATAATAAAAGCAGCTGAGCGTTTTCACCTTTAAAAGCAACAACTTCAGCAGGTTTTCTTTCTCCTTCGTATGTTTCGATAAAACACAAATCACCTATTTTTAATCCGGGTAATTTTACCTCAACTGTCAAGCCGAGAAGTTTTGAAACTGACCCTTTATAGGAATACAATTTTGTAGAATTAATTATTTCATAAGCTTGCTTCTTTACAAATTCTATTGATTTTTCTCTATTCTGTTCTAACATATTTTATTGCTCATAATTATAATTTAAAGATTCACCTATCGTATCAACTGCCTCAACTCTTATATCAGTAATAAGTTCAGAATAAGATATAACAACAATTGTCGGAATATGTCTTTCAAGAAGCTGATATAAAGGAAGCCTTATTCTTGGAGAACACAATATTACAGGTTGGACATTTATACTTTGGTGAGCTCTTATTAACGTTGAAGCGGCAGACTCTATCAATTCTTGAACCTGCATCGGATTTAAAAGGAACATAGTACCTAACTCAGTACGCTGGCAACTGTCATCAAGTGTCTTTTCCCATTCGGGAGAAAGAGTTAGGGCATATAATATATTATCTTTAGTACAATTTGCAAGACAAATCTGTCTACCTAAGGCTGCTCTTAAACGTTCAGAAAGGATATCGGGTTCTTTTGAAAATCTTGCATAATCACAAAGTCTTTCAAAAATATAAATAATATCTTTAATTGAAACTTTTTCTCTGATAAGGTTAACAAATATTTTACGTAAATCACTGGTAGAAATAATAGCAGGAACAAGGTCGTTAACAAGAGTAGGATCCTGACTCTTAACAAGTTCCATAAGTTTAATAACATCAGTTTTCGTCATTATTTCATCTACATATTTCCTTACACAGTCCTGTAAGTGCGTAATAATTACATCAACTGAATCGACAGCAGTAACATCGGTTTTATCTTTAAGAAATTCGGTATCCATCCAATATGCTTGAGTTTGATATGTAGGATCAAGTCCGATAATTGCATCCTTAGGAACTTCTCTGCCTGTTGCATCCCACTGTTCGGCAATAACCATACTCTTTTTAGGATATACAACTCCTGTTGCAACCGTATTACCTCTAACAGAAATCAAATATTCATTTGAACCAATTGCAGAAGAATCCATGATTCTTATGTTAGGAATAATATAACCAAGTTCATCAGTCACTCTCTGTCTTAATGCTGCAATTTTAGGAAGCAGCATTCCGTCTTGATCAGGGTCAGCAATTTCCAAAAGTCCTGTACCTACCTGTAATTGAAGTACATCCACACCTAATCTTTCATACATTCTGTTAGGATTCGTTAAATCACTCATACTTTTCTTAACAGCATCCAATTGACCGAGTTGTGATTGTACATCCTTATTAACAGAAACAACAAGAAATGCTATAAGAATTAATATTGCATACGTAGCAAATGTATACCATGGCAATCCTGTGACAAAGCTTGTTAATATAATAATAGTGAGAAAAACAACTGTAAATATTAAGCTTGACGGTTTATTTAATATTTGACCTGCAAGATCTCCGCCAAGAGACCCTCCGGCAGCAGTTGAACGGGTCATAACAATACCTGCTGAAATTGCCATTAGTAATGACGGCAATTGTGCTGCAAGTCCATCACCAACAGTCAAGACTGTATATTTTTGTACTGCATCGCCCGCCGGCATTCCCTGCTGTAATATACCGATTGCCAAACCTCCGACAATATTTATTATTACAATGATGATACCTGCCATAGTATCACCTTTTACAAATTTCATAGCACCATCCATAGAACCGTATAAGTTAGATTCCCTCTGGAGATCTTCTCTTCTTTTTATAGCTTCTTCCGGCGAAATTAACCCTGCGTTAAAATCAGCATCAATAGTCATTTGTTTACCCGGCATAGCATCTAATGCAAATCTTGCCGCAACTTCGGCTATACGTTCTGAACCTTTTGTAATAACTAAAAATTGAACGATAGTAATAATTATAAATATTACAAAACCTACAACCAGATTTCCCCCTGTCACGAAATGTCCGAAAGCATCTATAACTTCTCCTGCCTCACCCTTCGCAAGAATAAGTCTGGTTGATGCAATTGAAAGAACAAGCCTGAACATCGTACCTATAAGTATTATTGAAGGGAAAGAAGAAAGCTCAAGCGGTCTTTGTATGTACAGAGAAATCATTAACAATAATATTCCAAGAGTAATATTAAAACTTATGGCATAATTTACAACAACAGGAGGAAGTTCTATAATCAAAAGCACAATAAGTACTATGACAAATCCTGCCAATAAAACTTCACTTACTATTGATCTGTTCGGTTGCTGTGCTTGTGCCACTTAGTTTAACTCTCTTCCTGAACTCTTAATGCTTTTTCAATTATTGCTATTTGAGTTTCTATTGATGCATCAATTATACCGTTTGATGTTTCAACTATAACTCCGCCTTCTTTTATACTATTATCTGGTATTACAGATATTTTTGCTTCATAATAATTCCCGGAAAATATTTCCGGAATTTTATCCCTGACCAGTTCTACATCTTTTGGCATTACTTTAAGGACAATTTTGTTTTCAGTTTTATTTACTTCCTCTACAACATTTTTTATAATAGGCAATACAGCCTCCTTATCGACCTGTACTTCTTTATTAATTATTTTTTTAGCTATTTCAACCGAAATATCAAGGATACAACCAGAAACTTTATCAAATACTTCATTTTTATATCCGTAAAATTCTTCAAATTTAGTTTTCAAATCTTCAATATCATTTTGAGCAAGATTTAATCCTTCCTTATAACCATCTTGTTTCGCCTGCTCTTTTATTGAAACAGCTTCTTTTTGTGCTCTTGAAACAAGATTCCTGTCCTGCGTTCTCCTATAACCTCTTCTTCTTGTTCCTTCTCTTCTTTCTTCTCTTTGTTCAAATGTTATATCTTCAACCGATAAATCTAAATTTTTTAATTTTTTTTCAGTTTTCTCTTCTTTATCTTTCTCTTCTTTATCAATTAATTCTTTGTTTTCTATGCTTTTTTTCTTTTCATCAGTATTTTTTTCAGAAAGCTCAACCGGCTGCAAGTTTTCAACAGCAGTCTCAGTTGTATGTTCCTGCCCAACAGCATCAATATGTTTTTTTATGTTTGTATATTTTTTTTTAATAATCATTTATTTTTTCTTCTATACTTAAAATAAGCGACTTGATAACTTGCGGCGGAAAAACTTCGGCAGCAGGGAAATTAATATCCAGAATAAAATCTTTTACAGATTCTCTTTCTTTAAGAGCAATTTCACTTAATACATCAGGCGGAGCTGATTCCAGCAATTTATGATATTTTTTCAATAGCTTTTCAACATTGACATTTTCCGGTTCCGGCAGCATTTTTTTTACTTCTTCAAGTGTTTTAATTATTATTTTATGGTCAATTTTATCTTCTATATTACTCATTTTCATATAGTTAACTACATGCTGGGCATCACGTCTGTCAATAGAATTTAAAATTTCATTTGCTTTTTTCTCAGGAATTTTTTTTAATATAATTGCAAGTGCCGCAAGTTTTAATACTTTTTTATCATTCACAGAATCAGTTAATTTATCACCTTTTTGTATCTGTTCTAATTTTGCCTGATCCTCTGTTTTTTGAACCATATCGTTTAAATTTGACGTATTAATTGCAATTTCAAACTGTTTTTGGGATAGTGCTCCTTTTTTTAATAATTTTTGCAGTTCATCTGCATACACATTTTTAACTTTTTCCTCAACAAGATTTATTAATGCATCCTGAGGCATTTTCTTTATAACAGCTAATTTCGCCGTATTAAATATATTTGCTGCAATAACCTGCAATATGGCATCTCTGTTTTGAAGAGGAATTTTGCCCTTTATAAGGTCAATAGATTTATGGAAAGTCCACTCACCAATAAACTGGGTAATCAAACTTGCCTGTTCCGCCGTTAATTTAATTTGTGTATCATTACTAAGTGCTTCACCTGCCATATAACAAAATTTTCTTACAGTGTCAATTATTGTCTTTTTATCTTTATCCGTAAGAGAATCCGGTGCAGCGTTTGTACCGGGCTGTTTTAAAATTTCTATAGCCTGTGCTGCAATATCATTTGCAAATGCTTTATAATCAAACCCCTCTATAGGCATTTATTTTACTCCGTTATGATTTTTCAATCCAACTCTTAAGTTCTTTAAGAGTTTTTTCACTATCCCCGTATGTAATATCCGACGAAATTTCATCCAGCACATCGTCAAGAGAAAATTCTTTTTCTGTTTTTTTCTCAAGTTGAAGCTGTTTTTGATGTTCTAAAAGTTCCTGGGTTAAAATAGTTTGTTTTTCAATCAACTCTGCAGCTTTTAAATTAACATCAACAATTTGTTTTTCTTGTTCTGTTGTTTTTTCTTTTAATTTTTTCAATTCTTCTTCCTGTTCAGAAGCAGAATCTTTAAGCTTTTTATGAACAAATACAAACCCGATAATTAAACCAGCAACTATAATTACAAGAGCAAGCCACCATGGGTTTCCTGATTCATCCTTAACCGGAAGATTTACCGGTCTGTCTGATGCAAGATACGGATCAATTGCCTCAACATAAGCTATTGAAACATCATTTGCAGAAACATTTGGTGATGCCGCATTTGCAATTAATGTTTTAAATTCTTGTTCAGACATATTTGCAGGCATTGCATTTGCATCAATTGTAACAGCAATTGATATTTTTTGTATTGTACCGGCTTTGTTTATTTTTGTTATATGAGTCTTATCAATTCCATATGTAGTTTCAGATGCGACTCTTTCATAACTTTTATTCTGAGAAGATGTAGAAGATGAATTCTTTAAACCGTTAGGTAAGTATACACTAACCGCATCACTGCCTTTATTAGTATCCTGAGAAGTATCTCCAAGCCCTTCTTTAAATGTTTGTTCCGTAATTGACGTTTTATTCTCGGGATTATATTTTATACTTGTTTCTTCAGTCGGATACTGGTTAAGAAACGTACTCACCGTTACTACATAATTTCCTGTTCCAACCAGTTTATCAAGCTGAGCAGAAACTTTATTTTTCATATACTGGTCAAATTCCTGCACTTTTGCAATTTGATCGTCTACGGATTTAATAAGGCTATTATATACATTTCCATTAGTATCAGTAATAGAAATATTTTCAGAAGATAATCCGCTTACGCTACCCAAAAGAAGGCTTTTTATAGCCCTTATAACTGATTCATCAAGCCTTTGAGGATAATCTTCTCCCTGTTCCACAGTAAGAACAACTGTAGCACTTACAGGTTTTTTATCAGACTTAAACATAGTATTTTCAGGAATGCTGACAAGCACCGAGGCATTTTCTATTCTCGGCATTCTTCTGATTAATCTTGATAATTCACCGTTAACAGCTCTTGCCAATTTTATTCTTTTATCTTCTCTTGTTGAAGTAAAATCGTTTTTATCAAATATTTCTAAACCGACATTTTGATCAACCAACCCGCTTTTTACCACTTCTATAAGTGCTCTGTCTCTCTGGACATTAGTGTATTTGCCGCCCTCCAGAAAGACAGTGGTGTTTTGTCCGGTTACAGTACTTTTTGCTTCAATATTACTGCGGGCAAGCAATGTCTGTATTTCAAGAGCTTTACCAGGATTATTTGTTGTTATTATATTAAAAGATTCTTTTTGTATTTTTTCATTTGGCTCTCCCGGCATTTGTGAAGACTTATTTGAAATTGACAAAGAAATAACCAGTATTATTATAAAAATAATAAATCCAACTGCACCAATTGCAGAATATAATATTACTTTATTTTGTAATAGTTCTTTTAAATTCATAAATCCCTAATTCTCACACTGTTCTTACTTTGTATTATACTATCTTTTTTATTATTAGGTAAGTACTTAACATAAGATTTATATTGTTTTTAGGAAAATTTTATTAAATAGTATTTGCTAACAATAAATATATAAGTCACTAAAAAGTTTGGATTAACAGCTAAATTGAAATATTCATAACAGTATTGTATGCCGTAACAACTTTCGATGTGACTTGAGTTGCAAGTGTTACACCTATTTCAGCTTTTGTAATAGCAGTCATTACGTCATGTATGTCTACATCAGGATTACCCATCATTTGTTCATTTAACAATTGATCAGGCTTTTCAATTTCATTATTTAAGTTACTCACCAGACCTGAAAGAACTGTTTTAAAGTCTGCACCCTGAGTTTCTTTCAATGCACTTGAACCAAAGCCTTTTTGGGAAAATTCATCTATAGGCATTGATGAGAGTTTATTTGAAAATATATTAATATTTGGCACCAATCTATTTTCTAACATATAACAACCTTTCTGTTACAAATAATTTGCAAGTACATTTTTAACATAGTTTTGTGTTTCCTTAAATGGAGGAACCCCGTCATATTTATCAACATTGCCCGGCCCGGCATTGTAAGCAGCAAGAGCCAGCACTAGATTACCGTTATATTTATCAAGCATACTTTTTAGATACCTTACTCCTCCATCAACATTTTGCATCGGATTATAAGGATCAGAAACACCAAGAGCCTTTGCTGTTGCGGGCATTAATTGCATTAACCCTTGAGCTCCGGCTGAAGATTTTGCATTCGGATTATAGCCTGATTCTTGTTTTATCAAAGCATTAACTAATTTTTCATCGACTCCATGTTTTTTTGAAATTTTGGATATTAAATTCTTAATATGCGACTTACTTGACGTCTCAAGCGAAGGGACATAAGCTGCGACAGTTTCAGATGTATCAATATTACTTGTATTAGCTTTTTGGGCTGCAACAGTCTTTGTTGTTAACGTACCGAATTTCACCTGATTTTTAGGTTTATTTACATTAAATCTTGTATGAACATTTAAAGAGGAATTCATTACATCTTCAAAAGTTTTAAATTCAACATTATCAGTAAATTCAGGGGCTTTTATCTGTGATTGGACATAATTACTCAATTGCTGTGCTCTTCTCACAGCAGCATCTTGGCCTGAAGTGTTTAGTAAATTTTGAATTATCCCTGTAAACATCACATATTACCCGTTAGTTTGTTAACTACCTATGGCAGTTGCTCTGTCCGCCATTGATTTTGACATTGTCATTATAGCAAGACTTGCTTCATAAGCTCTTTGTGCAAGTATAGCATCTGTAATTTCAACGAGTGGATCAACATTAGATGCTCTTATATATCCGTTTTCATCAGCATCTGGATGTCCTGGTTTATATATTTTATCACCGAGAGTAGGATCCTCAACTATTCCTGCCATCGCTACACTGCCAGTTGAATATGGAAGAGTACCGGCTCCGAAGGTCGTTTCTTTCATCTGATTCATAACGCTCAAAAAAGAGTTCCTCTCTGTTGAAACAACAAGTGGTATTTTTCTCACATAATTTGGAGTATCTAGATTTGCGATATTGCGTGAATTAATATCCAATCTCATACCGTGTACTTTTAGGCCGTCACTGCCTATATTCATTGCACTTAATATACCCATTATCCGTTACCCATATTTATTACTGTTCTCATTTCTGTTAGCAAACTTGTCATTCTCCTGGTTGCAACAGTATACATTATGGAGTTCTTCTGTATTTCAGACAATTCTGTTGCAGGATTTACTTTTTCATCCGAAGTTTCAACCGTCACAGGAGATGGCCCCATTACTGAGGCTAATTTCGTTTCTAACGGATTTGCAACTCCGCCGAGGTACTGAGAAAATGATATATCTTTTCTTTTATAATTCGGCGTATCCATATTTGCCAGATTTGATGAAAGAGCCTTATGTCTTTCTGCAATCAAATCTAATGCATGCAATGTTCTTCCGAGTGAATTATTTTCTATTATCATTTACTCACCTTCTTTATTGTGTTAGCTCAAATGCTTTTGAATACATATCATTTACCGTTTGCATTACTTTAAAGCTTGCCAGCATTGAAGCATTTAATCTAAGTATTGTATTAACTTCCGTTAACATATCAATATTGGTTACTTCAATACTACCTTGTTTAAAACGTGAATGATTTTTTAACAACACCGGTTCACCTGAATCAGCTGTTAAATAAAATTTATTATTATCTGATTTTTTTAATCCTTCCGGATTCTGAAAATTAACTAAAGGAATAGTCCCGAGCAATTCTCGTTTAGTACCGTCATTTGAGAATATTTCAACATCTCCGTTAGGCTGTATCTTTAAATTTTCATGGTTTACTGGAATTTGTATTCCGTCCCCTACTAAATACCCGTCATTAGTAATAAGATATCCGTCTTTATCAAGTTTAAATGAACCTTCTCTTGTATATGTAACATCGCCGTTTTTTGACGTAACAGGAATAAAACCCATACCGTCTATTGCAATATCAAATTCCCTTGCTGTTCTTTGAATTGCACCTTGTGAAAAATCAGTTCTTTCAACTCCTGACAAATAACCGTATTCGTCTAGCATTTGTTCAAATCTGACACTTTTATATCCGTTTGTATTATAATTAGACACATTTGTTGATACGTAACCCATTTTTTCAAATTGAAGTTCCGCATTTACTATTCCTTTATTTATAATACCCTGTATTGTTGTCATTTATTGCCTTTCTAACTTCCTAAAGAAGAAATTACTCTTTGGAGATTTGAATTTTGAATACTAAAGAGCTGTTTATTAGCTTCAAAAGTTTTAGGATATGGTATTGCCTGCAAAAATTCCGACTGAAGACTTACGTTAGAATACTCATTATATCCCTGCCTTACATTCGGAGAAAGAACAGCTGCACCATCTTGAGTAACAACTGAAAGAGTTCCTGCTGTTTCAAATTTTCTTGTTTTTGAATTTAAAACTCTTACAACTCCATTTAAATCGATAGAAATATCTTGCAATTTTTCCGGAATTACCGGCAATACCAAAGGTGTACCCATATTAGTTAAAACCTTATTTCCGTCAAGAGATAGAATTTCTCCATTTTTTGTCATTTTAAATCTTCCGTCTCTTGTAAGTTTTATTCCGTCTTTTGTAAGTATTTGAAAATAGCCTTTTTCAGCGAGTGCCACATCAAGCGGATTTTCTGTCAGCCCCAACCTTCCTACAGTGTCATCAACAGTTGTAGATATAGCATCTTCACCAAGATACTCGGCAAAAGAAGATACAACGGGTATTTTTCTCTGGTAACCAATTTTATCAAAACCTATTACATTTTCATTGGTAATAGACATGAGAACCTGCTGCATTCTCATTGCACGAATGTTATGTAATATTCCTTTTTCGTTATAATTTATTCCGCCGACAACTGTCATACAACTTTCCCTTTTATTTCTATGTTTAATGATATATCATTAAAAGTCAAAAGAGGTCGTTTTTATGATTGAAAAAAACTGATTTATTCATGTTTTTCTACTCCGTTCAGAGGAAAAATTTTTCTTGATATTTTTTGTATGGTATGATGTTGTAAGTTAGAATATACAATGGTTTAGGGTATGAGTGCCAAAAAAATAATACTTTTTATTATTTTAATGTTTATATTTTGTCCAAAATCATACGCAATAAAAATAGGACTTCAAACAAATGTGAAAGAAGTTAAAATTGCTTCTTCTGTTTCTGCTGAAATATATGACTCAATACGAAATAAAATATTGTATGAAATAAAACCGATGAAAGTATATGAATTTAAACCGAAAGGAAATGAACTTGCGGTTGTTATTAATAAAAAACCTGTAGGGCTCGGTACAAATCAGATAACTATTATAACAAAACAGCCGGGATTTTTGTGTTCCAAAAGAGCCTGGTACAGAGGAAATTTTGTAATTAACAACTGGGGAAAATCACTCACCTTAATTAATGATGTTTACCTTGAAGATTATTTAAAGGGGGTTGTTCCTTCTGAAATGCCGTCAAGATGGAATAGTGAAGCCTTGAAAGCTCAGGCTATAGCAGCAAGAAGTTATGCTGTGGCAACAAAAACAGCAGGTAAACACGCATCAAAAGGATATGATTTAGTTGATACTACGTCAGATCAAGCATACGGCGGGGCAAGTGCTGAAAAAGAAAGTACAACCAAAGCCGTAAATGATACAACTGGAATTGTTCTTGTTCAAAACAGTAAAGTAATACCTGCTTATTATCATGCAAGCTCCGGAGGTAAAACAAAAGTCTGGGAATCTGGAAGTTCTTTCCTTCAATCAGTTCCGTCATTTGATGAAGGAACTAAAAAAAACGGACACGGAGTCGGAATGAGCCAGCACGGTGCTAACAATCTTGCTAAACAAGGATATAACGCTTTTCAAATTTTGAACTATTTTTATAAAGACTTTAAATTTGCAAAACTTAGTGAAAATTGGGATTTATAAAATTAAGTATTTTTTAAATTTTCAGGAATATATTTTTTCCAGTCTTTGTCTAATTTTTCTATAAACTTGTGTGCATCAAGAACATCATCATAAGATATAGGTTCCGGACAGTCTTTTATAACTAATTCATCATCAGAATTTTTTAAAGATAAATTTTCAATACCGAGAAAAGCCACACCGAAATTTTTACCACACTCAGAACAAATAATATTTAATACCAATAAATCTTTTTCCTGTCTTTTTATTATTATTGCATCTTCATCAAAATCATGCCTGCATACATTACAGCATAATCCTGAAAATAACTTTACTAACTTTGCTTTGTTCATATTACCTCTATATTATAATCAATGTTTAGAAAATAGTAAAAATGGGTACTGTATTTGTGTGGGTATTATAAAAAAGGAATCTGTGTTATGGATGGTCTCTACTTACTGCTTTTCGGTGCTCTAATGTACTTCTTACTGATTGCTCTGCCTTCTATGCTTGAAAATCGAGGTAATGCACATTAGAAATAAACCTGAATTGAACAAAAACACGGTTATAAGAGCCGTGTTTTTGTTTTAGATACCTCCAAAAACTCTTACCCGTTTTTTTAGACAGAAAGTTTTCTATTTTGTTCCTTTATTTTTCCTCCCAGTATGTTGCTTCTTTTGTATCCTTTAAAACAATATTGACACTGTCAAAAAGATTCCTTACTTTATCAGCAACCGGCCAATTTTTTTCTTTTCTTGCTATATTACGGTATTCTATGATTTTTTTCATTAAAGAAGAACCTGAAAGTTTTTTATCTTCATCACTCAAAAAGTCCATTTCTAAAACTATTTTATTTAGTCTTTGCTGAAGTTCTTCTTCCGACAACTGCTCTTTTTCTATATTAAATCCCATAACAGTAGTTATATTTAATAGTACAGCAGTATATTTTTCAGCTTTTTCTTTATCTTTTTCAGTAATTGCCTTATTAAGCTTAGTTGTAACATCAAACATTACAGCAAGAGCCTTTGAAGTATTTAAATCATTATCCATTGACTCTTTAAACTGATTTATCTCTTCACACTCTTTTATTTCCGGAAGATTTTTCCCTTCTAAATATTTTAATGCACTATTTACTGATGTCTGCACTCTCTTCCAGCCGGCTTTTGCACTTTCAAGTGCAGTATCAGAAAATTCAACAGGCATTCTGTAATGATTTGTAAGTATAAAGAATCTAATTGTATTTGCATCATAATTTTCAAGTAAATTATTTATTGTTACAAAATTTTTTAAAGATTTTGACATTTTTTCTTTATTTATAGTAACAAACCCGTTATGTAACCAGTAATTTACAAATTTACAGCCATTTGCACATTCTGATTGTGCTATTTCATTTTCGTGATGAGGGAAAATCAAATCAGCACCTCCGGCGTGTATATCAATTTGTTTTGCCAGATGTTTTCTGGCCATAGCACTACATTCTATATGCCAGCCGGGCCTTCCTTTACCCCACGGGCTAGGATAACCTGTTTCCTCATCTCTTTTCCATAATGCAAAATCAAGTAAATCTTCTTTCTTATCCGATGTTTCAACCCTGGCTCCAGCAACTAAATCATCTATCGATTGTTTGCTCAGCTTGCCGTAATCTTTATATTTCTTTACTCTAAAATACACATCACCGTCAATTTCATAAGCATATCCGTTATTTATCAAATCCTTAATTATTGAAATCATTTCCCCTAGAGTTTTTGTGGCAAACGGCTCAATATCCGGTTTTAATACATTTAATTTTTTCATAGCATCTGAGAAGATTTCGTAATATCTTCTTGATATTACTTCTGCTGTAGTATTTTCTTCTTTTGCTTTTTTTAAAATTTTGTCATCTACATCCGTAATATTACGGCAATATGTAACATCATAGCCAGAAAATTTCAAATATCTGTACAGCGTATCCCACGTAATATAACAGCGTGCATGCCCAAGATGCGGATAGTCATATACTGTAGGTCCGCACACGTACATTTTTACTTTATTTTCTTCTATCGGCTTGAATTCTTCAATTTCATTTGAATATGTATTATACAGTTTCATATTAAAAATCCTTTTTTATAATATTACTACAAATTAATTTCATTCAACATAATTTGTAAATAAAAAAGGATTTTTAATATGATTATCTAACTTTATAAAGAATTAATGTATTCAAATCTTCAGGCTTTATAGTAACAGGTATTTCTCTGCCTTGAGCATCTCTTCTTCTGAGATAATAGTAATCCTGTCCGTTAATTTTTGTAGTGGCTATTTCGTATGTGGAAGTATCACCGGCTCTTTCATTTTTAAATTTAGTACCGGGCTGCATACCATGTTTTAATCCCTGTTTTGCATTAGCTTTTGCACTACATAAAATAATTTTTGAACTTTTTATTTCTTTATCGTCCGGTTTAATTGCTGCAACAGATTTATTTGTTTCTTTTCTGTCCATTTTTTTATAATACGGACTATCAGCACCTGATAAATCATGAAGAGTCAGGACAACAGAGCCTTTATCATTGTATCTTAATATTGATTGTATTTTCTCGTTAAAATTACCGGAATTAACATCATCTAATGGTAATACTATTGTAGCACCGTCGTTTAAAGCACTGAGCTCAGGTTTGTTTCTTAATTCTGCAATTTTGTTCATATTTTCATAAAAATCTTTAACAAATGCATAATTATCATCTTTCAACCATTCCCAGTGAATGACATTTCTGTTTTGCTGATGGTAATTTTTAGCTTTTGTTTCAGCACCTGACGCCCCGACTCTATCACCTGCAAAATCAGTTGGACTGCCGGGAAGTGCAATCAATAATTTATACATTGAATAAAATCTGTCAAAAGCCGGAGTTAAAATACTTTCAAGAACCTTAGCTTCTATCTTTTCCCTGTTAGGAATCGATATTCCGTTATATTCAACTTCATCAAACACACTCTTTATGGCTATCTCAAAAGGTCTTGTACCGAATGCTGCTGCATCAAATTCCCTACCTTTAAATTGTCCTGAGGCAAGTTCACTTACTGCTTTTTTAACTTCTTCATTTAATTTTTTATCTTTTATAACGCTGTCAAAAGCTATATTCAGTCTTGACCCCATCGCAACTGCCATCGGACTTATTTTGTCAAAATCTATTGAAGAAATATTTTCTCTTAAACACTTTGCAGCTTCCTTTTTATGTTCGTCTTTTTCAAAATCAGAATTATATAAAGACATATCAAGAGCAAGGAAATGAAGTGCACGTGGTTTATCATGGTTACCAAAGAATGTATATGAATTTATAACACCATCTTCAGGGCTCTGGAATAAAAATCCAGGGTTTGTTCCTAACCAGCCTTCATCAAGTTTTTCTCTGAGCTGGAAGTTTTTGCCTTCTCCTGACATCCAGCTTTTATTTCCATCTTCAAAACCATAGTTTGCAAAAAGTTCTGGAAGCAGCGAGAAGAAATAATTATAATTTGCGACTGCTATTATTCCTGTCTCTTCTAAAAACTTTCTTTCCGCATCAGCATCACTTGTATATACATTTTTAGATTCATTTCTAAACAAATCACTCAAATCAGTAATTTCAGCAGTTGTATATGCGTGAGGATTTTCTGCAACAACTGCTTCATTATAATGTTTCCAAAAATCTATAACCTGATTCCAGGCTTTTGTCATTTTATCTGAATCCGAACGAACGGAATCTATTGCTGCAATATCTTTTGCAGCATCAATTCTCCAACCGAGTCCTGCTTCTGTTCTATCTACTATCATTTCTGAAATTTTAAAACTATTAAGTGAACGTTTAGCAAACCTTTTATTTATTTTTTCTTTTAAAGAATTGATTTCTTCCTGTGATATATTATCTATTCCGTTTCTTAATGTATCAACTACAATTTGTGCTTCTTCCTCTAAAGTTTTCCCTTTATAAGGAATTCCAAGCGATTGAATTGTTATCTCATTTTCATCTACATTAGAAAAATCGAACTCTCCTTCTTCAGATATTCTAATATCAGCATCAGAATCCAGAGCTTTAACAAATAAATATTTTACAATGTCCGGGGCTATTTCGGATATTACATATTTACCGTAATCTGATATTTCTTCCTCTTTAGGAACAACATCATTAACTAAAGCAGCTATAAAAGGAACAACCTGTTCTTCGTATAAATTATCAACCTGTTCATAAACATCAGCATATTCTTCAGGAAGATTAGGATTTCCTGCTTTTGTTATATCATATCTTGAAACACCTAATTCTTCTTCTATATTAGCCTTTTTAGCTATATAAGGAGAAGTAAGTACTCCTAAAAGATTTGTTGCAACAGGAAGCGTTTCTAACGGACAATCCATAGCTTTTTTTAAGATATAATTCTGTACAGAATATGAATTTCCGTATTCTTCTGGATTTATTTCAGATCGCATATCTGCATCATCAAGTCTTCTTAAATGGTAATTATTTTCAAGTACATTGCTTATAACTGTTAAATCAACATTTTCTAAAACAGAATCAGGCAATAGCCCCTCATCAACATTTCTTTTTATTGTATTTAAATATTCTTCAGGTGTGTTTTCGCTTCCGTCAAACAATTTTGATACATAAGCTAAAAGTACATCAGAAGTTAATTTTGTCCAATATCTGCCTGAATTAAGAGCATAATCTCTTACTGCAAGAGCTCCTCTGTCAAAATCTTCAATTGCTTTTTCTCTTTCATATTTAGGCAATTTTATAAATCTTACATCGTCTTTATCTGACCTGTAAAAATTCAATTTAGCTATATCAACATTACCATCCCATACTTCGAGTCCTGCAGCTGCACTTTTATAATCAACCTTAAAATTAGAAAAGTCAGCCATTCTTCTTATATCGTCAATATTACTTAAATCAAGTTCTCCTTTTTGAGATACTATTTTTTTAACATTTCTTGTTAATTCATCAGGATTTACTTCAATTGGAAAAGGATAAACCGCATCGTCGTGATGAGTTATATCATATATGTTATCCGTATTCCTATTATCATACGTTGTTAATTTCTCAGGAGAATCGGATTTCTTTTGCTCTTCGCTTGCAAGTCTTTCATCATAAAACTGAATATATGTAGGTTTTAAATAATTATAATTGTTATTATTCTTTACCTTTCCGTCTTCTGAAACAACAAATGGTGCATTTATTATTTTCATTCTTGTATAATTACATTTATCAGGCAGAATTCCGAGAGAAACTTTATCCTCAGCTCTAAACATATTTTTTGAATATGAATCAGTACCTTTTCTTAAAAACTCAGACATATGGATGCCGCCAAATCCTTCATTTACAAGTGCTGCATCTGCAATCCAGTTTATATCATGTTTAAATAACTCTTCCTGTAATGCCTTAAAGTCTTTTTCTTTTCCAAGGTTAGGTGACAAACGGTAAGCATTCTCCGTCCAGTATAAATGAGAAGAAATTCTGTCTTTTGTAAACGGAGTGCCAACTATTCTTTTTACGCCTTCTTTTTCTATCTCATCCAATCTTGCAATTATTCCGTATAAATTTCCGCCGAGCTTATTAGCATGAGTTCTTACTGAAGACAGGGCTTTTGCTCTTAAACCTTCATTTATTTTCGGTTTCCCGTCCTGTTCTTCAATGCCGGGATAATACAAATCAGGCATTATTAACTGCATCGGTCCATTTTTATTTATAGTTGCACGATTATTTAATACAACATTATATTTATTATCGGTATTTTTAGTATCAAAAATTCCTATAACCGTACCATTATCAAAAGCATAAGAAACTTTTCCTGTCGTTTTGTCTTTTAATTTAAATCTGTATGCGAAACCAATATCTGATGTCAATTCGGGTATCATTGTTAAATCAGCACTTGTTAATCCTTCTTCCATAGGAAGAACATAATCCGGTGCTTTTGGTTCCGAAATTTCTATATTTCCCTTTGCATCCTTTTCTATATTGTATAATTCAACTTCGCATTCATACTTTTTGGGATCATACAAATAGTAAAAATTATGAACCTCATAGCCTGTTTTATCAAGCTTTTTATTATGTCCCGTAAAAGTTACATTCTTCGGATTAATACCATTTTTTGGAATATTCACATCATGCTCCTTTTTCTGCAGAAATTCATATTAATTAAATTCTTCTCAATTCTTTTTCTTGCTTTATTTTATATACTCATTTAATAAAAGTTTACATTTAATTTTTGTAAAATTTTGTAAAATAAATACTGTTAATTACATTATAACAGTCAATTATTATTTTAGTTATACATTAAAAATAGAGCGGAGGAAATATGACAAATTTAATAACCGCTCAAACAAATAGTAATCCAACTCCTATAGCAGCTAAAAAGATTACTTCTAAGGAAGGAAGAAAATCTATAGGTGTCATTGCTGCACCTGATTATTTGCCTAAATATTCCATAAGCAAGACCTTACAAGAAAAAGACGAGTTCAGAAAAAACATAATATACCAAAATGCACAAGCAAAGCAGTCAAGGAAAAACAACATTGTAAAAGTATTTATTGCAACTCTTGCTGCAGCCGGTATTTTCTTTTTTATGAAAAATAAATCCTTAAAATAAGTTTTATTAAAAAAGAATGAATATAATAACAAATTTTTCTTTTACGGTTTTTCTTCAATATAACAAAATATAATCGGATAAAATATGAAAATAGAATTATCACAAAACATTCAAAAAATTAGTGTTCAAAATTGCCCAAATACAAACATTTCTTTTTCAGGAAAAGAAATAAATGACAGTATAGAGCTAAGCAGTAAACAAAAAAAAGAAAAAAATGTTTCTTTCGGTCAGGGATTTTTAAAGAAAATATTCTCATTTTCTTTCCTACATAACTCTGATGGAACATCATCAAAGCCTGAGCCGAGCGATTACGCAAAAGAACTTTCATCCGGCGTGCTTAGATGTCTTGAAACTGAAATTCCGCCGGAAAATTTTGAATGCATAATGACAGCCAATAAATTTAGAGAAATTCTACCTTCTTTAAACAGTGAGAACTTTATGTCTTCCGAATCTAATATAGAAGACGGAACTTATTTTGTTGACCTTGACTATCAGTGTAATTATTCCAAAGGCAATGAAAATATATATGATATTCTTGATAATGCTGTTGAATATGCAAATGAATATCATGCAAAAACAGGAAAAAAATTTATTTTTGCATTAACAGATAGAGATATCCTTGAAGGTGTCCAGCATGCAGTAAGGATAATCGGAGAAAATCCAGAAAAATTCAAAAATTTAAAATTCATTCCTGCCATCAAGCTTTCTTACTCACATAAAGCACCAAATTCTCAATTAAATTATGAAAACAGTGAAATGCTTGTATACGGAATTAATCCTTTTTCACAGACTTTAATTAACTTCGTCGATTTTACAATTGCAAAAAGGAAAGCAATGGTTTTTGATTTTATAAAAGAGGTATATGAATTATATCCAGAATTTGCATATAGTATTATTGAGTTTGCAAATCAGAATGATCTTAAATATAAAAGAGATTTTACTGTTTCAAATTTATATTGGAGAGCAAGAGAATATGCGGAAACAAAAGGTGATACCGCAATGACATATTTTGAAGTAGTACCTGAAGAGATTCTAAAAGAAGCAGAAAACATTATAAACCAACTCGGTAAAGTAATATTTGGTTCTCAGCAAAGTGCCTACTCTCCTTTCGGAACAAATATTATTAAAGAAGATTCCGAACTAAACCAGAGAATTAAAGATGTATTTACAAAATATTCAACCCGCTTTGATGAGACAAAGAGAAAAGTTGTTTCTTCAGCAGAAAATATATATTCTGAAATGATAAATTGTTTGAGTTTACAAAGTCAAAAACCTGTTCTAGCTTTATCTGCTCCATTTTATCTGTCTCATTACTATGAAGAAGAAAACAGTGATGAATTTCCTAATGTAGTAGAATTCATAAAAGATCTTAAAAAAGACTCAAACGGCATGCTTGAAGCTTTTGAATCAGTTGTTCCTATATATGACCTTGATAGTAATTTAACTCCGGAAACAATCAGAAATTTCAATAATTATATAAAAGAAAATACAGGATTACATGAAGTTGGCGGTAGTTTTGCAAAGTACAATATAATAAAACAAGATTATATGAATTTTTAAAGACCAATATTAGACTTATCTGCCTAAATTGTATGTAACAACAACGTTATTCCCCTGTTCTGAAATATATAAAACATCATCTTTTATATACAGAAAATAAGGTTTTGAAACTTTATCCATAAAAATAGTAACATTACCGGCAGTTGTTATTTTTAGAATATTATCCGCATCAAAATTTGCAACATAAATATTATCATATTTATCTATCGCCAAACCGACAGGTCCGTTAAGCAAATAATCTTTTACAAAATTTGTTTTATTTTTATTTTTATCTACTTTAACAATAGAGTTATCAGAATAACAGGCAACATACATATTACCATTTGAATCAACAACCATGCCGGCAGGAGAGTCAAATTTATCTATTAGAACCTTTTTGGCAGGAGTGGCTGTTGAAATTTTTGAACGTTCTATTTGTTTTTTCTGGGTGTCAAAATGCTGTATTGCATCATTATACAGTTGTTTTACAATATAATACTTTTCATAATCCGAAGGAATATACTTTAAGTATTTGATAGCAAGCGAATAATTTTTTCTGTTATAAGAAATTTTTGCTGCCTGTAAAATTGCAGAATAATCTTTAGGATTTAAAGCAATTGCTTTGACATAATTATTATATGCCTCATCGTAATTTTTCTTACTGACATAAGCAGATGCAATATTATAATAAGCATCACCCATATTAGGATTATAATCTAGTGCCTCAGTAAAACAGTTTATGGCACTATCATAAGCTTTCATTTTAAGAAGTCTTACCCCTCTTTTATATGCTTCTGATGATTTTTTAAGATTAGCCTCGGAAATCTGTGCTTTTTCAGCAAATACACTTAAACAACCAAAAGCCATATAAAAGATAACTATACTTAATATTATAAATATTTTCTTTTTCATTACACCTGTGACATTGATGGAATACTATAATTAAATTGTACCGCTTCTTCCAGTTTAAAGGCAACATTTAATAATTTGTTTTCTTTCAAACAATCCGCCTGAAGTTGAACACCTATAGGCATTCCGGTCTTATCAACAGTGACAGGAACATTTATCGCAGGAATACCTGCCAAATTTGCCGTAATAGTTGCTATATCTGTCAAATACATGCTTAACGGATCTTCAATTTTCGAACCTATATCAAAAGCAGTATGAGGACATGTCGGTGATAACAGTACATCTACCTTTTTAAATGCATTATCAAAATCATTTTTAACAAGTCTTCTTAGCTGCTGTGCTTTTTTATAATATGCATCGTAATATCCTGAGCTTAAAGCATAAGTTCCAAGCATTATTCTTCTTTTTACTTCATCACCGAAACCTTCAGCTCTTGTTTTTACGTACATTTCGTATAGATTTTGAGCATTTTTCGTTCTGTATCCGTATTTAACTCCATCGAACCTTGCCAGATTAGAGCTTGCTTCAGCTGTTGCAATAATATAATATACAGCAATTGAATATTTTATCAGAGGAAGTGATATTTCTATAATTTCAGCCCCCATTGATTTATAATCATCCAAAGATTTCTTAACAGCTGCTTCAACCTCAGGATTTAAGCCCTCGCTGCATAATTCTTTTATATAACCGATTTTTACTCCCTTTAAGTCATTTTTTAAACCTTCAGTAAAATCGCCTGCAGGCTGATTCAAAGAAGTAGAATCTTTTTCATCATGCCCTGCTATAACATTTAAAAGCAGAGCGGCATCTTCTACAGTTCTTGTAATCGGTCCTATCTGGTCAAGAGAAGAAGCAAAAGCAATAAGACCGTATCTCGAAACTCTGCCGTACGTGGGTTTTAAACCAACAAGTCCGCAATAGCTTGCAGGCAGTCTTATACTTCCCCCTGTATCAGAACCTAATGCCATTGTGGCTTCACCTGCTGCAACAGCAGCCGCAGAGCCGCCTGAACTTCCGCCGGGAACTTTCTTCAAATTCCACGGGTTCCTAACTATTTTAAATGCAGAGTTTTCGTTGCTTGACCCCATTGCAAACTCATCCATATTTGCTTTTCCTATAATCGGAATCAAATTAGCTTTTAATTTTTGGGTTGCTGTAGCATCATAAGGAGAAATAAAATTCTCTAAAATTTTGCTTGAAGCTGTTGTAGGATATGATTTTAGATTAATATTATCTTTCAAAGCAAGAGGTATACCTGCAAGAGGAGGAAGGTCTTCTCCGTTTTTTATTTTCTCATCTACTTTTTTTGCTGTTTCAAGTGCAAAATCTTTTGTTAAAGAATTATATGCACCTATTTCAGAGTCAACGGCATCAACTTTATCATAGACTGCATTTACAAGTTCCTGTGCACTAACTTCTTTATTTAATAAGGCTTTTCTCTGTTCTGATGAAGACTTTGATATCAATTCTTTAATATTCACTTTTTATACCTCTCATGCTCTTTTGTTTATATTATAAATTAAAGTATAAATAAAGAAAATGTTACTTTCTCAACTTTTTCAGCATCTAATGATATTATATTATAGAGGAGACAAAACTTGACCATTATATCTGATGATGACAACAATAAAAATATAAAAGCAAAAAATGAAGATACAACATCGGAAGAAACTTCGTATGATATGTCTTTTGAGTCTAACATAAGACCTAAATATTTTTCGGATTATGTAGGGCAGAGTGCATTAAAATCTACACTAAAAATATCAATAGAAGCAGCAAAAAAAAGAGAACTTCCGTTGGATCATATACTTTTCTACGGGCCGCCCGGTCTGGGAAAAACCACATTAGCTTCTGTAATTGCAACAGAAATGGGAACAAACATTAAAATAACCTCGGCACCTGCTCTTGAACGTCCGAGAGATATCATAGGTATTTTAATGTCTTTAAAAGCAGGTGACATCTTGTTTATAGATGAAATACATCGTTTAAATAAAATATCCGAAGAAATATTATATCCGGCAATGGAAGATTTTTATCTTGATATGACAACGGGAAAGTCTCAAACATTAAAGTCTATAAGGATACCCATTCCCAAATTCACACTAATAGGGGCGACTACAAAGGCAGGTGCACTTTCAAGTCCTCTTCGTGACAGGTTTGGAATAATTCACAGACTTGAGTTTTATTCAGAAGAAGAACTTACTCAAGTTATAAAAAGAACGGCTACAATACTTGAAATAAATATTGATGATGACGGAGCAAAATCAATTGCTAAAAGGTCAAGGGGTACTCCAAGAATAGCAAATAGGCTTGTAAAAAGAGTAAGAGATTATGCTATTGTAAAGTCAAACGGATTAATAGATGATAAAACTGCTAATAATGCACTTGACATATTACAAATAGACAAATTCGGGCTTGATAATACTGATAGAGCTTTATTAAATATCATTGCAGAGAAATATAACGGAGGTCCCGTTGGAATTGAGACATTGGCAACGGCACTGGGCGAAGATGTTAAAACAATAGAAGATGTTTATGAACCTTACCTTCTTCAAAAAGGTTTTATTCAAAGAACACAGAGGGGCAGAAAATTAACTCCGTTTGCGTGTAAATGTTTTAATCTTAAAAATATTGATGTGCAGCAAACACTGTTTTAGAAAAGAAAAATCACTAAACTCTATACTTGAATAAAACAATAAGTTTATGATAGTATTTATATAACATGAAAAGGAGAAGTGGCCGAGTAGGTTTAAGGCGGCACCCTGCTAAGGTGTTGTGTGGAGTAATCTGCACCGTGGGTTCGAATCCCACCTTCTCCGTTTTTATTAAGGATTTTTTATAAAAATTAATGCAAAAAGAAACTTCTTTATTTATTAAAAATAAAATTAATGAGCTCAGAAAAAAGGACAGTATAAATTTTTTTACAAATTATTTTCTGACTCCTCTCGATGATGAGATATTTTGTGTGCATAATGAAAATGCTATTATTTTCTTACAGCCCGAATATGATTTTTATAGAATGTATTATACGTATACAAATTTAGAGTTTTTTGGTGTTCTGTTAAAAGAAATAGAACCAGATATGGCTATTTCTTTAGAAATTATTCAAAAAAATGAATTAGATAAAAATTTAAAAAATATTTTACTTAACCGATTTGTTTTTGATACTTCTTTTATAAAAATGCAGCTTTTAAAGTTTAAAGAAACTGAAAAATATACCGCAATAACAAACAAAAATATTCAATATGCTGAAAAAAGTGATGCAGAAATAATATATAAGGAATTACATAAAGCTTTTTATCAATACAGTTCGCATTTACCTGACTTAAATAAAATTATGAATTATATATATGAAAAACAAATAGTTGTTAAAAGAGATGCAAATAATAAAATAGATGCGTTTATTATATATATTATAAGCGGAAAGCAGTGCAATCTTGATCAAATAATAAATATATCTAAAAGAAAGAATATTGTTTCTAATCTTATAAATGATTTTTATGTTGATATTGCTAATAAAAATATTATAAATATATATTTATGGGTTGATAGCATAAATAATACACATGCAAAAAGTGTATATGAACATTATGGCTATAAACCTACAGAATTATATAATCACATATTTATAACAAAAGGACTAAAATCCAAAAGAGAAAATAAAATGTATTATATAAGCAAATTATTTTCCTAGCCTGTAATATTAACACATCTGCCGCCGTCAACTGCAAGCTGTTGCCCTGTTATCCAGGAAGCATTATCTGAAAATAAGAATTCAACCGCATCGGCAATATTTTTTGTTGAACCTAAACCAAGAGGATAAGTTTCTTCTATTCTTTTTATCTTTTCTTCATCTGCATAAATAGATTGGGTCATTTCCGTTTCAACACCTCCAGGAAGTACAGAGTTTACCCTTACTTTAGGTGCCAGCTCCATCGCAAGACTTTTCATCATTCCATCCAGTCCTGATTTTGAAGCACTATACACACTAAATGCTTTTGCCCCCATATTGGAAATATTACTTGAAATAAATACAACACTGTTTAATCTGCCAAGATTGATTTTTTTATTAGATAAAACTTTAACAATTAATTCGGCACTTATTAAATTAACTTTTAGACAGTTAATAATAAAATCATTTGAAACCATTTTTAATGGCATCATGCCTATTGTTCCGGCACTATGCAAGAATTTTTCTATGCAAATATTATTTTCTTTTATAAAAGATGTCAATTGATTTTCAATATTTTCCGTATCAGATAAATCAACAGGAAAAACTAAATGATTTTTTGGATTTTTACATAAAGCTTTTGTTTCATTAAGTTTTTCTTCTCTACGTGCACATAATAATAAATTGTAATTTTCAGAAAGTTGAATTGCACACTGTCTGCCTATTCCCGAGCTCGCCCCTGTAATTAAAACATAAGTTTTATCATTTTCAGTATTATTGAGCACAAAAACCTCCGTCTATGTTAAATATTGCTCCGGTTGTCCATTTTGATGCATCTGACAGTAAGAAAGCAATTGAGTTTGCAATATCTTCAGGAGTACCAAGTCCTAAAGGATGCATTGACTCAATTAATGTATCATGTTCAGAATCAAAGAAATGATTAATTTTTTCTCCCATTTGTGTCTTTATAAAGCCAGGGGCAACACAATTTACTCTTATTTTTTTTGGAGCAAACTCTATAGCCAAAGATTTTGTAATCCCCTGAATAGCAGCTTTACTCATTGTATATAACACATTTGCCGATGAACCTACATTTGCATATACTGATGATATCAACACAAAAGAACAACTTTCTTCTGCTTTATATTTCTTATTACTTAATATTTTAGCTAAATACAAGGCAGGCAATGTATTTATTTCAAGAATTCTTTGTGCCTCTTTTTTCGTAATTGCCTTTATCGGGGCAATACTTGGAATACCGGCTATATGAGCAAAGCCATTAACTTTACCCCTTATTGAAACAGCTTCTTTTAGAATTGTTTCAACGGCACTTTCATCTGTTAAATCAACCGTACCAATAAAATCATCCGGTTTACATTGTGATTTTGTATCATTAAGCCCTTTCTCATTTATATCTAAAAGAATCAAATTTGCATTTAATTTTGATAATAAAATTGCCGTTGCTTTTCCTATACCAGAAGCCGCTCCGGTTATTACTATAGTTTTTCCGGTTAAATCCATAGGATTATATAAAGTCATCTTACTATCCTTTGTTTTTTATTAATTCAAATAAACCCTGGGCTGTTTTTGAATTTCTAACTTCTGTCGCTGTTAATACAATTTTATATTTTGATTGAACCATTGCAATAATTGATAAAACAGAAAGAGAATCCCAATCTTCAAATGATTCAAATTCATCTTGAGGTTTTATCTCATCTATTTCAAGAATATCTGCTAATTGTTCCAATAATTCTTCCATAATTTTCTCCTGTATCTAATATTCAATTATCTCACAAAAATCTAATTTGCCTATATTTATTAACATAGAAGCCCAAGTTAACCCAATACCAAAACCAGAAAGACATACCTTTAAAGTTTTATTTAATAGTTCATCCTTAAAATTATAACAAAGATTTGTAGGTATTGTTGCACCTGAGGAATTTCCAAACTTTTCCACTATATTATTCGGCAATTTTTCATAATTCACCTCTAATTTATCTGCAAGTTTTTGAAGCATAAATCTGTTCGGCTGATGACAAACAAAATAATCTAATTCCTCTTTTGTCATATTATTTTCTTTCAATAAAAATTCTATTTGAGTAGGAACTTTTGTCATTACAAAATTAAATACATCATCCCCACGCATAACAAGATTATTGAGAGAACGAATATTACCGCACTCATCTTGTTTCATAACGGCAGTTTCAGCACTACAAGGCATTCTAAAACCACCTGCAGGAATATTTAAGCACATAGCATTAGCACCATCTGTCTTTATGTCTGCCAATACAAATTCAGAATACTCAGTTTTTTCTAATACAGTAACAGAAGCTCCATCCCCGGCAATAGGACATGAATTTCTGTCTTTTTTTGAAATTTTAGGACTTAATACATCTCCGTTTAAAAGTAAAACTTTTTTTATCGAAGGCTGTTCAAGCAGCATAAAAGACTGAATTAAACCTATAATATACCCGCAACAACCTTGATTTATATCCATACACACAACATCTTCTTTTAGTCCAAGTTTCCCGTGAAGAATATTACTTGTCGCAGGCATATAATAATCGGGTGATTGAGTAACAAGTATAAGTGCATCTATTTCATCTTTTTTGAGGAGTTTATTTTCAAATAAATATTTTACTCCGTATTCGCATAAATCAGAAGTGCAAACACCTGATGGTGCAATCCTTCTTTCTTCATACCCCATTATTTTTTTGAGTTTTAAAGTTTGTTTAGGAGAAAAAGTATAATTATTTACTTCATCATCAAACTTTACAACATTTTTAGGCACTATAGTTAAAACACCTGATATTTTTGCATTTTTAAATTTAAAAAGCATTATATTATTTATTTCCTCCGCTTTTCTCAACTAAAGCAGCTATTGAAGAAACAGTATTAAAATTAGCAGGAGTAATATCACTGCCATCTATTGATATTCCGAATGTTTTATCCAATTCTGACACTAAAGTTACAATATCAAACGAATCAAACAATCCGTCAGTAATAAATTCCGCATTTTCAATATCTTCAATATCAGGTCTGTTTTCAGCTATTATTTTACTAACCGTTTGTTCTATCATTTTTATCTCCTTTATATATTTTTCTTAAAACTACATATGCTTGTACTAACTTCGCATTCATTATTTTTAATGCTAATTCAATTATTGGATAATTACAAGCAGACAAATATGTATATGAATATTTTAGTCCCATTTTAATAAACTCGCTGACAACATAATCATCAATAACAGCTATAGCACCAGTCTTTTTATATTCCGGAGCAATTCCACCAAGTAAATCAACTACTGTTTTTTTATCATCCAAAAACAAATGAGAATAAACTCCAGCAATGTTTCCATTAGATTTATCAATTAATTTATAAATCACTTCATTATCAGCAAAAAAGGACTTTTTTATATATAATCGATATCTTTTTTTAGAAATATTAGGATCTAATTCTTTATCCAGAAAGACTCTGTCTATATTAAATATTCTATCAACTGCATTATAAACATCAGGTAGTTCTGTTTCTTCTTCAACCTTTTTTAGCTCAAAGTTCGGATCAACAAAACCAAGTGGTTTTTTTGGAATTTTTCTAATCTTTTTAAATTGTGTTTCTACAAAACCAAAACCATTTTTTTCTAAATATTGTATTTCTTGCAAATTTTCTATTTCTACCTTTGAATAAACATATATAGGTGAGTATGTTCTTATATATTCTTTTTCAAAAGAAGCAAAATCTTTATTTATGTCTACATCTTCTATTTTTAATACGCTTGCCCCAAATGCCAGCGAATCTATTTCCTCTTTTTTTACTTGCATATTTTTTACTCTCCGTAATTATTATAATATTTTATTTTCCTTAAAATATCAGCTTCTTCTTTTGATAAATATTCACATTTATATGTTTGCAAAAAACCGTATTTCTGAGATGGCAAAAATATAATATCTTTGTTATATCTTTGTTTCATATGTATTTTAAGAGCAGTATAGATTTGATTAATATAAAAATCATCTTCATTTTTCACTGCTATAAATTCTACATTACCGGTAGAACATATATATTCCCAAGTATCTTTATCCGGGATATTATAACTTTTTAATAATTTTTTTTGCTCAGGAGCATGATAAATAGCCATTCTTAAAAATTTTTTATTAGAATTAAGAATAATATTATTAAAAGGAATTGCTATTGAATTTAATTTTATAATAGATAACAAATATACTTTGCTATCATCTAATTTTTTATAGTTGTTTTTTAAAGCTTTATATGTACTTCGGTAGCAAGTCCTGTTTGTTTTAATTGTTTTTCTTATAGGAAGATAGCAGATAAATGCAAAAGTTATTATTAAAAATAATGTTAATATTTGCTTTAAAGTTTTTTTATCAGACAATAGATTAATGTTCCTACTTAATATAAATAATGGGTTATCATTTTGAATTTTTAACAATAACAGCATTAAAAATAGAGCTATAATTGAAATCCATACTCTATGAGGTACACCTTTAAACAAATAACTTAAAGATATAACAGCTAATATAAATAACAAAATAGAAAATAGAGAATAATTAATATTTCTTTTTTTATAGAAACAAATAAAAACCATTAAATAAATAAAGCAGATGAATGCAAAAATTCTGCCATAATCAATTATGGAAAAGTTAAAAATAGAATTGTTTTTTGTACTTATATCCTTATAAATTAAGTCATTAACCTTTTTTAGTTTTTGAATAGAAAAAATATTGTTATTCCCCAAATAGCCCCAAGACAGCATAAGCATAAGGTCGCCTTTTTGCCATTGCACTTCAGCCAATTTGTTTTCTAAATCTTTAACTTTAATTTCTATCGGTTCCCAAGGATATATAAGATTTGTCGTTGCAACAGAATAATCATAAAGTTTAGTAGCTTCTTTATTATAATCTTTAAAATATTTTTGTTCGGGAATATTATTAATTTCATTATTAAAAAGAACGAAAAGAAAAAGATTTATTATCATACAAAATAAAAGAAAAATACAATATCCTAAAAATCTTAATTTTCTTCTTTTATAGTATTTTAAAATAAATAATAAAAAAGGAAGTGCCAGAAGTGAAATTAAAAAGAAAATATGAAATCTAATTAATGAAGAAAAAACAGCAAAAAACAAAATAAGAAAACAACTCCATATAATTGTTCTCTTTTTTAAGTCTTCTTTGTTATTTAACATTTTATAAAATATAATAAATACAGAGACTGCAGACAGTCCTGAAACTGTAGAAAACTGCGGCTGACAGAATATAGGGATATATATTGCACTTAATGTCAAAAAAGAAAATATATTATATATTAAATACTTTTCTCCGCTCTTTTGCAGCAACAATGTGTTTACAAATAAAGATAAAGAAATAAGAGTATAAAATATTAAATCATACCAGCCAATATGAGAATTAATCATATAAAGTTTTTTAAGCATGTAACCATAATATGTATTAATAAACATAAGGAAGTCACTACTTCCTGCATATTTATTACCTGACCCATCAACAGTCATACGCATTAGTAAATCATCGCATGTTTCATAAACAGGGTCTGTAAAAGCAAAAGCTATAAACCAACTAAGGGCTACTGATAACAGTGCAATGAGATAAGGTTTATTAAATAGCCATTTTATAAAAAAAATTAATTTTTTATAACAATTCATTCTACAAACCTCTGCTTGTTATTAATACTCCGATAATAATGACTATACAACCAATAATTTTGAAGGAATTAAAATTTTCTCCCAATAATAAAGCAGAAAATAATAACACCAGAACAAACCCCAGCATTGTAAACGGATACGCATAACTTATATCAAACTTTGTCATTGTTGCCATCCAGCACAATCCGGAGGTAAAAGTCAAACACAGGGCAAGAAAAACAAATGGATCAAATACAACTTTAAACAGAAAACCTAATTTCCCTATTATTTCTGCCGGCATTGTCCAATGAGAGATTACAGAAGAAACTCTCCATTTAATTATTATTTGAGAACATACTGTAGTAATTATTGTTAAAAATAGATATAAATACCCTATTGAAACTGCTTTCATTTTACTGTCTACTAACCCTCTGATAGATCTCAAATTATAAAAAAATTATCTTACATAAATAACTAATGTAAACATTACTGTTCTATTTATTAAATATTTGTTGCATTTTTAAAGGAATTAAATTTATTATAGTTTGTATTTTTGAGATTATTAAAGCTATTACAAGGCAGCAGATAGTAAATGCAGGAAAAATTAATATTGCATATTTTAATGAATATACATAAGAATAGAAATAAATACCATATATAAATGTATGGAAGAGAAATATGCTGAACGAATTTTCCCCGAGCAGTTCAAGAAATTTTACAAATATATTCTTATAATTTCTGGTAATACTAAAAACAAATTGAATAACAAGCCAGGCTAAAAAGACATCAACTATAGTAAAGGAGCCGGCTTCCCCTGTCCCGACATAGTAAATTCTTAAATAGCATAAATATAAAATTATTATGCAAAAAGGAAAAATTAAAAATATCTTATCTTTACCTGATACTTTATTAATTTTTTCTTTTATTTTTTCAATTATATTAAATTTCGCAAGCAGCATACCAAAAACAAAAGAAGCCGCAAAACAAAATACAAAACCAAACTTTGGTAACAACGTTAGCTGAGGGGTAATTGATATTAAAAATGAAATAACAGTGAGAAAAACAGCATTATAATTGTTTTTAAACAGCTTATAAAACAGCGGAAATAATATATATAAAGCGATGATTAAAGACATAAACCACCACGTCGGATTATATCCCCAAAAGCCAAAGAAGAGGTGAACTCCAAATAAATTAGCTAAGAACTTGCCTATAATATTCGTTCCGTATACGATATCAAAAGTCCGGTGAAAGTAAAACACACCTGGAGGAACAAAAAGCAGCCATATTAGCCAATACGTTGAATAAAGTTTTTTAAATGACTTTTTATAAAACTCTACAGCACTGCTTTTATAAGTTTTATATAGCCCGTATCCGCTTAAAATCAAAAACATTGATACTGTAATTTTCCCTATTATGGCAAGAATAAAGAATAAATTGTAATTCCCCCCCCTGAGCCCAGGAGAATATCTCTATATCTTTATAAGAGCTGCCGGCATGGTTGTAAAACAAATGATGTACAAGTAAAAACAATATAGCAACACCTTTTGCAATGTTTGTATCAATTTTGCTAAAAACGTTTGAAGTCATTATAAATTTATCTTTCTTTTTATAACATACAAAGGTCTGTCTTTTGTTTCTTTAAATATGCCTCCAATGTATAATCCAAGCAGAGCTAAATATGCAAAAAGCAAACCCGCTATAAAAAAGATTGAAACCATTAAACTCGTCCAGCCCAGTAATATAGTATGGTTAACTATTTTGTCATAAATTAGTTTTATTATGAAAAGAAAAGAAAAAATAAACATTAAAAAAGAACAATAAACAGCAAAAACAAGCGGTTTATTGGAATTTTGTATTAAAGAAGCTAATGCAAGTTTCATTCCTTTATAAAAATTATATCCGCTCTTCCCGATATTTCTTTCTTCTTTTTCAATAGGAACATAACCTCTTTTAAAACCTAAATAAAGAATTGCACCGCCATATTCGAAATTTTTTGTGTTAATACAAGAAATCTGAGAAGCAACATCTTTTGTTATTATTGAATATGTTCCTACTCTTCTTTCTATATAAAAATCTGAAAGATGTATTAATACAGCTCTGAATGCTTCAGAATAAAACTTCTTAATTATATTGTCATGCCTTGTTATTCTTTCTCCAAAAACTATGTCATATCCTTCTTTTATCTTTTCATAAAATTTCGGAATATCTTCGGGATTATCCTGCAAATCACAGTCCATTATAATAACATAGTCACCTTTTGCATTGTCTATGCCGGCTTTTATAGCAATATGCTGTCCGAAATTCCTTGCTAAATCTATAAACTTTAATTTGCTGTCAAGTTTTGCAATCCGTTCTATCTCTTCTCCTGAGCCTTTCGGGCATGCATCGTTAACAAAAATTATTTCATAATCAACATCCATTTTGGTAAGTACTTCGGTTAATTTTTCATAAAGCAGTTTTACTAAATCCTTACTCCCATATATCGGTGAAACAATTGACAGCATATCTTTCGGCATTACGTTCTCCTTATATAATCCAGTTTTATAACTATAGCAGGATTTTTTCTTTTTAATTTACTCAAATCTTAAGTATATGGTTTGTTTATCTGATAATTTTTATTGCCTCTAGTCGACAAATAATAAGAATTTAATCGTGATTTTTTGAATTTTCTTTTAATTACTTCAATTATATTATAATAATTTGATTTTTTATATTATTTTTTGAAAAGAAAAAATTTAAATAAATCAGTACATGTAAACACATATTGTTAATTTTTATTAAGTGTCGTTTAATAGCGGTTAAAGATTTAAACCGGCAGTGCCGATTACTCATTTATGTAAATATAAGTAAAGGAACAGAAAGGGCGTATTATGTGTGCTGATAGCGTAAATTTTGGAGATTACCTTGTAAGGAATGACAAGTGGCTTCTTGAAAATGGTGAAACAGAAAACACAGAAGCAGGCGATGGAGAATTATCCGATCGTGAAATATCCATATTTTTCTCAAACTCTCATATTAATTCCGATGGAAATGATGAGATTTCTGCTGATGAATTTAACAATTGGTATAAAAACAATGAAAGTGCAATATCAGCATATTTAAATGACATAGGAGCAGATTATGATGACCCTGAAGTAAAAGCAGCAATGCTTGAATCAATGAATGAGTATGCTCAAACTAAAGCCGAAGTAGAGCTCCAACATCTTAATGATGAATATGATGGAACTAAACTAGGCGATGTTGATATGCCAGGTGCTGAAGAAATAGACGATGAACCAACAGTAGATGATTCTCCAACCATAGGACCTTCAACACCGACTGATCCTACAACCTCGGATGAACCTACAACACCGACTGATCCTTCAACCCCGGATGAACCTACAACACCGGAAGCAACTCCGGGAGAAGCACCTGATAACTTCAATGAGGCTCAGAAGGAATTTTATGACTCTTACCAGACATTAGCATCGTTAAAAAATTCGTTACCTCCAGAAGAATATGATGCAAAAGTTAATAATCTAATGTCAAATATTTTAAACAGTTATGAAATAGATACTTATAAAGAAAAACTATCATTAATTGAAAGTATGCATGATATTGAACCAACTGCTATTGAAAGTTATTTTGAATCGAATGATACTTTATATAAAAGATTATTGAATGAAACAATTAAGGATGGTGATTTCTCAACCGATGAAGTTATTGAACTTACAAAAAGATATAATGAACTCCAAGGAAATAATACTTTTAGTTCAATAGATGGCAATGATGTTATGAAAGTGTATGAAAAAGCAAAAGAAGAAGGTAAGTTACAAGAATTACTGAACTCCGGATTTTATTCATATAAAGATGCTGCCGAATTAATACAATCTAATTATAACTTAGGTACAGAAACAAGATTGTTGAAAGAACTACTTAATATAATAGGCGAAGGAAGTCCAACTAAATTTGAGGATTATGGCTTAAATGAAGAACAAGCAAAAACTCTGGAAAAGACTTATTATAAATATAATTTATTTGGTAATACAAAAGAAAAGGACTCAGTAAAAGCAATTCTTTCGGCATACAAAAATGGCAACCTGGAAAAAAATAATGCGAAGTATTTATTACAAAACCTTTTCGGAGGCAATTTAAATTCTTTAATTGATACATTCAGAGATTTATCCAATAGCAATCAGAAAAAATATCTAGAAGGTTTAATTGAAATATACACTTAATTGTAAAATCGGCGATAAAGAAGCAGAGGATAAAGTTCTGCTTCTTTATTAACGATTCCAATAAAAAATGAATTATATAAAACATCTAAATAAAATTATTTTTGAATTTATTAAGTATTGATTATTAATAACTAAAATATTTAAAATACTGAATCAATTATAGTTTTATATAACTATAAGAAAACAAGAAAGGGCGAATAATGTGTGCAGATAGCATAAATTACAGCAAAATCGATTTTAGTGAATATCTCATAAATAATGATCATTGGCTTCGTGAAGACGGAGAAATAAAAAATGCAGAAGGCGGGGATGGAAAGTTGTCCAACCGCGAAATTTCTATATTTTTTACAAATACTCAAATAGATTTTGCATCACCCAGTGAATCAATTTTAGAAGATAAAGAGTTTCAGGAGTGGTACAAAGCTAATGAAAGTGCTATTTCGGCTTATTTTAATGATAAAGGAATAGATTACAATGATGAAAAGGCTATGTCTTCAATGTATTTTTCAATGCAGAATTTTATCTTGAATAATTCTGATTCAATAGACATGAACTACGGAAAAGATTTGCCAGCCAATGAAGATGATATTGGAGCCGGAAATGAAAATAATCCGGTAGTTGATAATGATTCTCCCCAAGAATCAGCTAATCTGGAAAAACTTCTGGAACCGCCTGCTAATTTTAATGATTTTCAAAAATCATGCTATGAAAGCTATACAAATATGGTAGTTCTAAATGAAGATACACCATCACGTGTAGAAATTAATGGTTTAATGAATTCAATTGTCAATAATGATAATGGATTAACCACGGATGAAAAATTTGAACTATTTAGAAGAATGTCAGATATCAATGAAACATACATTAAAGAATATTTTAAATCAAATGATACTTTATACATAAATGCTCTTCACGAAATTATTGAAGAAGGTAATTTTACAACACATGATATTATCGGTTTAAATACTAAATATAAATATATAACAGGTAAAAAAGAATTTAATTCTATAAATGCCGATGATGTTATTACTGTGTATGAGAAAGCAAAAGAAGAAGGGAAGCTGTCTGGACTGCTAAAATCCGGATTTTATTCATACGAAAATGCTGCTGATTTAATACAATCAAATTATAAATTCAGCACCGAAACAAGATATTTACAAAAATTGTTTAATGTTATATATGATGAAAAATCTTCAGAAGATACATCCTATGGATTAACCCTGGAAGAAACTGGAAATCTTATTCAAACAGATTCTCTCGGTGCATTAATGCGAAAAGAATCAATGGAAAAAGTTCTTTATGCCTACGAGAACGGAAAACTGGAAAAAAATGACACAAAATATTTATTGAAGAATATTTTTAAAGACGGGGCAAATCTTTTTAATATGAGCTTTTTAATATCTGAATTCAGAGATTTATCTGATAAAGATCAAGAAAATTATCTGAAAGCATTAATAGAAATATTTGATTAATTTTTTATTATATTTTATAAACAAAGTTATTATTTTTATTGAGAAAAATAATTAAATCATCTACAATATATCCTGTACATTGCAGATTTTGAGATTACTATGCAGGATAAAAACTTTATATTAATTGACGGACACGCATTAGCTTACAGATATTTTTTTGCACTTGAAAGAACAGGTTTAAAAACATCGGATAATCAGCCTACATGGGCTGTATTCGGCTTTTTTAAAGCTTTGTTTGATTTACTTCAAAACAACACCATAAAACCTGATGCAATTGCTGTTGCATTTGATGTATCAAGACATACCTACAGAACTGAAATGTATGCAGAATATAAAGCAACAAGAGAAACAATGCCAGATACTTTAAGAAGCCAGCTCGGTCTTATTCTTGAAGGATTAAAAGCATTGAATATCCCAATATATACAAAAGAAAATTATGAAGCGGATGATGTAATTGGAACAATTGCTACAAAAGCAAAACAAAAGCAGCATAAAACCTATATTCTAACAGGAGATAGAGATTCCTTTCAGCTCGTTGACAGAGAAGGTTTTATCAAAGTTATAGTTCCGTCTAAAGGTGAACTTGTTGAATATGACTGGTATAAAGTTTTTGATAAAATGGGTGTATACCCATATCAAATTACCGATTATAAAGGTTTATGCGGTGACAGTTCAGACAATATCCCGGGGATAAAAGGAATCGGAGAAAAAACTGCCTGCAAACTCTTAAGCCGTTTTGACAAACTTGAGATAATATATGAAAACATTGAAAATATTACTGAAAAAGCTCTGCATAAAAAACTTGTTGAAGGCAAAGATATTGCTTGCTTAAGTAAAGAACTGGCAACTATTCAAAAAAATCTTGATATTGATTATGATTTTGATTGTGCAAAACTTGAAATGCCGGATGTAGATGAAGTTATTGAATTTTTTAAGAAAAATCAGTTTTATAACTTTTTAAAAAATTCGGATAACATCTTAAAGCCATTTAAAATAGCTTCAATTGAAGCAAAAACAGCAGAAAGCTGCAGTGAAAACAATATTAATAGTGCAACCGAATCAAATAAAATGCAGCAAGGGCAACTTCAATTAGGTTTAGGTATAGGTCAAATACTGGTCAATTCTTCGCACAAAGAATATAATCACGAAAAAAATATTACTGATTCAGAAGAAAAACTTATTAAACTTATAGAAGAGTTAAAAAAACAGACGCTGTTTTCAATAGATGTTGAAACAACGGGAATAAACCCTTTAGAATGTGATTTGGTCGGTATTTCAATTGCTTTTTCAGAACAAATTCAATCTGAAAAAAACAGGGTTAAAATAAACAAAAACGGAAATGACCTTGTAAAATCATATTATATCCCTGTTTTTCATCAAGTCGGAAAACAATTGGACTTAGACTTCGTTATAGAAAAACTTGCACCTGTTCTTGCAGATGACAAAATAGCAAAAACCCTTCAAAACGCAAAATTTGATTATCACGTTCTAAAATATCATAAAATGCCACTAAATAATATTATTTTTGATACGATGCTTGCAAGTTATATAAAGGATTCATCCAGAAAACATGGATTAAAACAGCAGGCAAGCGATTATCTCGGTTATATTATGGTTGAATATGAACAGTTATTAAAAAACAGTTCTTCTTCACTTACAATTGAAACAGTGAATATAGAAGATGCTGCATCTTATGCTTGTGACGATGCTTTTGCCACCTTGCTGCTTACAAAATACTGGCAGGAAACTCTGGATGAAAAAGAACTTGATTTGTTATATGACATTGAAGTACCTCTGAGCATTGTTCTTGCTCAAATGGAAGAAAATGGTGCAAATATTGATATTGAATATCTTAAAATTATAGATAAAGAAATTCAGGAAAAATTAGACATAATAGAAAATAAAATATATTCTCAGGCAGGTGAAAAGTTTAATATAAATTCGCCAAAGCAGGTAGGAGAAATTCTTTTCGGTAAATTAAACTTAAAAGCAAAAGGAATGAAATCTAAAACAGGTTTTTCTACAAGTGCAAAAGTGCTGGAAAATCTGGCAGAAGAAAATCAGATTGCACGTGACATTCTTGAACAGCGTCATCTTGCAAAATTAAAAAGCACGTATGTAGATACATTACCGGAACTAATAAGTCCTTACGACGGAAGAATTCATACAAGTTTTAATCAAACGATTACTTCAACAGGAAGATTATCGTCTTCAAATCCGAATTTGCAGAATATTCCAATCCGAACACCGCTCGGCAACAGGATAAGAGGGGCTTTTTGTGCTCAGGATAAAAATAATTTTATTATATCTGCAGACTACTCTCAAATTGAGTTAAGGCTTCTTGCTCATATTTCAAGAGATGATAATCTAATTGAAGCCTTCTGCAACGATGAAGACATTCATACAGCAACTGCAAGCAAAGTTTTTTCACTACCTCCGGAAGAAGTAACAAAAGAAATGAGATCAAGAGCAAAAGCTGTTAATTTCGGCATAGTATACGGTCAATCACGATACGGACTGGCTTCAAGTCTTGGCATTTCTCCTTTTGAAGCACAAGATTTTATAGACAGATATTTTAAAACTTATCCTGACGTTAAAAATTATATGGATGAAACAATAAAATTTGCTTATGCTCACGGATATGTTGAAACATTGTACGGAAGAAAACGCTATTTGGGCTCTGGATTATTAAGTACAAATTCCAAAATACAAGAAGCTGCACAACGAGCAGCCATCAATGCTCCTATTCAAGGTAGTGCTGCTGATGTTATGAAAATTGCCATGGTAAGAGTTTATAATGACTTTATAAGAAATAACATTAAATCTAAAATAATCATACAAGTGCATGATGAACTTGTAATAGAAACGGTTAATACTGAAGTAGAAGAGGTTATATCCATAGTAAAAAAAGGCATGGAGCTTAATCAGCCGTTTTTAGTACCACTAAAAATAGATATATTTAAAGGTCAATCCTGGATGGAAAGTTAATGAAAAAAATATTATTCATATTATTAATATTTAATATATTTTTTGCAGGAAACAGTGTTCTTGCAGAAAATGCCGCACAGTCTAATGTACAAGTTAAAAAAGTTGTTGCATCGGACTTTTCAAAATCTTATAAAATTTCTTCCGAAAATTTATTATATTTACTTCTTTCTGCAATTAACGAACATAATTATTCTATAGAAGAAATTCAATTTAGAACCGGAAGTGTACTATTCAAAGCATATACAAAGGAATTTATAGCTTCTGTAGCAGCTAAAGACGGATATAACTCTTTTATGAAAATCATTCCGGCTGATAATAATTATAACTTCTCGCCGTTGTTGCTTGAGAAACTCCATAATTATATTGAAACTAATAATTCTATTTCTTTTCAGAAAATATTATAAGTTTTATTAAGAATTTTATTTGTACTCTGTAAATTTTTATGTATAAGACACCTTTATATATAAAAAGGGGTAAGGTTATGAACATTAGCAGTATAAATAATATTCAAAATAATAATTCCACAGATATTTCAAAATCAGAAAAGAAGAAAAATAAAGGAACTTTTAAAGCTATTGCAGCGGGAAGTGCTGCTTCAGCCGCATTGATGCCTATAAATTCTCTCGCATTAACAGGTATGCAAAAAATTCCAAAAACGTTATCAAAAGAGCAAATTCAAATGATAAATGATGCTGCGGATAAAATTATAGAAACATCAGGACTTGCTGCAAAAGGCGTAAAAATAGATAATGTATCCGGAGTAATAAATTTTTCAATGTTTCCCGATTCTGTATATGCCCAGATAGACCCGTATTTTGCAATATCAGAAGGCAAAAATGCCGGCTTTCTGACTAAAAATGCCAAAAATAAACTAACCGGAGAAATCGTTCATAATAAAAATACAATTCTGGTAAACAAAGAAAAATTGCCGAATGCAGTTTTTCATGAAATAGGACATGCATTTAACAAAAACAGTTCCAAAATATGGAAAGTTGTACAAAAAATGAGAATTCCCGCAATAATGATTGCGGCAGGGCTTATGTTATTTTCGGCATTTACAAAAAAAGCTGAAAACGAAGACGGACAAGAACTTACAAAAGCACAAAAAACAAAGAATTTTGTAAGAAAACATTCAGGTATTCTTGCTTTTACTGCAATGCTTCCGGTTGTAGGAGAAGAAATAATGGCTTCAGTAAGAGGCTGTAAATGGGCAAATGCAAATTTGCCGAAAGAATTGGCAAAAAAAATAAAAACAACAAATGTATTCGGAGGAATAACATATATACTTGCTGCTGCAGGTATAGGGCTAGCTGCTCATTTTGCAACAAAAGTTAAAGATAGTGCTGTTGATAAAGCAAATGAAAAATAAAAAAGAGTCCTTTTGGACTCTTTTTTATTGTGTATCTCCGACTTTATGAACCCTTATTGTATTTATTTTTCCGGTAATAAGTTTAGGAACGGAGTTTACTATAATTATATTATCTCCATTTTTAAACCAGGTGCGGTTAATCAGAAGATTATCTATTTTCTTAAATAATGCTTCATCAAGAATGCTATCGCAGTCTTTATCAACATACGTATATATTCCCCAGAACAAACTCAATCTTCTGGCCGTTGTATAAGAATTCGTAACAACAATTATAGGGACTGACGGTTTTAATTTTGAAATAATAGGAGGAGTATAGCCCCATTCTGAAAATATTAAAATTCCTTTTGCTTTGAGTTTTTTTGATAGATTAACTGCACTGTTTGAAATAGCCTGAGAAACAGGGTCAAATTCAGAAATAAGGTCAACGTCATAATCCGTTTTCAAAAATTCACTACGTTCTACTGTTCGTGCAATTGTTGCCATCATTTTAACTGCTTCAACAGGATATTCACCTGCAGCAGTTTCACCTGAAAGCATTATAGCATCGGTACCATCAAAAATCGCATTTGCTACATCGCTTGCTTCAGCTCTTGTCGGAATTGGTTCATCCATCATAGATTCAAGCATTTGGGTTGCGACAATACAGGGTTTTTTATGTTCGTTTGTTAATTGTATAATTTTCTTTTGAGCAATAGGTACTTCCTGTGGTGACATTTCAATACCAAGATCTCCTCTTGCAACCATTATCGCATCTGCTGCTTTTACTATTTCTTCAAGATTTTCAACTGCCTGTGGCTTTTCTATTTTTGCGATAATTGGAATTTCTCTGTCACCGTATGCTTTTGTATAATACCTTGCACATTTTACATCTTCTGCACTTCTTACAAAAGACAGGGCTATATAATCGGCATTTTGTTCTATTGCAAACTTTATAAATTCTTTGTCTCTTGATGTTACCGCATCAAGGCTTGCCTGAGCTCCGGGAAGATTTATTCCTTTTCTCGGTTTTATTATGCTGCCGTGTTCTACTGTTGTATATACTTTTGAACCGTCTATCTTTACAACCCTTAATCCGACACGACCGTCATCAATAAGAACTTTCTCTCCGACTGTAACATCCTGTGCTATTCCTTTATAATCAACAGGAAGTATTCCGTCTTTTATTTCTTCTGTATGTTCAAGAACTATTTCCTGTCCTTTTTTTATTTCCACAGGAGAAGGTATTTTCCCGACTCTTATTTTAGGACCTTGTAAATCAATTATTACAGGCAGATTTTTATTTAAATCTTTTTCAATATCTCTTATTATTTTTATCTTTTCAGCATGGGATTCTTTTTCACCATGTGATGTATTTATTCTAAAAACAGTCACACCCGCTTCTACTAATTCTTTTATTGTTTCATAGTCACAGGTAGAAGGTCCGAGTGTTGCTACAATTTTTGTTCTTGTTCTTTTTCTTATTTTTTGTCCGTTTTCTGTAAATTCCATATCTTTCTCTTTCTTTAAATGTTATTTTCCGTTTCTTTTAGTGTTAATAAACTTTCATGTATGCCCTCTGAATATGTGGGATGGGCATATATCACATCCTTAAGTTCTTCAGGCGAAATGTTATTCTTCATTGCAACGGCAATTTGCTCTATCATTGCACTTGCTTCTTCTGATATTATATGAGTTCCGAGAATTTTCTCTTCATCTGCAAGAATTTTTATAAAACCCTCAATTTTATCCTCAGAATGAGCTTTACCAAGAGCTGAAACCGGGAAAATCGATTTCTTATATTTTGTTTTATTCTCAATCAAAAATTGTTCAGTGCAGCCTATTGAGGCAATCTCAGGTGAACCATATATAACTGAAGGAACAAGATTTTTGTCAAACACCTTGCTTTTTCCATTTACAATAAATTCAATTAAATCTTCCGCCTGTTTTATGGCACTATGTGCAAGCAATGACTTCCCGTTAACATCACCAATTGCATATATGTTATTAATTTTTGTTCTGTAATTATCACTCGTTTCAACAAATTTATCTGTTTTTATAGCCTTATTTATCTCTCCAAAATTAACTTCGGGCTGTCTTCCTGCTGCAATTAATATACAATCTACAGTTAGTTCTTTTCCGTTTGAAAGTTTTACATTATTACCGTTGATTTCCTGAATTGATGTTTCGGTATAAACGTCTATTTTATTTCTTTTGAAAATTCTTGCAATTCTTTGTGATACTTCATAATCAGCCGAAGGGATAATATTCTTCATTATCTCAACAACTGTCACTTTTGTGCCTAAAGAAGAGAAGATTCTTGCCCATTCTGTTCCTATAGCTCCGGAGCCTGCAATTATTATACTTTCCGGAAGTACACTAAGATTCAGAACATCATCCGAAGTCAAAATAAAATTGCTGTCATAAGTTCCCGGAAACTTAATTGTATTTGGCGTTGACCCTGTTGCTATGATAATATTTTTTGCCTTATATGTATCATTTTTTGTTATTATCGTATTAGAATCAATGACGTTAGCCTCTTCTTCAATAATGGTTATTTTATGATTTTTTATAACGCCTGTAAGAGCTTTTCTTAATTTTGCAGAAATTTCTTTCTGCCGTTCTTGTATTTTAATAAAATCAAAAGATATATTATCAGCAGAAATGCCGTATTTATCAGCATTTTTCAGCTCTGAGAGCAAATTACAGGAATATAAGATTGTTTTAGTCGGAATACATCCCTTGTTCAAGCATGTACCGCCGATTAAGTCTTTTTCAAATAAAACTACATTTAATCCGGCTTGACTCGCCCTTATTGCTGCCGTATATCCAGCCGGACCGGCACCTATAACTGCTATGTCATACATAAATATCCCCTTTTGCTTGCATTATACAACAAGAATATTTTAAATTAAACTTCACTTTATATTTTTTATACTTTCAAAAAACCTTGATTACATTGACTCTAAGACCTAAATATTTTTTTAAATTTTAACAATGTAACAAAATCGTAACAAAAACAATTAAAAAACTAAAGTAATTTTTTACATTACCGATATGTATATTTGTGAGGTTAATAAACCAAACATTATAAGTGTAAAAGATTAGTTGTTCTAAAAGGATTCCCTGTTATGAAATTTATGAGTAAGATAGTTGTGCTCTTATGCACATTAGTTTTGTTGAGCGTTTCTAATGCTTCTTTTGCAGCAGATTTTTCTGCAAATACAAAGCAACCTGTATTGACAGCTGCATTAAACAGACTTGAGGCAATGAATAACAGAAAAGTTATAGATGTTATTCAAGGTAAAAATTCTACTAATAAACCTATCAAAATTATGTTCAGAAATTTAGCAGTATTAGGTTACGGTACCTGCGAAGCTATAACAGCTAAAACAGCTGACGGAAGATTAGTTATATTAATCAGTTCAGATTACAAAACAGCTCCGGTTGAAGCAGTTGCCTGCTTAATTGCTCACGAAAGCGTTCACCACGAAAACACAAAAACCTATGAAGAAGAAGTAAGAGCCTGGAACTGCGAAGTTACCACCTGGTTAGCTTTCACAGATGTTAACCCTTCTTTAAAACAAAACAGCTCAAAACTTGTTAAAAGATTAAATTATTTATCAAAATTATACACAAGAGACGGCCATCAAATGACTTCTATAGCAAACTTAATTGCCAGCAACCCCGCTTATTCAACATTAAAAAAATCTTAATCTACAGTTTTTATTTTCATAACACAATCCTTACACTTGAATTCAACAAGGTACTCCTTGTTGAATTCGTCTATTAAAAAGAATGGCTCTTTATAGCGTTTTATAGGATTTTGTTTGTGGCATAGTCCTAATTGATTTTTTATACAATATTTTGATACCATAACTTCTCTGTTTGAAATGTTATCTGAACTCTCTAATGCTTTCTCAATGACCTTTACTCCTCTTTCTTCATAAAAGATTTTTGCTTTTTCATTGAAAACATTTGCTCTATAATCAAGCACTTCTGCAGGATATTTTATTATTTGAGTATTAATATATCTTTTTTCATATTTATAATTTTTCCGTCTTATCTTTCTTAACCGTAGAGTTAATATTCTTCTTATCTCATTTATTTTTGAGACTCTAATAAAAGGTATATTTTCTATATCTATATCAATTTTTTCAATAGAAAATTCAGTTTCACCTGATTTTGACAACTGTATTTTTAATGTATTTATTGCTTTTTCTTTATTATTTGCAGCCTCATATATTTTATTTTCGAGATAATTTGCACAATTTCCCTCTTCATCAGTTAGAAAGAATACGTAAAAATCATCTGTTTCTTTCATTCTCATCATTAAAGGAATTTTTCTTGTTATGTTTGCGTTAAGAATACTTCCTTCAAATTTTTTATTATAGTTTCTATAAATTTTAATTCCTTCTTTAATCCCTTTTATTGATGCAGGATATACTGTATCCTCATCAATTTTATTTATATATGTTCCATTAAGATTTTTATTATCATCAAAGAAACAAATTCCATCACCGTTGTTTAATATACCGGTATTAAGTTTAAAATAGTCTTTCTTTACACTTTTTACAATTCCAATATACTCACCCAGCGATTTTGAATAATTATATGTGGAAATATCTTTTTTTGAGTTGTCTATGTTAAACCGGGTGAATCCTCTGTTAAAAGATTTATATAAATTAGGTTCAAAATCGTATGTACTTTCTCCCTGAGATGATTTTTTAAGATTATAGTTGGAAAGTATTTTATCTATTGCCTGTCTATAAAATGCTGTTGTATTAACTGTATATACTTCATTTTTTAATCTACCTTCAATTTTAAAAGAAGTAACACCTGATAAAATAAGTTCCTCCAACCTTTCAGACAAATTTAAATCTTTAAGACTTAAAAGGTACTTATTTCTTACAATGAATTTACCATCCGCATCCTTTAAAGAATACTGTTTTCTGCAAGGCTGGGCACATTCACCTCTGTTTGCACTTCGTCTTCCTATAGCATAACTTAAATAGCATTGTCCGCTGTATGAAACACATAATGCTCCATGGACAAAACATTCAAGTTCTATTTTTGTACTATTTCGAATTTCTTTTATTTCTTCAAGAGTTATTTCTCTTGGAAGAATAACTCTTTTAAATCCGGTTTTTTCTAAAAATTTTATTTTCTCTACACTGTTATTATTACATTGAGTACTTGCTATTAAAGGAATAGGAGGCAAATTACATTTTAAAATTCCCATATCTTGAATTATAATCCCATCTGCCCCTGCGGTATATAAATGCCATATTAGTTTTTCGATTTTTTCAAATTCTGAATCTTTTATAATTGTATTTAAAGTAACATAAATTTTTACTCTGTACCTGTGAGCATATTCAATAAGATTTATAATATCTTCAATAGAATTACCGGCCTGTACTCTTGCTCCGTACTTAAGATAACCTATATATACAGCATCAGCACCCGCATTAATTGCTTTTATTGCAATATCTTTATTATTTGCAGGAACCAGCAGCTCAAATTCTGATGTTTTCCAATTTGTTTTTGAGTCCTTGTCTGATTTCAAGAGCATCTACCCCTAATATACTTAATGCTTTCATAGCAAGAGAGTCGGGCTGATTACATATTGCAATTAAAAGATCATCAGCAGTCGTTTTGATTTTGTTTTGAGACTTGGCTATATTCCAGGCATCTTCCAGTATCAATTTTGCTCTCTGACTGAAAGTAATCTCATTTGAAGTGTAATCTTCATTTACGCCTATTAATTCTTCTATAACATCTCTGGCATCTTTTATTATTACACCTAAATCCCTTAATACTTCAGCGGCAATACTATTAGCTTCAAGCACAATACCCAGTAAGATTAATTCACTTCCGACAACACTGTTTCCGATTCTTCTTGCTTCTTGTTTTGCCAGTCTCATAATATATAGTGTTTCATTTTTTTGTTTTTCAATTGGCTGAAGAATTTTTTCCTCAAGCAGATATTCGTTTACATTTAGTTCTTTTAATATGTTATACGCTATACCTTTCTTTGATTTTAAAAGCCCAAGTATTATATGTTCCGGCAAAATAGACGCATTCCCCGATTCTTTTACGATATCAAGAGCATTTATTAATGCTTTTAATGCATTGGGGGTAAATATTATTTGTTTATCTCCAAACTCAGCCTGTCTTGATGTAATTTCTTTAAGTTTGGTTGAAAAACTATCGGAATTTACTCCAAATTCATTTAAAATTTTTACAACTTCAAGCGAACTATCATCCAGTATTGATTGCATTATTTGTTCTGTTCCTAAAATTTCATAATCGGAGGTTGATAGTTTCGCAATTGCTTTATCAAATATTTTTGCTGAATCAGAACTTTCTATTAATGAAATTATGTTCTCATTTCTGTCATTTCTTCTTCTTTTTTCAATTATCTCAGGATGTTTTGTTTTCTTTGGTTTATTTGTAGATAGAACATTGTAAAACATTGATTTCATTTTATCAACATCTATTCCTTTTTCCTTTAATACTTTTGTAAGCTCCAATTTAGGATAATCCCACACCGCAAGGAATAAATGTTCCGGTCTTACATATGAATTCCCTAATATTTTTGCTATATCAAGCGTTCTTACAAAAATATCTTTTGAAGAATCAGAAAAGACAACAAATTCTACAGGCTTTACTACTGCTCTTTTATTTAAAAGTTCTTCTATTTCTTTTTTTAAATCATCTATTTGTATTTTATGAACGGAAAAAGTTTTCACTATTATACTGTTTGTATCATTTAATAACGCAAGCAATAGATGTTCTGGATATATTTTCTCGTGATTAAACTCAATTGCATATATTTGAGCAGTTTTAACTATATCTATTGCTTTTTCCGTAAATTTTTCAAACAAAATTCAAATCCTTAAAATAAATATATATGTATTTTACCACATAACATTATATTTGTAATTATATCTCAATAATCTTATCTATTATAGCTTTAACAACTGCCTGTACTCTATCTTCAACTTGCATTTTTTGTAAGATGTTTGCTACATGTGCTTTGATTGTGTATTTACTTACAACAAGTTCTCCTGCTATTTCTCTGTTTGTTTTCCCTTCCACTATATATCTTAAAACTTCTACTTCTCTTTTCGACAAATTATAATATATCTCTCCCGGTATCGGGTTTATTTTTATTTCCTTCTTTTTTAAAATTTTAGATACAACTTCTTTAGATACAACTATATTTAATTTATATTTACCTCCTGTTGTTTTTTTTATATCTGATTTCTTTATTTTAAAAATTATATTTTCATCATCACCAGAACAGTAATTATTTAATCCCATATTATATTCTTCCATTATTAACCAACCTGACAAATACAATTCAAGACATTTCAATTCTCTTAAATTTGAATAAATTTAATCTCTGAATAATATTTTTACATTAATAACGAAAAATTATACTAACATATTTTCTTTTTTAAACTTCCAGCGAATTTTCACTCAACGGTTGGGTAATCATAATGCCTTCTCCGCCTATGCAATTAACCTGTTGCCCATCCAAATATAAATATATTTTTTTCTTTTCGGAATTATTTATTGCAGTTTTTATTAACTGCATCATCCTTGAATATACACTGTCTGTACCGCCTCCGTATTGAAAATCAGAGCTGAAATCTATAATTACTTTTTTTGATGTTTGTTTTATCCCCAATAATTTTGTTGATTTCGGAATTTCACTATACGCACCTGTTGATTTTTCTACAATATTCGGTCCTTTTAAAAGTTCCTTTATAGCAAATTCCAGTTTGTTTTCACCTGTTGGAATTTCTCTTTGTACCTTTTTATATATTCCGTTATCATTTTTATCAAGTGCAAGAAAATATATATATGCCGTTTCTTTTTCTGCTATTTCTCCCGTCGGGACTTCTACAGGTTTCTTTACAACTTCTGTTTTCGATTCATCTTTAGAATTAAATTTTATTTCCGGAATCGAGCCTATTGATGATAAAAAATTATACACAGGAGTTTCATATTTTTCTTTTATATAGAAAAACGATAATATCAGTATTATTAAAATTATTATTTTTGAAAAATTACTCATTTGGTTTTCCGTAATTTTGGTTAATTATAAATATACCTTCTGTTGATATAATATTATCTTCTATTTTTACATTTGTAATATATATTTTGCAATACTTTGTATCTATAGAATTTATTTGATAATATAGAGGGTTGATTTTATTGATTAAAGGTGCAAATATATCATTTTTTATTATATTATTTTTTGATAAAAAAGTAATATTTTTTAATACAATATTATTATTTTTCACCTCGATATCCGTTGAAAGATTAATATAAAATGGTTCTGAAAATATAAATGTTTCTACAGGTATAGAAAAGAACATTTTTCCATTTTTTATCTTTACAACCGGAGTTTTTATTTCAAAGCCTTTCACCCCATTAAAGGTAAATGTGCATTTTTTTAGCTCTCTTTGGAATTGATAAGATTTTATTATTCCCTCTATATCTGAATTTGTTATTGTACTTTTAAATTTAAAAGCCAAATCATGAGGAAAAAATATTTTATTATTACTATATACTATTTTGTTATAAGGACAGACTGTCTGAGCGTAAAAATTACTCATTCTCAATGCTTTATATGCAAGTTGTTTACAGGTAAGAGTCAGCGATTTAAACTCTCCTTTTTTTAATCTTTTTATGGAAAACAGTTCTAAAGAAGCATTAAATTTTGATGTCAATTCTTCTTTCAATTCTTTTTCTATAATCACTTCTGCAATTTTTTTTGATAGGAAGTTTAATCCTGTTATTTTATTTATTAACTTTTCATCTTCAATAATGGCGATACTTTCCGTTGGACAAACAATTGTGCATTCTTTCGCAGTTATACTGTTAAATGAAAGAAATATCATTAATATTAAAATTATTTTTTTTATCATAATAACACCCTTCTCGGTTGAACATATTTATCTTGTATTTCGGCTATAGCCATAATCTTATTCTCTCTAACAAGAAGTATATTCCCCTGTTTTTTCTTTCTATCTTTAAATTTATTTCCGTTTTTTAATTTATCACACTCTTCATCATTCAATTCGTATGTATCAATATTTATTATATCAATAGGATTTATAAGATGACTTTTAATAAAATCTTCTGACTCATTTTCAGATATATCTATTGCATTTTCAATACTCAGCCCTGAAGATTTTATCCGTTTTAGTTCATACATTACAGCACCTGACCCTAACAATACTCCTAAATCATTAACAATACTTCTTATGTATGTTCCTTTTGAGCAGGCAATATCCAAATATAAAGTTTGTTTTTCATAATCAAAAGACAATATTTCATTTTTATATATTTTTACTTCCCTTTTTGGAATATCGTCAGGAATTTTTCCTTTTCTTGCAAGTTCATATAGTCTTTTTCCATTATAATGAACAGCGGAAAAAACAGGAGGAATCTGCCATATTTTTCCTGTTAAAGAAGAAAGTGCTTCTTCTATTTCCTCTAAAGAAATTTTTCTAAAAAAAGTCAATTCCACTTTCCCCTGAATATCATAAGTATCTGAAACTTTACCTAGATATATTCCCGCAATATATTCTTTATCTTCATCAAGATAATCAATAAGTTTTGAAGCTTTACCTATTGCGACCGGAAGAACCCCCGAAGCTAAAGGGTCAAGTGTTCCGGCATGGCCTATTTGTTTAATACCGGTTATTTTACGCAATATTGAGATAACTTTATGTGAAGTTATTCCCGAGGGTTTATCTACATTCAAAAACCCGAACATTTATATTAAATCTCGCCTCTTGAAATTTTATTAATTAACTCGGTGACATTAGCCCCTCGTTCCAGAGAATTATCAGGTATAAATCTTAATTCAGGAGTAAGTCTTAATCTGACTCTTTTACCTACTTCATATCTTATTTTTGCTGTATTGTCCGTTATTGCTTTTATTGTTGTATTCTTTTCTTCTTCAGAAGCATAAACGGAATAATACACTTTTGCATAAGAATTATCATGAGAAATTTCAATATCTGTTATAGAAACAACACCGTGTATTCTGGAATCTTTCAATTCCTTTTGAATAATATCCGCTATTTCTTTCATTAAAGTTTTTCTTATTCGTTCATTTCTTAAAGACATAAACAATACCTGCTACTAAACTAACACTTGTCTTTCAATTTCTTCGGTAGTTGTAACTTTAATAATATCGCCCTCTTTTATATCATTAAATTTATCAAAAGAAATACCACACTCAAAGCCTTGAGCAACTTCTTTTACATCATCTTTAAACCTCTTAAGCTGGTCAATCTGTCCTTTAAATATTTCAATTCCATTTCTTTCGACAACGGCTGTTTTGTTTCTAACGACTTTACCTTCTGTGATATAACAACCGGCTATTTTGTTTGTTTTACCAACTGTAAAGACTTGTCTGACTTCAGCTTTACCGAGGAAAATTTCTTTAATTTCAGGCTGTAATAAGTTTAGCATTGTCTGCTCTAAATCTTCCAGAACCTGATAAATTATATTATATTTTTTTATCGTTACTCCGTGTTTTTCAGCAGCAACTTGAGCATTTGTATCTTCTTTAACTGTAAATCCTAAAATAATTGCATTACTTGCACTTGCTAACATTACATCTGCTTCTGAAATATCTCCAACTCCCACATGAACTATTTTGGTAATAATCTCTTTTGATTCAAGCTGTGATACAGCTTGAGAAACAGCTTCAGCAGCACCGTGAGTGTTTGCCTTTATTATTAGATTCAATCTCTTAATACTATCATCACTATTGCCCACATGTTCATTTCTTATATGTGCCGGTTTCATACTATCAAGTTTGGAAATTCTTTCTTTTTCTTTTCTTTCTTCCCAAATAGCTCTCATTACTTTTTCATTTTCAACAGCTTCGAATCTGTCACCCGCTTGTGGAACTTCAGTTAACCCGAGAATTTCAACAGGTGTTGATGGCCCTGCATCTTTTATTCTTTCTCCAGAATCAGAAATAAGAGCTCTTACCTTACCGCAGACACTTCCTACTACAAAACAGTCACCGGTGTGAAGAGTACCATTTTGAACAAGCAATGTGGCAACAGGCCCTTTCCCTTTATCAAGTTTGGCTTCAATAATTACTCCTGATGCCAGTGCCGATTTATTAGCACGTAAATTTTGTACTTCGGCTAACAGAAGAATATATTCAAGTAATTCATCTATTCCTTTGCCTTGAAGAGCACTTACTTTTACACAGATTGTATCTCCGCCCCATTCCTCAGGAACAAGTCCATATTCAGTTAATTGCTGCATTATTTTATCAGGATCAGCACTCGGTTTATCAATTTTATTTACTGCAACAATAATAGGAACTTCTGCTGCTTTTGCATGGTTTATTGCTTCTATTGTTTGAGGCATTATTCCGTCATCAGCAGCAACAACCAGAATTGCTATATCCGTAGCTTGAGCTCCTCTGGCTCTCATTTCTGTAAACGCTTCGTGCCCCGGAGTATCAATAAAAACTATTTTCTTATCACCGACAAAAACTGTATATGCACCTATTGATTGTGTTATACCTCCGACTTCAGTAGATACAATCTTATGCTTTGATGCTCTTATTGAGTCTAATAACGTTGTTTTACCGTGATCAACATGTCCCATTATACTTATAACAGGAGCTCTCTGTTCAAGTAAAGATTCATCTGTTTCTCTTATAGCTTTTTCTTTTTCTTCTTTTTCCAGTTCTTGTTCTATATATTCATTTAAATCTTCTTCTAAAATCTCAAGTCCGAAGTTTTCACATATTTTCTTTTGCGTTTCAACCGAAATTACTTCATTTACCGTTGTTAAAATTCCTTGCATCATTAAAAATTTAACAATATCAGCAGATGATTTGCCAATCTTATCTGCCAGCTCACCAACTGTGACAGGTTTATTAACAACAACCTGAGTTATTTCGGCATGCTCATTTGTGTCTTTTGCTTTTTTCTTATGTTTTTGAGCAATTGCTTTTTCAAGACTTATCAGTTCTTGTTCTTCTTCTTTATTTTTATATTGTTTTTTCTTCTCTTTTTGACCTTTTTTCTTATACGAGGAATTTGACGGCGATTTGTTTTCGTATATATCCTGGGAAATTATATGATGTTGCAAAGGTCGTTTCGGAAGAACCCGTTCTTTATTTTCTTCATTTTTTACTGTTTTATTTTCAGTACGATTTCTGTCAAATCCGGGTTTTCTTTCGCCTTGTTCTCTTGAAAAAGCCGGCTTATGAGCATTTGTTTTTTGTTTCTGCTCCTGTTTAAATTCTTTTTTCTCAAAGGAAGAACTTTCTCGACTCTTCTGTCTGTTTGCAGCCATAATTTCTTGTCTGTGTTTTTGACTGTTCTTGTTATTATATTCAAGGAGTGAACGAATTTGAGGAACAGGCTGTGTATTTTCTTTTTTTTCCGATTTCTCTTCTTCCTTTTCTTTTATTTCCTTTTCTTCGTTTTTTACTGATTCACTTTCTTTTTTAGGCTGTATTTCGGGTTCTTCTTTTTTTATTGTTTCTGTTACTGTTTCTTTTTGCTCTGAACTTCCTGGTGCTTTTGCTTTTTTTATAATAAAAGCTTTTGGTTTTTTAACGGGTTCTGTTTTGTCTGCATTCGGCATCGAAGCTTTAATTTTCTCTATCTGAGCCGGAAGCAAATTACTTGAATGAGATTTTACTTTTATATCCAGCTTTGTATTAAGATATTCTATAAAATCCTTATTCGTCATTCCATATTCTTTTGCAAGTTCATATACTCTTTTTGTTTCAACCGTCATTATTGTTTCCCGTTTTCTTATATACAACCATATTATAGTTGTAACACAATTTATATTTTAAGTACAGTATAGAGTTCTTCTTTTATGTTTTCAGTAAGTTCACTCTTTAAATAATGTTCTATTTTCTTTTTCTTTAAAGCATTTTCAAGACATTCTTTATTTTTACATATATATACAGAACGACCTTGTATCTGTGAATTATAATTAATTTGTATAGTTTTCGTTTTATAATTTTTTGTTATTCTTATCAATTGCTCTTTAGGTTTAATTAACCTGCACGACACACATTGCCTTAAAAATTTTTTATTATTCAAATTTTCAATTCCTTTTCAAAGTTTTCTTTTATTAATTGTTTAACTATATCTTTGTCAGTCTTAGTACTTAAATATTCCAGTAACTTTTCTTTAGCTTTATTAACAGTTGGTGCTGTAGTCGTATATATGTAATTTTCTTTATCAATACTACTTATTATATTGTCGTCTTCAATATTATCATATGTTGCACTGTTAACATATTCTTTATTCAATATAATTGAATATGAATAATCACTAATTGTCTTTATGTAATTATGATTATCAGCAAGACTTCCGTTCACAGTATCATATAATAAATTTAATAAATTATCTTTCAAAAGTGATAAAAAGACCTGAAAATCATAATTTTGGAAACTGTTATAAAACTCATGCACAAAAACTGAATTATTATGTATTTTTACCTTTAATCCAATAATTCCGACATACATATCAGAATATTTTGTAATGTCATCTAAAAGGGGATATATTATTTTTTGAAGAATATTAATAATCATTTCTTCAGATATTTTCTGAGATGGAGCATTTATCTGTATATAATTGTCATCTGCCGTTTTTTCTAACGTGACCAAAGGCAGAGCATTATATCCGTCTGTTATGAAATATATATACACAGGCTGTTCTTCAATATGGCTTTCTATAACTATTTTTTCATTATTATTTTCAAATATCTTTTGAATACCTGTTTTTGCTTTTGAAAATGTTGTATAAGTATAACTTTCCCTGTCAGGAAGAGTAAAATCGTTTTCAATAGTTACTGGAAATTTTACTTTTCTTATATATTCAACAGCAAGTCCTTCTCTATCAAATATACCAAATTTTGGTGTATTTATTTTTAATTTATACATTATTTTTTTTGCAATACTATTAAAATAAGTTATCCTTGCTGCTTCTGCATACGGTGCAAAAACCGGAAATCCTTCTTTTTTAAATTCATCAGCAATTCCGTTTATTATTGCTATAGGTGATGTTACTATTGTAAACTCTATCTGATTATATTTAACAAAATCTGTTATTGATGCTATATCATTTTCTTTTATTTTTACGGTAGTATAAAACTCACATGAAGAATGTTCTTCATCTGTTAGAAAAATATCATTATTATTGTCTTCTAATTTTAAATACTGAGCTAATAGTCTTGCATTTAAATCAGAACCCGCTATTAGTATTTTCATTTTTGTTTAAGTCTTCTCTTAGTTTTCCCGCACCTTTTAAATATACATGTCTTATTTCATTTTGTTCACAATCAGTATTAATAACAATAAGAATTCGTAAACATTTTTTTAAAGAACCCTCTATATCCATTTCATTAAAACATACCATAGGAACATATTTCCAGCTTTCAAATATTTCTCTTGCAATTTTCGCAGGATAAATACAATTTATATCTTTAGTTAAAGTAAAAATAACATGTGAAATATCAGAATCGTTATAATTGTTTTGTTTTTTTATCTCAGAAATAAGGTCTTTAACGGCAATTTCGACATCTTTGATTGCATTACTTTCTATTGTTATTGCCCCACGTATTCCACGTTGTTTCATATTACACTCCAAACTTCATTCCCGGTTTAATTTTAACACCGTTTGCAAAATCATAAGCGTTCATTTCTGCTTTACTTTCCGGCTTCACTGAAACAATCAGCAGAACTCCCTCCGGTGTTTTAACCTCTATACCCTGCTTCGTAACATTTGTAATTTCACTTTCTTTTTCTTTGTTTTTCTCTCTGTTAAGAACTTTTGTTTTAAGAATTTTTATCATTTTGCCATTAAAAAAGGTATATGCAGTAGGAGAAGCTACCATTGAACGTACTTGATTGTGTATTTCAGCAGCAGATTTTTTCCAGTTTATTAAACCATCTTCTTTTGTAAACTTTTTTGCGACTGTAACATTTTTTTTATTTTGTTTTTCCGGCTTTAATTTACCTGAAAAAAGCCCCTTCAATGTTGAACAAATTAGTTCAGGAGCTTTTTGTCCAATAATTTCTTTTAACTCAATATCATTCATATTTTCGGTAATATCTATTTCTTCCGTTTCGCATATATCTCCGGCATCCAGTTCAAGGACTGTAAGCATAGTGGTTATACCGGTTTTACAATCACCATTATACAGACACCTTTGGATAGGATTGGCTCCTCTATACTTTGGAAGAAGAGAGGCATGCAAGTTTATTGTTGAATATTTAGGAATATCTAAAATTTCTTGTGATAGAATTTGTCCGAAAGCAAAAGTTACAATAAAATCCGGTTTTAATTCTTTCAGTTTTTTTATTAATTCAATATCTTTGCTTATTTTTTCAGTTTGAAAACATAATATATTATTTGTATCGGCACAAACTTTTACGGGAGGCGGCAATATTTTTTTCCCCCTGCCTTTCGGTTTATCAGGCTGAGTTATAACTGCACACACTTCAATATCTTCGTCTTTAATAAGTTTTTCCAGACTGTTAATTGCAATATCCGGTGTCGCCATATATACAATTTTAATCAACCCTTTTTTCCTCCTTAACAGGATTTTTTTGAATTTCTTCTTCCATCTCTTTTTCATCAAGCAAATATTTTGAATCAACCGGATTCAAACCTTTTTCGGTAAGTACTTTATCCGCTTCAAATCTGTTTCTGCAATGGTCAATAAATAAAACGCCTTCAAGATGATCAAATTCATGCTGAATACATCTTGCAAGTAAAGACCCTTCATCCGCTTCAATAATAAAAGGTCTGCCTTTTATATCAAGAGCTTTTACTTTTACATATTTGTATCTTCTGACATTTGTATATGCCTCCGGAAAACTTAAGCAGCCTTCATAAGAATTAATGGCTCCTTCTTTTTTTAAAATTTTAGGATTGATAAAAGTTATGGGATTCATTGTTTTAGGGTCAGTACCTGTATCTATTACAAAAACCCTAAGATTTTCACCTATTTGAGGAGCCGCAAGTCCGACTCCATTCAATGCATATAATGTATCATATAAATCTTCCACAAGTAATTGTATTTTTTTTGAAATTTTATGTACTTCTTTTGATTTTTCCCTTAACGAAGGAGTACCATAAGTTACTATTTTTTTTACAGTCATTAATTTACTTCCCTTCACCGATTTTAGCGTGCCTGTTTAATATTATCATTACTACTGATATTATAACAGCATATAAAAAATATTTTGTAGTATCCGATGCCGCAATATATGTTGCAAGCCATCCCATTAATATTGAAAAAGCAACCAGAACAAAAACTGCTTTATTTTGAGATAATCCCAAATGTAAAAGCTTATGGTGTATATGTTCGGCATCTGCAACAAAAGGTGATTTTCCTTTTAAAATTCTCCTTAAAGAAGAAAAAGTAATATCCAAAATAGGTACTGCTAAAACAAGAAGCGGAACATACATTCTGCAATCAGTTGTTTTCATTGAAAACATTACGGAAAGTGCTGCCAGCAGAAATCCGGCAAACAAGGCTCCCGAATCTCCCATAAAAATCTTAGCCGGATGGAAATTATATGTCAAAAAGCCAAGCATTGACCCTGCCAGAATAAATGCTACAAGAGCACTAACTACTTCCGGAGGCATTAAAGCCATTGATATTATCCCGAGAGTAACACTGCTTATTGTAATAACTGAACCTGCTAAACCATCCACTCCATCAATAAAATTAACGGCATTGCTTATTCCTGTTATCCATCCTATTGTCAAAATATATGATATTATATGAGAAAGTTCTATTAACCCTAAATATGGAATGTATACGGAAGTAATTTTTACTCCAAGACAGTATACTATTGAAGCTATTGATATTTGAATAACAAACTTAAACTTAGCACTGAGACAATATATATCATCAACCAAACCAAGTAAAAACATCAAAGAACTTCCCAGAAGCAATCCGGAGAGCAAAGATCTATACGGATAGTAGCTTAATAGTATTAAAGCTAAAAATGATAATACAGCACAAAACCATATTGCAACCCCGCCCAGTCTTGGTGTCGGATGAGAATGAATTTTTCTTGCATTAGGTTTATCTAACAACCCTTTTTTTTCGGAATATGAAATAACAAGCGGTACTATAAAAAGACCTATTATAAAGGCTATAACAGCACCTATTATATTTGCCTCGGATAATTGCAAAAAAGTCATGATTACTCCTTATATAAAGGATATTTCAGGCATAAAGCTAATGATCTCTGCCTTAATTCTTTTATTTTTTCTTCGTCATTTGTATCCGAAATCTTAATGGCTTCAGCAATAATCTTACCTGTTTCTATCATATCTTGTTCTTTAAATCCTCTTGTTGTAACAGCAGGTGAGCCAAGTCGTACTCCGCTTGTTACAAACGGACTTTGAGGATCATTCGGAACAGTATTCTTATTTGCTGTTATTCCGACTTTTTCAAGAATATTTGCAATATCCTTGCCTGTTTTATTCAATTTTCTCAAATCAAGTGTCATTAAGTGATTTTCAGTACCCGAGCCTACAATATCAAGACCTTCATCCATCAAGGATTTTGCTAGAGCTTTTGCATTTAATACAACTTGTTTTGCATATTTTTTAAAATCATCTGATAAAGCTTCTTTTAATGCAATGGCTTTTCCTGCAATAATATGTTCAAGAGGACCGCCCTGTATTCCCGGAAAAACAGCTTTATCAATTCCTAAAGCATGTTCTTGCTTACACATTATAATTCCACCCCTTGGACCTCTTAAAGTTTTATGAGTAGTTGTTGTAACAAAATCTGCATACGGGAACGGACTTGGATGTTCACCTGTGGCAACAAGTGCAGCAATATGTGCGATGTCTGCCATAAGATAGGCACCGATTTCATCTGCTATTTCTTTAAACTTTTTAAAATCAATTATTTTCGAATAATTACTTGCTCCTGCAATTATCATTTTAGGCTTGTGTTTAAGAGCAAGTTCTCTCAAATTTTCATAATCTATTTCGCCATTATCATTGACTCCGTACGATATTATATTAAAATACAAGCCAGAAAAATTTACCGGTGAACCGTGAGATAAATGACCACCGTTAGATAAATCCATGCCAAGAACCGTATCACCGGGTTTTAAAGCGTACATAAATACAGCCATGTTCGCTTGTGCCCCGCTATGCGGCTGAACATTGGCATGCTCGGCATGAAACAGTTTTTTTGCACGTTCCTGTGCAAGTTCTTCTATTTTATCTACATTCTCACACCCGTTATAAAATCTTTTATAAGGTTTACCTTCTGCATATTTATTAGTCAAAATACTGCCACAAGCTGCCATTACTGCTTTTGAAGTAAAGTTTTCGCTTGCTATCAATTCTATTGTATTTTGCTGTCTTTTTAATTCTTTTTCTATTAATTCTGCAATTTCTTCATCAGTTTGTCTTATTATATCCAATTCCATGCCTGTTATACCTTTTCTTATTTACCCATACTCTAATCTTATATTTAAATACACTATTAATTGTAAACCCCCTTATTATATTCTAATACTATTTAACTTTAAAAAAAAGTATATTAATTTGAGAAAACATTTGATATTTTTTTGCTCTTCCGTAAAATTAAATAAGGAGAGAAGATTTTGGCAAATTATTATAATAAAGATTTATATAAAATATTAAATTTACAGTTTGATGCTTCTTTAGAGGAAATAAAAACTTCCTACCGTAAACTGGTGAGGCTTTATCATCCTGATATATCAAACAGTATTGAAAATACCGAAAAATTTAAAGAAATCCAAGAAGCATACGAAATATTATCAGACAAAGAAAAAAGACAGAAATACGACATTCTTCACGGCTATTACAGGCAAAAGATCAAAAGAGATTTTGAGCAAAAAGAAAAAAAGAATAAATATGATACGTTTATTAAATCCGCTCAGAAAAAAGCTAAAAAAGATGAATCTTTTTCTCATTCAATAAATGAAGCAATAGATAATTTATTTTACGGAAAAAAAACAAGTAAAAAACAGCAGCCCACAGCAATAAATGGAGATGATATAAATATTGACCTGAATATAACATGTTTTGAAGCATTAAACGGTACTAACCGAAAAGTAAACATTATACACACCCAGCCATGCCCGAATTGTGAAGGCAGAAAATTCATCAATGGAACAACATGCAAAATGTGCAATGCTTCAGGAGAAATTTCTTCACAAAAAAAAATCAACGTAAAAATTCCCAAAGGAGTGACTACCGGATCTAAAGTCAGAATAAAAAAAGAAGGCAATAAAGGCTTAAACGGAGGAAAAGACGGCGACTTATATTTAATTATTTCCGTAGAAAAAAATCCTTATATTGAATTTGACGGATTAAATATACTTATTAATCTTCCCGTAACTCCTTTTGAAGCTGCTCTAGGAGCTGATATTACAATACCGGCTTATGACGGGAAAATTAATATAAAAATTCCTTCTATGACTTCTTCCGGACAAAAATTAAAATTAACCGGTCAAGGTATTGAAAACAAATCAAAGTCAAAACGTGGCGATATTATTGTTACAACTATAATAAAATTTCCGGATAAATTATCTGAAAAAGAGATTGAGTTATATAATCAATTAAAAGATACAGCCTCTTATGATATAAGAAAAGACTTTAATAATGCTAAATAAAACATACATAAAAGAAATATTTGAATCTGTACAGGGTGAAGGACCTTATGTCGGTGTTAACCAGCTTTTTATAAGATTTTCACGTTGTAATCTTCAATGTAAATATTGTGACACCGATTTTAAATCGGATTTAAAATTATATACTGCTATAGAATTGTCACAAGAAGTAATAAAATATAAAAATATTCACTCGGTAAGTCTTACCGGAGGGGAACCTTTACTTGAAACTCCATTTTTATCAGAATTTCTTCCTTTAATAAATAAAAAAATCTATCTGGAAACGAATGGGGTTCTTTTTGAAAATCTTAAAAGTATTATAAATTATATCGACATTATTTCCATGGATATAAAACTAAAATCATCTTCAAAAAATACAGATTTATTTGACTGCCATTCAAAATTTGCACAAATAGCTAATGAAAATAAAAAAGAAATATTTTTCAAAATTGTTTTTGATGAAAATATTACTGAAAAAGAAATTATAAATTGTATTAACATTGCCGAAAAATATAACAATTTAATTGTTTTACAGCCAAAAATGAACGGTAATAATATGGGGTTATCTTCATATAATATAAAGAGAACTTTTAACATATTTATAAATAATTACAAAAATACAAGGCTGATTCCACAGGTTCATAAATTTATAAATGTTCAATAATTTACACAACATTTATATTTGTTTATAATAATACCGTAATATTAACGGAGGATTAATGACGGTATCAATAGCTGTTACGGGAAAAAGCGGGAGCGGAAAAACGACTGTAGTTAAGGCACTATGGCATGTTTTAAGAGAAAAGCATCCGGAAAAAACAATATTATTATTTGATAATGACCTAACTGCAGAATTAGGACACAGTTTTGGCAAAGATATACGTCAAACAATATATGGTATAAGAAGCGGCAAGCATGAATATAAAACCGGAATACCAGAAAATATGACGAAACAAGAGTATATAGAATGGGCTCTTGAAGATATTCTTGTTCCCCTTGATGACAATACTGATATTATAGTATCTTGGCTTATTGGTTCGAAAGACTGCCGCTGTCCTATTACTAAACAAATAAATGATGCCCTCGTAAAACTTATTGCCAGATATGATTTTGTAATTTTTGACTGCGAATTCGATTTAAAATACCTTCACCAGCTCGTTGATATACCTATAAACGTCACTCTTGTCATCGCAAGACCGAATGAAGCTTCAATTCATCTGGCAAAAAGAATAGAAGAATATTCTGCGAAATATGCAGCAGGAGAACAACTAGGCGTAGTTTTAAATAAGGTTAATAATCAGGAAATAGAACCTCTCGTAGAAATGCTAAATAAATATGACTTAACAACACTCGGAACTATTCCTAAAGATGATGATTTAAAAAGAAACAGAATTTCAAAAGAATCTAAAGTCGTAGAAAAAGCTCTTGATCAACTATACTACAGGCTTAATATACCTCAAAAAGAGGAGACTATATGACAATAATATTAGACGGACGTGCGTGTGCTTTAAAAATAACAGAGAATATAAAAAGACAAACGGAAAAACTTTCAAAAAAACCTGTGCTTGCTGTTATTCTTGTTGGGAATAATCCTGCAAGCGAAGTTTATGTCAGAAATAAACAAAAAAAAGCTGTTGAACTGGGATTAGAATCAATTATTATTCCTTTACCGGAAGATGTTACAGAAGATAGTATCTTAGAACATATTTATATTTTAAATGAAGACAGAAATATAAATGCTATATTAGTACAACTTCCTTTACCAGAGCATATTAACAAACAAAAAGTTCTTGAAGCTATTGATCCTGTAAAAGATGTCGACGGATTTACTTCTTACAATTTTGGTCGTCTTATTTTAGGTTATAATCCTTATGCAATTCCTTGTACACCGAAAGGAATAATAAAACTGTTAGAAGAATACAGAATCAATTTGGAAGGGAAAAAAGCCCTTGTCATAGGAAGATCAAATATAGTGGGAAAACCACTTGCCCTGCTTCTCCAAAATAAAAATGCCACTGTTACTGTTGCACATAGTAAAACAGACAACATTAAAGACATAGCTAAAAATTCTGACATAATTGTTTCTGCTATAGGGAAGCCAAATTTTATCACTAAAGATTATATTTCTGAAGGTGCCATTGTTGTTGATGTCGGAATAAACAGAGTAAACGGTACATTATTTGGTGATGTTGATTTCATAAATACCGCACCATTAACTTCTTATATTACTCCCGTACCTGGCGGCATAGGCCCTATGACTATTGCTATGCTGATGGAAAATACATTTGAACTATACAAATATCAAAGAAATTTATTCTTATAATTTGTAATATTTTTTAACATGCTAAAACGGTGAAAAGGCTTGTTACTCCTGGTCATTTATTTTTAATATACTATTTATACTTAAAAAATATAAGTATATATGTTTAAAAAATCAAAGAAACTGGCATATATATAATAGTTATGCGAGATGTTCTCTTTGCAAACAACAGTCAGGAAAGCTATGATTTTAGAATACAAAGTAAATGAGTTGCAAGTTCAGCCTGCTTGGCTGAAAACACTTTATGATTTGGTTGAAGAACTGAATTGTAAATGCCAGACTTATATTGATGAAACATATAATAGAAGCAGTAAAAATTTTGATAAAATGAGAACTATCAAAATTTATGGCTCTGATACCATGTTAGGCTGGTTTAAATTAAGAATGGAAAGATACTCACATTTCATCTTTAATTTTAATGAACAGCCGGATATCAAGAGCGGTTTTGTGGAATAGTTGTAAAAGTTATTGTTCAGTTTAGACATTGAGCACCGGCATTGCCGGTATTTTTTTATTCACTTATTGCTTCAAAAGCAATAATATGGTCATCACATATACATACACTTTCTCTATGTTCTTGTTCACGGCAGCCATCTGTAAACACTATATCTACATTCTCAAGACAAACTATATCTTCATCATCGTAATCTTCTACAAGACAACCTGTTGCACAAAATTTTATTGTACAAATTCTTACACTTTTTGTACACTTTTTCTTGAGTAAATTCATTAACGATTTTTTCTTATTACGCATATTTCATCCTTTTTATATATTTTTTACCAATAACAATAATATGAATTATGCAACTGAATTTCATTGTATAGTCAGGCTAAATTATATTGTTAATGTTTTTGCGGCAAATATAAGTCATAATTTATCAGATAAATTATGAAAATACGGAGGTTATATGACAAAAACAACTGCTTATTTAAAAGATTATTTACTTTCAGAAGGAATTTTTTTGATTATTATCGGAATTATTATGATTTATATGCTCCAGAGTACAACAATTATATTCTCTTTATTACTAAGTACAGGGATTTTTTTTATTGGTATTTACAGAACAATTAATTCAATCGTTACGGCAAAAAATACTTCATCTCCATTTATTTCAATAATGTCAGGACTTTTGCTAACAGCAGCCGGTTTTTATCTTATGTCACATCCCTTGTTTAATACTTTAATTTTAACAGTTGCCATTGCTTTTTTCTTTGTCGTGGAAAGTATAAAGTCTTTTTCTATAGCTATTGAAACAAAAGAATTTAAACAAATATTCTGGACAGCTTTATTCTCTGGCATTATTCAATTAATACTTGCCGTTTTGATAATTTTCAATCTTAATTCTTTTTCTTTTACTCTTTTAGGTTTTTTAATTGGTATTAATTTTGTTTTTTCCGGAATAACCTGTATTTCCTCTTTTCTACAGGCTAAAGAAAAAACAGTTTAATTATTTTAAATTTCTAAGATACTGATAATAAGGATTATTTTGATATTCTAAAGCAATACTATTTAATTGTTCTTTTGAAATAAATCCCATTCTGTATGCAACTTCTTCAAGACAGGCAATTTTGATTCCTTGATTATCTTCTATCGTTTTTATAAATTGCGAAGCTTGAAGAAGTGATTCATGGGTTCCTGTATCTAACCAGGCAAACCCCCTGCCTAAAGTCTCGACTGTTACTTTTTGTTTTTGTAAATATAAATTATTTAAATCCGTAATTTCGAGTTCTCCTCTTTGTGAAGGTTTTTGATTTTTTACGTATTCTACAACATTGTTGTCATAGAAGTACAATCCTGTGACAGCAAATCTGGATTTTGGATTTTTTGGCTTTTCCTCTATTGAAAGAACCTTTTTATTTTTGTCAAACTCAACAACACCAAACCTTTGAGGGTCTTTAACCTGATGTGCAAATAATGTTGCACCACCTTCTTTTTCTGTTCTTCTTACTGCATTTTTTAAAAGACCCGAAAAAAAAGGACCGTAAAAAATATTATCGCCCAGTATAAGTGCAACATTATCATCTTTAATAAAATCTCTTCCAAGAATAAAAGCCTGTGCAAGTCCATCCGGACTCGGCTGCTGTGTATATGAAAATTTAATTCCGTATTTAGAACCGTCACCTAGCAGTTTTTCAAAATTAGGTAAATCCTGAGGTGTTGATATTATTAATATTTCTTTTATTCCGGCAAGCATTAACACAGATATCGGATGATAAATCATTGGTTTATCATATATAGGTAAAAGCTGCTTAGAAACTGCAAGAGTTGACGGATATAACCTTGTACCGGATCCGCCTGCTAATACTATTCCTTTCATTCGCACCTCAATTCTATGTAATCCCTTAGTGCCAATTCCCAGGGACGTAATATGTTTTTATTTTCCATTATACTGTTCATCGGTCTTTTTGCTGGACGGGGAAAATCTTTTGTTGTGCACGGTTTTATATTTACCTTTTTTCCGCACAGTTTAAAGATTTCACAGGCAAACCCATACCAGCTTGTTTGTCCGCTGCCGCATACATGATATATACCATATGGACTTTTTTCCTTTAGTATTTTTACTATACCGTTTGCTAAATCTACAGTCCAGGTAGGACAACCTCTTTGGTCGTCAACCACTTTTATTTCTTCTTTGTCAGCTAATGAAATCATTGTTTCAACAAAGTTCTTCCCATGATGTCCATATAACCAGCTTGTTCTTACTATATAATATTTTTCATTTTCAAGGATTGCCAATTCTCCTTTATATTTTGAATCACCATATACATTAATCGGGTTTTGTTTATCCTCCGGAAGATATTTACCGTTCTTAGTTCCATCAAATACATAATCAGTAGAAATATACAATATAGGAATATCTTTATCTTTGCATATTGCTGCAAGATTTTGTGTCCCTTCGGCATTTGTTTTATATGCCAGTTCACGTTCTTCTTCAGCTTTATCAACATTTGTATATGCACCTAAATGCATTATGAAATCTGGCTTTGTCTCTTCTATTCTTGTAATAACTTGATTCTTATCAGTAAAATCCATATCGGATATTGTAGTTTCCTCTACAATATATCCTTCATCTTCAAGTATAGGACATAAATCTTGACCAAGCATTCCGTTTGAACCGGTAACTAAAATTTTCATTATATTACTCCGGCTTTTTTCTCTTCTATTCGTTTTATCCACTCTTGATTTTTAAGATACCAGTTTATAGTTAAATTTATACCTTCTTCAAAAGTAACAGAAGGCTCCCAACCAAGTTCAGACTGTATTTTATCATTACTGATTGCATACCTTCTGTCATGTCCGAGTCTGTCTTTTACATATTCAATAGAGCTTTCATCTTTACCCATTGCTGATAAAATCAATTTTGTAATTTCAATATTAGTTTTTTCATTATGTCCGCCGATATTGTATACCTCACCTTCCCTGCCAGAATGAAGTACTGTATCTATTGCACTGCAATGATCATAAACATAAAGCCAATCACGTACATTCAAACCATCACCATATACCGGAACTTTTTCACCCCTTAACAATTTTGATATAAAAAACGGAATCAATTTTTCAGGATATTGATATGGTCCATAATTATTAGAACATCTTGTTATTAATACAGGGAGTTTGTATGTTTCAAAATAAGCACGTACAAGTAAATCAGCACCTGCCTTTGATGCAGAATAAGGGCTGTTTGGAGAAAGAGGTGTCGTTTCATAAAAATAACCGGTTTTCCCAAGTGAACCGTACACTTCATCGGTAGATACCTGTAAATATCTTTGTATATGTGACTCTTTCGCTGCCTGAAGCAGGTTTAGTGTGCCTGCGATATTTGTTTCTATAAATATTTCAGGACCGGTTATAGAACGGTCAACATGACTTTCAGCCGCAAAATTTACTATACAGTCAACATCACTTGCTAAGTCCGGAACAAGTTTTTTATTACAAATGTTACCGTGTATAAATGTATAGTGTTTATTATCTTTTACATCGTCGAGATTTTCGATATTTCCTGCATAAGTAAGTGCATCCAAATTAATTATTTTATAATCAGGATACTTATTTAACATATATCTTATAAAACAACTGCCTATAAATCCTGCTCCGCCGGTAACTAATATTTTCATTTTGTTTCCTCTATATTTCCTTAAGCCTTGGTTGAATTTTATCCTTTTCACTTAAAACCGGTTCATAATCAATTCCCCAGCTTATATTTATATCAGGATCATTCCACAATAATCCTCTTTCGTGTTCTTTTGAATATTCGTTCGATACTTTATATGTAATTTCTGCAATATCACTCAACACTAAAAAACCGTGGGCAAAACCTTCAGGTATATACAGTATATGCTTATTCTCTTCACTTAGAATCTCACCGACCCATTGACCGAAAGAAGGAGATTCTTTTCTTATATCAACAGCAACATCAAAAATTGAACCTTTTATACACTGTATAAGTTTTGCCTGCCCTTTTGGAGCTGTCTGGTAATGCAGTCCTCTTAACACTCCTTTTGTAGATTTTGAATGATTGTCCTGATTAAACTCAACCTCTATTCCGTTCTTAATAAATTCAGAACGTTTATAACTCTCGGTAAAAAAACCTCTTTCGTCATAAAAAACCTTAGGTACAATTAATATAATATCCGGTATATTTGTTTGTTTAAATTCAAATGGCATAATTCATCCTTTTTTGATTATTATACCAGAAAATAGCTTTTTGTCGTGTTATTTTATTTAATTTCCAGCAGTAAATTAGTAAATTCTATATCATCATAATCAACAGAAGTTGTTTTATATAAATTTTTACCTGTTTTTATTGTAATATTAAGGATTTCACTTCCTCTTAAAATAGCCTTCGGAATGTTAATTCGTTGATTATCTCCGTTTATTTTAATTTCAGCAATTTTATTTCCGTTACAAAAAATTTCAGGGGGACTTGAATAAGATGTTCTTACTCCGGATTGTCCTAGTCTTTGAGCGTGCAGTGTATCTATTCCTATAATCGAACCTATCTTTAAAATAATATTTTCGGTCTCTTTTAAAGGTCTTAAAGAAAAGTCTTTTGAATAAAAAGCACCTGAACTTCTTATACTAAAATCTCCTGCATGAGCAGAGTTTTCAGAAAAAGAATTGTCACCGAGATGAATCATATCTGTTTCCAAAATAATATCCTGAGGAGTTGTTTTTTCTATTCCTATAACAATCGGACTGCTGCTTTGAGCTTTTAATGTAACAGATTCTGGCTTATAGCCTGATTTTTCTATTGACATAATTGTAGGTGAATTTATTTTTGTACCTAAAATAAAAGTTCCGTTTTCATCTGTTTCCGTTGTATAATTCTTTGCTGGAATTTTAATTTTTGCACCTTCTACCGGTTTATTGTTTAAAACATCATAAATCCTATGTGTATTTGCGGTTGTTTCTTTCTTTATTTCCCCTGTTATCGTTCTGGTAAATGCAGGTAAACCTAAGATTAATATTAAAATAATAATTATTATTTTTTTCATTTTCCCTTGAATCCTCTTTTTCAATTTAAGAAAAATCCACGTTTTTTTAAACGGCACATAGGATACACCAGGTTTCTTAAATTGACTTTTATTACTTATTGAGTTTAAATAAAAATTACGTTTTTAAATTTCTTAAGAACTTCTATACTTTTTTATGTGCACTGAATATCGAAGAGAAAATATAAAATACCTTTTGAAATATCTAAAATAGAAATTACAGAAAGGAGCAGATAATTATGAAAGTCATTGCAATTAATGCAAGTCCAAGACAGGGCGGAAATACAGAACTAATGCTTAAAAAAGTTTTGGAAACAGTGGAAAAACACGGATTTGAAACAAAACTCATACAAATAGGCGGTAAAAACATTCATGGTTGCCGAGGCTGCTGGGCATGCCAAAAATTAAAAAACAGAAAATGTGCTTATAATGATGATATATTAAATGATATTCTTGAAGACGTTTTTTCTGCAGATGCAATTGTTCTTGGCACTCCATCGTATTTCTCGGATATGACAGCAGAATTAAAAGCTTTTATTGACAGAGCAGGAGTAATTGCTTTAGCAAACGGCAAATTATTTAAACACAAAATTGCGGCAGGAGTTGTTGCTCAAAGAAGAGGCGGCGGTACTTCAATACAGGCATCTTTACATCACATGTTCTTAATGTCAGAAATGATTATTCCCGGTTCTACATACTGGAACTTGGGTTTTGGAAGAGACAAGGGAGAAGTAATTAATGATAAAGAAGCAATGGAGAACATGCAAAACTTAGGCGAAAATATATGCTGGCTTCTTGAAAAGATAAATAAACAATAAAAAACGGCTTATCGCCGTTTTTTATTCAAGTAAAGCTCTTAACATTACAGCAACACCCAATTGCTGATCTACTGCATTAGGATCAAATTGTCCGTCAGCCACATATTTACCTTTTGAATAATTGTCTGTTCCCGCCCATACATATGGCGACGGAAGCCCTTTATTCCTGTATCCTAACCCATTGTACCTTTCTGCATATTCATAATAAGTATCAAGATTTCCTTCTTCTATATTAGCGATATTACCGCCATAATTTGTTACAGCATCAATTGCAGCTTCAGTCCAATCTTCAAAATATACACCTTTTGGCACTATAGTTGTAACTGTTCCAAGCTTTTGCCCGTTATGTAAGTATGTATCAAAATTCCCGCCGCTTTCTCTCCAGTGTATTGCAGCAATAAGTTCAGCGGGCATACCTGTTGCTTCTTCTACTTCTTCATATTTTTCTTTGTTTTCTTCCCAGTTTGATTTAAATTTCTCAAGTGCACTTTTTTGAGAATCTGATAAGTTTAATTCAAAATCAAAATCATATTCGCTAACAGAGTACTCTTTCTTCGTTTCTTCAGCTTTTTTCTCATTTATTTTTTCATTAATTTGTTCAAGAGTAGGTTCTGTTGATTTAACTTCTTCAAGATTTTGACGTGCAGCGGCAGCCTGCTCTTCTTTAACAGTATTTACATTTTCTTTTGCTTCGTTAAAATTATCCATTGCTTCTTGCAGCTGCTGTTTTACTTCTTCAGAACAGAAATTCATCACCTGTGTTTTTATCTTTTCTTCAATTTCTGATCTTTTCTCTTCAAGCTCATTAAGCTCTTCTTCTGCAGTTTTTAATGTTTCATTTTTTAATGTATTTAATCCGTCTTTCAGTTCATTCAGTTTTTCTTTGTCATTATTTAATTTAGTTTCAGCTTCTGCAATTTCAGCATTTAATTGTGAAATCTTAGCATTAATCTCTGCCTGAACAGTTTCATCATCAGAAGTTTGTCCTTTTAGAGCGGATAAAGAAGATTTGAGTGCTGCTAAATTTGATTCATCCGCTGACACCACAGCTTCCTGATCCGATACCGCACTTTCTTGATCCGTAATTTGCATATTAATATCATTGATTTCATTTTCTTTTGCACTTATTGCATCGAGATTTTCTTCTCTTTGTTTATCTAAATCTTTTTCTAAATCTTCATTTTCTTCTAATGCTTCTTCAAAAGCTTTCTCAAATACTTCATCATAAGTTTCTTCCGCAGCCTCATATTCTTCTTGAGCAGCTTTTACAGCTTCATTATCACCAGAATATACTTCTTTTACACCTTCTTCTGCCTCTTTTATATCAGCCTCTTTTGTGGTTTTTTCAGATTGAAGTTCTTCAAGTGTCATATTATCTATAGTTTTTTCACTAACTGCATTAGAATTTGAGAAAGAATTAGCACTAGCGGTTGTTCCTCTCGGTGAAGATACACCACTTACTCCCGATGTCGACGGAGAAACAGTTTGTGTTCCTTGAGGATTTGATTCAGCTTCTGCCGCTTGAGCTCTTTCTTGCATTTCTTCTTCTACTTCAATATCAATTTCTTCGGACTTTTCTTCTAAATCCGTATCATAAGAAAAACTTCCTTCCATTATTTCATCAAAAGCACGCTTGATATCAGCTTCGGTTAACTCATCACCATCATCACTGTACCCTTTTATAAATTCTTCAAATTTAGCTTTTTCTGCATCATTAAGCTCACCGTCACCATCAAGATCTAATGTCTTGATTACAGTTTTATTGGCATATACTTTATCAAGCAATCTGTTTATTACATTATTGCCACTTTCAGTACTAACCGCCGGAATTTCAAATGTGCCATTTTGTATTGACTGCACAGCTTGAGCCAAATCATCATATGTTATATTCCCGTTATTTTCCGGATTTGCTATTCCTGATAAAAACGCATTTATTTCTTCTTCGTTCAACTCTCCGTTTTGATCAACATCTAGAGTATTTATTACTTTTTCATTTGAAAAGATATCATTTAAAGCACTGGTCATCATAGAATTTTCATCAACATCTTCACCAGTTTCAGCTCCATCAACTGTTGTTCCGGCAGATTGTTCCACCTGTGTAGCATCATTACCGGTCTGAACAGTCCCTGCTCCTTCTCCTCCTTCAACAGGTGCAGGTATAGTCCCCACAGGAGTGTTATTTTGCTCCGGTTTGTCATCTTCTTTTTCAAAAGAATCAGAATTTTCATCTTTATTTTCAACAAGCTTACCGTTTACAATGTCCATTGACATAATTTCATTTATACTTTTTGAAAATATAGAAACATCAGCACCGACTTCTTGCACAAGATAATCCTTAAATTCATCACTGTACAAAAATATACTTATTTCTGTGTTCTCGATAGGCTTTTCATTTACATCTTTTGATTTTTCTTCAAGATAATTTAAAAAACCGATTTTTATTGATTCAAAATTCATACCTACTTTCCTTTTTTTAACTATATCGTCATTTTTTATATAGTTCTTTAATTTATGTTACATTTTTTAATATTTTTTTAATTATCATGACTTTTTGGTAAATTTAATTCATAATATCAAATAGCAACAAAATGATAATAGGTATCAATTATATGAATTATTCAAGACAAAGAGAAATTATTTTAGACACATTGAAACGAAATGCAGTTCATCCTACTGCAGAAAAATTAATGGAAATAATAAAAACAGAAAATTCCGACTCAAATATTGGAATTGCGACTGTATACAGAAATTTAAGCAAATTAGCCGACACAGGAATTATAAAACGAATTGAAGGCTTAGAAACAGCAGAACATTTTGATCACAATACTAATGTACATTATCATTTTATTTGTACAAAATGCAAAAGAGTATTTGATATAAATTCTGATGTAGCTTCCAATATAGTTGAAAAAACTCAAGAGCAGACAGGTTTTATTGTTTCTGGATATGATGTTGTTTTTAAAGGAATTTGCAAAGACTGTCAAAACTAATAATATGTATTATTGATTAGTTTTAAACAAAATGTTATTCTCAATAAGGTAGAAGTAAAGGAGATTAAAATGGATAATTACATTTGCACAGTTTGTCATTATGTTTATGAACCGGCAGAAAATAATAATATTGCTTTTGAAGATTTACCGGATGATTATGTATGTCCTATTTGCGGTGTAGGTAAAGATATGTTTGAAAAACAATAATTGCTTATTCAATAGTCAGGAGAGGAAGAATATGTTATATAAAAAAATAAAAGACGGTATTTTTTATGCAGGTATGAATGATAAGGACCGTTTAATTTTTGATGAGTTGATTCCTTTAGATAATGGTACAAGCTATAACTCTTATTTGATTTCCGGAAGTGAAAAAACTGCAGTTATAGACACAATGTATCCTAAATTTACAAAGGAATACATAAACTCTTTTGATGAAAACGGGATAACAAAAGTTGACTATATTATTGCAAACCACGGAGAACAGGATCATTCAGGAAGTATCCCTGCTCTTTTAGAAAAATTTCCTGATGCAGTCGTTGTTACAAATGCTATTTGTGCAGGAAATATAAAAGAAATGCTATTAGTACCTGAAAATAAAATAAAAATAATTTCAAATAACGATGAACTTTCTCTTGGCAATAAAACACTTAATTTTATAATGGCACCCGGAGTTCACTGGCCGGATACAATGTTTACCTATATAAAAGAAGATAACATTATATTTACCTGTGATTTCCTCGGTTCTCACTATATTTTTGATGATGTCTTTGCTGTTCCTTCAAAAGAACTTGAGAAAAGTGCAAAAAAATATTATGCAGAAATTATGATGCCATTTAGCTTTGTTTGCCGTAAATATGTAAAACAAATAAAAGAACTTAATGTCGAAATGATTCTGCCCAGCCACGGACCTGTTCATAACAATCCTTCTTACATTTTGGATTTATACGAAGATTGGGCAGGAGAAAAAGGTAAAAATCTTGTATTACTTCCATATGTTTCTATGTACAATTCAACAAAAGAAATGATAGATTACCTTGCAGAAAAATTGCAAGAAAAAGGAATACCTTCTTTTAAATATGATATGGTTGATGGAAATCTCGGAGACCTTGCAATTGCCCTTGTTGATAGTACAACAATTGTTTTAGGTACTTCAATGGTGCTGGCAGGCCCTCATCCAGCTGCTTTTAATACAATATATCTTGCAGGTATTTTAAAACCAAAAGTAAAAGTTGCTTCTTTTATAGGTTCATACGGCTGGGGCGGTAATTTGTTCGGGAAAATGGCTGAAATGCTTGCTCCTTTAAAATGCGATATCATTGAACCTATTCAAGTAAAAGGTAAAGCAAAAAAAGAAGACTATTTAAAACTTGACAAAATGGCTGACGAAATTTACCTGAAACATAAAAGTTTGGGGCTGATTTAATTAAAATAACAAATTCTCCGTATAATTTTTATGGTGAATTTGTTATGTAATGGCTTATTATTCAATTGTATGTTAATATATTGTTTAGAGGATGAATATGACTTACGAATTAAGCAGAGTAGTTTGGGAAATAACTTCAAAATGTAATATGAATTGTATACATTGCGGTTCAGATTGCAGTTGTGAAATAAAAGGAGAAGAACTTACCACTGCGGAATGTCTTTCTGTTATTGATGACCTAGCTGATGTCGGTTGTAAGTTGATTTTTTTATCTGGAGGAGAACCTCTTTTAAGAGAAGATTTAGGGGTATTGATTTCTTCAATTCTTATTCACGGGATAAAAGTTGCAATAATATCAAATGCATATATGGTTAATGAAGAAACCATTAAAAAATTGAAAGAATATCATCTTCTTGCATACGGTATAAGTATTGATGCTGGAGAAGCATATTTGCATGACTATATTAGAGGTTTAAAAAATTCTTTTAATCATATTGAACATGCAATAAAATTATTAAATGAGAACAATATAATTCCCTCGGTTGTTACGACAGTTCATAAACTTAATTATGACCAGCTGCCAAAAATAAGAGATTTTCTAATAAAAAATAATGTCAAAATATGGCAGATTCAATACGGCGACCATATTGGAAGAATGTCTAAAGAATGTCAGATTACTGAAGCTCAATATTTAGAAATAGCAAAGTTTATACTTGAAACCAGAAAAAAATATTCCGATCATTTTGTAAATGTTACTGGTGCAGACGTATTCGGATATATGAATGATATGTCAAATGAACTGTTTAAAGTAGGCTTCTGGGATGGTTGTATGGGTGGATTACTTGTTGCCGGAATAAGTGCCGAAGGCTCTGTCAGGGGTTGTTTATCAATGCAGGCTGATAAATATATTGAAGACAATGTAAGAAACCGTTCTTTTAAAGAAATATGGAATGATAAAAATTCTTTTAAATATAACAGAAGATTTGATTGTTCTTCTTTAACAGGATATTGTAAAAACTGCTTATATGCAACTATTTGCAAAGGTGGTTGTATGCGTTCTGCTTCACTAGACGGAGGCAGATGCAGCCAGTATTGTTTATATAAAATAGAACAAGAAGGCTTTTCTTCTCCAGAACAGGCTAGAGTAAATTTTTCAAAACAGGAAATTTTTGATTTATATAATCCTATAAGAAAATTACCTGATGAATTTTTAAATAGTAAATAACTAATTTTATGGAATATTTTAGCAACAATTATACTATTGAGTCAGATATTATTAATAACATTAAGGAAAAGCTTGTTTCTTTTGGTATTGATAATTTACAAGAAAATTTTCTTATAAAAAAATACGACAATTTTTATATAAATAAACTTGACTTACATGAAATTGCAAATAAAAAACTTTATTCGTCAGGTACATCGTTTTATAAAGATTATGCTGTAAAAATTGCTTATATAAAATTTATAGATAAACTTCAAACTTTCTATTCTTATAATTTTTTACCTCCGGATATAAAGTTGTTAACAGTAAAAGAATTATTGAAAAATAATATTTTAAAGTATTATATATCAGAAGAAAAAATTTATGATAAAAATGAAGTTTGTAAAATCATTGATATTTGTACAAATTTTAATAATTCTAAAAGTAAAAAAAATATAAATACGACTCCTTTTTACCATATTAATAAAGATGAAATATGCTATCTGCCCGTATATTTAAATAAATTTGTTTCAAAGGAAGTTTTTTGCTCTGGTCAGACAGCAAACCGTGCTTTATTTAACGGATTTTGTAAAATTTTTAAATCATATATTTCAGTACAATCTGTAATAAATTTGATTTCATTTCCTGATATTCCTGAAGAGGAATATTTAAAAGATGAAACAATTAAAAAGGTATTAATACATATAAAAAAATTAGGATTTAATATTTTTATTAAAGATGCTTCTTTAAACGGAAAATTTCCCGTTATTTGTATTATCCTAATTAGCGAGAAATATAAAAGTTACTATGCTTCATTTTTTTCACATTTTAATTTGATTGAAGCAATTAAACAGGGCTTATCTGAAATCTTACAATATAATGACATTGAAAATGAAACTTTTATAAAATTATTTTTCAAAAATTTTGAGAAAAAAAACACTCCTATTATAAGTGCAAGAGTCGATAATGCAATTTTAAATAATTTTATTGAATTAAATCCTTCCTTTTTTGCAAAAAAACCATTTTATATTTTTAATAAAGAGAACTGGATTTTCTGGGAAAACATGTATAACAATCAGAATATCAAAACATTAATTAATAACTTTATCTCTGATGGACTAAATCTTTTTATAAGAGATGTAAGCTTTTTTGATATCCCCTCTTTTCAAATTTATATTCCCGAATTAATGTCTATTTTTAACAATATTACATTAGAAATGGGAATTAATTACAGAATGGATGATTATAAATGTTCTAAAATTATAAAAAATAACATTAATTTTAAAATAACTGAAGAAGAATTCTGCGGCTTTTGCAAATATATATTTAACATGCAAAGATTCGGAATACAAAAGGATTTTAAAAATCTAGAGCTGTATTATATCATAACCCTTATACATATTAAACAATATAACAATGCACTAAAAAAAATTAAGATTATGAAAAATAAAAAGAATTTTCTTTACATAAAAAAATTGTTAAATTTGTTTGAAGATTATATATATATGATTCAAAATAAAATTCCTGAAAATAAAACAAAAATTTACCTTTCTGACAAATACGGAAAACATATTGTAAAAAGAATTTCAAATCTATTCTTTACACAAAAAGCTTTTAATAATATTTTATTATTAATGAAAAACAAAAAAACATTTGAAAAAAAACTTATTATGAATAATTTATCTAATAAAAACAATGAAATCATTAATAATATTCAGACGAAATATACTAAAAATATTCCTTCTCAACTAAATATAAAGCAATATTTTATATAATTAGTGATATAATAAAAGTATTTTTATATACAGTAATGTAAAAAACAATAAAATAATGAACAGAGAACAATATTGTAAATTTCTAATAAATGGTTTAAGTTTTCACCAAAAAAATGTCAGGTTTTGTACAACCCTGCAAATGGGGCCTGTCATATCTGAATATAAAGAAACCCCGGAAGATTTAGCTAAAAAGATTATAAATCTCAGAGAAAATATTCAAAATAATATTATTGATAATAAAATACCAACAGAATGCGAAAATTGTATATACAGAAAACAAGAAAATTATAATACAAACAAAATCACTCAAATATATTTATATTATTGGTACCATTGCAATTGCAGCTGTTTTTATTGTTCCTACAGGGATGAAACAAAAGGAGAATATAGTGATAAAAAGAAGGAAGGTAATAATAAAATATATAAAACATTAAAAGAATTATATAAATATAATCAAGTAGATAAAGAAAATTTAATAGTTAATTTTGGAGGCGGAGAACTTGGAGTTCTTAAAGAATTTCCAAAGCTTATAGACTTTTTCTTGAAAAATAATGTACAACATATTTGGTTTGAAAGCTCAGGAATAAGTTATTCAAAGGCAGTAGAAAAAGTATTAAAAAATGGAAAAGGAGTAATAACAGTAGCTGTTTGTTCCGGTTCGCCTGAAATTTATAAAAAAATAAAAAGACGGGATAAATACAAAAAGGTTATGGATAACCTGAGAAGATATGTAATAGCTGCTTCTAAATACAAAAATGACATATTTAATATTTATAATGTTGTTTCTAAATATATTATTTTAAAAGGATTTAATGATAACAAAGAAGAAGTAGAAAAGTGGCTGCTTGAAAGTAAAAGAATCGGCCTAAAACAGGTAGAAATAAGTATGGAATTTTGCTGGGGAATTCAAACAAAAGCAGGGCAGAAAATTGAAGAATATAATTATGAATTATTTGATTTTGCTGAGAAAAAATGTACGGAACTCGGTTTAAAACTAAATAAAAATTTAACTTCTCTGGATCTGATGAAAAAGGGTGTATATTAATTAATAAAAAGAGATGGAATAAGTATAATATAAATTATGATGGAAATATTTAAAAATTTATTCAAAAAAAGATTAAAATATCTTATTGTAGGAGCAGGTTCAACCGGAGCAACTTTTGCATGTTTCTTAAGTGATGCAAATAAAAATGTAACGTTAATATCGAAATATGAATCAGTTATCAAAACAGCGAAGGAAAAAAAGGGAATTAAATTAATATCAGCAGTTAAAGGAGAAAAAAGATATAATGTTAAAATAAAAACTGAGAAAACATATACAAATAAAGCTGATGTTATAATTTTATGTTTAAGAACGCCCGATATAATTTCTGCTATACCTTTGATATTAAAATCATCGCATAAAGATACTGTTGTAATGTCTATTTCAAACGGTTTTGGAATAGGTTATGCTCTTGAGAAAAAATTAAAAAATATACATGTTCTTGATGCAAATTTTGTAGGTAAATGCCGATGGTTTAATCGTCAGGATGTTGAATATTTGCAGCAAAGAGAATATTGTGAATTTAACTTTGCTCCGAGAGGAAATGCTAACCCTAATATTCTAAAGCAAATGAAAGAAGATTTTATTCAAGCAGGAATGAGAACTGAATGTTTAACGGAAAACCAATTTACAGAAATGGCTTTTGAGCGATTAATAACACGATCTCCTTTTGAAGCTTGCTGTATATATTATAATATCAATGCAAATGATATTATTGGTGAAAAAAGAGTGTTCTTTGAAAACTTATGCAATGAATTATTAGTACTTGCAAAGGCTATGAATGTTAAAGTGAGAAGCGACTTCCTTAAAGAATATTATGCAAATTTTGAAAAATATAAAGAAAGAGATGATGCTAATGTATATTCATCTATTTTAAATGACATGAATATAGGACAACCTTCTGAAATTGATTTTCTTTTTTTCATTGTTATTGAACTTGCAAAAGAATATAAAGTTGATATGCCATACTATTTTAAGGTCGCAGAAAAATTTAAACAATATAACTCACTTAATAAATTTTTATCTTAATTTTGAAAGGATTTCTTTTTTTAAATTTTTATATCTTAATACTTTGTTATTTAATTTTAATGCTTTATTTATTTCACTTAAAGCATCTTTTATTTCGCCGGAATCAAAGAATATCAAACTTTTTGTAACATAATACATATCATTATCAGGTTCAAGCTGGATTGCTCTGTTTATTAGGTCCATAGCATCCTTTAAATTACCTTTTCGCCTGTTTGTTTCGGCATCAAGAGCAATAATTACAGCCTGATTATTAATTACAAAATTCTCATATTTTTTATTTTTTGAAAAAAAATCAATAAATTTCTTTAACATACAAGTATTTTAGCATAATTAATATTTATCAAACAAATATTTTATTGGATTTATTAATAATATTATTTATAATATACTAGTATTCAGAAGAGAGTTAATACAAATGATATTTAAATGTTGTGAATCACTTTTACACCATCTGGTCATTAATCCTCGTGATATATATTTTTGCTGCTCGACTTTTGATAAAAGACTTGAATATTTACCTGAATATGATGGAAGTCTTTTAGATTTAGAGTATTATAAGAAAATACGTCAAAAATATCTAAATGATTGCAAAAAAGGTAACTATCCTTCTCCTTGCACTGAATGTCCTTTTTTTATAGAAAAAGATTGGGATGAAACATTAGGTTTTACAACAATATCTGTTTCAAACCGAACAAAATGCAGTTGTAACTGTACATATTGTATCATATCAAACGGCGGAGACCCTGAAGTAAAAAGAAAATTAAACACACAAAAAACATTTGACGTTAAACCTGTCCTTGAACAATTAAGAAGAAATAATATGGTACTTGACAATTGCCAGTTTGTTATAGGCGGAGGTGAGTGCAGCGAATATCCTGAAGGAGAACTTGAATATCTTGTATATTTTTCAATGATGACAAATGCATATATTATTCTTTTAAGTTCGGGCTTTTTCTATTCAAAGGCAATTGAAAATGCAATCTCGACATCTAAGGCACAATTAAAAATTTCTGTTGATGCAGGCAGCAGAGAAACTTATCTTAAAGTAAAACAAGCTGATATGTTTGATAAAGTATGGGAAAATATTGAAAAATATATTACCGCAAAAAAAAATAACCCTGAATCCGAAGTTATATTAAAATATGTTATAATCCCCGGAACAAATGATACCCCAGAAGAAGCTCAAAAATTTGTTGAAAAATGTTTAAATGCAGGCTGCGAAAAAATAGAAATAGCACTTGAATTTTTCTGGCTTGAAAATAATTTTAAAAACAATGATATCCCTATAAATTTAAAAAACACAATAGAATACTTTGCTTCTCAAAAAAGAAACAATGTATTCTTTGCAAATAATATATCATCTCACATAACAAGATGGCTTAATAAAAATTTTAATTAAAGATTTAATTCTTGCTTTATTTCAGGAGCCAGTACATCCCAAACTTTTTCCCTCGGATGACCTAAATTAGGCAGTCTATATTCCTGGCTTGTTACAATAATATCATTTTTTAAAGACATTTCATCTGCATCAAGTACTACTATACCGGCATTTTTAAGTTCTTTCCACCTATCAGTAGTTAAAAACTCTAAATTGTTGTCATTGTCTTGAAATAATATTATAACAAGAGAAATTTTTGGATTAATTTTCTTTAATTCCTCATTTAGTTTAAGAAAATGCATTTTAACAATATCGAATGTTTTATCAAAAGAAGCAAGTTTTGTCCAATAAAATTTATTTAAATATTGATAAATATATGTTTTTTCGAATAAAGATATTTTTTTATGATATACCAATTTGTTTTCTTTAATAACGTAGCGTGGCCATGTATACTTTTCCATAAAATACCCGTTAGAGTATGTACTGGCACGCCAGCTATGTTCACCAGTTGCAAGATAAATAGCATATTTACTATTTCTTATTTCATCATCGTAATCTCCGCTTTCAACTTTCAATAAAGCGTGCTGCGGGCCTCCGGATAATACCGCAAGATTATACACAGGTGCATCAATTATTTTAGAAAGCTTCGCTCCGAGTGTTTGTTCCGGATTTAAATTTATACCATACATATACTCACAACCCAATAATATTACTCCGGGGGTACTATTTTCAGTGCCAAAAACGACTTTTTTGGCATCGTTGTTTTTTATTTGTCTATATTTCATTTTTTTCCAAATTCTGTAATTGTAAGGTTTTTTTATAAGAGTAAAATTCGCTGAACCTTTTGCATTATCCTGAATAGGACATAAAATTTTGAAAGCTAGTACGTCTATAACAATAAAGATAATTAAACTTAATAGTAAAACACTAATAATAGAAATCACAATCGTTTTAATTCTTTTCTTCATTTTGAGCTCCCACTTTATATAGAAAAAATTATATCAATTTTTATTTTAAAATAAAAGAATTATTTTTATAATTCTATTTTACCGGCAAAATTATATATAAAAAGTTCATAAATAAAGTAACAAACCTTTTTGGACCGGCAAAAGAAATTAAGCTCAAAGCATATCGAAAAATTACAGGAGGTCTTAAATAAAATCTTTTGTAAAATTCTTTTTGTTTTATCAAAACTTCCTTTGCAGATATTCCTTTCGGCTCTACTATTGACAGCCAGGAGTTAAATTTTGTATAATCAAGTTCTTTTATTTTATCTTGAGGAATTAATGTCCTGAATTGCTCAGAGCCGGGCATGGGGGTAGAAACAGTCACAACAACATCAGAAAACGGAACATTAAGTGCAAATTCTATTGTCTTATTAATAGATTCAACAGTATCAGTAGGATGTCCTACTATAAAATGTCCTTTTGTTCTTATTCCCAGTTTATAGCACCAGGTAATTGCCTGTTTTGCCATATCAAGCGATATTTCTTTCTTTATATCTTTTAAAACTCTTTCATCTCCTGATTCTATTCCAAACGCAATATGCCAGCATCCATTTTGCTTTAGAAACTTTAAAAATTCATAATTAACATTATCAACCCTTGAAAAACAAGACCATGTAAATCTTAATTTTTCTTTTTTACAAAGTTCAAATAAATCATATATTCTTTTTTTATCTATTAAAAAAGTATCATCATTAAAATGAATTTCTCTTATTTTATATTTTTTTATTACTTCTTTTATCTCCTCAAAAATATTTTGAGCGGATCTTTCTCTATATGTTCTGTTAAATACAGCATTTGAACAAAATGTACATAACCCCGGACAACCTCTTGACGTAATTATATTTGTAACTGGAAGTGTTTTATAGTCACACAATGTAGGAACATAACTGTGAATATCTTTTACAAGATGTCTTGCCGGAAAAGGCAGTTCATCAAGATTTTTAATATGCTTTCTTGGTTTTGTATATTTGATTTCCCCATTTTGTCTATATACAATTCCGTCTATTTCTTCAACGCTGCCATTATTTTCAAGACACTTAAGCAGTTCATAAGAAGTAATTTCTCCTTCACCGATAATACCGTAATCAAAACAATCAAAAGACATTGCATGTTCCGGAACGGCAGAGACATGGGCCCCGCCAATTATTATTGGTATATTAGGAAATTCTCTTTTGAACTCTCTTGCTATTGATAATGTTCTATTAAAACAAACCGTTGTTGATGTTAATGCTATATAACAATTGTTTGAATTGTTTATATATTTTTTTACTTGTTCTATTGTTTGTTCTTCAGTAAGCTGCTGATGTTCTGCATCAATGAATTTAACATCATAACCATATTTTTCCAAATAAGCCGCTATATATAATACCCCCAAAGGCACCTGAGACCCGCCAGCAGCCCCTAAAAATTTTGAAGAATACCTCTCTGACCTTGTTATTGGCGGATATATAATAATATATGTACTACTACTCATTATTTTACTCTTTTGACCAGCCGTATTTTTTATAAAAATTAATTTTATTTTTTATAACTTCTTTTATTGATAATGGTGTTAAATGTTTAAATGAATCATTTATTAAAAATTCATCATTTTCTTTAATTATAGGATTATTCATTATTTTTACAAACTCATTATATTCAGGATGTTCAGGTCTTGTAATTAAATATTTTTCTAATTTACTTAGAAATTTTGTACCCTGTCCCATGTCCTTAGCTATCATTACATGTAAACAAGCACCAATTTCCTTAGCAAATAATGTTAAAGGAATTAAATCTTTATAATTCCAGGATGTCAGAACACAATTCAAATGAAAAACTTCTATTAAACCTTGTTTCTTTAATTTTGATACATATTTTAGGTTTTCCATTACACTTTTAAAATTACCATTTCTGACAATTTTATTATACGTTTTTTCAATACAAGACGGTATTGAAACTCTAATATCTATAATTTTATCAGCTATGCCAAGTTTATTAAGATTTTCTTCACTACACAAAATTCCATTAGTTATTATTGCAAATTTTATATTAGGATATACTTCTGCAATCCTTTTAATAAGTTTTTTTGAATGCGGACTTATAAAGACTTCACCGGCAACATTAACCGTTACTAATTTTGCCTTTTGCAGCATAGGAATAAAAACAGGTTCAATAAGAGCATCCCATTTTTTTTGCTCCTCTTCAGGCATTATGTGGGGCTCATCCCTGCAGTATACGCACTGTTGTACACAAGTATCATCATAACATAAGCTTACTTCCTCAGGGTAATCCGCAACAGGAGTATTTATAGGGGTGCCTATCGGCATTATACAAAGATTTGTATCACAAAATTTATAATTATTGTCTATTATTGATTGACGTAAAGCTTTTGCTTTATCTCCGTTCCATACTTCTTGAAAACTTTGTTCAAGAATATTCCCTATACAATAACTATCATTCCATAATCTTGAACAAAAATAGCAATATCCACCTGTTCCTATTTCAAAAAAAACATAAGGTTTTATACAAAATCCGTTATTTGTCACCTTTTTCTCCATTTTTTACCTTACAACTATAATACATAATTTCTTTTCAAACTTCAACAACAAAATTATGCTATAATTTTTTATATAAAAAGGAGTTTTTAATGAGATATAAAAGTTGTAAATATATTCAACACGGAATTGCTTTTAGGCATGATGCCGTTTCTATTTGTAATAAGTTATGCGGCACAAAAAGATACGAAAAATTTAACATTCCTTATGAAGGAGATTTCTACCAGAAATACATTGATGTACGAAATGAAGCAATAGAAAACTGTAAAAAAGGGATTTTACCCCATGAAGGTTGTTTTTCATGCCCGTATGCAGAAGAAAAAGACTGGGACGAAGATTATAAATTTAAAGAAATAGAAATAACACACTGGGTACACTGTAATTGTTTCTGCTGCTATTGTGCAATGCTTCCTGTTACCGAAGGTAAAATTACAAAATCTAAACAAAACAGCCCCTATGTTGAATTATTACCTGTAATAAAAAGAATGCTCAAAGATAATATGATAGCCCCTGATGCATTTTTCTCGATTACAGGCGGAGAATTAACAATGTTAAAAGAATTTCCGGCGATTATGAAACTTTTACTCAAACAAAAAAATGCAAACTACGGTTTTTGTTTGCAAACCAATGGCATAATATATGAAAAATTACTTTCTAAAGCACTTGAAAGAGATAGAAGAACAACCATTGTTATCTCTATTGATGCAGGTTCAAGAGAAATGTTTAAAAAAATAAAACATGTTGATAAATATAATGATGTTCTGAACAATATAAAACACTATTTAAAAGATGCAAAGGTAAATAAAGATCATATTATAGCTAAATATATTATTGTTCCAAATATAAATGATAGTGAAGAAGAAATTGATAAATGGATTGAAACCTGTAAGGAGCTTGGTGTTATAACTCTTCAACCGTCTATTGAATTTTGTTCCCAGGTTGTAAATCCTGGAACATTTAAACAATCCCAGGGTGAATTATACAGATATATGAAAGAACAAATTATTGCTAACGGTTTTAAAATGATTACATATGATTTTCTTGAAGAAATTATAAAAAATGAAAGTTTTGATATTACGCTAAAATAACAAACATAATATATAGACAGATGAAAAAATCACAATAAGCCAGAAACTTATCGTGATTTTTTACAAAAAACAAAATTTTTGTTTTTGAGTATGCTTACATCCGTAGTTAAGCAGCTATGAGTAGTGCCTTAAAATGTGAACTATTCGCAGTCATTATGACTGTATCTGCAGTAAGAATAAAGAACCTTCAGATTAGTTGTGCAGGGGAAAACTTTATAAAGGCAGACAATGTGATGAAATCAATAACAAATTCTCTTCTTGCTTTAAACAGAAAAAAGTTAAGTACTGTCAACTGCATATATTTTGTCTATAATTAGTTCCTTTAACTTAATTAGTTTTTCTTTATCATAGAATAACCCTTTTTGCTCTATAATAATTAAATCGTTGTACGCACCTTCTAAGTCGTTATTTTTTATTTTTGCCATAAATCTTAATTTATAGTTTACCCTAGAAGCGAATAATTTTTCATCCATATTTATTGAATTAATAACTTCTTTAAAATTCCCTTGTTTATAATATATTAAAGCAAGATCTTCATAAAATGTTTTTTTTGTACCCAGTTCATTGTAATAAGGAAATATTTCTATAATCTTATTATATTGTTCAATTGCTTTATCGTATAATTCATTTTTTGCATATATGTTTGCCAGTTTTTTTCTGAACTCAATTGAAAATGGTGAGGTATTTATAAATCTTTCGTAATCAAGTGCTGCCTTTTTATAGTCTTTCTGTTCAATATAGCTTTGAGCTCTTAATATAAAATATTGATTATAATAATTTTTTAGAGTTTTAGAAAGGATAATTGCATTAGAATAATCATTAACTGCTTTTTCATATTCCCCTTCAGAATAATAATAACGCCCTCTTGCTGCATATAAAAACGGAGCCAATCTATTTTCTTTTATTAAATTATTTAATTCATCTAATGAATATTTTGTATTATATTTATTTTTCAAAAAAGTAAAATCTGTCTTTTTTAATTCTTTATCTGAAAATACTCCTCCTCTTTTTCTAAATTCTTTAAAAGCTACATTATCATCAACAAAAATTACACCTTCCAACCTGATACCATATGTATAATACAAGTAATATAAATAATCATTATCTGCATTATATTCTCCGTCTTGTGAGTATAGAACAAATAATCTTGTTTTCTTTAAAGCAATTTCTTTATCTACTATTCTTTTCATTTTTTCACGAATAACAGCATCGGCATCATAACATCTTGGACGGTATATGAAAAAAGCAGAAGAATATTTTTTATAACTTGAAATTGGAAGTATCGCAATCCCATCAAGCTTATTATACAGTATAGACATTTTATCAGTAATATATACTGTTTTCCTTAAATCTTTAGAATTTATTTGTTGAAAAGACCATTCTTTTTTTATTTCTACTATATTTACAAATATTACTGTATACAACATCAATACAAGTACAGAGTAAACTATATAGCTAATTTTTTTATTTTTTAAGTTGCTAATAATATACCCGAAATAAAAAAGTATGATTAATAATAGAATTTTAAAATAAAAAATTCTAAAAGGTATATGACTAATCCAAAAGTCATAATTGTATACCTGACATTTACCTCCGATAATTAATGCAAAAAAGAAAATAAATATGCATAATATTAGGCTTGAAGATAAAAATAAAACTTTTATATCTGTTTTTGTTTCACTTTTTGTTTTAAAAAGTAAGAAACTTAAAATAGCTATTATAATTAAAAATCCAAGATTCTCACATATAACTATATTAAAATAATTCTGTAAGAAAGGTAAGATAATCTCTTTTATATCAGTAAATAAAAAATCTTTTAAATTCACGTCATATCCGGCTATTCTACCTTGTGAATACCCTGATAAAAACAGATGCAGAAGTCCAGAAACAAAAAGAACGACCATATTAAGAAATAAAAAAAGAAGTTTTTTACTATTAGTCTCACTTTTTTCTTTTTTATATAAATAAAACATAAATAAACAAACTGTAACTATATAAGTTACAGAAACAAATGTTAACATTTCGAAAGAAATTCCAAGTAGAAAAGAATTTATAAGATATAAAATTTTTAAATAAATATTTTCAATGCCATTAAAAACACATTTTAAAACTGCATAGAAAAATATAGTAAAAAAAACAAAATTGAAAAGATAATCATAGAAAGTAACTGTTTCCGCTAATGAAGAAAAATAAAACATATACATATTTTCATTTATTAAAGGAATAATTGAAATTATTACAAATATTGCAGGATATAATATAAAAAAAGATTTTCTGAAAAAAACAGATTTTTTTATTTCGAAAAACAAATAAAATATTTTCATTGAAAATAAAGTTATTATACTTAAAACAAAAGCACTAAATAGAGGAACAATTGTATTAGACATATTATTAGGATGTATCTTTATAATGTTAGGAATAAAAACATAAAATGCAGCAACTATAAATCTTGAAATAAATCTTGCTGTACTAAACATACTTTTCCTTGCAACATATTCAAATTCAAAAAAATGATCATGACCGGTTAAGACATCATATTTTAAATATATAAATACTAAATAAAAACAAAAAATAAAGCATAAAATATTTCTAAATAAAATAATATATTTGCTAAATGATTTTTCCATTTTGTTATATCACCTATTAAAATTGATTATACTTATTATATAATAGATTTTATAAAAGGGCAGTCTTATGAAACATATAATAGTAATACCTACATATAATGAAGCAGAAAATGTCGAGAAAATAATTAGAGAAACATTTAAGTTGTATCCTGAAATTCATATTCTTATTGTTGATGATTCATCTCCGGACGGTACAGCAGAAATAGTAAGAAGATTACAAAAAGAATACGTTAATTTATTCCTTTTAATGCAAGAATGTAAATCAGGATTGGCGAGTGCATATAAAAACGGTTTCAAATGGGCTCTCAAAAATAATTACGATATAATAGGACAGTGTGATGCCGATTTTTCACATAATCCAATATACATTAGTGAGTTCATAAAAAAAATAAATGAAGGATATGATGTTGTTGTAGGGTCAAGATATACAAAAGGCGGTAAAACAACTGAAAAAAACTTTTTCAGAAATCTTATTTCTATCGGGGGAAATATTTTTGCGGATTTTATACTGAAAACAGGTATAAAAGATTTGCTTGAAGGTTATAGCACATACACAAAAGAAGCTCTTGAAAAAATTGATGTTGATTCAGTAAAAGCAAAAGGGTTTATTTTCCAGACAGAAATGAAGTATAAAGCTTTTAAAGCCGGTTTAAAAATAGTGGAAGTACCAATTAACTTTGAAGTACGAACAAAAGGAAAATCAAAAATGACGATTAATATCGTTTTTGAAGCTCTTATTTCAATATTAAGGATTAAATTTTCAAAATAATAAAATTCAGCAAAATATGCTTATTATGGTGGTTCTTTCTCTTTTTTTAAAATTAATCAATACATCAATATTTTTTTTATTTTTTCAGATATATATTCTAATTTACTATCGGTAAGATTTAATCCTGTTGGGATATAAAACCCTTTTACATAGAGTTTTTCACTAACAGGTCGTTTTATTTTATCCAGAATACCAAGTCTTTCAAGAACCGGTTGTTTATGCATAGGATAAAAAAACGGCCTTGTTTCAATATTTTCTTCAAGTAATTTTTCTCTTACCTGCTTTGCACTTAGTTTAACATCTTCATTGATTACAATTCCAAATACCCAATAATGATTTTCCGCATAAGGCATTCTTTCGCATGACAATTTTGCCGGAATTTCCTTCAAAAGCTGATGATATTTACTGCCTATTTCTTTCTTTTTATTTATTGTATTTTCAATTTTCTCAAGCTGGGCACAGGCCACTGCTGCCTGAAGATTAGACATTCGCATGTTCCAGCCTAAATCATTATGAATAAATTTTTCTTTTGTAAAACATAAATTTTTAAAATAATTTACATTATTAATTATTTCTTCGGAAGAAGATAAAACCATTCCTCCTTCGCCTGATGAAACATGTTTATTTGTAAAGAAAGAAAAAGTTGCAATATCACCAAAACTACCGCATTTCTTGCCATTATATGTTTGTCCGTGTGCTTGTGCTGCATCTTCTATTATTTTTAAATTATATTTATTTGCTATTTCTAAAATAGGACTCACATCACTCGGCAATCCGTATATATGAACTATAACTATTGCTTTAGTTTTTTTAGTAATAACTTCTTCTATTTTTGTCGTATCAATATTCCAGGTTGTTTCTTCAGCATCAACAAAAACCGGTTTTAAATTATTATAAATACAACTTTGAGCTGCCGAAATAATATTAAAAGACGGAATAATTATTTCTGAATTATCTTCCCATTTATAGGTATATTTCATTACCCGCAATGCTAAATCAAGAGCAGATGAACCATTTGTAGTACAAGAACCGTACTTTTGAGAACAGTATTGAGAAAATTCTTTTTCCAGTTTTTTTACAAATCTCCCATTTGAACCAAGCCAGCCTGTTTCAATACATTCAGTTAAATATTTTTTTTCATTACCGTCTAATACCGGCTGAAAGACAGGAATAAATTCAGTCATTTATTATTACCTTTTCATCTTCTACTTCCTGGAATCGGACTTTATCTTGTTCTTTCAAATAAGGGCCTTGTTTTACTTCATACATTTCAACATCTTCAAGGCATTTTAAACCGTGTCCGCCTGAAGCCAGAAAAATTATATCTCCCGCTTCTGCTATATAACTTTCAATGTATTCTTTATTTTCATTATATAAATCAAGCCTGATTTTTCCTTTTTTTAAAATTAAAACTTCCTGAGTTACAAGAATCTTTCTTTCTATCTTATTGTGTACATGAGCCATTACAACTGTATCTTTTTTATGACTCATATATGCTATTTGCTCAGGAAATTCATCATCCGTAAAAAAAGTAATTCCTTCTTTTGTGTAATCTCTCTTAATTACAAAAGCTATTAGTTCATTATTATAAAAAAAACGTTTAATCATAAATATATTTTAGCAAAAAGACTATTTAATATTCAATGATTTTTTATAAAGTATGTTATAATTATCAAGTAAACTATCAGTCTAATAATTATCAACATTTATGAAAATTTTATATATAATTCCCAATTTTGATTCTTATGTACTTGCACCGCCATTAGGTGTATTATATCTATCTTCTTATGCAAAAAAGTATGCAGGTGCTCAAGTAGTAATAGTAGAAGCACTTCGTGATAATTTATCAGATGAGCAAATAATAAATATTATTCTGAAAGAGAATCCGGATCTTATAGGTATTCACTGTCTTACCGCATTTTATAAACAGGCAGTTGAATTAAGCCGAAAGATAAAATCTCTTGAAAAAAACTTTATTGTACATTTTGGAGGTGTTCATCCAACATTTATGCCATATACAACTCTAAAAGATTCAAATGCTGATTTTGTTGTATGCGGTGAAGGAGAAATTCCTATTGTAAAATTATTAAAAAATAATTTGAATCCAAAAGGGATACAAGGGGTTTATACAATAAAAGACTTAACGGATGATGATACATTAGTTGACGGTTCTCCTGTTTTAAAAGCTGAAACAGTTATGGATCTTGATACAATTCCTTTTCCGGACTGGGAGCTCTTACCTCCGGCTTCATACCCGCATTCGCCGCATGCTGTTATAGCAAGAGGAAATCCTATCGGCATTATTATGACATCAAGAGGCTGCCCTTCAAGATGCACCTTTTGTTCTTCTAATAACTTTTATAAAGGAATAAGACAACGCTCTATCGAAAATGTTATAGAAGAAGTCAAATATCAAATTAAACATCTTGGAATCAGAGAATTACAATTTACTGATGATAATTTAACCCTTAAAAAAGATTATATTATAAAGCTTTGTAACTCATTAATGGAAAATAATATTAAAATAGCCTGGTCAACGCCAAATGGAGTAAGAGCTGATAAAGTTGATAAAGAAGTAATTGACCTTATGAAAAAATCAGGCTGTTATTTAATTGATTTCGGAATTGAATCTGCTAATAATCAAATTCTGAAAAATATACGAAAAGGTGAAACTATTGAACAGATAGACTATGCTATAAATCTTGCCCATGAAGCAGGTATGGTTACCCAGGGGAATTTTATATTCGGTCTTCCAGGAGAAACTAAAGAAACGATTAAACAAACTATTGATTATGCTGTTAACAGTAAATTGGACAGAGCCGGTTTCTTTGCTTTAAGGCTCTTACCCGGTTCTGATTTATCAAAGAAGTTAAAGGAAAAGTTCAGTTTAAATTTAGATAATTCTTTTATTTCAAAACCTGATTGGCTGCCTGAAAATTTGACAGAAGAATATATATTAAGAACAATTCAAAAAGTATACTGGAAATTTTATTTCAGACCTAAACGCCTGTGGAACTTATTAAATGATATTCCTGTATCTCAAACAAAATATATTTTAAGATGTATGATAAATTATCACCTTTTTAAACTGTGGTAATATATTTGAATATTTATTATTAATATTGTAAAATATGCATATTAAAAAGTTATTCTAAAATAAAGGATTTATATAATATGTTGAACTTATTTTCTAAAATAAAAGAAAATTTTTCAGGGAAAAAAGATAATAAAAAATGTTTTTGCTATATGCCCTTAATCCATGCATTTATTTCAGAAGAAAATAATGTATATACATGTCCAGAATGTATGGTAAAAAATTCGCTTTTAATAAATTTAGGCAACTTACAAGAAGAAAATTTTAATAAAATATGGAATGGTTCTTTTGCAAAACAATTTAGAACTAACGCAAAACATAAAATACATTCATATTGTCTTTTATTTCCATGTGCAAACAAATCAAATTTTCATATGCAGGTTCTTTATGATTTTATGAAAAAAGGTCTTTATGATAAAAAATGCAAATTTCCTCAAATAGTAACATTCGGAAATGATGTAAAAAGTTTATATAACTGTGTTATGTCTGATGAAGAACAGTCTGAGTATGATACAGAAATAAAAGAAAAATACTTTGAAGCATTAAAAGAAGCAAAATATGTCGTATTTTGCAGTAAAACTGATCCCTTTTCAAGTAAAAAAACTTCTTCTCTTATAAAAGAGATAGCTGAAAAATTTCCTCAAATAAAATTTAACTTTGTATCTAACGGTATTTTATTCAATAAAGAAATTTGTGATAGTTTAGGGATTACAGACAGAATAGAAAATGTACTTATTTTTATTAATGCAGCAAATAAAGAAACCTATGATAAATATGTACATAACGGAAATTATGATGAATTAATAAAGAATCTAACCTGGCTTAAAGAATTAAAAGATACAAATAAATTATCCAACTTGTTTTTTGCTTATGTTATAGATTCAAACAATGTAAATTATATGACGGATTTTATTGCCTTCACTAAAAAATATGATACATATGCTTTATTTTGGCCAAAGATGAATTTTGATAATAATAAAATAAATTTTTATAATATTACTGAAGAATGTATAGCAAATCCTGCAAACAAAATGTATCCTGAGTTTATAAATACATTAAATGATTCTAAAATGAATGATGAATGTGCTTATATAGCATACGGAATTAATATACTTCGAGATAAGATAATATAAAGTTATAATTAAAATAATTATTTAGCTTCATTAATAATCTTAATTAACTCATATAATTGTATAGTAGAAAGATCTTTAATATTTTCAAGTAAATTAATATCATAATTATAAAAAGTATCATATAAAAGCTTATGAAGTTTATTTAAATGATGTTCTTTTGAAAAAGTCAAAATTTCCGAAATTCCTTTTACATGGTGATACGCAAGAAAAGGTGTTAGAGAAAACAATCTATCTGATTTTCTGTGTATATATGTAACAAAATCAGCAGCATAGAAAATTTGTGCTTGATACATTATTTTTACGAAAAATGGAGGATCCTGATACCTTAAATAAGAAGGGAAAAAAATATTATTCTCTTTCATTAAATCTGTGTCATACATAAAACACCAGTACCACCAGGGAAACTGATAATCTAGATATTTTATTTTTTTATTACAAAAATATTCATCAATATTTCCAAAATTAAAATACGGTTCTTCGAGTCTTTCTTTATTTAATATAAGATGTTTTCCGCCTGCAATTTTAACTTTTTCTTCTGTTTTTATATTATATAATTTTTCAAGTATATCGATATCCGGATAATAATCATCGGAATCAAGAAACATTATATTTTTACCTGAAGATTCAATAATACCATTATTTCTTGCAATACCTGATCCTTGATGTTCTATATTTATTAACTTTACTCTGTTATCTTGTTTTTGTATATTTTTTACCAGATTAATATTTTCAAGATTTTCAGAACCATCATTTATACATATAATTTCTATATCATTTAATGTTTGATTTAATGCTGAAGTCAAAGCTTTTATTAAAAAATCATTATTTTGATTATAAAAAGGAATTATTACACTTACTTTCACCATAAAGTGTATTTTATCATAAATATTATGATATTATATAAATGTTAATAATATAAAAAGCAGACAAAAATGAGCAGCAAAGTTTTTTGTAAAAATCCATGGAACTGTTTTGAATTAAATAACGACGGAAGATGTTTTTTTTGCAATCCATGTTTTTCAAATTTTAACTCTATAGGAAATATTTTTGAACAAAATATAGATGAAATATGGAACGGAGAAAAAGCTCAAAAATTCAGACAAGATATCTTGGATAAAAAATATACTTATTGTAATTATGACGTATGTAACGGAAACAAAACAGATATTCCGGAATATTCTGGAACCATCGCCCCATACCCTGAATATATAAATCTTGGCTATGATTATTCTTGTGCACAAAGATGTATTATTTGCAGAGACGAATATAAAATGATGCCGCAGGAGGAAATTACAAAATGGGAATCTCGCATTGATTCACATATAATACCAATAACGTCAAAAGCAAAATATATGTTTATAAATTGCCGGGGAGAATTCTTTGACAGCAAGCATACACAAAAAATGGCAGCCGCAATAATTAATAATAATCCCGGAATTAAAATTGATTTTATTTCAAACGGAATAAAATGTAATGAAGAAAATCTTAAAAAGCATAACCTTCTGGATAGGTTATTTAAAGTCCATATATCTTTGCATGCAGCAAGTAGAAAAACTTATAAAAAAATTTTTAGAGTTGATAAATTTAATGAAGTTATGAAAAATGTCAGATACATTAGCTCACTTAAAAAAAGCGGAAAAATTGATACTTTTGAGATAATGTTTGTAATAGTTGATGAAAATTATAAAGATATGCCGGCTTTTGTGAAATTAGCAGAAGAGCTTGATGCTAAAGCTTGTTTTTCAGCTTGCATTGGTGGATATGCCAAATATATTATGAACAGGGAAGATTATGCTGTGTTCTATCAAAATCACCACAATTACAACCATTTTGTAAGGATGCTTAAAAATCCTATTTTTAATTCTTCACACTGTTTTCTTCCTAATTACTTGAGAGAATTAAAACCTGTAAGCCATATTCATTCCTTAAAGAATAAAATAAAATTTTTTGCAAGAACAATACTAAAAATGAATCTTGAACAAACAAAACAGGATATTGATATATTCGCTCACGATACATACAAAGATTAGGATAAAAAATGGAGTATAAAAGCTGTAATCTATTAGAACACGGTATTTGTTTTTATGAAACAAAGTTGTGTTCTTGCTGCTATACTCCTCAAGGAAAATCACAATCCACTCCCTTTTTTTATCCTTTATACAACGGAGAAAAAGTAAGTACGGATTTGTTGTTTTCTAAAATTAACAGATATAGAGAATACTCAAAAAATAATAAATATTTATATCCGTGTAAAGATTGCTATAAACTTGAAAACAGAAATTGGAGTGAAGAAAACTATATAGATCAGGTATATATAACCCATTTTAAAAATTGTAATGCAGACTGTATATATTGTATTACAGAAGCGACAGCTGAAGATAAAAAGAAAAAAACATACAACATCATGCCCGTCTTAAATGATTTAAGAGATAAAGGTATACTAAAAGAAGGATGTGAATTTCATATAGGAGGCGGCGAATTTTCTATTTACAGGGAGTGCAATGACATAATTAATACTTATATATTATCAGGATTCACAGAAATCTGTGCGATTGCAACAAATGGAATAGCATATTCAGAAGCAATATTTAATGCAATGAATCATAATAGAGCTGTTATTATAATTTCTTTAGACTGCGGCTCAGAAAGAATGTATAAAAAAATCAAACGTGTTAACGCTTTTAATTCTGTTATAAACAATCTTAGAAAGTATACGAAAACAAAAACATGCCGACAAAATACTTTCCTTAAATATATTATTCTGCCCGGGATAAATAATAATAGAAAAGAGTTTGAAAAATTTCTTAATATAGCAGAAAATTTCGGAATACAAGGAATAAAAATAGATATTGATGGTAAGTACTGCAGCAGAAAAAACTACATACTTGATAAAAAAGATTGGAATTATTCAGCCAATATAATAGATTATGCAAAAAACAGAGGTTTTGAAGTTGAAACATTCAGCTTTTACAACCAGTGTTTAGCTGCAAAATGTTAATTTTTACTTAACAGAATAACCCCTTTTTAAAACACTTTCTGTATATGGAGGAATTCCTATATCCATATTGTGTTCTCTGCATATTTTTTTGGCATAATTTACTATATCATAATAATGTTTAGGTATTTTAAATGAATTATCTATTATATCTCTGTAATCTATATCTATAACTATTATTTTTATATTAATTTCTATCATTTTATCCAGGAATAATTTAAATTCTTCAATGTTATCGTTATAGTCGTGAACAATAATATATTTGACAATAATAGAATCATTTCCGGCAGCATTAATATAACGTTTCAGATTTTCAATTGATTTATCATATTTATCAACCTGTTTTATCTTGAAATAAGTTTCTTTGCACCCTGAATCAAGAGCAGTACATACTTCTCCTTTTTTCATTCTCAATAAATTTTCAATAACCGGCATATAAACAATATTGTTTGTAGGAATATAAATTGTTCCGACACCTCTAGTTAAAAAAGTTTTTATAATTTCTTCATGATTTTTTAAACACGATATATTTCCGCCCTGAAAATCTATATATAAATTTTCTGTATCAATTAAATTATTATCATAAAGTTCATTTATAAATTTTAAAACATCAAATAAAACCGGTTTGTTTTCATCTTCTTTTATTTTTTCTAAAGTTCTGTTTCCCTGGGTACAATATATACAGGCACAATTACACTGTGTATAATGATTTAATGTTATTTTTTTTATTCTGAAATCATTTACTTTTTCATATATTTTTAGATGCACACAATCTTTGCATTCATATGGTATATCACCTTTTTGCAGCATTTTTATATATTTTTTTTTAGTTTTTACAAAATCCATTATTGATTCTTTTTGTGAAAGATTTTTTACAAAAGCCGGTCCTACATTTGCACTACAACATGGTTCAAGAGCTTTTCGACAAGAAAAATGAAGATGATTATTCATTAATTCACACATATATGCTTTTTTGTTATTAAAAAAACTATAAAATTTCATATTTTTCTTTCTGTACCCTATTATATAATAGCAGAAATTTAGTATAATGATTGTATGAAGAAAAGATATTATTGTAAAAGATTAAATGAAACATTAAACTTTGATGCATTAAAAGTTTTTTATTGTTGTGCAACGAGAACAGGTCCTTCTATTGATATTCCTAAACCGGATAAAATCAAGGACATAATAACAAAAAGAAATAAACTTATAAAAATGCTTGATAAAGGAATTATTCCGGAAGAATGTGAAGGATGTTTCGACCTTAAAGAACAAGAAAATCCTAAACCAATTTTAATAAGTTCATTTTCAAAGCCGCCAAAAGCAAATTTAATTATAGTAAAACATTTCAAACAATGTGATTGCAGCTGTATTTATTGCTGCGAACAATATCTTTCCGGCAGAAAAATTGTCTTAAAATCAAAAAAAAGCGATTATTATGATCTTCTTCCTATAATCAAAGAATTATATAAACAAGACATTATTGATAAAAAAGAACTTGATGTTCATTTTCAGGGCGGAAATGTTTCTGTTCTTGATGAGTTTGAAGATCTTGTCCATATTTTTATTAAAAATGGAGTTAAGCGAATTGAAATAGCAACAAACGGAATAAAATATCTTCCAATTGTAGAAGAAATCTGCAAACAAACTTTCGTGGATATTAATATTTCAATTGACTGCGGAACAAAAGAAACTTTTAAAAAGATAAAAACGGTTGATAAATTTGATGATGTTACAGAAAATTTAAGAAAATACGTTAAACTACCTATTCTTTTAAGGCTAAAATATATTCTTGTAAGAGGAGTTAACGATAATAAGGAAGAACTATTAAATTATATTAACTTAATGAAAGACCTTGGTATTAAAAATTCAGAATTAATGATAGACCAGTGCGACAGTGAATTTATTCAGAATGGAGAATTTAAAATTCCTGACTATTATTATGAATTATTTGATTTTTATCAAAAAGAATGTAAAAAAAATAATATTGAAGCAAATATCTGGGAATATATTAAAGAAATTTTAAATAAAGGCTCATTTTTTAAATAAATTTTTCAAAAAAAGAGGTTGTTTTGCTACAGGCTGCAATTTTAATAAATAATCATTAACACTACAGCAATTATCTTTAAATATTGGATCTTTTAATAATTTAACAAGTTTATTATATTCAGGATGTTGAGTCAGCGAGATGTCCAATTTTTTTCTTAATTCATCTGAATTTATTTGTTCATGATAATTAATAAAAAAAGCTTTAGCATTCATTTTTTTTGCAAATTTAACGAAATCTTTCATTTCTTTATAATTATATGCCGTTACCACAAAATTCAATTGAAGATTCTGCAATAATCCTTTATTTTTTAATTTGGATAAATATTTTACATTTTCTATAAGAACTTTAAAGTTACCGTTTTCAACCAGTTTATTATATGTTTTTTCTGTTACTGCATGCATAGAAATAGTTACAGTATACATTTTTTCTGTAAGATTTAATTTATCAATCATTTCTTTTGTAAAAAGAATTCCGTTTGAAATAATTTTAAATTTAATATCTGGATTTATTTTTATAATTTTTTTAACTATTTCAATAGAATGTTTACTTGCAAATAACTCGCCGGCAGAGTTTAATTCAACAAACTCCGCCTGTTTTAGAACAGGAAAAAATACTCTGTCAAAATTTTCTTCAATTCTTTTTTCTTTTTCCCTGTTATATTCTTCTTCTTCTTTATTTTTTTCATTACGGCAGAATATACATCTTACATTACACCTTCTGTCATAACTGAATTCTATTTGTTTCGGATATTCACTTATAAGTTCCGGAACCATTTCATATTTATAAGGCTCACATACATCAAGATTACAATACTTATAACTGTTCTCAATGAACTGTTTTCTGAACTCTTTTGCCTTTTCTCCGTTCCATATTTCATCAAATGTATTTTCAAAAATATTTCCGAAAGAATAGAAATTAGTCCAATAACAACAGCAACAATACACTTCACCTGTGTTTTGTACTTGAATACTATAAAATGGGTGCCTGCAAATCTTCTTCATAAATAGATACTATAACAATATTTGTATTAAAGCAAAATATTTATGTCCATTCAGTTATTTCTCTTTTTGAAAATCCCCACTCTAAGGGTTCTCCGCCGTAACAAGTATTATGACATTGTTTACAATATCTGCAAAGGGGTTTTGGAGTACTTACAAAATCATCAATTTCTTTTATATCTTTTACGTCTGCAATTTTGATGTAATCCTCTTTTGTTATAGGAATATCAACTTTAAAATATTCAATAAAAGCTTTTATATAAGCATGAACATAACAGTAATATATATTCCCGCGGGCATATACATTAATACCTCTATGGGGGCATGTAAATCTTTTTGCAATATAATTTTGTTTTCCTTTTAAATCAAGAATATTTTTACTCCAGTCGAAAGAGTTCTCTTCTTCACAGTTTTCTTCGATTAATTCTCTTGTTTCTAAACTATATAACTTGTTAGCTCTTACAATATCATAATGATATTTAAATCCGTATTTTTTTGCTTTTTCTTCTAATATCTTCGTATTAAGATTTACAGGATACTTTGTAATTCCAAAGTCCATATTTGAATTTTTTACCGCTTCCCAAAAATCATCGCTCATTTTATCTAATAAGATTCCGTTTGTTAGTATAGTTTTTTCAGAATTTGGAAATAATTCAACTGACTTATTAATAATCTTTGTTAATTCAGGGTTTAATAAAGGCTCACCGCCCATAAAAGCAAATGAAATTTCTCTATCTGGTGCAAGTTCTTTTATCTTTTCCATATCCTTTGAAAATTGTTCATAAGTAACAAATTCTTCTTTTGCTAATGGGGCATATACATCACAATTTTTGCAATTTAAATTACAATGAGAAGATACTGCAACAGTTAATCCCCCTAATCCATTATTTTCATGGAAATCTTCTTTTTTAAATAAATTTTCTTGTTTATTTTTATTTGAAAAATGTCCCAAAGCAAACCCTGCAATTAGACAAGATGCCCCGCATATAAAATCTCTTCTTTTCATAACTTCCTTTTCTTTTACTACATATAAAATAATATTATATTTTTATAAAAAAATACAATAAAAATACAAATCGAAATAAAAACTGATAATTTATATATATAGATAATTACAGACTTTATCTAAAGTAAATTTTATTTCTTTTTAAAAGAATTCTTTATTTTTTCTATAAAAGAAATCTTTTTTAAGCCGGTAAAATAGTCAAGACCCTGAATAACAATATCTTTTGCTTCTTTTATTTCTTTAGCCTGAAAAGTTTTTACAAGTTTATTATAATCGGGATGTTTTTTATCTTGAATATTAATTTTATTATATAATTGTTCTAAATCTCTTGAACAATCAAGCCCCAAAAGTCTTACTTTTGCATCAAGAGAACGGGCAAATCTAATAATATCTTTAATTTCTTTATAATTTATACTTGTAACGGTAAAGTGGATTTCAAATCTTTCTATCTTTCCTGCTTTTTTTAAAGAAGATAAATATTTGATGTTTTCAATAGTTTTTTTATAATTTCCGCCTCTTACAATTTTGTTATATGTTGATTCTTTCATAGCGTGCAAAGAAACTGTTATCATAGAAATTCTATCGGTCAGATTGAGTTTTTCTATATTTTCTTTTGTACATTGGATACCATTTGTTATAATTTCAAACTTAATGTTCGGGAAATTGTCAGCTATGCTTTTTATTAAATCACGTGATATTTTGCTTGCAAAAACTTCTCCTACAGCATTTGTTTTTACATACTTAGCATTTTTAAGCCAAGGAGTTAGTATTTCAAGTAACTTATCTTTTTTATCGTCGGGAATAAGAGAACTTACTTTGTGGTTGTCACTGCGACAGAAAATACATTTAACATCACAAAATTCATCCAGCCCGAGAAGTATACGTTCCGGAGGTTCTGATATAAGTTTAGGTTCTGAATCTTTTATTTCCTCAAGAATTTCCAGATTCTGACACCCCGGACAAAGTGAAAAATCATTATCATACAATTTTTGTCTGAATTCTTTTGCCTTTTCCCCGTTCCAAATTTCGTCAAAAGACTGTTCAAAAATATTACCGAAAGAATAGCCTCTAATCCAGCCGCAGCTGCAAGGGTACACATTGCCATACGGCATTATTTCTGCAAGTATATATGGATTTGGACAGTACATATGCTTACACTCTGTCATTGTTATCTTCCGTTATCAATGTATCTTATAACTTCAGTATATCCGCAAGTTGTTAAAATTTCTCTATAAGATAAATTGCATTTATGCTTATGAACATAATCAACAATTAACTCAATAAAAGCTTTTATATGTTCAGGAAGATATTTATTTTTTTCATACCAGTGATGTTCAAGTTCAAGCTGTATATTTGTCATTCCTAAATCTTCGACAATTTTAAGCCAGCTTCGCACTTCTTCAAGAGTATCATTATAACCGGGAACAAAAATATATTTCATTCCTATAAGGCTTGACTGCACAGGATTTAGCCCCTTTTTATATTTTTTTATATTGTTAATAACTTTTTTAAAATAATCAACATTTTTTATTTTCTTATATGTTTCTCTTGTTCCTGCATCAAGTGAAATTGTTACAGCTACTCTGTTTTGTTCTAATCCTTTTTTAATCCATTTAGAATAATCAACTGCGGCTGAATTTATCATAATAAATATGTTTGTTTTTTCGAGAAAGAATTTCATTAAATCCGGGAACTCTTTTAAAATTGTAGGTTCACCGCCTGTGATATTAACATTACCATTATTACTCAACATCCCTTTACTAAGAGCATCCTTTAATATAGGAAGTATTTTCCAGGGTTTCATTTTATTTAATTCTTTTTTACGTTCATGAGTATGACAATAAATGCAGTCCAATTGACAGTTTTCCCAGTGGTTTATGAGAATATATTTTAATTCCATAGATCCGGACCAATCTTTTTCTCTTAAACTTGGACAGCCGACACAAATCGGAGGGATATCGCCTTTTGCAAATCTGTCACGATATTCTTGCTTTATCTGTTTCACTTTTTCCCAATCAAAAAGTTCTCCGTGATAATCTTCAATTATCTTTATCGCTTGAAATTTCATACACATGGAATAACTGCATAAAACAACAGCATCGTATATAAAGCACATACCGTTTTCAACAAACTCGCAAGATAAATATCCCATCTCTATACCTCTTAAATTTCTATAAAAATATTATATATTAAAAATTAGATTTTTTTAAATTTATTTTTCAATGACTGAAGGAAACTAACCGGCTTTAAATTTAACATACAATCGTTAATTGTACAATTACCGGAATGAAATACAGGGTTTTTTAAAATTTTAACAAAATTATTATATTCAGGATGTTTTTCATTGAAAATATTAAGTTTTTGATAAACATCTTCGTTTGTTTCCAGTTTTAAAAGTTCAAGAAACCCGACAGTCGCTCCTATTTCTTCTGCCATATTCATATAAGGAATCATTTCTTTATAATTATATGCATTTACTACAAAATTAAGTATAAAATTTGTAAGTTTACCGTCCTTCTTTAGTTGAGATAAATATCTGAGGTTTTTAACAACTCTATTAAAATCACCACCTATTACCAATTTATCATATGTTTTCTTCTTAACAGCATGCAATGACACCGTAACGGATAAAAGCTTATTCACTATACCGAGCTCAGTCAGTGTTTTTTCATCACATAATATTCCGTTTGAAATAAGTGAAAACTTAATATCAGGATAAATTTCAGAGATACGTTTAATAAGTTTTCTGGAATGAGGACTAAAAAGACATTCACCGACTCCGGATAAAACAACATTTTGTGCATTTTCAAGCATATCATATATTATTTCATCCATATGTTCATTGAAATAAGTCAAATCCTGTTTTTGATGACAACTTCTGCAAAAAATGCATTTTACATTACAGGTTGCATCATAACAAAATATAAAAGTTTTTGGCTTAGGAGCAGTCTCAGTTGGAACTACATTATGAGAACAATCTTTGACACATAAATTAAGGTCACATATATTGTAATTACCATTGATGAACTGTCGTCTGAATTCTTTTGCTTTTTCCCCGTTCCATATTTGGTCAAAAGATTGTTCGTAAATATTACCGAAGGAAAAAGACCTGCACCACGGAGGGCAACAAACATACACATCACCTTGCATACTAATTTGAGCCGATTCAAATGGATATGTACATATTGCATAATTTTCTGACATTAACCCTCCATAATAAGAATATTATAATAAAATGTATAATTATGTCTATTTGGTAAAGATAGAAAATCATAAATTTGTTAAAAGATTATATGCCTGTTATTATATAGATGTTAACGGGAGAAAAAAATGAAATACAAATGCTGTGACCATATTTTAGGAAGTATAGACCTCAGCTTCAGCGGGTTTAAATATTGCAATGAAGTATGGGAAGGTCCTGAATATATTTCATATAAAGAAGAAAATGCATTTGAGAAAAATGAACAACGCAGATTAGAAATAATTGAAGCAATGAAAAAAGGCATAATTCCCGAAAGATGTAAGCAGTGTCCTATTTTAGAAGAAAAAGAATGGCAAAATTTTGACGGAAAAATACATAAAATCACCGTATTTAACTGGAGGCATTGTAACGCTGCCTGCTTTTATTGCTCTGTTCATTCTGATTTTTATGAAGGAATAAAAAAAAGTGATGATTATGATGCTCTTCCTATAATAGAAAAACTTATTGATGAAAGACGGCTTACTGCAGACACCTTTGTAGCTTTTATGGGAGGAGAACCTACCATGCTTGAAGAATTTCCTTTGATTGTAAAATTATTACTCAAGCAAAATTGCCGGCTTGAAGTCCTTTCTAACGGAATAAAATATGAACCGGTAATCAGCGAAATGCTAAAAGCAGCCAATCATAATATGATTTGTATTTCACTTGACTGCGGTTCAAGAGATTCATATAAAAAGATTAAAAGAGTCGATAAATTCAATGAGGTCACTTCAACAATAAAACAATATATAAAAGAAACAGCTGATAAAGCAAATAGAATTAAAGTAAAATATATTATCTTCCCTAACGTTAATGATAATAAAAAAGAGATTGATGCATTTTTTGATTTTTGTAAAGAAGCAGGTGTTAAAACAGTTGCAAGAGCAGTAAACCACGTTGAAAGCAAAATGAGTACAACGTCAAATCAAGTAATTGAAGCTTCTGTTATAAAATCATATAAATATTTTAAAGAACAAGCAATAAAGTTAGGTTTTGAATTGCAGCCTGAACCATGGGCAGATGCAATTGTAGAAAATAAAGTATATAACTGCAGAAAAATATCTCCATTTACCAGGTTAAAATCCGAACTGCATTTTTTATTAGGTAATAAAAGGTAGTATTAAGTTTTTATTTAAGCCTGTTCAGGTTTAATTTATAACATTATTACAGAGTAAGTTGTTTAAAAATTAAAAACAGAACAGATAAAACAAGCATAACTATTGAAATAAAGTTTACTTCATCTTTTTGTCCGCTAATAATTTTTATTAACGGATATATTATAAATCCTGCAATTATTCCTATTCCTATATTATACGTAAAAATCATAATACATATTGTCAGTATGGCAGGAGCAAATTCTGTTATATCTTTAAAATCGATTTTAACAATTACTGTAGTCATTAATATTCCTACATATAAAAGAGCAGGGGCATAAGCATACGGTGGAATAATCATAATCAACGGGGTAAATATTAGACCTATAGCAAATAAAAATCCAACAGTAAGAGCCGTTAAACCTGTTCTTCCTCCGGCACTTATACCGGTCATTGAATCAAGGTATGCCCCAGGAGTGGTTGTTCCTAACAAAGGGGCTATAATTACGGCAATTGAATCTGCTATCATTGTCTTCTTCAATTTGTTTTTTTCTCGTGAATCTTCTATATCATTCTTATATGACAACCCTACAATAGCTCCTGAAGTATCTATATTAACCAGTAAAAATATTACAAAAAGTATTGGAATAAATTCTTTTCTGAATATACTGGAAAAATCCACCTGAAATAAAGAAGGAGAAATACTGTTAGGAAGAGAAATAAATTTATGCGGACAATCAATATCGCCAAATAAAATTCCTAATATTGTTGTTGTTGCAATAGCAATTAAGACTGCAGCTTTAATACCTTTTTTCACAAGAATTATTAACAGGATAAAGCAGAAAATGCCAAGAATCACTGGCAAACTTGTAAAATTACCTGCTTCGATAGGAATATTGTTTTTTGTAAAATTTACTATTCCTATATCTCCAAGTGCAATAAAAATAAAGAATAAACCTAACCCCGCACAGAAAGATAATTTAATATTTTCAGGTATCTGATTTAAAACATATTCTCTGACATTTGTCAGAGTCATAACAAATAAAAGACAGCCACAAACACTAATTGCTGCAAGTGCTGTTTTTATAGAAACACCCGATATTCCTACAAGAGTGTATGATATAAATGCGGTCTCACCAAGAAAAGGAGCAACCGCATACGGTTTATTAGCAATAAAAGCCATCAACAGACTTCCGATAAAAACTATTAATGCAGTAACAGTTAAGGTAGACCCCAGGTTTAATCCTGCACTTTCTAATATCTTAGGGCTTAATACAAAGAGATATGACATTGTAAAAAAAGTAGTTATACCCGCAAGAATTTCAGTCTTTAAATCTGTTTTATGCTCTTTAAACTTGAACAAAGTGCTTAAAAAATTCATTATAATAAACTCTCTATCTTCTTTTTTATTTTAGAATCAATAACTTCTTCAGCTCTTTTTTTGCCGGTAAACAGTTCCTGAAGTTTTTCTTTTAGTATATCATTAATAACGGCATAATTTTCATTAACAGGAAACGGCTTTGATTTTTTAAGCATATTAATAAAAATATATGAGCTTTCAGGAATACTTGTAGAATCATATAAAAACTTCTCAGCACTGTTTATTCTCGCCGGAATAATAAGCCCTGTTTGAGCAAATTTTTCTGAAGAATATTCTGAAGATAAAAATTTTATAAATCTAATTGCTTCTTTTTTATGTTTAGACTTTTTAGAAACAGCCCACCCGGAAGAATCAATATAGACCTTATTCCCTGTTTGAACAGGAAATTCTATTATATCCCAGTCGAATTTAATTGTATCTCGGAATTTAGGAACCATCCATCGACCTGAAATATACATTGCCAATTTCTGATTTATAAACATTTGTGCGGTTGTAAGACTACCTATTTGTGATTTTGACGGTGCTGCGTGGTCTTTGTTAATTAAATCAGCATACAGATTAAGTGCTTCAATACTCTCTTTCCGGGTTAATATTAAATCTTTTTTATTATCCGAAATAATACCACCTCCATTAGAAGCTAAAAAATATGCCCAGTATATTGTTTCTTCATCACAGTTTATTCCGAAATGTTTATTATTTGTTAATTTTACAGCAGCATTACGAAGATCAATAAGTGTCTTTATTTGTTCTGGCTTAACGTTATATCTTTTAAAGATTTCTTTATTGTAGTAAATAACAAGGTTAGATATATCTCTGGGAATTGCATAAAGTTTGGAGTCTGACATAAAACAATTTAATGCTGTATTATAATATTGCCTTTTATCTACGAACAAGGATAAATCTTCCAGTAAATCTGCGGCTATATACATTTGTATATATTGATTGTTTATGAAAATAACATCAGGTTCTAAATTAGAAGCAAATAGCAAATGAATTTTTTGAAAATAATTTTGCGGAACATGTATGAAATCTATTTTTATATCTTTGTTTGAATCTTCAAATTCCTGAATAAGTTTTTTTAAAATTACGACCTCGCTTTGAGAGCCCCATGAAGAAAATCTTAAAACAACCTTATCTTCTCCGGTCTTTTTAGGCAAAGCAAAGATAATAAAAAAAATAACAATAATAAAAACTAATAATTTTTTCATAGATTTTATAACACAGCTAATTCTCTTATCGAATTATCTGAGATTTCTACCATAGACTTGTAATCATCAAGTCGTACTATATACACGTCACTATCCCCGTTTTTATCATAAAATCTTGCTTGTAAGTTAATTTGAGACAAATCATTAAATTCTTTTAATAAAAAGACTTTTTCACCAATAAAACCAAACAAAGCAATTTTTTCACCGACAGTAGTTAAATAAAAACCTTTATCGTTTGTAATATTAAGAACCGATAATAATTCCGCCTTTTTTTCATGCTGCTGTTCTTCTTTTACTTTATCTTCAACAGAAGGAAGATCCAGCTCCAACGCTTCATTATATGCATTACTTATCGGATTTGTATGTTTAATCTTATTTGCTTTTGGATTAGTTCTTAAAAGATTAGATGTTTCTTTTATTGCACTCTTAAAATCATATTTATTGTATTCTGTAAGGTTTTGAGAAGAAAGATTAAAACAATCAAAAGATTTTTTATCAGCTGCTTTTAATCTGTTTTTCAAACTTATTCCGGAAATCAAACCACTTCGTCTATACTTTGGTTTCTTTACTGACTTTAAATTTTTATTATACGAAGGTTTTCTAACATGAAAATTTTCAGGGAATGCCGTATAACTTAGGCTATTAGCTGTTTTTAGTATATTTGTCAATTTTTTGAATAATAAGAAAACAATTACACCAAATACAAGAATAATTAATGAAAAAATATTAATTGATGAAAAAGATATATCTGATAAGAAATTATAATCTTTAATATCTTTTGATAAGAGTCTTAAAGAATAGTCAGAATTCATATTTACAATAATTCTTACATAATTTGTATTTGTATTTTTATTGTTTAAAAAGTTTTTTTCATCCGCATTAATAGTAATGTTTTTCTTATCATACTTATTTTTATAAATAGTTTTAATTTTTTTCTTGTTCAAAGTAGTATCAGGCAGATAAACATAATAATATCCATTTTGAATCTTTTGCAGAAAAGCTTTTCCCTTATACGAATTTTCAAAAAACAGATTCAAAGTATATTTGTTATTTTCTAACGGGTCAATAACTATTTTTGATATACCGGATACAGTTTTATCTACAGCAATTGACGGCAATACAAAAGATAAAATTAAAAACAACAATGTAAATATTTTAAAAAAAACATTTTTATTCATAATCAATTTTTCTATTAACGGGTATTATACTCTTAAATCACAAAACAGTTTACATGAACATTAAACCATCAAAATATATATTTTGTCACTTCCAGCACATAAAAAGTAAAATAAAATATACAATACTTAATTTCTTGATAAAAAATATAAAAATTGTATAATCTTGAATAGTAATATTTAATATGATATTATAAAGTACGAAAAGACTAGAATAATGAATATTTCAGACGAACAAATAAACAAAATATTTGAATTGGCTTCAATGGAGAATAAACTTTCAAAGGAAGAGATAACATCTGCAGATATATCAGAAGCCTTGATAGAAATTGAAAGAAAAATTTATTCTTTTTCTGCCGGGGTAAAAATAGATTCTCTTGAAGATAAAAAAATATTAATAGCTGATGACTTAGAATTATCTATTTATCAGTTAACTACTGTGTTAAAAAAGATAGGAATAGTTCCAAGTATAGCAAGACATAAAGAAGAAGCCCTCGCAGAACTTCAAAAAATACATTTTGACTGCGTAATTATTGATTTATTTATCCCTGACAGTACAGATGGATTTGAATTAATCAATGAAGCAGTAAAAAAGAGAAATGAAACCTCATCATACTGTAAAATTGTAGTAATATCAGGAACGGATGATTCTTCGCTTATTGATCATTGCTATGAAATGGGTATAGACTTCTATATACAAAAAGATAAAAATTGGCATTCCAAATTATTAAAATATTTAAGTACATCTTTCCAATCAGATAAAAATGTGGCATTTACAAGATATGTTATAAACAACAACATTGCAGCATATATAATAAAGAAATTTAATGAACCGAAAGTTTTTGATGCACTAATAAAGAACGTAAATTCATCAATGTTTTCAGGTTTAAAAAATGTATTGTTTGACATGAAAGAAATAACTTCTTTTGATGTAGAAAATGCATATATTTTCGCCGATATATATAAGATATGTGCAGAAAATGGAGGAAAATTTGTACTGGTTAATCCGTCAAATAGTGTGAAAGAAGCATTGTCTTTTGCATATCTTGAAGATGTAATTCCGTTTGCAGTATCAGTAGAAGAAGCAGTAAGCTTAATGGTACAACCCGCTAATTCTCAATAAGTGTAACTCTTCTAAGATGCCTATCCCCTTCAAAAGAAGTTTTTAGCCAGATATCACAAATATCTTTTGCAAGATATTCGCCTACAATTCTTGCACCGAGGCATAATACATTTGAATCATTGTGTAATCTTGAGTATTTTGCGGAGGTTGTATCGGAACAAACAACAGCCCGGATTCCTTTTGTTTTATTGGCGGTAATATTCATTCCTATCCCCGTACCGCAGATAAGGATGCCTTTTTTATCCTCACCTTGAATTACTTTACCAGCTAATTTTTTAGCTATTATGGGATAATCAACTGATTCTTTTGAGAAACAGCCTATGTCTTCCACTTTGTAGTGATTTTCTTTTAAATATTCAATCAAAACAGTTTTGAGATCATATCCGGCGTGATCAGAGCCGATAATAATTTTTTTTACATTCATAATTGTCTCCTGAAGAATTTTATCATATAAAATTATTACTCGCAAATTTAGGATTGTAGTGTCATAAAGATGGAATTATTTGCTATATTTATTTTGTAACAAAAGTTAAAAAACAGAAAAAAACTAGCATGATTTTTCCCGGACTGTTGTTTATATAGTTAAGGTAGGGATTATTATGGCACAATCACCCATGAATAATATATACAGTATGAATAACGGAGTAGCGTCAAATAGTTATACAAATTATACGGCAGCACCGATACCAAATTATGCGTCAACACAAACGCAAAGTGTAAAAGTAGAACCTCAAAATACAACATCACAAATATATCAATATCCTTCGACTTCATTATATGAGCCATCGAAACAAGCATCTTCAGGAGTTAATATATATATATATAATCCGACAGGAATGGGAGGACCAAGCTCAAATTCCACTGCTAATGCAACATATGCACTTCCTGGACAAAATTCTAATCCGATAATAAATAATAATATTCCGGCTCCACAAGTTACGGCAGCTACAACTCCTATAGCAAATACATCAATTTCAGAAAACCCGGCACAGGAAAGCAGCAATCAAAAAACAAAAAATATTGTTGAATTGACCGATGACTATATAAAAACACTTGAAAATTATTTAAGAAGTCCTGATGCTTCAATAAGAAAATCCGGCATAAATGAACTTATAAAAAGATATGAAGAAGATAAATCAAGGTATGATGATCCTGCCCTTACAGCACTTTTAAACATTGCTCTGCAAGATACCGATCCGAACAACAGAATGTTCGCAATGAGTACAATCGCAGGCGGAAGTGCTCACGGAGATGAAAACACTGTAAAACTTCTTCAAAATCTTCAATCTTCCGATAAATTATACGGGCAGGAAGCTAAAATGGCAAATGATGCACTATTAAATTCAGTTCAAACCAAAATAGAAGTTCCTGATGATTCCATACAGAAGGAAAATACAAATACAGAAAATAAATAAAGGTAATAAGACATGGCAGCGATAGCAAAAATAAGTTCAGCACTGAAAACATTTTCAGGAAAGCCTCTAGGATATATGTCAAAAGCACTCGGGGTTGCTACAGTTGCTTCTGTTATTTATGATGCCCACGTAAACGGTAAAGAAAGAGCTTATTCCCTTGACGAAATGGAATCGGGAGACAGATTTTTTAATCAATATAAACAATATATGACAAGTGAAAAAGAAAGTGCCACAATTTGCAAATTAAAAGAAATGTGGTTTAATCTTCAGCAGGATTTCCCGTTCTATCATTTAACATCCAAAGCAAAAGGCTATGGAATAGGTGCAGGGTATACAATTATTAGAGATTTACCTTTATTAGCATTGTCTGCAATTGCACTAAAATTTAAAACAGCAGGTAAAGTTTCCGGAGTTCTTCTGGCACTAAATGGTATAAAAACATTTTTATATGATGTTGCCGGTTTAGGTTCAAAGAAAACAAAAAATAATTATTAAAAATATTTTATGTTAATATAATTTCATGCCGGGAAATTATGATTTACAGAAAACATTTTTTACTATAAAGGGAGATATACTTGGAGGAATTGTTGCTTCTATAGTAGCATTACCTCAAGCACTTGCTTTTGGTGTAGTTACAGGAATGGGAGCTAATGCAGGCTTATGGGGAGCAATAATATTATGTTTCTTCGCCGGTATTTTTGGAACAAAACTACCTATGATATCAGGACCAACAGGCCCTGTTGCTATAGTAACCGCAACAATAATCGCCGCATACGGAAATAATATAACATCGGTGATTCCTGTTTTTCTAATTGCTGCTATTTTTCAGATTCTTATTTCTTTCACTAATTTACCTTCAATTGTGAAATATGTACCGTACCCCGTAATATCCGGTTTTATGAATGGAGTTGGGATAATTCTTATATTAATGCAGCTAAATCCGTTATTTGGAATAAAAAGTTCAACCTCTCCGTATGAAAGTATTAAATCACTTGTTCTTAACTTCAATGAAATAAATGTTGATACGTTAATTTTGGGATTTATCACTCTTTTGATAGTATTTTTAATTCCGAAGAGAATCAATAAAATAATCCCATCACAGATTATTGCATTATTATTATGTACATTTATTTCAATAAAGTTTTCAATGGATGTTGAAAGGATATCAGAGATAAGTATTAAATTTCCGTCAATGATTTTTCCTGTATTAACTTATGAGAATTTAATAAAAGTTATACCGTTTGCAGCTACTCTTGCAGTAATATGTTCATCAGAGAGTATGTTAACAGGTCTTGTGGCAGATTCACTCACAAGAGAAAAAACCAGTCCAAAAAAGCTGCTTGCTGCTCAAGGAATAGGGAATGTATTATGTTCTTTAACCGGTTCAATGCCTGGTTCTGCAGCAACAATGAGGACGGTAGCGGCTCTTAGTTCAGGTGCTTCAACTAAATTTTCTGCTATAATTAGTTCTTTTTGTCTGATTTCAGTAGTAATGTTTTGTTCAAAATTTGTAGAACAGATTCCTTTAGCAGTTTTAGCTGGAATTCTTATAAAAATAGGTTATGATATAATTGATGCAAAATTATTAAAAGTAATACGCTATGCACCAAAAGATGACTTGTATGTATTATTTTTAGTCTTTTTTCTAACTGTTTTTTATAACTTAATCTTTGCAGTAGGAGCCGGTATAACACTAGCTGCTCTTTTATACGCAAAAAGGGTTGCCGATTCAACCAGTATAGGAGTTAAAACAATAGTTGATGAAGAAATATCGGAATATGAAAAACAACTGGCAGATGAATTCAATTATTTAATACGTGTAGTTCATATAAACGGACAATTCTTTTTTGGAAGTGCAACTCAAATCGTTTCACAATTTGAAGAGATACTGGGAACAAAATATCTTATTTTAAATTACGAATCTGATTCTTTGCTGGACATTTCAGCTGTTTTTGCTCTGGAAGATATAATAATAAGACTGCAATCCCAGCGAATAAAAGCACTTCTAGTTGTAAAGAACGAAAAAGTATATAAGCAGTTAAAAGATTTAAATATACATTCGCAAATTGGTGAACATAATGTTTTTTATAAAGAAACTGATGCAATTGAACATGCCAAAATGAGAGTACGAGCACAACAGAGAAAAACACAATAAAACACTAATATTAATGCTGTTTTAGCTGAATACAAAATTAATTATAAATATGTATTATAAATTTATATAGTTCTATCGGCTAGGTATAAATCGGACAATAGGTTAATTACCTAATTAATTTTATTGTTTTATTATAAACACAGTTAATTAAAATTGCCAGGTATAGCAATGAGCAAATTAGAGAGGAAGGCACAGCTGTGACACAAATAGCTAACAAAAAAGGAGTAATTAGTGTAGTTATTGTAGAAGATTACAAATTAACAAGAGTTGGTTTAAAGTCTACTTTAAACGATTATGAACATATTAATGTTGTAGGAGAAGCAGAAAATGCGGATGAAGGCATAAGAATAATTGGTAAACTTCATCCTGATGTCGTTTTAATGGATTTGGGGCTGCCTGGTATGAATGGACTTGAAGCGACAATAAAAGTAAAAGAACAGCTTCCATCAACGAAAGTAATAATACTAACATCACACGAAAGAGGAGAAGAAGTAATTGCTGCTCTAGGAGCCGGTGCTAATGCATATTGTCTAAAAGATATAACACCTGAAACACTGTCAGAGGTAATAAGAAATGTGGCAGAAGGAGCTTGCTGGGTTGATCCTGCCGTTTCAGATGTTGCATTAAATTTCTTCCCAAAACCTGATAATGTTTCTTTGTTACATTCTACAGAGGTTCAAGATGCAAGAGCACAATTAACAGAAAGAGAATTAGAGGTATTAAAACATCTTGTAAAAGGTAAAAGTAATACAGAAATAGCAAAAGAACTTATTGTAAGTGTTCATACAGCAAAAGCACACGTATGTAGTATTCTTCAAAAGCTATGTGTTGATGACAGGGTTCAGGCGGCAGTAAAAGCAATTAAAGAAAATATTATATAAATATATAAAATCATAGCAAAAAAAATATTTATTAATTTTGTACTTAGCGGAGGTATTTATGAATATATCACCGGTAAGTACAAAATCTCTTAGTTTCACGTCTTTATATAAAACAGAAGATGTGCTAAGGCTTATTACCGGATATCCGTATAAAAATCAGTCTACCAGCGGGGAACTGATAAAATCATTAACAGGAGTAGATTTATCTTCAGATAGTTTTCAGTCTTCTTTACCTAAAGATGCAATATATTTATTTTCAATATACGGTATAATGGATGCATGCAGTAGTGAAATATTGAAACAGCATCCTGAATTAAAAACAATATATGATAGTTTCGATTGCCAGCTGCATCTAAAGGAAGGCAAAAAGAAACAAGATTCGTGGTTTAAAGAACAACTGGCAAAACTGGATAAATTTATGGATATTAAACCATTTTCCTTGAATAAAGAAGATGTAAGAAGACGTTATAAAGAAATCGAATACGTATTTAATAAGGTAATTTAAATTTTTGTCAAAACAGAACAAAAATAAAGAGGTACTTTACAAGAGAATGTTTTTTTATTAATATAAATGTACGCAATGGAGGAGTGCCAGAGCGGTTGATTGGAGCGGTCTTGAAAACCGTCGTACGTGCGAGCGTACCGTGGGTTCGAATCCCACCTCCTCCTCCATTTAGAAAGAGCCTCAAAAGGTTCTTTTTTAGTGCGTTTAATAATTTATCAGGTGTACTATTTCGTCCAGGTGTATTATCACAGACAGTTCGATTATTTTGCCAAGATATAGATGTTTAGGGCGATTGAGCGGTCGGAAATTTTAAGATGCTAAAAATCAAACTGGACGAAACTGGACTTTAAACGGATAGTTTGATTATTATGCAAAACCCTTGCTATGGCTGAAAGGCACAGTTAGTTTGATTTAAACGGACAATTTGATTATTACGATATAGTCCAGTTGAGCTATAAATTAAGTGCAAGTGTGAGATGGGTAAATTAGGGTAAATGTTCGAATATAAAGCCTAATTTAGCGATTTTTGAGGGTTGAGATTTACTTGCACTATTAGAACTTTATCTGCACTTATTTACTAATAATTTACACTAATTTTTTATCTTTTAAAAATAAATTAGCAATTTTTGCCGATATATTTGGTTTTTAGCAAAATAAAATTAGTGCAAGTTAATTTTTTACACATGATTTGATATGTTTAAAAATATCTTTGAGATTGAGGTGCGTATGCCGGTGTGAAGTGCCGGTGTCGGCTTGTTGGGTGACAAGACGAACAGGGTACAAAACACTACGATGCCGTCGTTCCAAATATTTGATTTGACAGGCGGGGAAGAGATGCCACTTGACTTTTATCGAAACACGAGTAATTAATGTCATTACACTATGTCCTTATTTTTTTGAAAAGGAATTTCATGAATAAATTACAATTACTACCGCAAGCAGAAAAGTTGTATTGTATTGAAAATTATACTCCTGATATGATTGCTGAAAAATTAAATATTTCACGCAGAACAGTTTTTAATTGGAAAAAGAAATATAAATGGGAAAATTCTAACAGAATAAAAGATTTTTCAAAACAGTTTACTTGTGAAATTTATTCGTTTGGTACAAAATTACTCAAGAAAATAAATGAGGATTTAGACCATAATAGGATTTTAAATAAACATTCAATTTGTGCTTTAGAAGAAATTATCAAAATTATAACTAAACATGAAAAAGAACAAACCTCGGTGCCAATTGACTTTCCTAATGATAAAAAATATAGAGAAAAATTTACTCCTGATTTTATACATCAAATTCAGAAAGATATTTTGAGTTGGGATGGGACATATTAATGTGTCGAAATGTCTCTGAGATTGAAATTTAGGACTTGATGTTTCTCTAAAAACGAGCGATTAATGTCAGTGCAAGCAAAAGGAGCATGCAATGACGGAAAAAGACTATCAACTTTACGGAACAAAAATTTTAAATCTAAAAACTAAAGAAATTGGTTTATTAATCTGTATTTGGAAAAACAAATTTACTGATGGTGATATTGATTATGCAACTTGCGTCGATAAACAAGGAAAACGCTACAGCGTTGAATTAGATAATATTGAGGTGTTAGATGATTATCAAGAATAAGTTAACCAGAGAGACATTGAATATTTCGTATTCTGAATTCAGAACAAAGTTCGCCAGAGAAATTAATGTAGCTTTTGAAGGGTATCGTAAAACTCAGTTAAATAAATATTCCTATAAATTTAAAGATGATAATTCTATGGAATTTAATTTCTATTTTGACCTTCAATGGAATTTTAATCATTTTGGTATGAGTAACTGGTACATAGAAAGAATGTGATATGGAAAACTTGCTTGAACAAAATAATATAACTTTTACACCTGAAAAATGTAAACAAATTGCACTTGCTCGCCTTGATTTAATCCACAAATGGCTTGAGTACAGAAAGAAATCAACAAACAAACTTCAGACAGACTACGATTTTGTTAAATTGCATAATACATCAAATAGTCATTTGTATAAGATTTTAGGTAAAATTTCACGAGGAAGTTTGCATCGTTGGCATTCAATGTTAAATGGAACTGAAGATTATACAAAGCTTTTACCTCAGTACAAATATTCAAGTGTAAATGGATATCGAACAATTCTGAATGATGAAGAGATAAAAACATTTATGGGTTTGCTTTTGCACCCAAATAGAATTTGTATCGGTAAAGCAATCGCATTAACAAAGTATAAATTAAAAGAGCAAGGTCAAAGTTTTATCCCTGCAGATATTACATTTAGGCGTTATGCAAAATGGTTTAAGGATAATAATTATGACAAATGGGTTCTTGCTCGTGATGGTGAAAAAGCATTATCTGATAAAGTCGAACCTTATATTAAAAGAGATGCAAGCCTGCTTGATGTCGGGGATATTTTAGTCGCAGACGGTCACAAACTTGCGTTTCAAGTGATTAATCCGTTTACGGGCAAGCCTTGCCGAGCAACATTAGTCGGTTTTTTGGATTGGAAATCAACGGCTTTGGTCGGTTATGAAATAATGTTAGAAGAAAATACACAGTGTATAGCTTCGGCACTTAGGAATGCAATAATCAATCTTGATATGATACCGAAAGTAGTTTATCAGGATAACGGCAGAGCATTCAGGGCAAAATATTTTACTGACGATAAAGGATTTACAGAACTCGGGTTTCAGGGCTTGTATTCAAAACTCGGAATAGAAACAGTTTTTGCTCGTCCGTATAATGCCAGAGCAAAAGTTATTGAAAGATTTTTCAAAGAGTTTCAGGAAGGTTTTGAAAAACTTTTACCTAGTTACATAGGTTCATCAATAAATAATAACCCTTACTATGGTGTTAAAAATTCAATGTGCAGATAGGAATTAATATGACAAAAATGAAATTTTATAAACAAGCGAGAACTATGTATATTGAGGAAAATATAACAATTGATGTTATTTCACAAAATCTTAATATCTCTAGAAGGACTTTGTTTTACTGGAAAAAGAAATATGAATGGGATAAAAAATGCTTTGAGAAAAAACATAATAAAGAAATTTTTAATCAGGAACTATTAGATTTTACTAAAAAATTTATGAATAAACTTTCAAAAGATATAGATAATCATATACCGTCCTCACAAGCAGAGATTTATTCGTTTTTGAATATTTTGAAAAATATTCCTATAAGTAAACAATTTAAAATTTTGAAAACTAAACAAAAGCAACAGAAAGTAAAAGATTTATTTACTCCGGAATATATAAAATATATTGAAAAATACATTTTAGGAATGAAATAACTTTATGTCCATATTTGTCGTAACCTAGGTTTATTATGTCCATGTAACACAAAGGAGTCTAACAATGCATGCCTTAGAAAGAATTAATGAACGATATGGAAATAAGTTTACAATTGCTGATATAAATATTATAACCACACTTATCAAAAAAGGTTTATATTTGGAAATAGTTAAGGATTTTGTAAATAGGGATAAAATTACGGTTTTACTCAGATATAATAACACTCCATTAAAAATAGTGTACTCAAAAGAAAGCAAAGGAATTATTACAGTACTGCCTTTTGATGTGGATGAATATAATATGTATTACGATTTAATACCGGAGATTAATACAGATGGGATTTTGGCAGCTTGCTACGAATCGGATGTAAACAAAGTAAGGCAGAAATTTGAAGCAGGATTTTGTAATAAAGAAATCCACATGGCTTTTAATTTAGAAGAAAATATAAGAAATAAAACAAAATTTTACGTCAGAAGTTCTTCCGGCAGATTTGTAATTTATGGTTTAAAAAGACTAAAAATTCAATATTTTATCAGATTTATTCTAAAAAATCACTGCAAAAACGTTTGTGGCATTTTACAATTGAAGGATTTCGTCAACAGGACTTCGCACTATTGACAAATACTGCTCTGTTATATGCAAAAAATTTTAAATAATTAATAATTGTATAAATTTTCTTTCAAATATTCTCGATATTCATCTTGCAATGATTTTGGTGTAATTATTTTACATCCGCCGCCCCACTTGAATACATGCCAGATAATTTCCCTGCTTCCGCTTGCTTTAAAGTTTACAAGGTAAGTCCCATCATCGTTCCATTTGCCTGATTGTGTCGGATGAAAATTAAACTTGCTCGCCTCTTCTGCAAGCTCAGGACAAAACAGAAGTTTTACATTCAGGATATCTCCATGATAAACCCCGAAGGACAAATTCGTGTATTTCTGCAAGTCAAAATCGCCTTTATCAAAGAGCTCATCTGTCAGTTGAAGATTTTCAAACTTATGCAAAAGATAATTATAAATCCCATCCCCCTTTGCTTTTTCTTTTGCAACAAGATAAATTTTTTCACCGTAAATCATCCCTAAAGGTTCTATCAACCGATCTTTGTCGTGATAAATTCCCGTTACCATTTTTGAATGCTGAACGGCTTCACGAATAACCTCTAATGTTTCAAGGCTGATTTTGTATTGCGGCATCTGTCGAACTGCATAGCCTTCTGTCTGCATATAAAGTTCAATGTTGTTTTCTAATGGCAGTGCATGTTTTCTGTTCAGAGATTTAAGTTTTTCAACGGTTTTCCCGAGTTCCTCTTTCATCTCTTTATTGGTTGTGCGTCTTTGAAGCTGCTCAATATTTGCAATCTCTTTAGGGGTAAATGAAATCAGATTTGAAATTGAATAATTAATAAATCCCCAGTGTTTCTGGCTGTCATCAGTTTCTATTTCATCCACCTGAGGAAAGATATTTGTCAAACTATCACGCATACGTTCGGCTGTTCTGCGTGAAACATTGTACCTTTGCGCTATTTCAGAAATTGTTACACCCTGAATTTTTGATGACATAAAAATTGCCAAATCCAAAATATCTGAGATTCTTGAGTATCTTGGCTTATCACTCATTGAATACCTCTTTCTAACATACTATGCAGAAGAACTTAGATTTATTATATATGATAGCGTTCAATTTTGGCACTACTTCTCAACAGCAGAAACATTCGAATCCATATAAAACGTATTTGTTGCCTTATCATACCTCGCATTCGAAAAAGTCATATTTTTGA
>CALVAK010000005.1 GCA_944325525.1 Candidatus Gastranaerophilales bacterium
ATTCCGCAGTTGAAACTCTATCTTCTACTACTGACGATAAAATTAGTAAAGTCTATGATGAAATCTCAAATAACTACGATTATACAAATAAACTCAACAATGAATTAATTCAAAAAATAGATGAAACAAAACTTGAAACCCAGAATGAAATTAATTCCGCAGTTGAAACTCTATCTTCTACTACTGACGATAAAATTAGTAAAGTCTATGATGAAATCTCAAATAACTACAAATATACAGAAGAACTTATTCAAAATTCAAAGACATATACTGACGTAAAACTTGATGAAACAAAAAATAAAATTCAGGATAAAATCAATTATGAAATTGAACAATTAAACAAAGATTTAACCGGCAATTTAAATAACAAAACAAAAGAAATTTTTTCATATACAAATGAGCAAATTAAAAATATATATGAAGAAATAAATGAAAATAGTAAATTATTAAATGAAAAAATAGAACAAAATAACATAAGAAATTACGAAAACTTAAAAGAAGTTTTAAATCAAATAAAAATATTAAATAATTTACTTGAAAAGAAAACAGATAAAACAGAAACTAACCTGGTTTCTTCCGTTATAAATACAAGAATTGAGGAAATGGAATCAATTTACAATAAAAACCTTAAAGAAATACAAAGTTTATTTAATGATGAATTAAATAAACAAAGAATAAAATATGAAAACAAGCTGATTGCAATGGAAAATATATTATCTGAACTTGATAATAAATATGCACCAAAAAAGAAAAACATAATAAATAGAATAAAAGAAAAATTTAATAAGAGAAAATCTAAATGAAAAACCCGAAAATAACCTTAATAATTATATATAATAATCAAACGAATATAAATGAAAAGTTTATAGATGTACTTATAAACCAAACTTTTGATGATTTTGAAGCTATATTTGTAAATAACAGTGCGGCTGATAATATTCAGGAACTTATAACAAATGCCTGCGAGCGGGATGAAAGATTAAAACAAATAAATCTCCCTTTAAATGAAGATTATAATTTTGCAAGACAAGCCGGAATTGGTGTTGCATCAGGAGATTTTATCTGTTTTCTACCCCCGGATGAAAAAACAAATGAAAACTTTTTAAAAAATTTATACTCTGAAAAATTAAAAACTTATAATGGCAATAATTTATTTTCCGAAAATAAATTATATAAACGAAATTTTGTTGAAAATAACAGTGAAATCGAAGAACTTGTGCAATATAAAGTTAATTGTGAAACAGAAAAAATAAAAGTACAACTAAGCGAAATTGAAAAACAATTAAAAGAAGCTTTAAATGAATCTTCAAAAAATTGCGAAAACAGTATTGATAATAAAATATATGAAACAACCCTGAGGTTTAATTCTTTAGAAAAACTTTTTTATGATTTTGAAAATAAAACAGCACAAAACATTGATAATAAATTAAAAGAAAGTGAAAATTTTCTTAAAGAAAATAATAATCACATATATAATGATATTTCTAAAGTATATGAATATATAAATTCCGAAAACAACAAAAAAGGATGTGAAATAAACAAAGTTTATGAAGAAATTACAAAGAATTACAGGTACACAGAAGATATTAATGAAAATATAAAAAAAGAAATTTTAAATGAGATAAACAAAATCTACACTACAATTGATGCTTTAAAACAGGATTATGAAACAAAATACAACAGCATTAAACATCTTATTGAAATAACAAACAACGAAACACTCAACAGAATAAAAGCAATATCAATTTTATCAAATACGGATGCTATAAACACAGTAGAATATACAGCTAACATTCTGGATTTAGAAAGAAATGTAAAAAGCAGCTTTGATGAAATTTATTCATATATAAATAAAAATAATGAAAAATTCTATGAAGAACTTTCTGCTTTATATAAAGAATTAAATAATAAAATTATTAAATAACAAAACCGGGGAAAGAAATGCCAAAAATATCAATAATAATACCATTTAATAATGTTGAAACGTATATAGAAAAATGTTTAACCAGTGTTGTTAACCAAACTTTAAAAGATATTGAAATTATATGTGTAAATGATGCATCAGATGATAATTCAAGAAATATTGTTGAAAGTTTTCAAAAAGAAGATTCCCGAATAAAAATTATTGATATTGAAACAAGACAGGGACAGGGATACGCAAGAAACCGTGCTCTTGAAATTGCTCAGGGAGAATATATCGGCTTTGTCGATTCTGACGACTGGATTGAAACTGATATGTTTCAAGAACTCTATAATAAAGCTAAAGAAAATGATAATGATATTACAATCTGTCAGGCAAGAGAATATGATGATATAAATGAAAAATTCATTATTTCGGATTATTATTCTTTAACAATATTAAACAGAATGGAAGACAAAGTCTTTAGTGCTGAAGATACAAAAGATGAACTGCTTGATATAAATGTTGTTCTGTGGAATAAAATCTATAAAAGAGAATATTTGCTAAAAATTAATGAAAAATTTCCTGAAGGCTTTATTTATGAAGATTTACCTTTCTTTTTCGGTACTTATCTCAGTGCAAAAAAAATACAAATTGTATGGAAAAATTTGTATATATACAGGATAAACCGAAAAAATTCTACAATGCTGCAATTTAATAATAAAGTCTTAGACCGCATTCCGATGGTGTCTTTAACATATGAAAAATTAAAAAGATATGACTTTCTCAATGATATACAAAAAAAAATTCAAGGCTGGATTATAAATGATTTATTTCACCGCTATACCCTTTTAAAAGAAAAATGCCAGAAAGAATATTTCTTTCTTATGAAAAAAGTTTTTTTAAGTCTTGATATTCAAGATATCAATGATACATACTGGCAGCAGGTTTATCACTTTAAAGGCTATCTGCTCGTTATAAATAATTCTTTTGATGATTTCAATCAAAAACTTTTTAAAGAATACCTCGATATCCACGAAGTTGAAAACAGACTCCGTTATTCCTCTTATGAAAAAAGTGAGATAGATAAAAAAATTACACGGGTGTATGAAGAAATAACTAAAAATTATGAATACACCAATAATTTAAATAATAAAGCAATTGATAAAATTAATATAGTTGAGGATAGTTCAAATAAAAAAATATATGAAATTAATAATACAATCACTAACAATTTCAATAGTAAAATTCAAGATATAAATAATGAAATAAAAAACATCTACGAAGAAATAACCTTTAATTATGATAAATCTGTTGAAATCTTTTCACAAAATATAGAGAAATTAAAAAATGAAATAAAGAGTGATATTTTAAATTGTCAGGATAATTTTAAAAAATTAAGTTCGAATTTAGAAGAAAAAATAAATTACATTGAACAAGATTTAAATAATAAAAATAACTATACAAATGCAAAGATTGACGAAAAAATAACAGGGTTAAATAACAACATTAATAATAAAATAAGCTCTTTATACGAAAAACTTTCAAATGATTATTCAGAAATAACAAATCTTATTGAAAATGCTTCAAATACTTTGAAGAAAGAAATTGAACTTGAAGAAGCTAAAAACACCAGTGAGATTAAAGAAATAATTAATTTAAGCAAAGTAAAAACAGAAGAAGCTTTTGAAGAAAAATATAAAGACATAATTAAACATACAAAAGAAGAAAAAGAAACACTCAAATCTGTCTTAAACAAAGAAATAGAAGAAACAAAAGCAATATTTGAAAATAAACTTGAGCTTCAAAAATCAGATTATGATTATCAAATTAAACTTCTAAAGGAAAAAATAGAATATCTGTCAAAAAGTCCTTTAGAAAAATTTATTGAAAAGATGAAAAAGAAAAAATAAAATGCCAGAAATAACAGTAATAGTACCGGTATATAACGTCGAAAAATATCTTGGTAAATGTCTGGACAGTATTCTGTCTCAGTCCTTCAGCAATATCGAAATTATATGTGTTAATGACGGATCTACAGATAACTCAAGAAAAATTCTTCAGGACTACAAAAATAAAGACTCCAGAATTATTATCCTTGATAAAAAAAATGGCGGCCTTTCCTCCGCCAGAAACGCCGGCTTAAATATCGCCAGAGGTAAATATATAAGCTTCGTTGACTCCGATGACTGGATTGAAAATGATATGCTTGAATTAATGTACTCAAGTATGGAAAATTTAAATACCGATATTTCTATATGTCAGGTTCATCAGTTCGATGAATCCAAACAAAAAATAGATGATTCTAATCCTTACTATACCCTTGAATACTTTAACTCCTCTTTCGATAACCGCTCATTCTCTTATCTCGAAACTAAATCTTTTATTATGGATGTCTGTGTTATGGCTTGGAATAAACTCTACAGGCGTAGTTTCTTAGATTCTTTAAATGCAAGATTCCCTGATGGAAAAATATTTGAAGACGGTCCTTTCTTCTTCTCTATCTTCTTTAATACTAAAAAAGTTAATATAGTAAGAAAGTTCCTCTATAACTACAGAATTAACAGAAAAGGCTCTATTATCGAAAAAGGCGGCAGGCAGTTCTTAGATATTATTGATGTCGTTGAATTGATGTTTAATGAGATTAAAAATTCAGATTGCTTTGATGAAATAAAGAATGAATTCTATCGCAGAAAAATTAATGACATAGTTTACAGATATGATCTTGTTGATATTTTTTGTAAAAAGAAATTTTCTAAAAAATTAAAAGAAAAAACATTTCTCTTTGATTTTAATATTTTTGATTATAATTACATTTGTGAAAATTCACCCGTAACACTTAGGTCTTTATATGAAATAAAGAATAAAAGTAATATATTCTCATACTATCTAAATAAATTTAAAATTAAAATGATGTATAAGATAATGCAAATATTGTATACGGAAGAAAATATATATTATTTTAAATACAGAAAACTTATAATAAGAATAAAAAAACGTGCAAATTTATATGATATTTGGTATGAAAATGACAGAATATATGTAATTTTGTTTAATATCATAAAATTTAATTTTAAATTTGAATACTCAAAATTGGAACGCAGCAATAATGAAAATGCCAGAAATAACAGTAATAGTACCGGTATATAACGTCGAAAAATATCTTGGTAAATGTCTGGACAGTATTCTGTCTCAGTCCTTCAGCAATATCGAAATTATATGTGTTAATGACGGATCTACAGATAACTCAAGAAAAATTCTTCAGGACTACAAAAATAAAGACTCCAGAATTATTATCCTTGATAAAAAAAATGGCGGCCTTTCCTCCGCCAGAAACGCCGGCTTAAATATCGCCAGAGGTAAATATATAAGCTTCGTTGACTCCGATGACTGGATTGAAAATGATATGCTTGAATTAATGTACTCAAGTATGGAAAATTTAAATACCGATATTTCTATATGTCAGGTTCATCAGTTCGATGAATCCAAACAAAAAATAGATGATTCTAATCCTTACTATACCCTTGAATACTTTAACTCCTCTTTCGATAACCGCTCATTCTCTTATCTCGAAACTAAATCTTTTATTATGGATGTCTGTGTTATGGCTTGGAATAAACTCTACAGGCGTAGTTTCTTAGATTCTTTAAATGCAAGATTCCCTGATGGAAAAATATTTGAAGACGGTCCTTTCTTCTTCTCTATCTTCTTTAATACTAAAAAAGTTAATATAGTAAGAAAGTTCCTCTATAACTACAGAATTAACAGAAAAGGCTCTATTATCGAAAAAGGCGGCAGGCAGTTCTTAGATATTATTGATGTCGTTGAATTGATGTTTGACAATGTTAAAAAACTGCCTGAAGAAGATAGTGATATTATTGAACAATTTTGTAAGAAAAAAGTAGAAGACTTTATATATAGATTCGAAAATATCGAACCTAAATATAAAAAAGCATTTGCAAAAAAATTAAAAGAAAAAAGCTCGTTGACAAATGAAAAATATTTTAAAGAAAACATGCTTAAAGGCGGATTTCTATATAATTATTACTTATTTGAAGGTTTAAAAACCGGCAGCGTATTTCAATATAGAAAAAGAAAATATTCAATGAAAATAAGATATAAAATAATGGAATTTTTGTATAAAGAAGATGGGGTTTATTATATTAAATATAAAAATCATATACTGAAATTAAAAAAACGTCCGCAGATTTTGGATATTTATTATTATAATGATAAAATTTATGTATCATTTTTAAAAAAATTAAAATTTAATTTCAATTTTAACTTTTCCGAACTGGAGAAATTTAACGAAGATGGTTAAAGTATCAGTAATAATTCCGTATCATAATGTTGAAAATTATATTGAAAAATGTCTTGAATCAATAACAGGACAGACATTAAAAGATATAGAAATAATACTAATTAATGATAAATCCGAAGATAAATCTTTTGATATTGTTAAAAGATTTTCAACAGAAGATAATCGAATAATATCACTATCCACAGAAAAACATCTCGGACAGGCACATGCAAGAAATATCGGACTAAAAACAGCTAAAGGTGAATATATAAGCTTCATTGACTCCGATGACTGGGTTGAAAATGATATGCTTGAAAAAATGTATAACTCCGCAAAATACGGAGATACTGAAATTACCATGTGCAAAGCAAGATTATACGATGATAAAACCTCTGAATATAAAGAAGATAACTATTACGGTTTAAAATGTCTTGAAAGTTTTTATAACAAAGTGTTCTCAGCATACGATACAAGAGATTTTATTTTAAATATTAATGTAGTTTTATGGAATAAAATATATAAAAAAGAATTTTTGGATAAAATTAATGAAAAATTCCCGGAAGGCTTTATATATGAAGATTTACCTTTCTTTTTCGGTACATATTTAAAAGCTGAAAAAATAAATATAGTTCCTGAATATCTATATAATTACAGACAAAACAGACAATACTCCACCATGCAGAATATAGATAAAAAGATATATGACAGAATTCCTATGGTGTCACTTACTTATGAAAAATTAAAAAATACACCTTTTTATAAAGAGAAAGAAATTGATATTTTAAGCTGGATAATAGATGATGTTTTTCACCGTTTTACTTTGCTTGATGAAAAATATTATAAAGAATATTTTTATATGATGAAGAAACTATTCCAGAGCTTTAATCTTGAAGGTGATGAAAAATATAAACTTGCTACCTGTTACTGTTTTGAAGAATACTGCAGTATTTTAAAAAATAACTATATTGATTTCTGGAAATTTCTTATTGAAAAATATAAAATGGCAAACAAACGTGTCAAAGAAGCACAACACGAAAGAAATGAAACAATAAAATCATTAACTGAATACTGGAATGATTATAAAACAAAACAGGAAAAAGAACGTGAAGAAATTATAAAATGGTGGCAGGAATACACTGATAAGGAAAAAGCATCACATAAAGCAGAAACAGAAAAATTATATTGGGATTTTCATAATAAAATGATAAAACAAGAATATGACCTTAAAAAATGGCAGTCACAATCTTTAAGAATGCAAAAAGAAACCATGCAGAAAGAATATGAATGGAAATTAGAAAAACAAAAACAACAATTTAAACAAGCTTTATTAAAACAAAAACAATATTATGAAAATAACTTTTTATTAGTTAGAATAAATATAAAAATAAATAAAATGATTAACCAATTAAAAAATAAAATTAAAAAATGTATAAAAAAGAATTAGGAAAAATGATGAATAACAACGAAGATAAATATTTAAAACTTGAAAAACAGTATCAGGACTCTCTTGAATCACAAAAGAGATATTATGAGAGTGAATTAGAACTTTTAAAATCAAAGTTTAAATATGAAAAAGAAAAAATCAAAATAGAATGTGAAAATAAAACACTTGAAAAAGAACAGTCTTTAAAAAGTTTTTATGATGTAAAAAACGTTGAAGATTTAGAAAAACAAAAAGAATATTTTATAAGCGAATTAGATTCACAAAAAAACTGGTATGAAGAAGAAATAAAAAGACGTTGCAAAGAAACAGAAAACTGGCATATAGAAAATCTGAAAAAAGAAACAGAAAGACTACAAAAAGAATTTCAGGAGAAATATTCACAAATGGAAGAAACCCTGAAATGTACCGAAGAAACTTTAAGCAGTCATATTCTTGAACAAAAAGAATATTATGAAAAACAGTTAAAACCATTTAAAAAAATAATAAAACTAAAAAATAAACTTAAAAGAAAAAACAAAAAAGAAAATAATAAAGGAGAACAATATACTTTAAATTCCTCATTAAAGTCAGATTTAACAGCCAAAGCAGATAAATGCCCGGAAATAAAAGAACTGCCTGATAATTTTAAACCCAAAATATCAATAATTTTACCCGTATACAATGTAGGTAAATATTTAAGACAATCATTAGACAGCTTGGTAAATCAAACACTCAAAGAAATAGAAATAATTTGCGTTGATGACGGCTCCGGAGATGACAGTTACGAAATACTTGAAGAATATAAGAATAAAGATGCAAGAATAAAAGTAATTCATAAAGAAAATAAAGGAACAGGTGCAGCCAGAAACGACGGATTAAGAATAGCATCAGGAGAATATATAGGCTTTGTTGATCCTGATGACTGGGTAAAACCAAATATGTATGAGCGTTTATACACACTGGCAAAAGAAAAAGATGTAGATATAACAATGTGTATGCCTGACGGATATGATGAAAAAAACAAAAAAGAAACTCCGTTTCCTTATTTTGTTGATGAAAATTTTGCTAATATACCGGAAGAGAGAATATTTAGCTGGAAAGATTTATCTCCGTTTAAATATCCGATGTGTGTCTGGAATAAGTTATATAAAAAAGAATTATTTGATAAAAACAAAATAGAATTTGCGGAAGGTCTCGATTTTGAAGATCACAAAGTAATTTTCGGCTCGCTTTTAACAGCAGAAAAAATATATTTTATAAAAGAAAAATTATATGTATACAGATTCAACAGAGAAGGTTCTGTACTAACAGACAACAACAGAAGATTAATTGACCACATAGAAATTTTTAATATTGTAGAAAATATTCTTAAAAATACAAATACGTATGAAGCATTGAGAGAAGACTTTCTGTTGTATAAAATTCATAATCTTTTATATTACTACAGTATGATAAAAGAAGAATTTAAAAATGAATATTACGAAAATATGATAAATTCAATAAAAGAAACAAATATTACGGAAGAAGAAATGAAATTTCTTAAGGAAAAATATCCGGAATTAGAAGAAATAATAAAATAAATCATATATTTAAACGGCTAAAAAAACCAACCCTTTGTTATAATGTTAATAAGGGAAGAAGTATATGGAAATTTCCAACAACAGTTATAATCAGCCTGTAAATTTCTACAATAAGAATACAGGTAACACTATAAATATGGCAATAGACGGTGATAATTATCCGTATACTTATAATGTATTTGCACCGGAATTAAATGAACAGTTAAAAAATAAAAATATAATAAAACCCAAAAGAAAAAAAAGAAAAAGTAAACGATTAAACACAATAGATACAGAATATCTCCCCGAAGAATTTGAAGACAGCCCTGAAACAATAAACGAAGATGAAAATAATTTTTTTGTTGAAACAAAACAAAACAGAATAAAGCTAAAAGCAAAAAAAGCGTGGAATTTTTTTATAGAAAACACTCCCCTTGTTAACTACTTTTTCTTAAGACAAAAAAAACACAAAATAGAAAAAACAGTTAAAAGTTTAAGTGACATAAGCCAGAATGTAGATGAACTATTAAATAGTGCCATTCCATACGGAGAAGAAAAAGAGCTATACACAAATATAGCAAAAAATCTCACTGATGCCGCCAGTATACTTGGTAAAGCAAACAGAGAAATATAACTTTTCTCAGACAACTAATTAAATCTAACTTTTGTTAAATCAGATTTTCTGATTCTTATATTTTTTGGAGTGATTTCAAGAAGTTCATCATCAGAAATATATTCCATACAATCTTCAAGCGACATTTTTTTATGTGCCTGAAGAGTTACCATAACATCAGCTGTAGCACTTCTCATATTGGTAAGCTTTTTTGTCTTGCAAACATTTATTTCAATATCCTGTGGTCTGTTATGTTCGCCTACAACCATACCTCTATATACTTTTGTTTTAGGTGTAACAAAGAAAATACCTCTATCTTCAAATTGAGCAAGTGCATAAGGAATAGCTTCACCTTCTTCATGCGAAACAAGTGAACCGTTTCTTTGCTTTGATATATCTCCGGCATAAGGTTTATAAGAATCAAATATATGATTCATTATTCCTTCCCCTCTTGTCATTCTGATAAACTCACCTCTAAACCCTATTAAACCTCTTGCAGGAATAGAAAAGCGAAGCAAAGTTCTTCCTTTAACACTTTGCATATGAATCATTTCGCCTTTTCTGTTAGAAAGTTTTTCAATACAACCGCCGGCACAGTTTTCAGGTACATCAATAAAAAGATTTTCAAAAGGCTCCATCTTAACACCGTCAATATTTTTATATATTACTTCAGGTTTTGAAACCTGAAACTCATAACCTTCACGTCTCATTGTTTCTATTAATATACTTAAATGAAGTTCGCCTCTGCCTGAAACTCTAAAACTTTCAGTAGTATCTGTATCTTCTACTCTAAGACTTACATTTTTCTCAAGCTCATCATAGAGTCTTTTTCTTAACTGCCTTGAAGTAACAAATCTGCCTTCCTGACCGGCAAATGGACTGTCATTAACAGAAAAAATCATTTGTAGTGTAGGTTCATCGATTTTAATTAAAGGAAGAGCTTCCGTTGAATTAATATCTGTTACTGTTTCACCTATTTGAATATCATCGAAACCGGTTATAGCGACAATATCACCGGCAACGGCTTCTTTAGCTTCGACTCTGCCCAAATCTTCAAAAACATATAGTTTTACTATTTTCCCCCGTTCAATATTTCCGTTTGATTTTATAAGATTTACCTGCTGCTGTGATTTTATTGTACCGTTAATAACCCTTCCTATGGCAATTCTACCGACATAATCATTATAATCTAATGTAGTAGCCTGAAATTGCAGAACTTTGGTTTTATCCCCCGAAGGATGTTTTATATTTTTGATTATACAATCAAGAAGGGGTTCAAGAGTTTTAGACTCATCTTCAAGATTAACCTTGGCAAAACCGGAAAGTCCATTAGCATAGACATAAGGAAAATCTAATAATTCTTCATTATCTGTAAGTTCAGTAAATAAATCAAAAACCTTATTTAAGGCACCATCGGGATCAGCTCCTGACTTATCAATTTTATTTATTACAACAATAATTTTTATACCCAATTCAAGAGCTTTAGACAGTACAAATCTAGTCTGAGGCATAGGGCCTTCCTGAGCATCGACAATAAGCAATGCACCGTCAACCATACCTAACACACGTTCAACTTCTCCGCCGAAATCAGCATGCCCGGGTGTATCAACAATATTAATTTTATAGTCTTTATATTTTACAGAAACATTTTTAGAAAGAATTGTTATTCCTCTTTCTCTTTCCAAATCATTAGAATCTAAAATTCTTTCCTGTACCTGTTGATTTTCTCTGAATACACCGGTTTGTTTTAATATATTATCGACAAGAGTCGTTTTTCCATGGTCAACATGAGCTATTATAGCCACATTTCTTATTTTTGTATTATCCATTATTAATATTTCCTAATGCTATTATTTATATAAGTTACAGAAATATTTTATTATAAACATTTTAATTGAACACTGATATTTATAAATTATTCTTTAAGTCCGCCATTTAAAATATCATTTATAAAATACTTTCTGCCTGATAAAAACACCAAAATTACAGGAATAAAGCAAATAACAGAATATGCACAAAGTGCACCCCAATCTGTAATTTCTCTAAAACTCCCTTTAAAATTAGCAAGCCCGAGAGGCAAAGTTCGCATAATATCAGAATTTGTAACAATTAATGGCCACATAAAGCTATTCCAAGTTGTTATAAATGTAAATATTGCAAGTGTAGTAACGGCAGGCAAAGCAAGAGGCAGTGCAATTTTATAAAAGATTTCAAAAGTGTTGCATCCATCAATTTTTGCTGATGCTTCGATATCATCCGGCATAGACTTGAACCACTGCCGCATTAGAAAAACTCCAAAACCTCCAAATAATCCCGGAACAATCAAAGAATAATAACTGTCTATCCAGCTAAATTGTTTCATTATGAAAAACAACGGAACTATATTTACTTGAGGCGGTATCATCATCGAAACAAGAATAAGAAAAAATAACGGTTCTTTAAATTTAAAATTAAAACGTGCAAAAGCATACCCTGCCATTGAAGAAATTATAACCTGTCCAATCGTTGTTGCAATTGCAACAAAAATACTGTTTATAAAATATTGCAGTATATTTACATTTTTATAAACATATTCGTAATTTTCTGTTGTCACCGGAGATGGTATAAACATTAATGTTTCAGATGATAGAATCTTGTCATTAGGTAAAAAAGAAAGACTTAACATATAAACAAAAGGTAAAATCATAGATAATGCACCTATTGCAAGAAATATATACCCGATTATTTTATATGCTTTCCTCATAAAAATAATAATAACAAATTATGTAAAAAGATGTTGTAGTATCATAAGAAATTTTGCAATAATATATAAATTAATAAGGTAAAAGATAAAATGCTGACATATAAAGATTCGGGTGTAAATATACAAAAAGCAAATATATTAACGAACATAATAAAAGAAACCGTAAGAAACAATAATATAGGAATGTTCGCAGGATTATTCGAACATCCCGTATTAAATGATTACTATATTGCGGCAGCAACAGACGGAATAGGTTCAAAAATTATTCCGCTAATTGACAATAACATGCCGGAATGTATTTCAAAAGATTTAATTGCAATGTGTCTTAATGACTTAATATGTACTGGAGCAGCACCTTTATTTTTTCTTGATTATATTGCGACTAATAAATTAGAAGTTGAATTTATTTCAAAGGTTATATCATATTTAAATAAAAATCTTGCTGAATATAATTGCATTTTGCTTGGCGGAGAAACTTCGGAATTAAAAGATTTAATTTCAGAAAGATATTTTGATATAGCAGGTTTTGCAATAGGACTGGTAAATAAAAAAAGTGTTTTAAGAAAAGAAAATGTAAAAGAAAATGACATTATAATAGGACTTGCATCAAACGGAATACACTCAAATGGTTTTACGCTTATAAGAAAACTTTATAAACAAGAACTTATTACAAAAGAAGAATTAATTTCAACATTAAAACCCACTGACATATATGTTAAGGAGATTATAGAATTAAACAATAAAAATCTAATACATGCCTGTGCAAACATAACAGGAGGAGGAATTATTGATAATATGAAAAGAATAATTCCGGATAACCTCTGTGCTTTATTAAATCAAAAAAGTATACCTGAGCAAGAAATTTTTAATAAAATCGAAAAAATTATCGGTTATGATGAAGCCTACAAAACATTTAATATGGGCTGCGGTTTTTGCATAATTGCACCGTCTGAAAATAAAGATAAAATAAAAAAAATATGCAAAAAATTTAATCCTTTTGAATTCGGAGTAGTAGTAAAGAATGATCAAAATTGCAATATTTGCTTCAGGTAACGGATCAAATTTTGAAGCAATTATTAAATATTTTAAAAAATCTAATCTGGTATCAGAAAATAAAATTAAGTTTTATTGTATAAGTGATAAAAAAGCTGCTTATGTATTAACACGTGCAAAAAAGTTAAATATACAGGCATTTTATGTCCCGTTTGAAAAAACATACGATTTTATGAAAAAAAACAAATTTAATCTTGCAGTACTTGCAGGTTATATGCGGATACTCCCGGAAGAAGTTTTAAATTTATCTGTTTTTATAAATCTTCATCCATCTTTACTTCCGAAATATAAAGGTAAAAACGCTATAGAACAAGCATTTAACGCAAAAGAGAAAGAAACGGGAGTAACTGTTCATTATGTAACAAAAGAAGTTGATTCGGGTGAAATTATTGAACAAAAATCCGTAAAAATAAAAGAAGGAATGACTTTGGAGGAACTAACATATAAAATTCATAAAATAGAACACAAACTTCTTCCAAAAGTTATAGAGAAGGTAATAAAAAAATACAATGTGCTTATTGTAGGTTCAGGAGCAAGAGAACACGCTATTGCATACAAATTAAAAAAATCAAAAAGACTCAACAAATTATATCTTTTTAAACCCAATGACGGATTTAAAGATATTGGGGAAATAATAGAATCAAATAATTATGAAAATCTGGCAAAAGAAGCAAAAAGAAGGCAAACAGACCTTGTTATTATAGGGCCTGAACAACCACTTGCAGAAGGAATTGTTGATATTTTCAGAAAATATAAAATTAATTGTATCGGAGCTGATAAATATTGGACTCAGCTTGAAAGTTCAAAAATTTTTGCTAAAAAATTTATGGAGCGAAACAAGATACCGACAGCAAAATATACTGTTATAGAAGACATGAATGATATAAAAAATATTAAATTTAAATTTCCATATGTCATAAAAGCTGACGGTTTGGCTGCAGGTAAGGGTGTATGTATTGTAAAAAACTTTCAAGAAGCGGAAAAAACAATATGTGAATACTTAAACGGTAAATTTAACGAAGCTTCTAAAAAAATAGTAGTTGAAGAATTTTTAGAAGGTAAAGAAATTTCTTTAATAAGCATGTGGGACGGAAAACATCTTCTACCACTTCTTCCGGCACGTGATTACAAAAAATTAAACAACCGGAATAAAGGACCTAACACCGGAGGAATGGGTGCAATTTGCCCTGCAAAAGTTGATAATTCACAAATAAAAAATTATGTTAAACTGCTAAAATCCGCACTAAGAAAAGAGAAAGCCGATTTTAGAGGAATAATCTATTCCGGATTAATTCAAACAAAAGATGGAATAAAGGTTCTTGAATTTAATATGCGTTTTGGTGATCCTGAAACACAAGTATTAATGCTCAGCTTAAAATCTGATTTACTGGAAATTTTCATTAATACCATTGAAAAAAAACTTAGTAAAACCCGTGTTGAATGGAGAAAAAACCCTTCTGCCTGTGTAGTTCTTGCAGTAAAAGGATATCCGACAAAACCAAAAACAGGTGATGAAATTATATTAACAGGAAAATTAAAATCTAAATTATTTTTTGCCGGAGTTAAAAAAGAAAATAATAAATTATACACTTCATCGGGAAGAATTATATCCGTTTGCAAAAATTCCAAAAATCCCGTAATTGATGTCTACAAAGACATCGACAATATAACCTATAAAAATAAAATATATAGAACGGATATTAATTTTGATGAATAATTTTTTGTATAAAAATTATAATTTTAGTAAAAATATCAAGATATACTATTGAAATAATTTCAAAAAATATACATAATTAATCATTAACAAAAATAGAAAGGATTTATATGAAAAATGCCTTAATTATTGTTCTTGCTGTTTTACTTCTTATATCAGCAGGGTTCAATGTGAAATTATGCTCTACACAAAATCAATCTGAAAATAATGATGGTTTTATACTTCCCGTAGAAAATACATTACCTGGTATTGAAGGTACATATACTGGAGATATTAAATTCAAACAAATATTTACATCTGAACAAAAAGATTTTATGATTTTTAGTGCACAATATGAACCTGGAACAAAAAGTTCATGGCATAATACAAAACAAGACCAGATAAATTACGTTATTAACGGTGAAGGATATTATCAGGAAAGAAATAAACCAGTAAAAAAAGTAAAAGCAGGTGATATATTTATCACGGAAGAAGGTGTTGAAAGCTGGCACGGTTCAGCTCATGATAAAAAAATGGAACTTTTGGTATTTTTGCATTATGGAAAAGACTTGATTGAATGGCTTGAACCGGTTAATGACATAGAATATGAAAGTCTTGAATAAAAAGGGGATTTAAATCCCCTTTTTTAATAAACATTGACTGATAGCTGCTATCAGCAAGTATTATATAGAAAAAGAATAAAAGGAGCATAAATGAAACGCAGAGATTTTATACTAAGTTCACTACTTGCTGTATGCGGAACAACGCTATTAACCGGATGCAGAAAAAAAGAGATTATAAAAGCACAAGGACAGGTAGCAAAACGGAAATTTCATAATCTTGAAATTCCATTATTAGGCTTTGGGCTTATGCGGCTTCCTATGATTAATAGTAAAATCGATATGATTGAACTTGATAAAATGGTCGAATATGCTATGAGCCATGGAGCAAACTATTTTGATACGGCATATATGTATGTAGACAGTGAATCAGAAAATGCTGCCGGTAAAATTTTAAGCAATTATGACAGAAAAAGTTATTTTCTTGCCGATAAAAGCCCTGTAATACACATGAGAAAGAAAGAAGATATTCACAGAATTTTCCAAGAGCAGCTAAAAAAATGCCGTACGGACTATTTTGATTTTTATATGGTTCATAACATCAACAGAATCACATTTGATACTTATCGTAATTTAGATATGTTTAATGAACTTATGAAATATAAGGAAGAAGGAAAAATAAAATATCTAGGATTTTCTTTTCACGGAACACCCGAAATGTTAAAAGAAGTTGCACCTGAACATCCATGGGATTTTGCCCAGCTTCAAATTAACTATTTTGACTGGGATATTATAAATGCAAAAGAACAATATGATATTGTACAAAAAGAGAATATTCCTGTAATCGTAATGGAACCTTTAAGGGGCGGAGGATTATGCCAGCTTAGTGATAAAGCACTAAGCGTAATTAACGGAATGAACCCGCCGCAAACACCAGCAAGTCTGGGATTAAGATGGGCAGCAAGCCGCAATAATGTCATAACTGTATTAAGCGGTATGAGCAATTTAAAACAAATGAAAGAAAATATAGCTACATTTGAAAATTACAGCCCTGTAAGTGAGGAGGAAGAACTTGCTGCAAAAGAAATAGTAAAAATCATACAAGAACAGGGAGAAATAAATTGCACAGCTTGTAAATACTGTCTTGAAGTTTGTCCTAAAAATATTAATATACCCGCTGCTTTTTCAGTGTACAATAATTATAAAAAAAATAATGAATCAAGTTTCTTTGCTATGTATTATTCAACGATTGATGAAAATCAAAGACCTGACAAATGCATAAAATGTAATTTATGTAATACAAATTGTCCTCAAGGACTAAATATTCCAAAACTGCTTTCAAAAGTTGATCAAACATATAAAGATATTCTATCAAAGAAATCAACCTAACTGCGGAGATTAATAATGCAAAATTTATATAAAATCAGATTATTTTTTTCATCTGTCGTATTTATTCTTGCTATTTTAGGAATTACCGGAATATTCTATCCGGTTAAAATTTTTGATATACAGTTTGCACCGCTGCTGCAACGTATAATTGTTGATTTTTCTTTAGTTGCAATAATTCTTTTTTTAACACTTATAACTATAACTTTAATATTCGGAAGAATTTATTGTTCTTTATTATGTCCGTTCGGAATATTTCAGGAAATAATTTCATTAATTTCAAGGAAAAGAAATAAGTACTTGAAAAATATATATATTAAATATTTTATAACAGCAATTGCAACAGGAACTTTAATTGGAGGAAGTGTTGTTATATTAAGATATATTGAACCATATACATATTTTACATCAGCTTGTACATTATCAAAAACAGGAATAATAGCTATTGTTGCCGTAATTTTAATAGTTATATTAAGCGGCAGATTTTTTTGTACAAATATATGTCCTGTCGGAACAATCCTCGGAATTATATCAAAATTTTCAATATTCCGTATATATATTAACAAAGAAGAATGCTTATCATGCGGAACATGTGAAAGAAACTGTCCTTCAGGATGTATTAATGCAGACGAAGAATTTATTAATAACGAAAACTGTATAAAATGTCTTAAATGTATTAATTTATGCCCGAAAAATGCAATACAATATGGAATAAAGCCAAAAGAAAATATTAAGTTTAATTTGCAAAGAAGAAAATTAATCACGGCATCAGCAGCAATAATTGTTCTGGCAGCAGCATTTAAAACGGGTATGGGAATTATGAATAATGCAGCAAAAAAAATAAAAAATGTAATTTTACCGCCTGGAGCCATTAATGAACAACATTTATTTAATAAATGTCTTAACTGTAATTTATGTATTAATGCATGCCCGAACGGAGTTATAAAAAAGGCCGATGACAAATTTGGTGCTATACACATAGATTATGAAAACAGAGGATATTGTAAATTTGACTGCATTGAGTGTTCAAAAGTATGTCCTTCAGGTGCAATAAAGAAGATATCTTTAAGTGATAAACAAAATCTCAGAATAGCAATGGCAGTTGTTGATTCAGAGAAGTGTATGAACTGCGGATTATGTGTATTAGAATGTCCGATGAAAGCAATTACAAAGAAAAATGATGGCACATCCGTTATTGACCCGACTAAATGTATAGGCTGCGGTGCTTGTACAGCAGTTTGTAATTTTAATGCAATTAATATATTTGCAGTAAATGAACAAAAAATAATATAATATTTTTAAACAGGAGAAATAAAAATGTCATTAGGAATAACAGAAATTACATTAATATTAGTTGTTATACTATTATTGTTCGGAGGAAAACGAATTCCCGAGCTTGCAAGAGCATTAGGGAAAGCTTCTTATGAATATAAAAAAGCAAAAGAACTAATAAAAAAAGAAACAAATGAAATAAAAGAAGCATTAGAAGATGCTCAGGAAAAACCGGAAGAATATAAACCGACCGATGTATAAAAATGCAGGAAGAAAATAACGAAAGTCTTATTACACATTTAGAAGCACTAAGAGAGACTATTTTAAAGAGTTTAATCTCTATTGCTGTTGTTTTACCTATTGCGTTTATTGTTGCACCTAAAGCATTAGATATGCTTATAAAAATAATACTCGGCGACAGCAAAATTACTTTAAATTATTTTTCTCCGGCAGAAGTTTTTTTGATTCAAATTAAAACAGCAGTAGTTATTGACTTAATAATCTGTTTTCCGTATATAGCAAAGAAAATATGGGATTTCCTTCTTCCCGCTTTATATGAGCACGAACGAAAATTTATAAAATCAATTGTACTAATTTCAACTACACTATTCATTATAGGTGTATTATTTTGTATTTTTTTAATACTGCCGTTAATCATAAAATTTGGAATGAATTTTACAACAGCAAATATACAGCCGGTATTCGGAATCTCAAATGTTGTTACGCTTGCATTATGGCTAAGTATAATATTCGGTCTAATGTTTCAGGTTCCTTTAATAACATTTTACCTTGTTAAATCAGGAATAATTTCATATGAATCAATTGCAGATAAAAGATCATATATAATTGTCATATTACTTATAATAGCAGGCATATTAACACCTCCTGATGTTATGAGCCAGTTAATGCTTGCCGTTCCGACGTATCTGTTATTTGAAGCAGGACTATTCTTTGCCAAAATAAAAAACAATAATAAGTCTAATGATGATAATCTTGAAGAAAATCAATGAATTATTATGTAATAATTTATTGACTGATAGCAACTATCAAAAAGTAAAATAAAACTATGGAAGATAATAAGAAATACATTGATATAGGATTTGCAAAACTTGACATAAACAGGAACGAGCGAAGAGGTTATTCCGAAGCAGTTTTCTGCGAATGTAAAACAAATGAACAGCTTATAGAAATATTTTCTGTACTTAAAAATAACAACTCAAATGTTATAGGAACAAGAGCAAGCAAAGAACAATATAGTGCATTAAAAGATAAATTTGATAATATTCGCTATAATGAAGAAGGAAGGGTTATAACACTTATCCAGCAGGAAATAAAAAGAACCGGTGAAATAGCAATATGTACAGGCGGAACCGGAGATATTCCGGCGGCAGAAGAAGCTGCAGAAACAGCAATGTTTTACGGAAGTAATGTAAAAAAATACTACGATATAGGTATATCAGGCATTCACCGTTTATTTGATAAAATTGAAGAAATAAAGAAAGCAAATGTAGTAATAGCAGCCGCCGGAATGGAAGGGGCATTAGCTTCTATAATAGCAGGCATGGTTGATATACACGTAATTGCATTACCAACATCAGTTGGATATGGAGCTTCTTTTAAAGGATTAAGTGCCCTTTTAACCATGTTAAATTCTTGTGCTGAAGGAATAAGCGTTGTTAATATAGATAACGGATTTAATGCAGGTTATAGTGCAAATCAGATTAACAGAAAAATATCCGGAGTTATATAATATGAATTTATACTTTGAATGTAAATCGGGGATTTCAGGAGATATGTCAGTAGCTGCCCTTATAGACCTGGGAGCAGACAAAGAAAAGCTTGACAAAACTCTTAATTCACTTAATTTAAATAATGAATACTCATATAAAATAACAAAAGTAAACATTAATTCGATTCAAGCAACAGATTTCAATGTAATTCTTACGGAAGAAATACACTCTCATAATGAAGGACATCATCGACATAAACACAGAAATCTTGATGATGTTAATAAAATAATTGATAAAGCAGATGCATCCCAGAATGCAAAAGATTTAGCTAAAAAAATTTTTACAATTATTGCAGGGGCAGAAGCAAAAGTCCACGGAAAAGATATATCTGAAGTACATTTTCATGAAGTTGGTGCTATAGATTCAATTATAGATATATTAAGTTTTTCAGTATTATTTGATGATTTAAATCCGGAAAAAGTATATTTTTCAACACTTACTGAAGGACAGGGATTTGTAGAATGTGCACACGGTTTATTACCTGTTCCTGTACCTGCAGTATGCGAGATAGCAGCACAATATAAACTTCCGATTAAAATAACGGAAAATAACGGAGAAATGATAACCCCTACTGGTGCTGCAATAGCCGCTGTTTTATATAATCAAGAACATCTGCCTGTCGAATTCATAATTGAAAAAACAGGCTACGGTGCAGGAAAAAGAAAATATAAAAATCCGTTTTTGAGAGTAATGGCAATTAAGGAGATAAAATAATGCATTTGGGTAATTCAATAATATGTCCGGTAACTGGTATACCAATGCTGTTTTTAGCAGGCATATCAATATATTATGCCGTTAAAAAGGCAAAACAAGAAAACAAAAAATTTTCATTAATAATAACACTTACAGCACTTGTCTTTGCATTGCAAATGATAAATTTTTCGATTCCAAATACAGGTTCGAGCGGACACATAATAGGAGCAGTACTTTTAAGTGCAATTTTAGGTCCATGTTGTGCATTTTTAGCAATATCCGCAATTCTTATTGTTCAGGCGGTATTCTTCGCTGACGGAGGCTTACTTGCTTTAGGTTGTAATATATTTAATATGGGATTTATATCATGTTTTATCGTCTATCCATTATTATATAAACCATTAGCCGATAAAAATAAGATTATAACGGCATCTGTTCTGTCTTCAATTATTGCACTTCAATTAGGTTCACTTGCCGTTGCTGTGGAAAGTTTTTTATCAGGCACTACATCAGGCAATATCTTTTATTTCATAAGTTTAATGCAGGCAATACATCTCCCTATAGGAATAATTGAGGGTATATTTACTTCAATTATGATATCACTAGTAAAGAAACATGAAAATTCAGAAAAACTACCTGTTATATTAAGTGCTGCTTCATTAGTAACAGCAGGATTTATAGCACAATATGCATCATCAAAACCTGACGGATTAGAATGGTCGCTTATAAATTTATCTGAAAGTTTTATGGCTCAAACTAACGGGATTATCTATTCAACATCAGAATCCATACAAAACCATATTTCAATATTAACAGATATAAACCCGTTATCTGCAAATATTTGCGGATTATTAATTGTATCTATATTAATGTTTATTTTCTTAAAAATGTTTATATATAATTCGGTAAAATCTAATGAATAAAAAATTTAATAAGTTAATAACTTATTTAAAAGAAGCGGGAAAGCAAGGTATTTGCCTTGCTTTTTCAGGCGGTGTTGACTCTTCTTTACTGCTTTATTTATGTATAAAAGCAGATTCAACATTAAAAAGAAAAATTACAGCTATAACTTTTAAATCTGTTTTTCAGACACAGGAAGAGATAAATTACACAGTTGAATTTTGCAAAAAATACGGAATAAAACATAAAATTATTGAATTTTTTCCGCTGAAAGACAAAACCTTAATATACAATCCTAAAGACAGATGTTATTTTTGTAAAAAGCTGATGTTCAGTAAACTAATAAATTTTTGTGAAGAAAATAATATAAAACATATATTTGACGGAACAAATAATGATGATGTAAATTTATATCGCCCGGGATTAAAAGCTCTAAAAGAATTAAATATAATTTCTCCTTTTGTAAAATTTGAAATAAACAAAAAAGAAATAAGACAATACGCTAAAATTTCAGGACTAAAAAATTACAACAAACCATCAACACCGTGTCTTGCAACAAGATTTCCATACAATGAAGAACTTTGTGAAGAAAAAATCTTAATGATAAAAAAAGGTGAAGATATACTTAAAGAATATGATTTAAAAGAAATAAGACTAAGGTTACACAATAATATATTAAGAATAGAAATTAATAAGAATAAGTTTAATAAACTTTTAAAAGTTAAAGATGAAATAATAAAAAAGTTAAAAAATCCGAAAATTAAGTATATAACACTGGATTTAGAAGGTATAAGAAGTGGAAGTATGGATGAAACCATAGATGCAAATTAATAATTATGAAAAATTTCTTGAAAGTATAAATGAAGATTTAAGAAAAATCTTTGAATACCAGAAAGAATATATTTATTGCAAAAAAGGATGTTCATATTGCTGCGAACGAGGCGACTACCCTATATCCGAACTGGAGTTTAAATATTTAATGCTCGGCTATGAAAAACTTGAACCTGACATAAAAGAAGAAATTAAAAAAAATATTAAAAAACTAAAGAATGGAAATAAAGAATCCTATGTATGTCCGTTTTTAATAAATAAATCCTGCAGTGTATATAAAAACAGACCTATTGTATGCAGAACATTCGGAGTATTAACAGAAGATGCAAAAGGTAATCCTTCTTTCCCTTTTTGTACTACCAAAGGTTTAAATTTTTCAAAAATATATGATAAAAAAAACAAACGACTTTCTTCCGAATTAGTTTATAAAAACAATTTTAAAATTTTTCCAAAAATTTTTTGTTTAAGCAATAAAGTAGTAATGAACCTTCCGTTAGCAAAAGAATTAGGTATTGATTTTGGTGAAGCTAAAAAAATGATAGATTTTTTGATTAAATAAAAAATAACCTGCTTGACTGACAGTAACTATCAAGATGTAAAATTTATAAAAAGGAAACTAAAATGAAAAAAATACTGTTGTTAATATTGGTAATAATAATTATTCCTTGCATATTTATGTTTAAAGCATTTGCAGACAGTTCAAAAGAGATAAAGAAAGGTAGCATTATGTCAGATAAAAAAATCCTTGTTGCGTTCTTTAGTGCAACGGGGACAACAGAAAAACTTGCACAAAAACTCGCTAAAGTTACGGGAGCAGATATATTTGAAATTCAAGCAGAAAAACCCTATACAGATGCCGATTTAGACTGGCGGAACAATAATAGCAGAAGTTCCCTTGAAATGGAGGACAGAAACTGTCGTCCTGCCATTTCTTCAAAAGTAGAAAATATGGAAAGTTATGAAGTAGTTTTTATAGGATTTCCCATCTGGTGGTACAGAGAACCATCAATTATAGATACATTTATGGAATCTTATGATTTCACAGGTAAAACAGTGATACCGTTTGCAACATCAGGAGGAAGTCCAATCGGTAATTCAGGTGAAAATATGCAAAAACTTGCTTCCGAAGCAAAAGTAGTTAAAGGAAGATGTTTCTCAGTAAACGAATCGGAAGAAGTTCTCAAAAAATGGGCTTCTGAATGGTTATAAAATTATTCGTACTTCTCTTTTAGTGCTTTTGCCAGTGCAATAGGTGTTGCAAAAGAAGTAGAACCTCTGCTCATACATTCAAAATCACCCTCATATACAAGAGAATCTTCTATCCTTCTCTTTCCGTTTTCATCGAGAGCCAGGGAATTATGAGAAACAAAATCATTATCAAGTATAAAATCATTATCTTTTTCAACACCGGCTTCAACACATAAAGCATTATTTGCAAGAGCATACAAATTAACAGTTTCTTCATTTTCTCCGGTTTTATAAGAACCTGCTATATAAATAGGAATTTGTGTTTCTTCCATCGCTTCTATAACACTTAAAACATCCTGAATTTTTACATATGATGATTTATGAGAACTATCATAATAAGGTATTTTATCATTTTGTTTTTTATTTAATATTTCTTTTATTTGTGTTTTATATTGTGAGATATTATCAGGAGTTATTTTAACCCCAAGCTCTTTTTCAACCAGTTGATTTAATACCGGATAAGTAATTTCAAGTCCGCATGACATATTAATAGCTTCATATTTATAACCGTTTTCTATTTGCTCTTTTATTGTACCCAAATGCTCTATAATAGCCAGATTGGTTAATCTTATAGTCTCAAGTACTTTTTTTGTTAAGCCATTTAAAAAATCATTATTATAACAGAATTCATCTATTTTCGGATGTTCAATTAACAAATTACCAAGACTTCTCTGAAAAGAATTCCATTTAAGTGTATGATTTGTATTAAATTTAGTTATAGAAATATCTGGATTTATAGATTTTATTATATTACATACATTTGTACCATGCTGACAACTTATACCATCATCACCCATTGTAAAATCATCAATCACTGCAACGGGGATGTAGCCTTGAGTATAATATGATTCAGGATATTTATAATCTACACTTTCAAATTTATCAACATATCCATCTTTTGAAACAATAATTAATCTTTGTTCAGAAACGTCTATTTTAGATGAATTAAACCTATCAGCTTCCTCTTTATTAATAATACCATTACCGTCTTTATCAAAGTATTGAACGGCTACTTTTTGTTCGGGCGAACCTTTTTCTTGTATATCAGATACCTTTGTATATGGTAATATATTCATCTTACCCCCCTTTATTATATACAAAAGATTTTTTAATAAAAAATTGCCTTTTAAAGTTCAACAGGTTAATTATAAATTAAACTTTGAAATATATATAAACAACTTTATTAAATTCATTATTTCTGAACCCAGAGCAGCATATTATTATTAAATATTACATCTAGTCTACCAATATCTTTTAACCAGGCAAGATATGAACGTAGTGTGCTTCCGACAAGTACATATTGTTCAAAATTCATCGTCAAAGAATATTTTGTAAATAATCTTTGTAAAATTACTTCAAAGCAAAGTGGTTCTTTACATAAATCAAAGATTTTTTCAGCAATTTCCTGCACTTTGCTGATATTATATTGTGCAAGTTCTAATATATCCTCTGCCGGTGCAGCATGTGCGGGAACAAACATTTTTGCAGTAAGAGATTTTACCATTTCAAGCGTTTTTATATAAGCAGCAACATCATAAATAAACCATATTTGATATTTATCCAATATTTCCCGGCTTGATAAACAATCAGCAAGAAAAACAATGTCATCTGGTGTTCTAAAACCAACCATATCAAAGAAATGCCCCGGCAGATTAATAATTTCAAAATCCTCAGGTAATACATTTTTTGTCAAAAGCTCTGCATTACTTTCCTGTGCCAGAAGAAATTTATGCCTGAGATTATTACAAGGATATCCGCCATATAAAAAAGATGGTTCTAAAACAGGATATTGCACAAAAGTGCAGTCAATGCCGGGGGCATATATTTTACATCCGGTTTGCTGCTGTAAATATTTATTGCCTCCTATATGATCAGCATTTGCATGTGTATTATAAATTGCTGTTAAGTTCCAATTATATTCTTCTAATATTTTACGTATTTTACGGCCTGCATCTTTGTCATTTCCGCTATCAATTAAACAAACATCTTTTTCATTTAACTTAATAAGTCCTATATTTATGGGGCTTTGTATGTAATAACTGCTACCTGAAAGTTGTATCAATTCATACATTGTTTATTTCTCCTTTAGCAGAATTTGATTAATATTTAAGTGCACTACATCTGACAAAAAGCTAAAATTTTTTCTTTATAAAAAACCAAAAGCATCTAAAAATGGCGGAGAGAGAGGGATTCGAACCCTCGGCAGAGTCACCCCTGCACAAATTTTCGAGATTTGCACCTTAAACCGCTCGGACATCTCTCCTTATTAATTAGATTTTATAAAAATATATTTAATTTTTCAATCAAAAAACTTTTTGTTTTTCTTCCTGTCCGGATTTTGGCTCAGGATGTATTGTAATAACAGCATTATTAAATACCATTGAAATTTTTTCTTCTATATCATCACAAATTTTATGACATTGTGAAATTTTTAAGTCAGGATTAAAAAATACCGTAATATCAATTTCTCTGTTCTGCCCGGTTTTACGTGCCTTTAAATTTTTATATCCTTTTATATCAGGTGTTTTATTAAGAATTTGTTCAATTTTACCTATATCTTCAGCAGGCAATGATACATCCAGTAAATTATTTAATGTCTCTTTTGATATTGAATATCCTGTTCTGACTATAACCGCAGCAACTATTATAGCTATAATCGGATCTAAAATTATAATACCGGTTAATCTTATTACAACCAATCCTATTAAAATACCGGAAGATGAATAAATATCAATTCTAAGATGCTGTGCGTCAGCATAAAGTGAAATTGAATCCGTTTTTTTTGCCACATAAAATAAATAACTGCTGACAATAAAATTTAATACAACGGCAAAAGCCATTACCCATATACCTATTGTCATAATTTCAGTATTAATATTATTATTTCCGTCGAAATATGATATTAATTTCAAAAAAGCTTCATATATTATATATCCGCCAGCAAGTATTATAAGCCCGCCTTCTATAAAACCTGACATATCTTCATATTTTCCATGCCCGTATGGATGTTCTTTGTCTGCAGGTTCCGAAGACCTCGACACTGCATAAAAAGTTAATATTGATGCTAGAAAATCAGTAAAAGAATGAACTGCTTCAGAAATTATACTTATACTTCCGGAAATTATACCTGCAATAACTTTTAATACAATAATAACTGCATTTGATGTAATCGATAATCCGGCAGCAATTTTTTTTTCTTTTGATTCCAACATTTATATTTCCGTTTTTGTGATATTATCTGATTAAGTATATTTTGAATTTTATCATGATTTTATTAACTAATTAATATATTTTCCAGATACAACTTTGTTTTTAGTATAAATTTGTCAAATATTTATTTTAACATTATTTAACAATTCCATTTAAAATAGCATTTTTCATATTCCTGAAGTTTATAAATATAGATACCTTTTTAAGGAGAAAGAAATGAAAATTTCATTAGACACACATATTAACAATATTTATACAAATAAACAAGCAAAGTCTAATATTTCTGTTCCTCAAAAAAACATTCAGGCTAATAATGAAATTACAAACAATACAATTCCTGAGCTATTAGGAAGGTATCAAGTTTTATCCTTTAAAGGAACAAATTCAAAAAACGGACCTGTTTTTGAACATTCATGTCAAGAAATACTAGGTGAAAAAGAACAAATTTCATATAACAAAGAAGACGGAAGTTTTGTGCATACAATTTTTTTCCGTAACGGAAAAATAAAAAAACAAGAAGAATTTCATCCTTTAGAAAGGACAGAAACAATAACTACCGCAACGGAAGAAGGTTCAAAAACAGTTATAACAAAAGAGCCTTATCATACTACTAAAATAAAATATGATAATCAAGGTCGTCAAATATATTTTAATCAACAAGATGCGGACGGAAATAAGAAGATAGTACTAACAGAATATGATAAAAATCGTAAAATTATCACGACAGAATATATGGGAAGCAGATCTATAGAAATTATAGATTTAAAAACCAATAAAAGAGTTACAAAAGGACCTTTAATATATTCTACGGAATATGATGAACAATCAAACTCATATATTACAAGAAATATATTAAATAACAAAGTTCACAAAATTGAAAAATATAGAATGAATGGAGAACTTAAATCTTCCGTGACATATTATCCAGATACAGATAATATAGCTCAAGAAGTAAGATACAATCCAAAAAGCAGAGGATATGACGAATATTCATATTTAAATGATACACATAATACACTTTCCTCAATAAAAAAGATATCACAGGACGGCTGTGAAGAACATATTATAGAATATTATACAAATGGTCTTGTTAAACAAAATGTTAAATATTTATATTCAGCAGAAGGCAATCTGGAAACTAAAGTTATATACGAAAACAGTGACAGCAGAAACAACAGTCCGAGATATGTTGAACGTTATGAAAACGGACGTTTATCCGAATTAATTGAATATAACAAAATAAGTCAAAACATTGAAAAAGTAACAACCTATAATGAAGATGGCTCTTATGATGAAGCTGAATATTTCAATGATGGCAAATTAAAATTAATCAAATTCTTTGATGCCGATAGCAATTTATATTCAATTGAAGAATACAGTTCAAGAACTGAAAATATAAAAAGAAAAACTGACTATGACAGAAACAAAGAATTATTTTATCAAACATATTATGATGAAGATACCGAAGTAGTAAAAAAATTCATCATTTTAAATAAAAACAGACAGGAAGTTGAACATGTAGAATACTATGAAGACGGTAAAACAAAAAAATATCAGAGAACATATAATAAAGACCGTTCGTATTCAGAAACAACATATTATGAAAACGGAAGAGTAAAGAGAACACAAGAATATAATGCTGATGGAACAAGAAAAGTATATTCTTCAGATAACACTTCGTCTACAAAAACAAATACGTATCAAGAAAAACCATTATCCGATGAAGAATTTCTTCATAAAATAACAGACGTTCTTGCTCACGGACAATTTTCAACTATATCCTTTATGCAATGGCATAGATTAGCAGATATTTTAGGACTGGATGATGCATCCAAACTTTCAAATATGGATAAAGACACATATAAATTCCTTGCAAAAAAATTCCATCCTGATAGAAACACTCAAAATAGTAATGCTGAACTTATAATGTGTATTATAAATGCATTATACCAACAAAGAAAAGCTTCAGTTTAATATTACTATTTAGATTTTATCTTAATATGGTATTGTAATCTGCTATTGACCGGCTTGTAAATATAAAATAATTTTTATCGGGTTATAAAAAACCGGAGCTTTTCCACAACCTGCTATTAACTTTCTGGAACACATATAAACTTTTTTCGTCAAAACTCATAATAAGTGAGAGGATTTATTATGACTATTCAATATTTACAAGATTATACGCAAGAAGATGATTATATAAATACAGAAGACGAAAAAGAAAAATATGAAAATATAGTTTCTTTTAACAATATTGTATTTAAAGATGATATTCTTCAAATGTATTTAAAAGATATAGGCAAAGTTAAGCTTTTAAAACGAAATGAAGAACAACAGCTCGGCATGGATATTATAAACAGTAATAAAGAAAAAGCACTAAAGGCAAAAAGAAAACTTATTCAGGCTAATTTAAGACTTGTTGTAAGTATTGCAAAAAAATATATCGGGCAGGGTGTTTTGTTTATGGATCTGGTACAAGAAGGCTCCTTAGGATTAATAAAGGCAGCAAACAGATTTGATTATTCAAAAGGATTTAAATTTTCAACTTATGCAACCTGGTGGATAAGACAGACTATTGTAAGAGCTATCGCAAACAATTCAAAGGTTATAAGAATCCCTGTTCATATGATTGATAAAATAAGAGTTGTAAAAAAAGCAATATTTTCTCTGAATTATGAGCTTGGAAGAGAACCTTCAACAAAGGAAATATCAGAAAGAGTTAATTTACCTGAAAAGCAAATAGATATTGTGCTTAAAACAATAAAGCTTGAGCCTATGAGCCTTGATACACCTATTGCTGATAACTTATCACTAGAAGATTATATACCTGATGATAATTATTTATCACCAGAAAATAACACTCAAAATATAATGTTAAAGATTCATATTAATAAAATATTAAATGAACTCACAGTAAAAGAACGGAAAATTATTATAAACCGTTTCGGACTCAACGGAGAAAAACCAAAAACCCTTGAAGAACTCGGAAATGAGATGGGGTTTTCAAAAGAAAGAATAAGACAAATAGAAAGTATTGCATTAAGAAAACTCCGGAATAATGAAAATGCAAAACATCTGAAAGAGTACTTAATCTAGTGTCACAAGTTACCGCTAACAGCTTTGGAAGTATAAAATATTTTTTGCAGGGTTATAAAAATCAGATATTTTTCACAAAATTAAAGAGTTTGAAAAAAACAATCAAACCGAACCTGCAATCTTTGTGTTTATGGCTGAAATTAATAATATATTGTTTATTTACAAGATAATATGCTAAAATTATTCTTGCAGAACAAATTAGTTTTATCATCGTAAAGGAAATTTAAATGAATTTATTCAGCTTAATACTCGGAAAACAGTATAATATATTAACTTATTTACCTGAAGCCGTGCTTGTTATTGATGAAATAGGAAAGATTCACTATGCTAACAAGCAAGCTTTTAAATTATTTGAAACAAACAAGTTAAGAGGAAAAAATATTAATGATTTCTTTATTACTAATTCCGATAATATAATACGAAATAAAGATGAAGATATTAAGCAGATTCTTAAAATAATTTCAGAAGAACAAAATACAAAAATAACCGATGTTAAAATTGTTGATGTTTCATCAAGGAAAAAGAAAAGATATATTCTTACAATAATTGATAATACACAGGATCATTCATTACTAGATCAATTAATAACCGAACGGCAAGAACAAAAAATTCTTACTCATACAAAAAATGTTTTATTAACTAAAATGTCTAATTATCTTCGTTCTCCACTTCATTCAGTTGTAGGTTTTTCTCAAGCTATGCTTGAAGGTTTAAGCGGTGAAATTAACGATAAACAAAAAAAATATCTTCAAATTATGAACAGTAATTCTTCGGAATTATTATTACTTATAGAAAAACTGATTGAATTATCTCAAATTGAATCTGACATATATCAATTTGATTTTAAAAATTTTGATGCACAGGCTCTTTTATCCATAGTTACAAATGAAGTTTCGGTAAAACTACAGAATAAAGATATTAAAATGACAATCAATACCTCAGACTTAGTTAAACAAAATTGTTATTCCGATAAAAATGTTTTAAAAACAGTTATGGGAAATTTAATTGAAAATGCGATAGATATTATTGATACCGGAGCAATTAATATATCATTATCAAATCCTATTCCTGAATATTTACTATCAAAAGGATTTGAAATTAATAATGACATTAACGAGAAATCATATTTAATGTTTGATATAACTGCAAAAGGATTAGATCCTTCACAATACGGAAATATTGATATTTTTGATCCTTATGTACAGGTAGAAAAGAATTCAAAGAAGTTCCTGCTGCAAAGTCTCCTGCTCGGAAGCTCAAAAAAATATATTAACAAATTAAAAGGTGAGATGTGGATAAATAATCAATATGCGAACCAGGTTTCTTTTGTTTTCATAATTCCAGTTGAAAAAAATATAATTGACAAAAAACCGGCAGAATAAAATGGCTAAAGTCGAATTAAAGAACATAACAAAAATATATGATAAAAAGAAAGTCATTGATAATATTTCACTTACAATTAATGATAAAGAGTTTCTTGTGCTTATAGGTTCATCAGGCTGCGGTAAATCTACAATATTAAGAATGATAGCCGGACTTGAAGATATTACAGAAGGTGAAATTTTTATTGATGAAACCTGTGTAAATAATGTACACCCAAAAGACAGAGATATTGCATTCGTATTTCAAAATTACGCACTTTATCCGCATATGAGCGTATTTGAGAACATTGCTTTTCCTTTAAAAATGAGAAAAATAAATAAAAAGGAAATAAAACAAAAAGTTGAAGAAGCGGCTGAAACATTAGATTTAACAGAATTTTTACAGCGAAAGCCAAAGCAGCTATCAGGCGGACAAAGGCAAAGAGTTGCTCTGGGAAGAGCAATAGTCAGAAATCCTAAAGTTTTTCTAATGGATGAACCATTATCTAATCTTGATGCAAAATTAAGGATTCAAATGAGAGCAGAAATAAAAAAACTGCATCAAAAATTGCAAACAACTTTTATATATGTAACTCACGATCAAACAGAAGCCTTAACAATGGGGGATAGAATTGCTGTCATTGATAAAGGTATAATTCAGCAGGTTGATACCCCTTATAATACATATAACAATCCGTCAAACACTTTTGTCGGAGGATTTTTAGGCTCTCCGTCAATGAATTTTATACCTTCTGATATTATAAATGATGAAATATCTATCAATAATTCTTCATTTAAATTAAATCCTTTACAAGCAGAAAAATTAAAAAACAAAAAATCCGTTTTATTAGGTATACGAGCTGAAAGTTTAAATGATGAAAATGCAAATTTTCAGTTTAAAGTTAATACTGAAATTTCAGAAATGCTTGGAAATGAACAAATAATATATGCAAAAGCTAACGGCAGTGATATAGCTGCACTTATGCCCATTTCATTCAAATCAGAAAAGGAAATTACTTTTCAAATAAATACAAACAATATAATATTTTTTGATTATGAAACAAAAACACGGATTTAATTCATTCTTTAATAATTATTAAATTATTTGCTATTTTCATTTTACAAGTAGGAAGAACAACATCCTGAAGACCATTTGCTATACTTATAACACTCCTTGCTTCAAGAGTAACATCTTCACCTTTATAAGTAAAAGTATAATCACTGTCTCTATCAGATCTGATTGTAATTTGACTCATATTTTTCTCCTTAGTCTATAATCCTTCTTCCTTCAATTGCTTTAGCCAGAGTAATTTCATCCGCAAATTCCAAATCAGAACCAACGGGAATACCAAAAGCAATTCTTGATATTTTTATATTAAACGGTTTTAAAAGTTTTGTTAAATACATACTTGTCGCTTCTCCTTCAACCGAAGGGCTTAATGCTAAAATGACTTCCTTAACCTCTTCATCAGCTATTCGTGTTATTAATTCTTTTATTCTTAAATCCTCAACACCTATTCCATCAAGCGGAGAAAGAGTTCCCTGAAGAACATGATAAAGTCCTTTATACTCTCTTGTTTTTTCAATAGCAATAAGATCTTTAGTTTCTGCCACAACACAAATAACAGATTTGTCTCTTCTTTCATCAGAACATATTTCACACGGATTTGAAGCCGACATATTAAAACATACACTGCAATAGTGAATATTTTCTTTTGCTTCAATAAGAATAGATGAAAATCTTTGAACATCTCCCAGCGGCATTTTCAACAAATGTAAAGCCATCCTCTGAGCAGACTTTGGACCGACACCGGGAAATTTCTGAAAAAATTCAATCAACTGAGCTAAAGGTTTTGTATATTCCATTAGAATAATCCGGGAATATTTATGCCAGCAGGAACTATTCCGTTCATCTTATCTTTCATCTTCTTATTAGCTTCTGCAGTTGCCTGTTTCATAGCAGAAGAAATAAGTTCTTCAAGCATTTCAACAGATTCTTCATCAACTGAATCAGGATTTTCCGGGTTAATTGCCTGTTTTGTTAATTTTATTGATTTAAATTTACCATGCCCGTCACAAATAACAGTCACAGCATTATTTCCTGCCTGTGCGGTAATTTCTGTATTACTCAATTCTGTTTGTGCATCTTGCAATCTTTTTTGAACCTGTTGAGCTTGTTTCATCATATTTGCTAAATTCATATCTAACTCCAATCATCAATTTTATTTTTCTTCTTTTCTATATTTAAATACCGGCTGCCATAAATATTCAAAATGCAGCATAGAATTTACACATTTAACTCCCTGTCAGTATTAAAATTCATACAGATTATTATAATTCAACAAATAATATTCTTCAAGGGTTTTATATAACCGGCATAATTTTTTGTGAGGTAATGGGAAACCGGACATTTTTCACAAATCAAAGATTTTGAAAAAATCAGTCAGACTCAATCTGCAGTTAAGAAACAGTCAAATCAACCTGAAAACTAACACCTACTGGTTATTGAAATTTACGTCAGATAAAAGAAAAAAACAAAACCGTCATAAAGACGGTTTCTATATTATATGAAATTATCAGATTCTTATACTAAAAATGGATTATTCTCAGTTTCAAGATCTTCAAGAGCCTTTAAAGCAGCAAGTGAATCTTCATTTAATTCACCATTATTATAAGCTGCTTCTTCCTGAAGTTTTCTGACAGTTTCATTTTTTAATTCATTTAATTTTATATTATCATTTTCAATTTGCTCAGCAAGCTGATTTTCCTGTTCTTCTTTAGCTATTTCTCTTTCAGAAGGGCCTACAATTGCCTTCGTAGCTTTACCTGCAACCCAGGAGCCAAGTAAACCGCCAACGAATCCGACAACAGCACCTACAGCTGTTCCTACGCCGGGGAATAAAGCAGTACCTATTGCTGTACCTACTGCTACACCTGCCTGTTGACCGGCTATAAAACCTACAGTATCACCTGCAATTTTTACGGCAGATTTACCAAGTTGTTTTATACCTTTTTGTACTCCTAATTCTTTAAATGTAGGAATAATCTCCGTACAACCTTCTATAATACCGCTTATAGCAAGCATAACTCCGGCACCGGAAGTCTTCATAAAGTTGCCAAACTTACTTAATTTACCTGCTTTTTTTACAGCAGTTTCAGCTGCTTGTGTTCCTGTTTTCTTCATTGCCTCAACTGCAGCTTTTGCGGTTTGCGATTTTTTATTAATTTTTGCTAAACTATTTTTTAGTTTTCTGCTATCAGGTTTTTCAATTAATTTTTCTTCTATATTTTTAGCTTTTTCAATCAAATTAGCATATTTAGATTGTAATTTAACATTTGATTTTAAATTATAAAAATTCTTGTTTGAGTCATTTGCCTTTTTTATAAACGTTTTTATTCTTTCTATAATTGAGCCTTCTCCATTTTTTAATGTTTCAAATGCTTTTTTGTTTATGTTGTCAAGATTTTTCATTTCTTTGCTTATAAAAGCACCGTTTAATTTCTTATTTCTCTTTAAAAGAAACGCAAAAGGAAGTCCTTCCCATAAAAGTGCACTTGAAACGCCGCTTTTTACATTACTTGTAAATGTATCCGGCATTTGAGTTAACGGTTCATTTTTTGTATATTTAACAAGTTTTTTAATATTTTTCGACTTAGCAGAATTTGCTGCCGCTTTACTTACTAAATTAGAAGATTCTATATTACTTACCATAGATTTTCCTTAAACCTTTTCTACACATGTATATAAAGTTTTTTTTTCTCTGGAAATTTACTTTTTTACTAAATTTTGTAAAATATATTAAATTTTTTATATGATAAAATTAAGCAAAAAGGCAGTAATATGAAATTTAAAGCAGAAATAAAAGTTTTATTAAAAGACGATATAAAGGATCCTCAGGGTATCCAGACAGAAATAATATTAAACAGAACAGGCATTGATGAATCAGCAAAAGTAAGGACAGGAAAATATTTTATTTTAACTGTTAATGCGAAAAATGAAGAAACTGCATACAAAAAAATAAAAAATATATGTGAAAATGTTCTTACAAATCCATGTCTTGAAAAATACGAAATATTAAAGGCAGAAAAAGAATGAAAGCGGCAATAGTTGTATTCCCCGGAACAAACTGCGAAAAAGACACCTTTGAAGCATGCCGGTATTTTGGGCTTGAAACCGAATATATATGGCATAATGAAACTAATTTAAAAAAATATGATTTTATATTTCTTCCAGGCGGTTTTTCGTACGGAGATTACATTCATTCGGGCAGACTTGCAAAATTCAGCCCTGTTATGCAAGGTATTAAAGAATTTATATGTCATAAAAGAGGAATTGTTATAGGGATATGTAACGGATTTCAAATTCTATGCGAATCAAAAATTCTACCCGGGGCTTTGACAATAAACATCAGCAACCGTTTTATTTGTGATGACATACCAATTTATATGGGAGAAAAAGAAATTACGCTGCCTGTTGCACATAAAGAAGGCAGGTATATATTTGATAAAAGTACACAAATATCTAATCTTATATTTTTGAAATACAAGAAAAACATCAACGGTTCAATGCTCGATATTGCAGGTTTATATGACAGGCAAAAACGGGTTATTGCAATGATGCCGCATCCTGAACGTGCAATATTTAAAGAAACAGGTAGTAAAGACGGATGTGAAATATTTAATTTTATCATTAAGGAACTTTAAAAATGGCAGAAGAATTGTACAAAAAACTTGGTATTAATGATTTTGAATATTCACAAATAAAAAAACGGCTTAAAAGAGAGCCCAATGAACTTGAAATATATTTATTTTCGGCAATGTGGTCAGAACATTGCGGTTATAAACATTCAAAACGTTATTTAAAAAAACTGCCAACAACAAAAGCAGTGTGCCCGCAGGAAAATTCCGGCGGAATTAAAACAGGCAGTCATATAATATTCTTTAAAGCTGAATCACACAATCATCCCTCTGCCGTAGAACCGTTTCAAGGTGCTGCAACAGGTATTGGCGGAATTATAAGAGATATTCTCGCAGTAGGGGCAAGACCTATAGCTCTTTTAAATTCTTTAAAATTTGGCTTACTAACGGAAAAACGAAGCAAATACTTGCTTGACGGAGTAGTAAGAGGAATTAGTGCATACGGAAACTGTATAGGTGTTCCAAATATAGGCGGAGAAACAAATTTTCATGAATGTTATTCATCTTCACCAATTGTAAATGTAATGGCAGCAGGTATAGTTAATCAAAACGATATAAAAAAATCATCTGCAGAAAAAGGCGGAATAGTTATCCTCCTTGGTTCTTATACAGGGCGTGATGGCATTCACGGTGCATCATTTGCTTCAAAAGAACTTGAAGATAATAAAGAAGACAAATTATCAGTACAGATAGCAGACCCTTTTATGAAAAAAAATGTAATAGAAGCTTCACTTGAAATATTAAAATTAAAAGGAATAATTTCATGCCAGGATTGCGGAGCTGCAGGTCTTTTATCTTCAACTTCAGAGATGGCATATAAAGGCAACTGCGGAATAGAACTTTATCTTGATAAAGTACATTTAAGAGAAAATAATATGCGGCCATGGGAAATTATGTTATCTGAATCTCAGGAAAGAATGGTATTTATTGCCGAACCTCAATATATTAATCAAATCTCTAAAATAGCTGAAAAATACAATCTTCCTATATCTGTAATAGGAAAAACAACAAATGATAAACGTTATAAATTGTTCTTAAATAAGAAAAAAGAAGCTGACCTTCCTCACGACATTTTAAATGATTGTATAACATATAAATTAAAAGCCATAAAACCCGATTACATAGAACAATATAAAAACAAAAAGATACAGGAAACTGATTTAAAAAAAGAAGATATTATAAAACTATTAAAAGATTCTAATATTGCATCAAAGAAATATATATATTCACAATATGACTATACCGTAGGTAATAGAACAGTATCAAGACCTGAGAAAACATCATGCAATGCTTTATGGATAAAAGAAGAAAATAAATTTATAGCTTTTACCATAGATTCTAAACCGGAACAAACATTTTTAAATCCTGAAAAAGGAAGTATTGATACTGTTTATGAAGCCTCAAGAAATCTTATTGCTTCGGGGTTTAAGCCTCTTGGTATTACAGACTGCTTAAATTTCGGGAATCCCGAAAAAAGTGATACAGCATATCAATTCATAAATTCAATAAAAGGAATAACAAAAGCTTGTAAAAAACTTAATATTCCGGTTGTTTCGGGAAATGTTTCTTTTTATAACGAAAATGATACTTCAGGAATATTACCTACAGTAACTATAGGAATGATAGGTGAATCAAATACAAACATCTTAAAAAACACTTTAAAAGCAGATGATTATATTTACCTGATAGGAAAGGATATAACAGATAAATCAAACACCGGCGGTTCTTTATATTTAAAAATCTTTTATGATTTTACCGGAGGAAACGTTGATAGTATAGACTATAAATTAGAAGAAAAACTATCCCGTTTTATTCTTAAAAATAAAGACAACCTGACTTCATGCAACGATGTTTCACAGGGAGGTTTATTTACGGCACTTTTTGAAATTTTATACAGTGCAAAATGCGGATTTGAAGGTAATATTATAAACATTAAAAATGCTAAAAAAGCTCTTTTTGGTGAAATAACGGGAAGATATATAATCTCAACAAGAAATGATTTTAAAAACATTCTGCGAAAAAATAATATACCATACAGGCTTCTGGGCAGATGTCATAAAAATAAATTTAAATTTGATTATTTTAGTTTTAATATAAAAGAGTTATTTGATATATATGAAAACAGTTTTAAGTCGGAGTGTGAAAATTGAAATTACACGAAGAGTGCGGCGTATTTGCATGCAGCATAAAGGATAACAATGCATTTAATTATATAAAATACGGCTTAATGATGCTGCAACACAGAGGTCAGGAAAGCAGCGGGATTTCCTGCGGAGATAAAGAATATACAACAATAAAAGATAAAGGTCTTGTTTCTGATGTTTTCAAGAATGTTAATCCGATAACCGGAACTTTCGGCATAGGGCATGTAAGATATTCAACTCAGGGAGTGTCAGATAAATTGCACGCACAGCCTTTTCAAATAAATTTTTATAACGAAGATATAGCTATAGCACACAACGGTAATATTTCAAAACAAATAATTTCTGATATACCGACAACGACAAACAGCGATACCGAAATAATATTAAAACAACTAATAAAAGATATAAATAAAAAACCGTCTGAATGGACTTTTGAAGATATAACAAACTCTTTATATAAAAATTTTAAAGAAGGAGCATGGGCTCTTGTAATAGCTCTACCCGGAAGAATAATAGGAGTAAAAGACCCTAACGGATACAGACCTTTAATATTTTGTCAGGCAGATGAAGGCTTGTTTCTCGCCTCTGAAGATTGTGCTTTTAATTCTTTAACCATCAATAAAATAATAGAAATACAGGCAGGAGAATATATTGAAATTACAAAGAATAATTATGAAATAAGAAAATATTATACTCCGGTTAAGAAAAATCAATGTGTATTTGAACATATATATTTTTCAAATCCGTCTTCTGTAATTTTCGGAAAAAATGTATATGAAACAAGAGTTAAACTCGGGAAATATATGGCCCGTGAAGATAATATTAAAGCCGACATAGTTATTCCCGTAATGGGCTCGGGATTAGCAGCTGCAATAGGATATTCGGAAGAATCAAAAATACCGCTTCATCTGGGATTAAAGAAAAATAAAATCGAAAGAAGTTTTATCCAGCCGACACAGGAAGAAAGAGAAAAAATCACAAAGGAAAAATATACACTAATAAGAAATGTAATCAAAGATAAAAAAATTATTCTGATTGATGACTCTATAGTAAGAGGAACAACAACAAAATATATAACAAAACAACTAAAAGAATCAGGAGCAAAAGAAGTTCATATAAGACTTTCTTCACCGCCAATAATAAATACCTGTTTCAGCGGAATAGATATTCCGGATAAAAAAGAACTGATTTTTCCTAAATTTAATAGCGAAAAAGAACTTGCAAAATTTATAAATGCAGACAGCATAAAGTATATTTCACAGGAAAGTTTCAATAAAATTTTTAATATCAAAGAATTCTGCAATAAATGTTTTATGTAAGTACCCCTTCACTGCTGATTGTGAAAAACTCCATAATATGCAATAATTATTATTGGTATAAAAATTTATATATAAGCAATTATAAAGATATAAAAGGAAAGAAGGAAAATTGCCAAAACTTCTCATTGCAGATGATGATAATGAAATAAGAGAACTACTTGAATTTGACTTATCACAAAGCGGATATCAGGTAGACAGTGCAAAAGACGGAGAAGAAGCACTTCAAAAAGCATTATCAGGAAATTATGATCTGATTCTTCTTGATGTTATGATGCCAAAAATGAACGGATTTGATGTATGCAAACACATAAGAAATGCAAAACCGGATTCAGTAATATTAATGCTTACCGCAAAAGGTACAATAAATGATAAGACACAGGGGTTTAATTCAGGAGCAGATGATTATATAGTTAAACCTTTTGACATACAAGAGGTTTTATTAAGAGTACGTGCTCTTGTAAGAAGAAACAAATCAACAGAAAATAAAACCTCCTCAAATGAGATTTTAAAAATCGGAGATATAGAACTCTTTCCGGATTCATTAGAAACAAAAATAAAAGAAAAAAAGATAAAACTTACTCCGACAGAATTTGAAATACTCTACTGCTTAATGCAGCATTTTAATAACGCAGTAACCCTTGCTGTATTATTAGATGAAGTATGGGGTTATAATTCGGATGATGATGTAAGAATGTTGAGAGTCCATGTAGGCGGATTAAGGCAAAAAATAGAAGAAAACCCGAAAATTCCAGGATATCTGCACACAGTCACAAATGTAGGATATAAACTCACACCTTTTGGTGAAGACAATAATTAAATTATAAATATGATAAAAAAAAGATTAAAAATTGTTGAACAAATTATCATTATCTCCCTTATAGGAGTTCTTGTTCCGTCTATTATTTCCTGGTTCATAATCAACAACGTAAGCCAGCATTCAATAAGGAGAGAACTGGCTCATTCGGCACAGGTGCTTGCAAGAATAATTGAAAATAATATTTTTTATATTATGGATTCTGACCAGAACAGACTTGAAGAAATAATAATATCATTAAAGCATATTCCCGACATAACAAAACAGAATTTATACTTAAAAGATGTAGCAATAAACTCAAGTATATTTAAAGATTTTGAAATAATAAGACCTTCAGAAAATCCTGATTTTGATAAAAATAAGAATATATTATACAACTCCGGCACAGAACAATTGTGGATAATAAGAAAAATACACGACGATAAATATATAAAGGCAGAGATAAATACAAAATCAATAAAAGATAACATTTTTAACAATATTGAAGATGAAAAAAACAGAAGAATATACCTTGTAGATAAGTCGGGTAAATTAATATTAGCACATAATTATGATGAAGAAGATTTTCAAAAGAGTAAAAAACAGCTTCCGGTAAATCTTGTTAACAACATTGCCACAAGATTTGAAGAAATAAAGAATCAGCCAAGAGTATATCTTAAAATGAATAATGTTGATTTGATAATCATAGTTAATACATCTGAAGAATTAACAGAATCAACAATTAATAAAGCAAGACTTAAAATACTTGCCGCATTTTTGATAGCAGCCGCAGTTACAATATTTTTAACCCTTTTATACAGTTATTATCTGTATATAAATATAAGACAGTTATTTAAAGGAATCATTGCCGTATCAAGAGGCAACTATAAACGTCCCATAAATCCGGTTACAAATATATTCACCCCGAGAGAAATTATATTCCTTGCAGAAGAATTTAATAAAATGGTGGATGAAATTAACAGTTCTTATAAAAAGTTAAAACAAAAGAATAAAGAACTGAAATTGCTTGACAGTTTTCGCTCAAATCTGGTAGATACTGTAAGTCATGAATTAAGAACACCCTTAACAAGTATAAGAGGGTACACATCAAGACTTTTAAGAACAGATATTACAATTGATGAAGCAACAAAGCATAAATCATTATTGATAATTAAACAACAATCTGAAAGATTATCAAGAATGATTGAAGATTTACTTGTAATTCCTGATATAGAAGGAGCTAAACTAAATATTAATTTTGAAAGAGTTAATCTTTTAAACATTGTTGAATCTTCAATATATTCAATAAAAGGAATAGAAGAAAGAATAATAGAAAACAATATATCTAATGATTTTCCGGATGTTCTTGCTGATAAAGACAGACTTGAACAGGTTATGATAAATATTATAAGTAATGCAAATAAATATGCTTATCCGGATACACCAATAAAAATTGAGGCAAAATACGATGAAGACAAAGCAACAATAAAAGTAATAAATCAATCTGACTATATTGATAAAACAATACTAAATACGTTATTCGACAAATTTATAAGGCTTGATGATAAAACAACAAGAACGACAAGAGGAACAGGACTAGGACTTTATATTGTTAAAGGACTTATTGAAGCAATGAACGGCTCTGTACATTTAAAATCAAGTATAAATAATATTTTTTCCGTAAAAATCATCCTGCCTTTATATAAAGAAGAAACGGAAAATAAATAATGAAATTTGAATATATGCAAGAAGCATTAAAGATTGCAAAAAAATCAGGTAATGATATTCCTGTAGGTGCAGTAATTGTTAGGGAGAACAAAGTCATAGCCCGGGCAGTAAATCAAAGAGAAGAAGAACAAAATGCAATCCGGCATGCCGAGATAACCGCTATAGAAAAAGCATGCAAAAAGCTTAAAAACTGGAGATTGAACAACTGCGAAATATATGTAACTCTTGAGCCATGCCCGATGTGTGCAAGTGCAATTATACAGGCAAGAATATCAAAAGTATATTTCGGATGCTATGATCTTTTAAACGGAGCATTCGGTTCAAAATCAGACATGTGTACTATTATGAATTATAATAATATAGAAATAAAAGGCGGTATCCTCGAAGAAGAATGCAGAAATATTATTAAAAATTATTTTGAGAAATTAAGAAAATGATAAAAGAAGAACTTGATAAGTATTTAGAACAGTATGAAACAAAAGAATTTATAAAAGAAGACCCTATACAATTTATTCACAGGTATAAAACAACAAAAGATGCTGAAATTGCAGGGTTTATTGCTTCTATGTTTTCATACGGTAAACGTGAGGTTTTTATTGAAAAGTTAAACTATATTTTTAATTTAATGGAAAATAAACCCTATGAATATATTAAATCTTTTGATTATAAAGATAATAATATAAAAAATTGCGACTACAGATTTTCAAAAGATTGTGATTTAATTCAAATTTTAGAAATATTAAACAAGCTGTATACAGAGAATGAATCACTTGAAACTTTATTTGAATATAACTATAAAAGAAAACAAGATGTATGGGATATGTTTCAAGGAGTAACCGACTATTTTTATGCGAGAAAAGAGCATGAAACAACCAGAGGATTTTACCATCTTCTTCCAAACCCGGCAAAAAACAGTGCTTTAAAAAGATTAAACATGCTAATGAGATGGTTTATACGAAAAAGTAATGTAGATATAGGTATATGGGATTTTATGCCAAAATCGGAATTATTAATACCATTAGATACACACGTAGCAAGAATCAGCCGTAAGCTTGGTATTTTAACAAGAAAAGATAACGGACGTGAAAGTGTAATGGAAATTACACAAAACTTGAGAAAGTTCGACCCTGAAGATCCTGTTAAGTATGATTTTGCAATATTCAGCTACGGAATAAACCATCCGGAAATATAAAATTATTTATCTAATGCCGTCTACTTTTTATCGGTTAATAAAAACAAACTTACAAGGTCATTAATTTGTGTAATATTCTGCTGGTATTGCTGAACCGATTGTTCCAGCTGAAGAATATTAGTTTTATATTCTTGAATTTTAATCATACATTCCCTTGTAGAACTGTTTAATTCTTCTTGAACTTCTTGAGCTTCTCTCAAAACATTGTTCATAGGAATTCCCATAGCTTCCATTGTTTGCCTTATAATTTGAGCACCTGTTTGTTTTGTAACACCAACAGGTAATGTAGAAATAAGCCTTTTTAAAACAGCCACATTAGAAGGAATATTAATTTTAACTTGAGAAGAATTCTTTACCGTATTTTCTTTTTTAACAGCCTGCGATTCAAAGCTAAAAGATTGAATTTTAGACTTAACCGGCTGTTCAACATCAATTTCATCAACCACAGGTTGTTCTTCAATTGTTTTTGTTTCTTGTTGATAAGTTTGTTCAGAAGCATCAGATGTTTCTTCTTCAACAATAACATTATCATTCAAAGAATCATCTGTTTCTTCAACAGGCTCATACTGCACATCCGGCAAATCTTCTATTTCCGTTAACGGCAATGTATTTGTTATAATATTATCTTCTACAGGACTAATATCTGCTTCTGCCTGTCTTTTTAATGCTTCAACTATTTTTTTACCCACTCCTTCGGGAAGCTGATTTCTGGTCATAATTCACCTCTTATTTTGATAGTAAGAATTATATATAAAAAATATTTTTTATTCAATAAAAGTAAAGCAATTAATATCTTTTATTAAATTCACCGTCAGAAAAGTATTTAACGTCAGTTACTTTAATTAAATGCCAGCCTTCTTGCGTTTTAACAGGATCTGATATTTTATAAGGTTCAAGTTTATAAGCAGCATTTTCAAAATCCTTAATCAACATACCCCGCATATTATAACCAATATCACCTTTATCTTCTTTTGAAGGACATAGTGAGTACTTACTTGCTGCATCTTCAAATTTTATTTCTTTATTTTCTATTTCTTTCTTTAGTTTATCTGCCTCATCAAAAGAGTTGACAAGGATATGGCTCACTTTTATTTCTTTTTTATCGGCACCGGACTTAAAATAAGAAAACGGAAACCATATACAAAAAATTACTAGCACCCAGCAAAAAATATTTAATATTACTTTCATAATTACCTCATATTTATTTCATTATACTTTAAATTTAAAAAAAAGTCTGAATATATTCAATAATTAGCTGAATTTTTCATAAGCAAGGAGAGCAGCCCCTATCATTCCGGCATAATTGCCCATATTTGCAAGTCTTACTTTTACTTCTCCCGTAACAATTTCAGAATTAATTACCTCTTGTGCTTCCGATGCATTTATAAATTTACCAAGTCCTCCTGATATAATAATACTTTCAGTATCAAAAATATCAACCAGATTAATAAGACCGGTTATTAAATCTTTTTTCCAGATTTCAAAAACTTTCTTTGAATATTCATCATTAAAATTTACACCGTCAATAATATCATAAGTCGTAATTTCTTCAGGTTTTTTATTCTTATAAATACTTTCGTTAAAAATTTCATCATAAAGTGCGGTTTCATAAGCCGTTTTTTTAAGTCCGGTTCCTGAAGCATAACTTTCCCAGCAGTCTTTCCTGCCGCAGGTGCAAATTCTTCCTCTTCCATTTATTTTCATACTTCCGACTTCACCAGCTCTTCCTGATTTTCCTCTAAGAAGCTTTCCTTCAATAATAATTCCCCCGCCAACACCTGTTCCCAGTGTTACGGTGATTGTATTATCATCTCCTTTTGCTGCACCAAGTTTATATTCTGCCCAGGCAGCAGCATTAGCGTCATTTTCAACATAAACCGGTTTTATGCTTAATTGTGAAAAATCAATATTATTATAACCAACAGGCAAATTTGGAGTTGACGATTTGACTGCCGTATTCGTAATATTAACAGCTCCTGCAGTTGCAAATGCAGTCATATCAATTTCTTGTTCATTTTCTAAAATAATTTTCTTAAATAAACTTTTGAGTTCTTCTATATTTTTAGGAGTTGGAATTCTATTTACCCCGGTTAAAAACTCGCCTTTTTCATTGATAAGTGCATATATAAGCTTTGTACCGCCAACATCTATAGCTAATATTTTTTTCATAATACTTTTCTTTCATAGAATCTTTTTGTAATTAATTGAGGACGGGTGACGGCTGAACCAATTACGACACTGTATGCACCAAGGTCAAATGCCATGTTCACTTCCTCAACTGTCCATATTCTGCCTTCAAGTATTATCGGGCAGTCAAGCTCATTTGACAAACTTTTAAGCAGATTAAAATCAGGGCCTTCTATATTTTGATTTGAATATGTTGTATATCCGGAAAGTGTTGTAGATATAACATCAAATCCAAGTTCTCTTGCTTTAACACCTTCTTCAAATGTAGAAATATCAGCCATTGCAAATTTATCAGAAGATTTTATTGCATTAAGAATCTCATTTAAAGTTTCTTTCGGACGTGGTCTTAAAGTAGCATCAACCGCAATAATATCAGCATTTGCATCAATCAGTTCATTTACTTCTTTTAAAGAAGGAGTAATATAAACAATTTCTTTCCAGTTTTCGGGAAGTTTATCAGGTTTTGTAAGTCCTATCACCGGTACATTAAAAAGTTTTTTAGCATTTTTTATATCCCTTGAACCGGCAAGTCTTAATGCTTTTGCTCCGCCGTTTATAACCGATTTCATCATTGCAGTCAAACATTCTTCCTTATATAAAGGCTCATCAGGCATTGCCTGCACCGAAATTATTATTTGATTTTTTAATTTTTCAATTGTATTCATATATTTATTATATGAAAATTAATATTTTTTTGAAATATTAATTTTTTGTTTATTTTTTTAAGAAATTTAAAAATTAATGTTATAAAAAATATAGTTAATTAAAAATAAAAGAAACGGAGATAATATTATGGCAAAAACAATAGGTATTGACTTAGGTACAACAAACTCTGTTGTAGCAGTCATGGAAGGTGGTAAACCTACAGTTATTGCAAATGCTGAAGGTTCAAGAACAACTCCTTCAATAGTAGGTTTTTCAAAAACAGGTGAAAAACTTGTAGGTCAGCTGGCAAAACGTCAGGCAATTTTAAATCCTGATAAAACAGTAATTTCAATTAAACGTCACATGGGTGAAGATTATAAAAAGAACATAGACGGTAAAGATTATACACCACAAGAAATATCAGCAATGATATTAAGAAAATTAGCAGATGATGCTTCTGCATATCTTGGGGAAAAAGTTACATCTGCAGTTATAACCGTTCCTGCATATTTTAATGATGCTCAAAGACAGGCAACAAAAGATGCCGGTAAAATAGCAGGTTTGGAAGTACTTCGTATAGTAAACGAACCTACTGCAGCAGCTTTAGCATACGGACTTGAAAAAGATAAACCGGAAAAAGTACTGGTATTCGACCTTGGTGGTGGTACATTCGATGTTTCTGTTCTTGAAATAGGTGACGGTGTCCACGAAGTTCTTTCAACATCCGGTGATACTCACCTTGGTGGTGATGATTTTGACCAGAAGATTATTGACTGGCTGGTTGATGAATTTAAAAAACAAGAAGGTATAGACCTTAGAAATGATAAACAAGCTATGCAGCGTTTAAAAGAAGCTGCAGAAAAGGCAAAATGTGAATTATCTTCAGTTGTTGAAACTTCAATTAACCTTCCGTTTATTACAGCTGATGCCAACGGTCCTAAACACCTTGATATGAGCTTAACAAGAGCTAAATTTGAAGAATTAAGTCATGATCTTCTTGAAAGATGTAAAAAACCTGTAGCTGATGCATTAAAAGAAGCAGGTCTTTCAAAAGGTGAAATAAACGAAGTTGTACTGGTTGGAGGTTCTACACGTATTCCTGCAGTTCAAGCTCTGGTTAAAGAATATACAGGTAAAGAGCCTAACCAATCAGTTAACCCTGATGAAGTTGTTGCTGTTGGTGCCGCAATTCAAGCTGGTGTACTAGCAGGCGAAGTTAAAGATATTGTATTACTTGATGTAACTCCTTTAACTTTAGGTATCGAAACTTTAGGCGGCGTTATGACTCCTCTTGTTCCGAGAAACACAACAATACCTGTTTCTAAGTCACAAGTATTCTCTACTGCTGAAAATAATCAAACAGCAGTTGATATACATGTTCTTCAGGGTGAAAGACCTATGGCTAAAGATAACAAGTCACTCGGTATGTTCAGACTTGAAGGTATAGCTCCGGCTATGAGAGGTATTCCTCAAATAGAAGTAACATTTGATATTGATGCTAACGGTATTGTTAATGTTTCAGCTAAAGATAAAGCTACTAATAAAGAACAAAAAATTACAATTACAAATTCTTCTAACCTGTCAGAAGCTGATATTGACAGAATGGTTAAAGAAGCTGAAGCTAATGCTGAACAAGATAAAAAACATAAAGAAGAAGCTGAAATCAGAAACAATGCTAACAGCTTAATAAGCTCTGCTGAAAGAATCGTAAAAGATTTTGAAGGCAAAATAGCTGAAGCAGACAAAACAAAACTTGAAGAACAAAGAAAAACTCTTGAAGAAGCATTAAATACAAACAAACCTGCTGATGAAATTAAAAAATTATCAGAAGACTTGCAACAAACAATGTATGCAATCTCTCAAGCAGCTTATTCTCAAGTTCAACAAGAAGGAGCACAAAGTGCAAATTCTGAAAGTGCTTCATCTGAACAACAATCATCTGCTAATAAAGATGATGATGTTATTGATGCAGAATATACTAAAGAATAATTGACTTTTCTATAAAATAAAAAGCCTGAAGAATTAACTTCAGGCTTTTTATTTTATTAGCAATTTTTTCTTTGTTTTTTAGTTATTATTATAACAGTAAAGGTTAAATTATTAAATGAATATTAGTCCAATAAGTTTTAAAAGTACATTTTCAGTAAATCAAAATGAACTGACAAAAAAACAAGGCAGAAAGATATCATCTAAAAAAGATGAATATCAAATAACAATAGAACCCGGCGGATATAAAAATTCAGATAAGATTTTTCTGCATACTCCCTATGAATATGACAGCCGGATGATTAAAATGCTTTCGAAATTAAAAGTAAATTTTGAATTATTATGCCCGACAGATACTTTAAATGATGAAAGTATTACTTCAAGAATAGTTCTATCGGATATTGATAAAGAAGCAGGTTATAAGTTAGTAATAGTTAACACCAAAAAACTGGATAGTGAGTTAAAAAAAGATACAGCAAGTTATGTGGGCAAAAACGGAGAAAACGGGTCGAGATTAAAATATGACAGATTTAAACAATATTTAAATACCAATCAGCCGATTTTTGCTCCTAAAGTTAATATAAGGAAATCATCATCGGGCGAAATAAACACCAATATATATGACGGACGGCACAGGTTTGCCGTTTTGAGAGATATGGGACTTGAAAAAATTCCTGTTGCTATGGATAATGAATCAATTAAACTTGCAGAAAAAATTAATTTAATATAACTTTGAACTATTTTAATTATTTTTCGTTTTAAATTCTGAAAGAATTATTATATATTTTTTACTAATTTTATTACTAAAAAATTAAAAGAATATATAATATTGTTGACTGATTACTATAACTTACAAATACCCTATAATAATCATTAAAAAAAGAATTAAAATGAAAAATAAAATAATTTTTAAAATATTTATAATATTTATATTGTTTTTATCCGCCTATAGAGCCGAAGCAATTGAAGAAATAACAGAAGGTGCAACATTAAGCGTTAATGATTGTATTGAACTTGCAATAAAAAACAGTCCGGAAGTACAGATATATGAACAATATGTTGAAATGTACGATTCAAGGGTAGGGCAGAGCAAGGCAAGTTATTTCCCTTCAATAGGTGCAAGTGCCGGTTATGATTACAACAATAATTCAAATACAATTCGTACAACTAACAGAAAAAGTTTTTCTGCTCAAGTATATTTAAATCAATTGATATACAGTTTTGGTAAAGTATTTTCCCAGGTTAAAATGCAAAAATTTTATAAGATTGCTGCAGAATATGATTTACAAAATGCTATTTTAAATACTGCCAATTCTGTTAAATCCGCATACTATGGTGTTCTTGCAGCAAAAGCAAATGTTGATATACAAAGAGCCAATGTTATGGTTAATGAAAGGCAATATAACAGAACAAAAGCATTTTTTGAAGAAGGACTTGTTTCTAAAATAGATCTAGTAAATCAGGAAGTTTATCTGAGTGATGCAAGAATTAATCTTGTAAGTGCAGAGAATTCATATCAAAATTCTATTGTTAATTTAAACAGTGCAATGTATATAGTTAATGCACCGGATTATCAAATAGAAAATACCGAAACATTTAACTTTAAAAATAATTATGCAGAGATAAATTTATTAAATATTGCAAATACAACAACAAAAGAAGACGGTACAGTTGAACCTAAAGATGCAGTATTAACAATGCAGGTTGAAAAAACAAATATACTTGAAAATTATAAATTTACTAAATATCCATATACACTTGAAGAATCAATAGAAAAAGCATATAAAAACAGACCCGACCTGCTTTCAATGCAAGCAACTCAAAATGCCGTACAAGAAGCTTTAAATTATACTAAAAAAGAATATTTTCCGGATTTAACAGGTCAGGTCGGCTACAACTGGTCTAATAATACATTATACTCATCAAACGGTATAAGTGTTGGTGCATACCTTTCAACAAGCAACTTGAATATAATGGAAACAAGATTAAGAATAAAAGAAAGTAAATCACAGCTTGAAATAGCCAAACGCAATGTTGATTTAACCAAGCAAAATATATATTTTGAAGTACAAAACGCATATATTAATATGATTCAACTGGAAAAAAACATTCCTTTAATGCAGGTAAAAGTAAAACAGACACTTGAAAATTATGAACTGGCAGATGCAAGATATGAAGTAGGTTTAGGCAATTTTATAGAACTTCAGGATGCTAAAGAAAACTATAATAATGCACAAAGAGATTATGTACAGACAATTTATAAATACAATGTAGCTCTGACAGATTTAAAAACCGCTATGGGAGAGAAATAATGAAAAAAAGAATAATAATTTCAATTTTAATAGTTTTAATAATAACTGTACCGTTTATAATTATGAAAAAAAGCGGAAAAATTAAATATGTAACAGAGCCGGTAAGAATAAGAACAATAACCCAGATAGTTGAAGCAACAGGAACAATTCAGCCTGTAAATACAGTTGATGTCGGTTCTCAGGTATCAGGCATGATTAGCGAAATATATGTGGATTACAATTCAAAAGTAGAAAAAGGACAGCTTCTTGCACAAATTGACACATCTTTATTTGAAGCACAATTACAGCAAGCAATAGCAAATATAAATAATGCCAAAGCAACACTTGCAAGAAATCAGGCTTTACTTGATTATGATACAAAAACATATAAAAGATATAAAAACTTATATGAAAGGAATCTTGTATCAAAGAATGATTTAGATTCGGCGGAATCCGCATATAAATCCGACCTTGCCCAGGTTGCATCAGCACGGGCTTCAATTATGCAGGCACAGGCAAATTATGATACAGCATCTGCAAATATGAGATATACAAAAATAAAATCACCCGTAGACGGAATAGTAATTTCTAAAGAAGTAGAGGAAGGTCAGACAGTTGCAGCAAGTTATCAAACTCCTACATTATTCACCGTAGCAGAAGATTTAACTATGATGCAGATAGAAACAAGTGTATCAGAAGCGGATATAGGTAAAGTCATAGTGGGTCAGGACGTAAATTATACTCTCGACGGATATCCAGACAGTGTATTTACCGGTAAAGTAAGCCAGGTAAGATTGTCACCGACAACAGAATCAAATGTCGTAACATATACCGTAATTATTGAAGTAGAAAATGAAGAAGGAAAACTTCTTCCTGGAATGACAGCAAACGTTTCCATAATTACCGATAAACAAGAAGATGTATTAACCGTTCCGAACAGTGCTTTAAAATTCACTCTTGCAAACAATAAACAAAAGTATGAAAGAAGAGGCATCTGGATAAAGAAGAAAGGTAAACCTGTAAGAATAAATATAGATACAGGTGCAAGTGATGATTCATATACACAAATTATTTCTGATGAAGTAAAAGAAGGTGACCTTGTATATGTTGGTTCTGAAGGAAGCAAAGCTGCCAGAAGAGCAATGAGAATACCGAGATTATAAAGGATATTCAGATAAATGAGTTTAATTGAAGTTAAACATGCAATAAAAACATATATGACAGGTGAAGAAAGTTTCAATGCACTTAATGACGTATCATTATGCATTGAAGAAGGGGAATTTGTTGCAATAATGGGAGCTTCCGGAAGCGGAAAATCAACTTGCATGAACATGCTTGGAACTCTTGATAAACCAAATTCCGGCTCATACTACCTTGACGGAGTTGACGTTTTCTCTCTTTCTGCTGATGAACTTTCAGATATAAGAAATCTAAAACTGGGTTTTGTTTTTCAAGGATTTAACCTAATACCAAGAACTTCCGCTCTGGATAATGTGGAACTTCCTATGATATATAAAGGAGTTCCTGAAGCTGAACGTCATGAACGTGCAAGAAAAGCATTAAAGATAGTCGGACTTGAAAACAGAGAAGACCATATGCCCAATCAAATGTCAGGCGGTCAACAACAAAGGGTCGCAATTGCAAGAGCAATTGTTAATGATGCACCTTTAATTCTTGCTGATGAACCGACAGGTAATCTTGATACTAAAACCAGTATTGAAGTTATGGAATTTTTTGTAGATTTAAATAATAAAACAGGGAAAACAATTGTACTTGTTACCCATGAACCTGATATTGCCGAATATTGTAAAAGAGTAATAAAATTTAAAGACGGCAGGATAATTTCTGATCAGCCGAAAGAAGAATGGATGAAAACAAGAACAAGGCAGACATAATATGATAGATTTCAAATCAACAATGAAAATTGCAATAAATTCACTAAAGGTGAACAAACTTCGTTCTGCTTTAACCAGCCTTGGCATTATTATTGGTGTAAGTGCCGTAATTATCATGCTTGCAATAGGAACAGGAGCAAGCAAAAAAGTACAGGAAAATATGGAATCTATGGGTTCTAATATACTTACAATCCGTTCAGCATCAATAAAAACCGGCGGTGTTAGCATGGGGATGGGTTCTCGTCCTTCACTTACATTAAAAGATGCAGCTGCAATCCAAAAAACAATTGACGGTGTTGAAGCTGTTGCTCCGGTTTCAAATGAAACAAAACAGATTATGTACGGAAATCAAAACTGGTCAACTACGGTATATGGAACAACCCCTTCTTATTTATATATAAAAAATTATGATGTCGAGTCAGGACGTTCTTTTACAAGAGAAGATGTAAAAAACAGTGCTAAAGTTGCACTAATAGGTTCTACAGTTGCTACGGAACTTTTCGGAGATGTTAATCCCGTTAATAAATCTCTAAGAATAGGAAATGTTCCGTTTAAAGTTCTTGGTGTACTTAAAACAAAAGGGTCTACAGGTCCTTTTGATGAAGATGATTTAATTTTCATCCCTATTACAACAGCCCAAAAAAAATTGTTTGGAGTTGTATTTCCGGGTACAGTTAAAATGATTGTTGTAAAAGGAAATAATGCCGATTCACTTAACGATGTTGAAAAAGAAGTGGAAAATCTCTTAATCTTCCGACATAACATAGGTAAAAACCAGACAAACGACTTTGAAATAAGAAATTCCGCAGAGTTTCAGGAAAGGATGAAATCAACCGTTAAGACTTTTGCAATACTTCTTGCTTCAATTGCTTCAGTATCTCTGTTAGTAGGCGGTATAGGAATTATGAATATTATGCTTGTTTCTGTCACGGAACGTACAAAAGAAATAGGTATAAGAATGGCAATAGGTGCTAGAGCTTCAGATATAAGATGGCAATTTTTAATAGAATCATTTATGCTTTCAATGATTGGAGGATTAATTGGTGTTGCAACCGGTATATTGGGTGCAAAAGCAGTTGAATTCTTTTCTGACGGCATGAGTGTTTCTATTTCTTTATTTTCAATTTTTCTTTCGCTCGGATTTTCAGGACTTGTTGGTATCGGATTTGGATACTATCCGGCTTATAAAGCTTCTTTGCTAAATCCTATCGATGCTTTAAGATATGAATAAAAAATAGTGGATTATAAATATCAAATAAGTTATAATTTTCTAAAATCATATTATCAGGAAAATTATGACTGGAAAATTATTTATAATTGCAGGATGTTCCGGTGTTGGAAAAGGTACATTATTAAAAATATTTTTAGAAAAAAATCCCGATATCAAACTTTCAATTTCAGCAACCACCAGAACTCCTAGAAAAAATGAAATCGACGGTAAAAATTATTTCTTTATTTCAAAACAGGAATTTCAAGATTCAATAAAAAATAATGAATTTCTGGAATGGGCTGAGTTTAGCGGTAATTATTACGGAACTAAAAAAAATTTCGTTGAAAAAACATTGAAAGAAGGCTATGATTTAATTCTTGAAATTGAAGTTAATGGTGCCAAGCAGGTTAAAAATAAAATGCCTGATGCTGTTACAATTTTTATCCTGCCGCCTTCAATTGAAACTCTTGAAAAAAGATTAAGGGGTAGAAAAACAGAAGATGAAGCAACAATTATAAATCGGCTCAATGAAGCAAACAGAGAAATTGAAGCTGCAAAAGATTTTGATTATAAAATAATTAATGATAATCTCGATGAAGCTTTAAATAATCTTCAGAAAATTTTTGAAAAAGAAAGGAACCTAAAATGCTAAAAGGTAAAAATATTCTTTTAGGTATTACGGGAGCCATTGCGGCATATAAAGCTTTAGAACTTATAAGATTATTTAAAAAAAATAATGCAAATGTTAAGGTTGTTGTAACTCCTAATGCACTTAATTTTGTGACAAAAACAACACTTGAATCATTAAGTCAGAATCCGCTTAATATTGAACAATTTAATATAAGTGAATATAAACCCGAACATATTTCACTTACTGATGAAGCGGATATTTTTGTTATTGCACCCATAAGTGCGAATACAATTTCAAAAATTGCACTCGGAATATCTGATAATCTTCTCACATCAACTTTTTGTGCGTTTAAAAAACCTGTTATTATTGCTCCTTGCATGAATACAAATATGTGGGAAAACCCTGCAATTATTGAAAATTTAAAAATTCTTAAACAGAGAAATATTAAAATAATTGAACCTGAATCGGGTTTTCTTGCCTGCGGAAGCTATGGAAAAGGCAGGCTTCAAGATATTAATATTATTTTTGAAGAAGTTAAAAATACACTAATTCCAAATCAATTTCTAAAAAATAAAAAAATAGTTATAACTGCCGGCGGAACAAAAGAAAATATTGATGCCGTACGCTATATAGGCAATTATAGTTCCGGAAAAATGGGAATAGCTCTTGCCGACAATGCACATAAGCTAGGTGCTGATGTTGTATTAATTTCTACAATTAATACAGAAGGAAAACAATATAAAGTTACCAATGTTCAAACTGCCGATGAAATGTTTTCTGCTGTAAAAAAAGAATTTAAAGATGCCGACTCTCTTATAATGGCTGCTGCCGTCAGTGATTACAGAGTCAAAAATAAATCGGAAGAAAAAATTAAAAAAAACGGTTCTTCTCTTATACTGGAACTTGTTGAAAATCCTGATATCTTAAAAGAAATGGCAAAAATAAAAAAAGATAAACAAATTGTTGTCGGTTTTTGTGCTGAAAGTTCCGATTTAATTGAAAATGCTAAACAAAAAATATTAAAAAAATCTTGTGATTTTATTTGTGCTAATGATATTTCAAGAAAAGATACAGGATTCTCGTCAGATTATAATGAATTGTATATAATAGATAAAAAACTCAATATTTCTAAAATAGAAAAAACACACAAACAAATTGCTGCATTAAAAATACTGGAAAAAATATATGGCAAAAATTAGTAAAATTATTAAGAAAATCGAACAATTTGCTCCGTTAGATACAATGCAAAACTGGGATAATTCAGGCTGGCAGATAAATCTAAAAACAACAGAAACAAATAGAATTCTGCTAGCTCTTGATGTAACAATGGAAACAGTTAATGAAGCAATTAAAAAAAACTGCGACCTTATTTTGTCACATCATCCCGTTTTTTTTACACCGGTAAAAGTTATTGATAAACCATTTATAATTAAAGCCATTCAAAATAATATACAAATTTATTCTGCACATACAAATCTTGATATTGCACAAAACGGTGTCTGTGAACATCTTGCTGAAAAATGCGGTTTTAAAACTTTAGATACTGCTTTTGAATTTATTAAATATAAAAAATTAAACAAAGAAGAAGATTTTTCAAAACTTATTGATAAATTAAAAAAAATTTTTAATATTCCGAATATAAGAGTAGTAAATAGTAAAAGAAAAACATACAGTTCAATAGCATTTTGCTCGGGAAGCGGTGCAGGATATATTCCCGATTTAGAAAAAATAGGAATTGATGTTTTTATTACCGGTGATATAAAACACCATCAGGCATTAGATTCCGGCAATATGTCAATAATTGATCTGGGGCATTTTCAAAGTGAAAAATTTGTAGTTGAAATTTTTGAAAATATCCTGAAAAATGAAGATGTTGAACTTATAAAAGCAAAAGAAAAACCGGCATGGGAGTTAGTATAATGAAAAAAATTTTATTTTTATTATTAAGTATTTTTTTAATGCAAAATTATTGTTTAGCAAAAGATACAGTACAATTCGATTTTCCTAACAATGGATGGCATCAGGTCGAAAGTCCTGACGGACTTAAAAGTAAAAAATGTTTTGTTCCTTATAATCAATCTTCAGAAAATTATACGGAAATGATTGTATTTTCCGAAAGAATATTAAAAAATAAAGGGATTAGTCCCATGGTAATTTTACACAAACAATTAGGTAAAGACAGAAATAATTACATGGATATTGCACCTGAATATGTAAAACAGGATATGAATGATTCTATACTTATATGGTGCAGCAAAAGTAAGTCCATTTGTTCAATAGAAAGAGCATTTCTAGGTAATGAAGGAGTTATCCTTGTAACATATATAAATAAAATGCCTCATTATTCACAAAATCTTCTTACAAACTGGGTTAATATAATCGGCAGTGTAAAACTATATTCACCAGATAATTCAAAAGAAAAACCATTAAATTTAATTGAACTTTAAAATGCAGATTACAGGCGGAAAATATAATTCGAGAAAAATAAAAACACCTGACTTTGAAAATATAAAACCAACTTTATCAAAAACAAGACAGGGAATTTTTAATGTTTTAAATTCATATATAAATTTTGAAGATAAAGTTTTTATTGATATGTTTTCAGGAAGTGGAATAATGGCTCTTGAAGCAGCTTCAAGGGGGTTCAGAGTATTTGTTTTTGAAAAAGATAAAAAAACCGCACTGGCAATAAAAGAAAATTTTAAAAGTTTTAATTTAGAATATAATTTATATTTTGGAGATGCAATTAAAAATATAATTAAAATACCAGTAAAATCCGATGTAATATTTATTGACCCGCCCTATGATTCAGACCTGTATGAGAAAGCTATTCATACTATAAAAAAAGAAAATATTCTTAATAAAAACGGTATTATAATTCTTGAACATCCCGTATCAAAGAATATAAATACAGATTTTCTTGAAACTATAAAAATAAAAACTTACGGAAATAAACAAATTACATTTTTAACTAATCAAGAGGAATAATGAGTTTTTGACCTATTGAAAGTTTATTTTCATTAGTAAGATTATTTGCCTGTTTTATTTTATCAACTTTAGATAAATCATACTTTCCATAAAAACGATATACAATAGAACTCATTGAATCTCCGCTTTTAACAGTATAAGTTTCCACTTTTGGTATTTCTGTTTCTTCTTGAACAGATGTTGAGGCAACAGCAGGAATAACTTCAACTTGAGAAGTTATTTGAGGAAGTTTGCTTTTTCTTGAAATTTTCTTTTCAAATTTCGGTTGTCCTAACGAAGCTGTCCTGTTATCTGAAGATATATTTGAACCTATACTTAATATCGCATTCATCAAAAACATGCATAATGCACCGGCAACAAAACCTGTTAAAAGGTATACACCGGGCGATTTTTCCTCTTTTGGATTAATTTTAAAATTTTGCCATAAAAGATCCAGTTCTTTTTGTTTCCCGGGTCTTTTATAAGCCTTGGGGGTATTATCAAAAAGGTTATCTTCTTTTTGATTTTTTATTTCAGATAAAAAAGCAACCTTTTCGCCTGAAAGATTTGACCTGTATATTGATGAGTTTCTCATATATTTCCAATCCTTTCCCCAATCTTTCTTTCCTCAATTATATGATAATTTAATAAATACAAATAAGTCAAGGATTTCGGGCATTTTATTACAATAAGATACATTTATAACTTAAACAAAAAACGGGCTTTAAAAAACCCGTTTTTTATATTTGATACTTTTTTAATTTATTAAGCAGCTGCACCTTTTATTTCAGTTATCAAATAATTTGCTATCCATTCAAAATCACTGTTTGATTTTGCTGCTTTTTTTAAATAATCTATAGAAGATTCACCAATTCTTATTAAAACCATTGCAACTATGCCTCTTGTTCTTCCTTTAACTACTTGAAGTGAATCAACAAGAGAAGGTACTGCTTCTTTTCCTATATTTACAAGCTCATTTTCTATTTCGTTTTTTACGTTATTATCTGCATTTTCTAATTTATTTAAATATTCATCTATCGGTAACAATACTGTATTCATTCTGTTTGCCTCTTTTATTTCTTAAAACTTCCGATTTTATTATAAATCAAAAAATTTAAAATCCGATTTTTTTAATATAATCTTTATATCAAGGTTAAAATTCAATAATAACAAGCTTTTTAATTGTATTATTAATAATCATTTTTATTAAAATTTTTATATGATAAAAAATAGCCTGATTATACAGTTACAATATTATACCTTGGTATGTTTTATTAGTTTTAAAATAATTTTAAACTTAATATATCCGCAAGTAATATAATCTTGGGTTATATGGGAGTGTGTAAAAAATAAAAGTTATTACGGGGTATAGAAAATGCTAGTTGAAAAATATATTAACGGATTAAACCAGAGAAGTCAGATTGAATTTAAAAATATATCAAAAGATATTATTCCGTGGCTTGAAAATACTGCTTTGGAAAATAACTGTCTGATTGATAAAAAAGAATGGAAAAGCAAATATAACAGTTATGTTATTTATGATTATGAACCCTTTTGCTCTGACGGATTTGAAATTAATATAACTATTTCTTCTCATGATGTTAATTATTTATATTTTCTTAAATTTTTATATGACAACAAAATTAATACAATAGAATATTTAAACAATTGTATCAATAACTAATCATATGTATTATTGTAAATTTCAATACAAAAAACTATAATAGACTAAAAAGAAAGGAAGCAATCACATGGAAGAAAACAATAATAATGAAAATGAACAAAACAAAAAAAATATATGTTTTGAAAATCATTGTTGGAAAAAATGTTTGGGAATGCTTGTTGCAGCATTTTTAGGCGGTTTTCTGGCTTTTTATTTTGTTGCCGATCAAATGATGTATAAATATCATCATCATTATTTTAATCCTAAAAAGTTTGAAAAAAGAATGTTTGATGATTTTGAAAAATCATATAAAAATGATTTAAAATATTTTGATGATATGTTTAAAAAACATGCAAGACTGCCAAAAATAAAAAATGATGATTTAGTTATGCCGTTTTTTATGATGGATTCCGTTAAAATTAAAACTGAATTTGAAGATAATTCTTTTAATATAATAATAGGTCTTAAACCTTTTCAATATGATGAAAATAAAATTAATTATAATGTAGAAGGAAGAAAATTAACAGTTTTTGGAGAATCTACTGTTAAAGATAATGAAACCGAACAAGATATTGCATTTTCTCAAGATTTTATTCTTCCTCATAATGCTGACATAACTAATATTAAAAAGGAAAAAGACGGAAAAAAATTAATTATTTCAGTACCTTTAAAAGATAAAGAATAAAGAATAAAAAAAGAAGGCTTTTTGCCTTCTTTTTTTATTCTTAATAACAGATAAATTATTTATCATCCAAAGCAGCAACACCGGGTAATATTTTTCCTTCGATAAATTCAAGCGAAGCACCGCCACCTGTTGAAACGTGTGTAAAATCATCAGCTTTAAAGAATTTCTTAGCTGCACTTACAGAATCTCCACCGCCTATAACAGAAGTTGCACCGTTTTTTGTTGCATCAACAACAGCTTGCAGTACTGCTTTTGTACCTTCAGCAAATTTCGGATTTTCAAATGCACCGACAGGTCCATTCATTAATATAGTTTTTGAAGATTTTATTACATCCGCAAAAGCTTTTCTTGATTCATAACCTGCATCAACTCCTTCAAACCCGTCAGGAATTTCATTGATATTAACAAATTTATTTGTTCCGTTTCCTGAAAAATCATCAGTAACAAGAACATCTGTTGCCATAACAAGTTTCACTCCTTTATCTGCAGCTTTTTTCTCAATAGCTTTTGCAACATCAAGCTGGTCATCTTCACAAATGGAATTACCTATTTTACCGCCGTTTGCTTTAACAAATGTATATGCCATGCCTCCACCGATAATCAAGTTATCAACTTTATCTATTAAATTTTCAAGTACACCTATTTTAGATGAAACCTTTGCTCCACCTACTATTGCAGTAAAAGGTCTTGTAGGATTATCAAGAGCTTGAGATAAACATCTCAATTCTTTTTCCATTAATAAACCTGATACAGCAGGTTTTAAAACTTTAGCAAGTTTAGCAGTTGAAGTATGATTTCTGTGTGCTGCACCAAATGCATCATTTACATAAAAATCACCTAATTTTGCAAGTTCATTTGCAAAAGTCATATCATCATCTTTTGCTTCTTCTGCTTTGTAAAATCTTATATTTTCTAGAAGTGCAACCTGTCCATCTTTTAATTCAGCAACCATTTTAGGAGCATCTTCAACATCCGGAATAAACATAACTTCTTCGCCTAATACTTTTGATAAATATTTAGCAACAGGAGCTAATGTAAATTCAAGATTCTTTTCACCTTTCGGTCTTCCTAAATGTGCCATTAATATAATTTTTGCACCTTTTTCTTTTAAATAATTCAAAGTAGGTAATATAGCTTGAATTCTTGTATCATCTGTAACATTTTTATTTGCATCTAAAGGAACATTAATATCAACTCTTACAAGAGCTTTTTTTCCTTTAATATCTGTTAAATCTTTAATGGATTTTTTCATTTTACTCCTCCTTTATAATATTTTTGTACCTTCATTTTCTATATTAAATGTTCTAATATCGCAATTAACATTAAAATCTTCAAAAATCTTTTTTACATCATTTTGAACTTTTTCAAATCCATCATTTTTTGAAATAACAAGAATAGTAGGTCCTGCACCTGAAATTACACAACCTAAAATATCATCTTTATTTTCTAAAAACTCATTTAATTCTTTAAAACCTTTAATTAAACCTTCTCTATATGGCTGATGAATTCTATCTTTTAATGATTTTTTCATTAATTCGCTGTCTTTTCTATAAACTGCATCAATGAGCATTGCACATTTTCTTATGTTATATGCAGCATCTTGAATTTTTATTTTTTCAGGAAGCACCGATCTTGCAATTCTTGTATCAAGTTCATAGTCAGGAATCAAAACAGTTAATTTCCAATCACAGGGCCAATCAATTTTAGAATAAGTAACACTTCCGTCTTCTTCAAGAGAAGCAAGACAAAAACCTCCAAACATTGCAGGAGCTATATTATCTGGATGACCTTCAACTTCAGATGCTATAGATAATAAAGCAGCATTATCCGCAGGTCTTCCAAGTAATTCATTTGCAGCAACAAGTCCGCCTATTATAACTGAAGCACTGCTTCCTAACCCTCTTGTAACAGGTATATTTGTTTTTATTGTTATTTTTATATCATTTACACTCTGTCCTATAAAATTATATAAAAGTTCTATTGCTTTATAAACTATGTTATTTTTATCCTTAGGAATTGATAAAATATCATAAGTTTCATTTTCATCTATTATATTAATTTCTATACCACTCCCGGGCATAACAGTTTCTTCAACCGTAACTTCATTATACAAAGGAAGTGCAAGCCCCAAACAATCAAAACCGGGTCCTAAATTTGCTGTTGTAGCGGGAACTTTTACACTGACTTTCATATATTTTACCTTTTATCTTATTTGTATAGGCATTATTAAACAAATATAATTTTCTTCACTGTCTGGTTTAAATACAGTTGCTGATAAGCTTCCGTTTAAACCTATATTTACATTGTCTGAATACATTGTTTTAACAGAATCTAAAACATACTTATAATTAAATGCTATAGCAAGATCTTCACCTGAATAATTACATTCTATTATATCCTCTGAATTACCTGAATTAGGTGTCTCTGCTTTTAGTGTTAATTTATTATCAGCAAACATAAATTTTACTATACTTGTTCTGTCATTGACCATTGTTGACACTCTGTCTAATGCTGAAATTAATTCTTCTCTTGATATTAAAGCATTATTTGAAGTGGATTTAGGTATCAATTGTTCGTAAGGAGGGTATTCTCCTTCTATTAATCTTGAATTTATTGAAAAACTCATTGTTTTTAGTATTAATTTTGATTTATCGACAATTAAAATAACTTTTTCTTCATTAATAAAAGAACAAATTCTTACAAATTCATTCAAAGTCTTTGAAGGAATAACTATTTTAGCAGATTTATTATCTTTGTTTTTAATTAATTCAATTATTCTGGTAAGTCTATTTCCGTCAGTTGCTGCCATTTCAAGTTTATTTTCTTTAATAAGACAAAAAACACCTGAAATTACATTTCTATTTTCATAATTTGCAGCAGCATAAACTGTATTTTTTATTGATTTTAATAAAGGTTCTAATTCTATTTCTATTTCAGTACCGTTTTCAATTTCATTATCCAAAACAGGAAACTCTTGGGCTGATATACCTATAATTTCAAATTTAGAATTTCCGCATTTTATGCTTACAACATTAGTATCTTCATTTAGAGAAAATTCAACCGGTTTATCCGGAAGTTTAGCTGCTATTTCAAGTAGTTTTTTAGCAGGAAGTGTTATTTTACCTTCTTTTTTTACCGCTACTGTTGTTCTGGCTTTTACTGAAATTTCTAAATCAGTTGCACTTAAATTTAAAACATTATTTTCAGCTTCAAAAAGAACATTTGCCAGAACAGGCTGAACATTTCCTCTTTGTGCAGTTACTTTTTCCACTATTTTCAGCTTATTAAGCAAAGATTCTTTGTCTATTGTAAAAAACATATTTATCCTCTATTACAGTTGTGCACTATTTTATTATATAAGAAAAATAAAAAATTGATTAAATATTATTTTTTTTAAAGGCAAACTCTTTTGGTTTTATTATTTACTTATATATTTATATATAAATATTAAAAGTAGTAATAAGTATGTTTTTTTACTGTATAAAAACTTATGTAATATATATTTTTATTGACTTTTAAGCCTGTATAAATCTTGTAGAATTTTATTTTAAAATTGTTTATTAAATGTTCATAAATAAATTTTTGTTTTTTATAATTTAAATTTAAATAAAGTTTTTGAATTTTAATTATAATTTTAAACAAGTTTATAAATACTTTTCTACAGGTTTTCTACATTTATATTTAATATTTTTTTGTAAATTTTTGATACAAAAAAAGCATGCAAACATGCTATTTTATTGTTTTTTATCTCTTTTAAAATTTGTACTTTTTTTGTCATGTAAAAATTTTGCAAATTTATATTGTTCAAAACTTAATGAAAAATTATAAAGTGCATTTAAAAGAGTTCTTCCTGTTTCACTTTTAGCTATTATTAAAGTTTTTCCGTTATTATTTTCTGCGTAGTAAAGTTCTGTTTTTATAATGTTGTCAACTTTATTAAGTGATGGTTTTTTAAGTCTTTCTATTAACCATTCATTTAATAAATTAACTGAATTTTTATCTTTATTTTCCTTTAAATATTTTGAAAATTCTTTTAGTATCATATTTTTTTATATTAAAAAGTTTATTTTATAATTACCTTTAATTTTTGTATTATGCAATTATAATTATAATATGAAACGGGAATATTTATTAATACCTGAAAATTTTGCTTTAAAAAAGCCTAAACCTGAACTTTTAAAGGTTATTAACGGTAAAAAATTTAATGATAAAGTTATTTATAAAAAAAATTCAGCTTTTCATCAGATAAAGGTTGTAGAAAATGAAGTTGGAAGATTTTTGCATTATTTAGATACTTATCAGGCAGGTTTTATTAATACTGATTTTTATAAGGGAAATTTACCTTATATTAATTATTTTTTAATATCTTATTTAATTAATCCTTACATTAAAAATATTCTTTTAATAGGTTTGGGTTCCGGAAAAATTGTTAATGATTTTGAGTTTTTATATAAAGATTTAAAATCTATTGATGTTATTGATATAGAAGAAAATATTTTTGATATAGCATTAAATTATTTTAATTTTAAACCTTCACCTAAATTTAATTTTATACTGCAAGATGGAATAACCTTTCTTCGTTCTAATAAGAAAAAATATGATTTAATAATAGTTGATGTTGCTAATAATTATGGTATAGATTCAAGATTTTTAAATGAAGATTATTTTATTTCTGTAAAAAAATCATTGAAAAAAAACGGTATTTTTATTTCAAATATGTGTGCAAGTCCAGATTTTAAAAATCCGGATAATAAATTTTTTAACTATTATTTTCCTGTTTACAAAAAATATTTTAAAAATAATTTGATTTTTAAAGGTAATTATTCGGATAAAATATACTATAAATCGTTTTTTAATATTGATGAGAGAGTAATTGATATAACAAATGTTATTTTAATTTCTTCAGATAAATTTTTAAGAATTTCAAAATCTGAATTATTAAAAAATAAAATTTTAAAATTAAATGTAAATATAAATAATTATTTAAATGACTTTTGTTTTTTGTAATTATTTTATTATAATTTTTTTTAATTTGTATAAAGGTTTTTGTATATAACCGTATATTTTATAGAATATAAAAAACTTATAATTTAAATAAGCTTTAAACGGAAATTTATTTCGTAGAAAATAGTTGCGTAATTTACCTATTTTACTTTTTATATTATTAATTTTTTCTGAATATTCCGGTATTTCATTTTTATTATTATCGTCAAACATTTTAAGAATAAAATAAGCAGAATACATATCATCAAAAGTATAAGGTTGTGGTCTTAAATGTTTATTTGTACCTCTTAATTTTTTAGGATATTGTAGATTTAATTTTTCTTCTTCAAAACCATGTCCTAAAATATGCTGAAAATCAATAAGCTTAATTGTTCCATCTTCTAAAACCATTAAATTATCACAATTAAAGTCTCTGTGAATAAATTTATTTTTAAATAGTATTTGAGCAATGTTATAAATAGAGTTAAACATATTTATTTTTTGTTCAAATGAAGATTTATTTATTAATTCTTTTGATAAAGTTTTTCCGTTTATAAATTCAATAGCAAGTATTACTTCATTTTCATTTAATTTTTTATATAAAATCGGATTTGGAAAATATTCAGAATAAAGTTTGTTAAGTTTAAGAAGAGATTTATATTCTTTTTCTGCTTCTCTACCCTCACCCGTACCACATTTTACAAAGCAGCTAATATTTTTTAAATCTGCTTTAAAATAATAATCAAATCCAGATGAAGATTGTCGTTCTGTAAGAATATTTTTTATATTTGAAAAATTATTCTTTTCTAAAATTTTTATCCATTTTTCAATATTTAACCATTTATCAAAATATTTTATTTTTCTGGTTTTTGGTTTTACCGGATAATAATCATTTTCATCCATATAATTTTTTAAATTTAAGATTGCTTTATCTGTAAAATTTTCATTTGAAATTTTTCCGCCGGAAAGAATTTCAATTTTTTTAACATATTTTTCAGGAAATGATTTTTTATGAAAATATCCGTGATAAAGCAAAGAATAAAGATATTCTCTATCTTGAAGAACGTACATATTATTTTCATTCTTAATTCTTTTATCGAGTAAATCTTCTTCCCATTTGAGGCAAAAAATATCATCTCCTGTTTCGGCAATATCAAAATCAATTTTTTTATTATTGACAATAATATAGTTATAAGGTTTTTTTCTTTTTACTTTTGCATTTGCAATATATTTTAAAGTATTTGAATTATCCGTTAATATATCTATATCTCCCGAATGATTTGAAAATAAATCATCAGTAATATCTTCAAAACTTCTGTATATAACATAATTAACAGTATTATTTAACGTATAAAATAATTCATTTAACGATTTCCAATTATCTGTTCCTGTTAAATCACGTTTTAATTTAATAAATTCTCCGTTATAAGTTTTATTTGAATTTTCTTTAAAATAATCATCATAGGATTTACCTATTAACATTGTTAAATTATGATTTACTTCTTTTATATCGTTTGTGGAATGAACTTTATATCCGCCATTTGTTATTTTTCTGTAGTGCTTTTTCATTGAAAGCATTTTTTTATTTACAAATTCATATCCCTTTAATGTTTCACAGTATCCGTAATCCGGAGTTTCATCAAGAACAGTTATAAGAAGAAACTTTCCTTTTCCTGTGTGTTTTATTTTTGTACGGATTTTTTCGCAATAAAACCTTGTTAAATTCTGTAAAAATAGTTTTTTACTCCATTCAATTTCGTATATTTCCAAAATTTTTAAATTTTCAGATATATCTTTAATTATTTCATTTTCTTTATTTCTGGCATTGGACCATAGTATAAACAATTGTATTTCAGGTTTAATCATATAATTTCTATTCTTTACAGACAAAAATAATTAGTTCAGTGTTACAGCCGCCGACTCCTTGTTGCAATCCGGTCGATTATCTGCTTTGTTGCTCGTATTAAATGGCTTTGGGCTTGCAAAGACAGACCCTATAACTTCTGCTTGTAATTCGCTTATCGTGGATTTTTTTTATACGAAATTATAAAAATAATACTATAAATAAAGTATAAAATGTTTAATTTATAAAAAATAACTTAATAAAAAATAACTTAATAAAAAATAAAATGCGACTTAAAGCCGCATAAGTCAAGAAAGGAATGGTTAGACTATTAATTTAATTGTATTATTACATATAATTGATTACTACGCAAATTTGTGAACATTTGTTAATAGTTTTTAACATTTTTTTTATAATGATAGTCTTATAAAAGAGGTTAATTATGAATATAGGAATAGTTTCTTTAGGTTTAATAGGCGGTTCTTTGTTTAAATCATTATGTAAAACAGATAATGATATTTATGCAGTAACTACAAATATAAATACAATTGAAAAAGCTAAAATACATAGTAAAAATGTATCTTGTGATATAAAAATATTATCAGATTGCGATATGGTTTTTGTAGCATCTCCGATAAATAAAACACAGGAAATGCTTGATAAATTGGAAAATGTCGTATCTGAAAACTGTATAGTACTTGATTGCTGTAGTGTTAAAGAATTTGTTATGAAAAAGAAACGTCCTTATAAATTTATAGGATCGCATCCTATGGCAGGAACTGAATTAAATGGATATGATGCTTCTTTTGGTACTCTTTTCTGCGGTGCAAAGTGGGTTCTTACTCCTTCAAGTGATATAAAAGAAGAAGATATTGAAAAAGCTGAAAATATTATAATGCAGACAGGTGCACAACCTGTTATAGCTGATGCAAAAGAACATGATTTCGCTGTCGCTCTTATCAGTCACATGCCTATGTTTATTTCAAGGGCTATTTTTAATACAGCTAAAGATAATAAATTAGCATTAAAACTTGCTTCAAGCGGATTTAGAGATATGACAAGACTGTGTTTATCAAATATTGAAATGTCAAATGATATGATGATATATAATAAAGAAAATATAGATAAATCTTTAGATATGTTAAATAATTCTATTGAATTTTTAAAAAATCCTGAATTTTTTAAAAATATTTCCGATATAAAAAATATTAGGGAAAAAATGTATTCAAAAGAAGGAAAAAATATTTTATAGAAAAGTAAGTATATTAGAAATTTCAAGCAATATGGATTAAAAATAAAAAAACCGATTTTTAATATCGGTTAAAGTTTATTATATATCAGAGAGAGGAAACAGAGAGAGAGAAAACACTTATTTAACTTTTTCTATCCTCTAACATGATTATTATTCCCAATTTTTAATAAAAATATATCGTGTACTTTATACACTTTTAACATTTCGTTACAATTGATGTTAAAAATAATGATTTTAATAAAAATTTATACAAAATAATGAAGTTTTATTTTAAGGTTTGTGATATTATTTTATGTAAAATCAAAGGATTATAAAACCTAATGGAAAACAAATCAAGATTAAATCAACCGCATAATCTTCCTGGAACTCTTGTATGTGTTGAGGGAATAGATGGAAGCGGTAAATCAACACAGCTTGTAATATTAAGAGATTGGCTCAAATCTCTTAAACAGGATGTTATATTTACCGAATGGAATTCATCAGATTTAATTTCGCAGACGACGAAATTAGCAAAAAAAAAGAATCTTTTAAGTCCGAGAACATTTTCCCTTCTGCATGCAGTAGATTTTGCTGACAGGCTAGAACAGGTAATTATACCTGCATTGAAAGCCGGATTTATTGTATTGGCGGATAGATATGTGTATACTGCTTTTGCCCGTGATGTAGCAAGAGGAGTGGATGCTGATTGGGTCCGAAAAGTATACGGATTTGCGGTAAAGCCTGATTTAACTATGTATTTTAGAGTTTCGGAAGAAGTTTCGCTTGAGAGAATCTGCTCTAATCGTTCACCTAAATTTTATGAAGCAGGAATGGATCTTAAAATAAGCAATGACCCTTATGAAAGTTACAGAATATTTCAAAAAAGAGTTAATGATGAATATAAAAAAATGATTAATGAATACGGACTTGTTGAAATTGATGCAAATGACAGCATTCATAAAAAACAATTATTTTTTAGAGAAAAAGTAAGAAAGATTTTGGCTCAAAAAGGGATAACAGTATAAAATGTCTAAGTATAAATCGAAACACGGCTATGACGGGTTGTTAATAGTTATAGAAGGAACAGACGGAAGTGGTAAATCAACACAGATTGAACGTTTAAAACGCTGGATTGAAGACCAGTCTTACGGTGTTATGGTCAGTGAATGGAAAACTTCTAAATTCATTGCTGATGCTATAAATGATGCTAAAGAAAGAAATTTATTGAATGCAACTACATTCAGTTTATTATATGCAGCTGATTTTGCAGACCGGTTTGAAAATATTATCCTCCCTGCACTAAAAGCTGGTTTTGTAGTAATACTTGACAGGTATGTTTATACTGCATATGCCCGTGATGTAGTTAGAGGGCATGATATTGAGTGGGTTAAGAATTTATATGAATATGCTCCAGAACCCGATATGGTATTTTATCTTGACGTACCTGTTGAAATTCTTTTAAAAAGGATTATAGGCACGACGGGATTAGATTACTGGGAATCAGGCAGAGATATCGGCTTAAGTAGTGATTTCTATAAAAGTTTTCAAATTTATCAGGGTAAGTGTCTTGATGAGTATCAAAAAATGATTAATGAATACGGGTTTGTTTCTATTGACGGTACTCTCAGTGAAAAAGAAATTCATAAAAAGATTATTGTTGAAGTTCAGAAAATATTAGACATTTTATAACTTTTATAAATTTGTATGAAATGCTAATATCGTTTATAATATTAGTATGAAAAAGCTAAATAATTCTAATTTTGAATTGGTTCAGGATATAATTAAAAGCATTGACTTTAATTATGAACCACAAGATGAAGATATTAAGCAGCAGTTTTTTTCTTCCTGGAATGAAATAATTGGTAACAAAATTTCAAAATTTTCTAAACTTTATGAAATTTCTGCCGATAATGTTCTTACGGTTTTATGTGCTGATTCATATATTGCAAGTGAACTGTATTTTGAAAAAGATAATATTTTAAAACTTGTGAAAGAAAAAGCTGATGAACTGGGTATTAAAATAAAAGATATAAAATTTAATTATAAAAAATGGAAAGAGTAAATTATGGATAGAAAAATAAAAGGTTTCTCTCTTGCCGAGTTATTAATTTCTTTGTTGGTTATAAGTATTGTATTATCGGCTGCAATTCCAACTTTGACAAAAAAATCAAGAGGTTCAGAACAAATATGGCGTTGGGCAAATACTAACAATAGTGCTTATTTTGGTGTAGGTTCGCTTCAATCTGCCATTTTGGGTAGTGATTCTATACCTAATATTACAAATACATTTAATAATGTTGACGGTATTGCCGATTTGAACAATATAAGGTATACAAATTCAGGTGATAAACTTGTAATTTTAAAACAATCTACACTTGATAATGCTAATTCGCATCTTATGAACTCGCATATTTCATTTTATACACTTGCGAATTCAAATTCTGCAACAACTAATGATATAGCTTATGTAGGAAGATTAGCTCTTGAAAAACACAATATGGCTTTGGGTATAGGTTCTCTTCAAAGTTTGAATGATACGAGTGGAACATTTCTCGGTAACAATACAGCTTTAGGACATTATACTCTTCTTCGTAACAGGGGTGGTTTATATAATACTGCAGTTGGTGAAAAAGCTCTTGCTAATGCACAATATGCAAAACACAATACGGCAGTCGGTTATGAAGCTGGACTTAATACAGATAGAGATTCAACTTCATTAAATGATGATGAAAATGCAGTTCAAAATACGGCAATAGGTTCTCAGGCATTAAGAGATAATATTGAGGGAAGAGCAAATACTGCTGTAGGTTTTGCTGCATTGAGACTGCAAACTACAGGTTTAGGCAGTACTGCGGTTGGTTCTCAGGCTTTATTTAACTCTGTAGGTACAGGTAATACTGCTTTGGGTATGAATTCTTGTTATAATGTTAACAGCGGCAGTTACAATATGTGCTTAGGTTATAATTCTGATATGCTCTTGCAGGGTACTAATAATTTAAATGTTAATGCCGATGATAATTATAACTTATTTATAGGTTCTTATGATGATGTATCAGGTACGTCATCAGTTACTCCTCTTATTTACGGAAGAATGCAGACTGATTATACAAACAATCTTCCAAGAGAAGTTATTTTAAGTACGACAAATTTTGATGTAAGAACTTTTGACGGTGCTCAGGAAATATTACATTTAGAAGCAAGAGCCGGCGATAACGGATATACAAATAATGGCAACTACGATGGTATACTTAATCTTGTAACTCACAGATCATCTTCTGGTGAAAGTTATTTAAATATTTCAGGTGATGCTGAAAATATTAAAATCGATACAAATAATGATGCTATAAACATAAATGATAATTTATTAGCCATAAATTTTTATGGTGATGATGCTGACAGCCAGATTAATTTTTATACAACAGCTAAAAAATTAGATTTGTTTAACAATAAAATATTTCTGGAAACTGCATCTAATGCAAGAATAGATATTACTGAATCATATGGTATTGATATTTCTAATAGTGGTTCTAATATATCTATTAATAATAACGGAGATATATATATTCATTCTGGCAGTAACCATATGGATTTAACTTCAACCGGTGCTGTATTTAATACAAATGTCAAAGTTGGAGGTGTAACTATAAGCAGTGACTCTAATGATATTGAAATTCCTTCTATATCAGGTGGAACCGGCGGACAACTTGTAGGAAATAATATTACTCAAATATGGCAGAGACTTACAGCTCTTGAAAATCGTGTAAACGGTGCATATTCTGATGAACGTTTAAAAGATATTTCAGGTGACAGTACCATTGGTTTAAAAGAAATTAATGCTCTTGAAGTTAAAAATTATACCTATAAAAATGATGAAAATAAAACTCCTCATGTAGGTGTTATTGCACAGCAGCTTCAAAAAGTATTCCCGAATTCTGTATTTGCGGATGATAAAGGTTATTTAAAAATTAAAACCGAAGAAATATTCTATGCTATGGTTAATTCTATAAAAGAATTATTTGTTAAAATTCAGGATTTAACTGCTAAAGTAACAGGTCTTGATAAACGCATTACAGAACTTGAAGTTGAAAATGCACAGTTAAAACAGCAAAATATTGATTTTGAATTGCGGCTTAAGAAATTAGAAGAAAAAGTAAATCAATAAAAAATTATGCAATAAAAAACAGCCTTTGAATAAAAGGCTGTTTTTTATTGCAAATAATAAGTTCAAATATTATTATATAGTTATGAGATTAGATAAGTTTTTAAAAGTATCAAGATTAATAAAAAGAAGAACGGTAGCAAACAAAGTTTCAGAACAAGGACGTATTTATGTAAATAATAATCCTGCAAAACCTGCTAAACAATTAAAAGAAGGAGATATAATAACAATTGTTCAAGCCGATTTAGAAATAAAAGTCAGAATTATAAAAATCCCATCAAATAATGTTTCAGTGCAAGAAGCTTCAAGCTTATATGAAGTATTAAATATTTGAACTATTCTTCATCATCAAGTTTTATTCTTGATAGCTTCACTATTTCTTCAAAATCAGGATATTTTGATGTTAATTCATGGAAAGTTCCGGTATCAATTATTTCACCGTCTTTAAGATAGATTATTCTGTCACAGTTTATCAGTGTACTTAATCGGTGAGCTATTGCAATAATTGTTTTATTTCCTTTTATATGATTAATAATATCAGTTAATTTGTTTTCGATTTTAACATCAAGGTTAGAAGTAGCTTCATCTAGGATAATTATTTCAGGATCTCTATATAATGCACGTGCAATACCAATTCTCTGCTTTTGTCCAAAGGAAAGTCCGGTACCGTCCTGTTTTAATTCTATGTCAAGACCGTTTTCTGTTTGTACAAGCTGATCATATAATTGTGCCGTTTTTAAGACTTCTTCTACTTTTTCTTTATCTATATCTTTTCTTTCTATACCCCATGCTACATTATCATATATATCACCTTTTATTGTAGATATTTTTTGTGGCACATAACCTATAATATTTCTAAAAGTTCTTATGTTATCAGATGTAAGCATTGTATCATCTACATATATTTCTCCTCTGTAATCAAGAAGCCCCAGTATACAGTCAACAAAAGTAGTCTTTCCTGCTCCTGATAAACCTACTATTCCTATAAATTCACCTTTTTGGATGTTAAGATTTATATTTTTCAAAACATCTTTTAATTTATCATAGGAATAATTCATATCTTTTATTGTTATTTGTTTTTCAAATGTTATTTTATTTGTATTATCAAGAGTTTTGGGATATTCATATTTTTTATATTCATCATAAAGAGTAAATAAAACGTCAACATTTTTTGAATATATGTTTATATAATTTAAATAAACCTGATTTTTATATATTTGAGGTACAACACGATATATTGCTACAGCAACAACACCAAATGTTATTAATATATTAGACGGGTTCTGGCCGTATTTGGTTAAAATTCCTAAACATAATATAATCATTGTGAAAATGAAAATTATTTCTATTATGTATTGCGGAATAAGCGGTATTAAATTAAGTTTTTCATTGTAGGGAATAATTTTTGTTGAAATATTTTTATAAAAATCGTAAAAGAATTTCTGACAGCCGCTTATTTTTATATCTTTAATATATGCTAAATTATCTATAATTGCATTATAAGGACCTTGTGTTAGTTTATATTTTTTATCGGATAATTTTTGCCCCCAGTTTCTAAAGAAGCTGCTTTGCATCAATCCTGCTATTGAAAAGAAAATAACAGCTATTATTGTAAACATAGGCAACATGAAAATAAGTATTGAAAATATCAGTATAATTACAAGTGAATTAGATATAAAATTAATTACTTTAAATACAAAATACTGCATTACATCATCAACGTTCTGGGTAATTAATTTTATAACATTTGTATTGCCCTTTTTTAGGTCGGTTTCATATGGCGAATAAAGGAAGAATTTCATCATTTGTTCTTTTATATCCAAACCCCATTCGCTCATTATTTTATTTTGCCAGTACAGAATGCATATAGAATAAATGTTTTTAATAATTATAATTCCGGCAATCAAACAGCCTATAAATAAAATCATATTATTTATTCCGTCAATACCGAATTGTTCTTTAAAGAATAAGGCAAAAGGATTATTAACTACTCTTCCCGGGTTTACCATAATTATAATAAACGGAAAAACAAGAACTATACTTAAAAATTCAAGAAGACTTGTCATAAAAGCCATAAAAAGCATATATAACAATTTTATTTCATATCCCCGGCCAAAATACTTTAAAAATTTCCCGAATGTATTTAAGAACATTTCTTATTTCCTCATTAAATAAAATAAATTATAGCATGAATAAACAATTGTTTCTTAACTAAAATATTTATTAACATACATATTTTTGTCATTTTTCAGAATATTTATTATATCTTCAAATAAGTTATTTTTATTTAATGAAATAATTAATTTTGCAGTTTTTTCCCTTATTGTATAGTCATTTGATTTATAGGTTGTTTTTATAATTTTAACAATGTTTTCATCAATTACAATTTTATTGCTTAAATTTATAAGTGCTTCAAGATTCCAGTACAGATTAAAATTTTTTTTATTTGTAGTATATGAACGGGTTTGTTTTATATCTTCTATATTATTTAAAGTGATATTTATTTCAGTTATTATTTTTTTTATAAGATAATCGGTATCTGTTATATATTTAATTGATTCAACTGTGTTTCTTGAAACTGAAGGATTAATATCAGTAATACCTTTTATTAAAATATCAATTATTCCCTTTTGGTTAAAGTATTTTGTGTATTTTTCACAGGATATTAATTCTGATATTTTAAAAGAAGTGACCTCTCTTATAGGTCCTGATTGATTTATAAGATTATCTGCCAGAATTTTTGCTTCTTCTTTAGAATTTATTGTTTTTAAATTAATAATACATAATTGTTTTTTTATATCATTGTCAGAATATAGTTCACGAATTATATCTTCATGGTTAAATTCTTTTTCACAATAATTTATAGCATCAGATAACATTTGCATATTATTTTCATAATTTATATCATAATAATTTTTCATAGAAATAAATATAGCATGATTGGAGGTTAAAAATGAACTAAAATAGGTATAAAGTAGTTATATATAATATAAACTATTGTGAGAGGCAGGAATAATATGAATGAAATAGTAAATTTTGTAAAAGAAATACTCATGCTAAATACTAATGAAAAAATTCCTATAGGGTTATGCCAGTTTGAATGTGCATCTGAACCTTCTGTAAGACCTGTAAAATCAAAAAAGAAAAAAGAAATGAGGTTATCTGAATTAATGGATAAATAATATACTTATGGAATAATGCATTCTTTCTCTTGTATTTTAATTCAACAGATAAATTAAAAAAGTAGTGATATAATCGCAGCTTGGATATTCCGTTTCTATTTTGTTAATTTCAACTAAAAGCTTTGCAGTTCGGCTGGTGGCTCAAACAGACAAAGCTTTGATAATGTTTCAATAAACAAAATAACGAAACTCCATATATAGCTGCTCTTACATCACTGCTTTTTTAATTACAGTTCAAAATTTGTATTAAAAACGTATAAATTATCAGTTAATTTGATTAGGAAAATAATTTAAAATCTGATACAATTAGAGAAGAGTCAATATCTAGAAGGTAAACCCTATGAAAAATATCAAAAAGCAATCGGTAAAATATCCTTATCTTGAGAAACCGGTTGAAATATATGAAAGAGAATGCGGACATAAAATTGTTTTTGCATATAAAAAAGGCGAGTTAATTAATATAAGCAGCTGGGTTAAAACGGGTTCAATAAATGAAGATGATGAGAATAATGGAGTTTCTCATTTTCTGGAACACCTTATGTTTAAAGGTACTTCAAAACATAAAGCAGGCGAATTTGACCGAATCCTTGAATCACGTGGAGCTATAGTTAATGCTGCAACCTGGAAAGATTATACATTCTATTATGTTACAATTCCTAAAGGCAGTGGTGACGTGAATTTTAAAGATACTCTTGAATTGCACGCAGATATGATGCTTAATCCTGTTATTCCGCCTGAAGAAATCGGTGAGCCTTTTGATATTAATAATCCGAACATAAAAACGAAAAGAGAAAGACATGTTGTAATTGAAGAAATAAGGATGAGGAAAGATCAACCCTGGACAAAGGTATATAATCTTTTAAACTTCAATATGTATACAAATCACCCTTATAAAAGAGATGTTATCGGAAATGAACAAATAATATCAACAATTCCGAGAGAAGCCGTACTTGATTATTATAAAAAATACTATACTCCTAATAATATAACCACAATTATATCAGGAGACTTAAATCCGGATGAAGTTATTCCTTTAACTGCTAAATTGTTTGATTTTAAAGGAAGAGAAAATATTATTCCTAAAAATTTGAAAATTGATTCTCAAGTAAAAGGCGGAATATATGCACAAGATTATTCAAAAATAAATACCGGATTTTTAATGTTCGGTTATTTAACAGCAAAAGCTGATGATATAAAAACTACTGTAATACTTGAAATGATATGTCTTCTTTTGGGACAGGGACAAAGCTCAAGATTATATCAGGAGTTGATTGAAAAACAGGAAAAACCGATTTTCAATATTATCTCGACAGATATATATGCTTTTAGAGATGGCGGTAATTTCTTTGTTCAGGCAAATTTTAATCCAGAATTTAAAGATCAAGCAGTAAGTTTAATAAAAGAACAAATAAAGAACTTTTATTCAAATAATATTTCAGAAAGAGAATTGAAAAAAGCAAAGAAAAAATTAAAAGCTAATTTTGCAGAAAATTCCGAAACAGTTTCTGATATAGCTGAAACTATCGGGTTTTATATGACTGTTTGCAATAATCTTGAATGTGTTGAAGAGTATATTGATTTAATAGATACAATAACAATTGAAGATATAAAAACCATTGCACAAAAATATTTGAATGTTGAAGATGCTGTAATTTCGGTCTTAATGCCGGAATCTTATAAAATAAAAGGATAAATAATGAAAGAGATTATATTAAACAATGGAATAAAAACAATAATAAAAGAAAATAAAAATACCCCAAGAACGGCTATAGTGATGTATTCATCATTAAACGAACAGGAAAAAAAGCCGGGATTGTATCTCTTGTTAACACAGTTACTGCTTCAAGGTACTAAAAAAAGAAATTGTGAAGAACTGGCACTTGAATTAGATGAAAATGCAATTGATATATCTTTTGAAAAAAAAGCTGACTATATTAGAATAAAAATTCTATGTCTGAATGAAGATGTTGAACATGCTCTTGAAATCTTTGAAGATATTATGAAGAATTCAACTTTTGATAATTTGAATAAAGAAATAGTAAAAATAAAAGGTGAATTGACTGCTGATTTGGATTCAGCTAAAATTCAGGCACAGGATGAATATTATAGAACCATATTTAAAAATCATCCTTATGGAATAGGAAGAGAAGAGATTATTAAAGAAATTGAATCCGTAACAAAAGAAGATATTAAGAAAGCTTATGATAATATAAAAAATTCTTCTAAAAAAATAATTTCAATTGCAGGCGATGTTGATTCTGAAATTATTATACAGTTACTTAATAAGTATTTATCTGACTTTAGAATACAAGATATTAACTATAAACGTGAAGAAATTACCCGGGTAGTAAAAAATACAGTTTCGATTATAAAAAAAGAAGATGTAAATCAGGCACAAATATTCCAGGGATGGATATTTCCAAACATATTTTCTGAAGATTATCCTAAGATAATATTGTTAAACACAATTTTAGGAGCTTCAGGTTTATCTTCACGTTTGTTTTTGGAGCTGAGAGAAAAACAGGGACTAGCATATAATGTAAGAAGCGTATATGAATCTTTTGCTTTATGCGGTAATTTCTTTGTATATATTGCAACCGAACCAAAAAATATAAAAGTTTCTATTGATGGATTTGCAAAAGAAATAAAGAAAATTATGACGGAAAAAATTACCGAAGAAGAACTTAATAATGCAAAGAATAATGCAATAGGCAAAAGACAATTTTATCAGGAAACAAATATTCTTGAAGCATCATTAAAAGGATATTATGAATATTCATCTTTAGGTTATGACTGGGAAAAGAAGCTGATTGAATCAATAAAATCAATTACGGCGGAAGAATTGCTTGAAACTGCTGTGAAGTGTTTTTCAAATCCTGATGTTTTGTGCGTTCTTGCTCCTGAGAAATTTCTTCAAGATGCAGGGTTATTGTAAAAAAATTCAAATAAATATTAGATTATGATAAAATCAATCCAGACGTTATGAATAAACTAAACACAAAAACAAGAAATATAAAAAAAGAAATAGATAAATTCCATAAATCAGGAAATATCCAGAAGGCTATTGAAGCATGCCGTGGAGCATTATCTCAGGATGAAAATAATGCCGAACTTCATGTTAAGCTTGGTGATTTATATATGGAATGGCATCTTGATATACATCAGGTGAAGCAATATGCTGATGAAGCAATAACCGAATATCAAAGAGCTTTGGAATCTTGTGTTGACTCTGCTGAAATTTACTATAAAATAGCTATGGCTTTCTATTATAAAAGAGAACTTGAAAAAGCTATAAATTATTTTAAACTTGCACTCGAACATAATACTAAGATGTCACAGGCTCATTTTATGATAGCGGAAATTTTTATGAAAAAAGGCGATTTCCTTGAGGCTGTTGAGTCTGCACAAATGGCTGCTTCTATTGCTCCTTTTTCTTCTTCAAGAGCATATTTCCTTATTTTCTGTATAAAATCTCTTTCAAATAAAACTAAATGGTATCAAAAGTTTTTTATGTTAATTGCCTCAATTTTGACTCTGCCTTTTGATAAGTATGCAATAAAAGAAGTTATAAGAAGATTATCATATTTACAGTTTATTCCGGTGTTATTAAAAACTTCGATTATGATATTTATGAAAGGTTTTAACCAGCAGATTATAGATATTTACAGAGAAACAATTGATAAAGCACCAGGTTTTGTTGAGCTATATATAAATTTAGGCAGAGTCTACTATGAATTAAAACGTTATGACGATGCAATATGTGAATATAAAATGGCAATATGGCTAGACAGCCTTAATCTAAGAGCATATTATTATTTGTGCCAGCTCTATGAAGAACAAAGAGATTTTGAAAATGCAATAGAGACTTGTAAAAAATTAATTGAATTACAGCCGCATATTGCTGATTTTCATTGTAGAATGGCACAATATTTATATTTAACCGGAAATATTTCTGAATCAATTGAACATTATCAAACAGCTGTTACAATAAATCCTAACCCTCAATGGACGAGTGTTGTTGCTCAAACTTTGGGATTTATCTTTCAGGAAAATACAAAAGATTTAGATGCTGCTATAAGTTCTTATCAGAATGCATATAATCTTAACCCGAATGACATTGATATTTATTTAAATCTCGGAAATGTATTTTTTGAAAAAGGTTCTTACGATAATGCTTTAATTGTATATAAAAAAGCTCTTGAATTTTCTCCTTGCAATGCAAGACTGCACTGTAATCTCGGATATCTGTACTGGGGAAAAGGCAATATTGATGAAGCAATAAAAGAATATGAAAAAGCCATAAAATATGATAATACTTATGATATTGCATATAATAATCTTGGAGTTATATATCTGGATGATTTAGGAAGGATAAAAAAAGCTATTGAACTTTTTGAAGCAGCGAGAAAATATAATCCTAATTATGCACTTGCTCATTATAATCTGGCTCGTTCCATAGCTATAACCGGAGATAAAGTTGAAGCTGCAAAATTATATCAGATAGCTCTTGATATTAATTCTTATACCCAAGAACTTGATCCTAAAGATATTGAAGAAAAAATTCAGGATTTATTTACTTAAGGAAATAATTTTATGGAATATATACAGGAAATAAGAGTTTTATACAGTGATACCGATTCTTATGGAGTTGTATGGCACGGTGCATATACAAAATGGTTTGAAGCTGCCAGAGTTGAACTTGTTGAACAATTAGGTCTTAAACTTGATACTCTTGAAAACAATAATATATTATTTCCGGTTGTTGAAATGAATATAAGATATAAATCTTCTGCAAAGATGAATGAGAGAATTATTATAAAAACTCATATAACTGAATTAAATCCTGCGAGTGTTACTTTTGAACATAATGTATATGAAAAAACAACAAATATATTAAGAGTTTGTGCTCATACAACAATAGTGGTAATAAATTCCGAAACCGGCAAGATGTATAGAAGAATACCGGAAGATATTTATAATAAATTCGCTCTGGGAAAAATTAACAGCAAGCCGGAGGCTTGAGTCTATATTTGCAGGTTATATTTGATTGCTTTTTCAAAAATCTTTGTTTTTGTGAAAAATAACCGTTTTTAATAACACGAAAAAATCCGGATTATATATTCAATGTAAAGTTTCAATAGGCTGATTGTATATTGAACTTTAGATTGATAAATTTAAATCCATAGACTATATTCTCACTTTAAAATATTTTCTAAAATTAATGAAAAGAGGATATTAAATTGGGGATAAATTCAAAAAACAGCCGTGAAATTCAAACAAAAAGAAAAAGCACCTCAAAGCTTGATTCTCTTGCTGAAAAATTTTTTATTAAAGCTGAAAAATTAAGGAATAAATATAAATATAAAGAATCTGTTGAAAATTATTTAAATTCTATATTAATTGACAGAAATAATTCAGTATCTTATCTTGGAATTGCTATATCATATAAAAATTTAAAAAATTATCAAAAAGCTATTATTAATTTAAAAAAAGCAGAGCTGTTAAATCCTGATAATGCTAATATTCAAAAAGAACTTGCAATGTGTAATATTATAAATGGTGATTTTGAAAACGGTATTAAGTATTTAATAAAAGCAATAACACTTGAGCCTGATAATATTGATGTTCAAATGCAGCTGGCACTTGTCCATGAAATGATTGAAGAAGAGCAAATGGCATTAATGATATATCAAAAAATAATAGAAACAAATCCTGAATATCTGAGAGCATACATACAAAAAGCTACATTATACATGCATCTCGGTGATTATGTTAATTCTGCTTTTATATTTAAAAAAATAATTAAGATAAAACCTTGTTATTACAGAGCTTTGCTTGCTTTAGGAATTTGTTTTGAAAAACTATCAAACATGCAGGCTGCTGTCAGGTACTATAAAAAATATTTAAAGACAAATCCGCTGGCTGATAATTTTTTTGATATTAAATATAGAATAAAGGAGTATAATTCTACGAGAAAAAGAAATATTAATAATTTAAAGATTATTAATATATAGTTTGATTATTTAAAATCTTTTTGCTAAAGTACAAAAAAGAATAAAGTAGTATTATGAATGAGAAGTTAGATATAATAGCAATAGGGGAAAGTTTAATAGAACTTTCTACAAGTGAGAATCTTACCAGTGCAAAATACTTAAATAAATATTATGGAGGAGATTGTCTTACAACAGCTATTGCCGCTTTGAAATTGGGTTCAAAAGTCGGTTATATATCAAGAATAGGCATGGATTGCTTTAAAAATTATTTACTTGAAAGCTGGCAGGAAGAAGGACTTGATATTTCTCATGTGAAACCGACACAGGGGACTAACGGGCTTTATCTTATTTCAGGAGGCGAGAACTGCCCTAATAAAGAATTCTCTTTTTACAGAAAAAAAACAGCAGCTACAAATTTATCCATAGATGATATATCTGTTGACTATATACAGAATTCATCACTTGTATATGCAACAGGGGTAACACAATCTCTTTCTATTTCCGCAAGAGAGGCTGTTAAATATGCATTTAAAATCGCAAAGGAAAATAACGTATTAACTGCTTATGACCCTAATTTCAATCCTCTTATTTGGTCTGAAGATGAGGCTAAAGAAGCTTACAGAGAACTTGAAGAATATATTGATATTTTGTTCCTCAATGTCAGGTTGGATTCAAAAATAATTATTGATTCTTCTTCTGTTAATAATACTATGAAATATCTTTGGGATAAAGGTATCTCTACTGTAATCATTAAGTCTGCTCTTGAAAAAGGTTATTATGTCGGTTATCAGGGTAAAATTGAATTCGTTAAGTTTATAAATGAAAATCCCGTTGATGACACTGGAGCCGGTGATGCATTTAACGGAGGAGTTTTGCACGGTATAACTTCCGGCATGACTCCGTTTAAAGCTGCAAATATAGGTTCTGTTGTGGGCGGACTCCAGATAAAAAATTTCGGTGCAATTAAATCTTTGCCTTCAAAAGAAGAAGTTTATAAAATATTTAAAGGTCAAAATGACTAAAAAAATTTGTATTTCAGGTTACTACGGTTTTGATAATTTCGGGGATGAAACAATCTTGAACGTTCTTACTGAAAACTTAAAACAGTTTAGCTGTAATCCTGAAATAACTGTGTTTTCTAAAAATCCTGAGAAAACTTCTCTCCTGTTAAATGTAAAAAGTATTAATTCTTTTGATTTATTTAAGGTAATTAAATCAATATTAAGCTGTGATTGTTTAATTTCAGGCGGTGGCAGTTTATTGCAGGATGTCACCAGCATTAAAAGTTTAATTTATTATCTTTTTATTATTTTTATTGCTCAACTTTTCAAGAAAAAAGTAATAATTTTTGCTCAGGGAATAGGACCGGTTAATAATAAAATACTTTTGATTTTAACACGTTTTATACTAAAAAAAGCTGATTATATAACCGTAAGAGATAAAGAAAGTTATAATCTTTTATCCCGTTGGAATATTCAATGTGATATATTATCTGATCCTGTATGGAATATATCGGCTAAAAATATTGAAAAAACGAATAAAATCGGAATACAGTTAAGAAAATTTAAAAGTCTTGATGATTCTTTTTTAAATGAACTATCTTTATGTATAAACAAATTTTTTTCTAAAAAAGAAATCTGTATTCTTTCTCTTCAAAATAAAATGGATTTAGATGTATGTAATGCTTTGAAGGATAAATTAACTAAAATAAATCCTGATATAAAAGTTCAAGTAATTGAAAATACTTCTAATGCAAAAGTTATTTCAGATATTGCATCATATAGTGAAATAATTGCTATGCGATATCATGCCTGTCTGATTGCAATAAAAAATGGAGTAAAACTTTTGCCGTTAAGTTACGATATAAAAGTTGTGCAGTTGGCGGAAGAATTTAATATTAAATATATTGATATAAATCATTGTGAGAAAATGAAAGAGATTTTTGAGCAATTTATTGGTACAGAAATAAAATATGATAAAGAAAAAATAGAAAATCTAAGGTTTGATTTTAAAAAAATTGAAAAAGTCTTATAGCTTTTTTCTTCCACCTGAAGCGGTTTTAATTTTTTCACTGCGGTTTGCATTAAGGATATTTCTTAATTTCATAATAGCCTGAGCATGAATCTGGCAAACTCTTGACTCAGAAACATCAATATTTTCACCTATTTCTTTAAGTGTCATATTTTCATGATAGTAAAGAACCATAACCATACGTTCACGTTCCGGCAGTTTTTTTAAAGCGGCTTGAAGTTCGTTCTTTACATCTTTTTCTTCAAGTTTCTCAAGCGGATTTACGGTGTTTGTATCTTCAATTGTATCGATAAGTTCAATTCCTTCATCTCCCGAGTATTTCTTATCATATAAAGAACCTACAGAAGTATCTTCCGCTAAGGTGGAAACAACTTTATCTTTTTCTATTCCGAGGAATTGTGCAATTTCTTCATTTGTTGGCATTCTCCCGAGACTTTGTTTAAGTTGTTCAGAAGCTTGCTTTATATCTTTTATCTTTTTTCTTGTACTTCTTGGCAGCCAATCTTGAGAACGGATTTTATCTATAATGGTTCCTCTTATTCTCATAATTGCGTATGTTTCAAAGTGTGCACCTTTATCCGGTGAAAATTTTTCTATGGCATCAATTAAACCTTCAACCCCAAAACTCGTTATGTCTTCTATTGCAAAATTAGGGGGAAGATTAAGTTTTATTCTGCCTATTACATATTTTGTTAAATATATATACTGGATAATTATCTGGTCACGCAGCTTTTTATTTGATTTGTCGGCAAGGTAGCTCATCCAGAGGCTTTCAAGTTCACTGTCCGAAAGTCTTTTTATATTATTATATGAATTGTATTCACTATTACCGCCCATTATTTCCCCGAGGATATGGTTATAACATACTACTTCAATTGTATTCAGATAACACTATTATCAAATCATATATATATATGAAGTTTAAAAAATATATTTTAATATGAGGGGAAGAATAACTTATCCTGCGATTAAAAAATGTTTTTGTTTTATTCTTTTTTGCCAGATAGAAGACATTGCTGCATTTAAAGTATATGTTTCTCCGAATAAATCTTTTTCGTATTTACTCTGGTTTGCTTCTGATGAAAATCCTGAGTTTATTAATGCTTTCTTTAATTTATTTCTGATATGAAGAGGGTATGAAAGATTAATATTTACAATTTTATTTGTTGTATTATACAGCGTTTTTTCAACTGCGATTTGAATAAATATATTTACTATTTGTTCAAAATTTAAATCTGAATTAACTGTGAGATTTATTATATAAACACTATCTTTATAAACTTTAAGATCCAGGGTTCCTGCCGTGATATCTTTTTCATTTTTTATAATATACTTTTCTATATTATTTTTTGCGGAAAATTTTCTATATAACCCGGCTTCAATCTGGACTTCAGAAAATAACCGTTTTTTTGTTAAAGATATTTTCTTGATTCTTTCCCATTTTGGAAGGAGATAATTATCATTTAATAATTCATTTATATGTATAACATTTTGTTCTTTTTTATCTGATTTTATTATTGTATTAATCATAAAATTATACTTTGACCTAAACTCTCAATATATAAAAACTTATATAAGTATTTTACCTTATTTATCCGCTTTTAACAGTGGATAACTCTCCATACTGCCAAGATAATCAACTTATTTTATATTTTAACTCAAAATTTGTCAATAGATACATGTTTTTTATAACGTTTTACATAATTTATTATCTTATATAATTTATATTTTTTGTTCTATCGTTATTTGCATTTAAATACCAAACAAATAAAAATTTGTTATTTATTAAAAATGTTTTATTAGTTTGTCTGTTATTAAGTACATAAGACAAAAAGCTATATGTCAATAAATTTATATTATACTTTAGAGCTGTTTTTTCAAAATAATCATAAATAAGATAAATATGAGGCGAAACATCTTTGTTATTATATTTTCTTGCATATTGAACTTCAATATCAACAGCTATTGTCTTAATTTTTAATTCGTTTATTAATTTAAAGAAATTATCAATTTCCTTTATATTGTCATTTATTCCCGGAATAATAATATATTTAATTATGATATCATTAATATTCTGTGCATTAGATTCATAATTTTTAATATTTTCCAGTACTTTATGAAACATATTAACCTGTTTGATTTTTTTATATGTTTCTTCCGTACCGGAATCAAGAGAAATAACAATGGATGCTTTATTTTCTTTTAAGGCCTGTGCAACCGTATTGCTGTACCTTATTGCACTTGTATGAATACGTGCAAGTGTTCCGTTTTGAGTCAGAAGCTGAACAAGTTCATCAAAATTTTTCATTAACGTAGGTTCACCACCCTGAAAAGTTGCTTCTCCTCCCGGTAAATACATGTTTTTGTCTATAAGATCTTTTATTACCGGATAAGTATTATAATTTACATCTCCTTTACTGTATTCATCTGAGCAATATATACAATTTGCATTACAAACTCTGCAATGTGAAAAATGAAATTCCGAAATTTTTTTAATATTTTTAAATTCATAATTATTAAGGTGGTAACAGCCTTCACATTCATATATTGTTTTTTGTTTTTGATTATTTATACGTTGTTGTTTTTTTTCAAAAAGAGATTCCCAATCAATCATTTCTCCGTGATAATTTTCAATCAAAACAGGAAGACCTCTTCCGTCACTGTGCGAAATACAACAGTCGCAAACAGTATTTAAATCAAAATTTATTCCGGATTCTAAAAACACACAGCCTTTATTATTCATTAATACCTCAATTATAAAATTGTCAGAAGGAGAATTTATTATAAATTCGCAGTATATTCTGCTGTCGGATTAAGTAAAAAAAGAAAAAGAACAACATTGTTGTTCTTTTTCTTTTTTTTAACCAAACTATTCTGCGTATACGCTTACTTGCTTTCTGTCTCGTCTGTGAGGTTCAAATTTAACTACTCCGTCAATCAATGCAAACAGAGTATAATCTTTTCCCATGCCTACATTGTTACCGGGATGGAATTTTGTACCTTTTTGGCGAACAATAATATTACCGGTAGTAACTGACTCACCGCCGAATTTTTTTACACCTAATCGTTTACTTTCACTGTCACGACCGTTTTTACTCGATCCGACACCCTTCTTATGTGCCATTTTATATTCTCCTTAAATTAATTTCTTATTCTTCAGTTGTATTTTCTGTTGTTTCAGTTTTTGCTTTTGCACTTGTTCTGATTTTATTAATCATAACACGTGTAAAGTTTTGTCTGTGTCCTTGTTTTCTTCTGTAACCTTTTTTTGCTCTTTGTTTATAGACTAAAACTTTTTTTGTTTTGTCATGTTTAATAACAGTACCTTCAACACTTGCATTTTTAACATAAGGTTGACCTACTTTTGATTTTTTACCGTTAACAAGCATGACGATATTTTCAAAAACAACTTTTGAATCAGTTTCATTTTCAAGCATTTCAATATCTACATAACGTCCTTCTGTAACTTGATATTGCTTTCCGCCTGTTTCAATAATCGCAAACATTTTTAATTCCTTTCATTTGAGGCACCGTAGCAAAACTGCATTTATTAACGGTGTACCTATCTTACACAATATGTATAAAATTATACATTTACTTTTAAAGTTTAACCTGCACAAAATATGTTGTCAACTCGTTATATAACCACAGTATGAAGATTTATATATCTTTAAGATAACATGACTTAAGCACTTTAATAAGTTTGCGGATATTTTCTTTAAGCTCTTCATATGTGGAATTGTTATATAATATATAATCCCAGTCTTTTATGCTGTCTAATTCAGTTTCTGTATTATCATTTGAAGATGTAAGTTTTCCTCTTTTTGCCCGTTCTTCTTCATTTGCTTCGACCCTTACCGTAAAAGCTCCTTTGCTTTTAAATAAATCGAGTTCATGTTTAACTCTTACATCAGTTACAACTACATTTCCGGGATATGAAATTATAGAATTAAGCCAATAGTCGGGGTCTATACTTCTGCCCCAATTGCCGAGATTAATTAAATCTTGCCGGTAAAGAGATTTATTCTTCTCTATTTCTTCAATACCCAGCCCTGTTTTTTTTGAATATTCGGATTTTATTGCATCAGCTATTCCAATCCGTCTAAAGTCTTTTAATTCTTCAAGAAGGATTTTTGCAGCCGTATCCTTTCCGGAGAATTGTTTTCCGGAAAAAATAATTATTTTTTTATTATTATTCTTCATTTTTAATGCTTAAACTTATTCTTCTGTCGTCAGGGTTGAATTTTAGTATTGTTGTTTGAATTTTATCCCCCACTTTTAAAATAACATTTTTCTGATTCTGATATTCGATAAGCTCATTATTTGGCAATAGAGCTTCAACGCCTGGAAAAACTTCAACAAAAGCACCGAAGTGTTTAATTCTTGTAATTGTGCCTTCTATTTTATCGCCATCTTTAATTTTATCTTTTGCTTCAAGCCACGGATCTTTTTCAAGATTTTTAAGGCTCAGACTTATTCTTTGTTTTTCTCTGTCAATGACAATTACTTCAACGTTAATTATATCACCGACTTTTAAAATATCAGACGGATGATCTACCCATCGCCATGAAATTTGAGACAAAGGCAAGAGTGCATCAACTCCGCCGATGTCGACGAAAGCTCCGAAATCAGTTATTCTTACAACTTCACCTTTGATAATCTGACCTATTTCTAATGTATCAAATAAATCTTTTTTGTTTTCTTCTTTATCTTCTGAATATACTTTTCTGTTTGATAATATAAAGTTGCCCTGTTGAATATCCATAGTAAGGATTTTTAAATCCAGAGTTTCACCGACAATATTCTCAGCATTTTTTAATTTTAAATGACTTGAAGGAACAAAGCCTCTGACGCCTTTAACTTCAACAAGAACACCGCCTTTTACGGATGAAACAACAACTCCTTGAACAATGGCATCTTCTGCTTTTAATGTTTCAAGTTCACGCCAGCTGTATGCCAGTGCAACTTTTTTGTAAGAGAGCATGAATCTTCCGTCTTCGTCTTCTTCACGAATAATCAAAAACTCATATTCCTGATTCTTTTTAAGTGTATCTTCGATTGAAACAGTTTTATCAACAATAGCTTCTTTAATTGGAACATAAGCTGCTGTTTTGGCTCCGATATCAACAATTACTCCTGTTGAATCATATGAACAAACTATACCTTTAACTAAATCACCTTTCTGGAAACTATAATCATAATTCTTTAATAGTGCCTCAAATTCAGCATCCGTACATTTTTGCTCATTCATTCTCTTTTACCCTCTAAACTGTTTATGTAATATTCTACACACACTTATTATACAGTTTTTACGGCTTGTTGTAAAGATTTACACCTTTTTAATTGTATTTATCGGCAAGAGCAGTGGTTATTCATGGATTCTAGCTTGTTCTTTATTTTTTTTTGAATGTTTTACCGGTTTAATAAAAATTTTATAGTAATGTTGAAATGTCATGCTGTTCCTGAAATATTTACGATAACTCGAAAGCATGTTATGCCATCAAATCAGATGTTTGAGCTATTAACCGGAAATTACTTTAGTGCAGATATGTTTCAAGAATATCCGCAGAAATTCTATTCGATTTTAATTTGTTTAGTGCTCTTATTTCTGTTTGTCTTATACACTCTTTTGTAACACCGAATATTTTGCCTATATCTTCAAGTGTCTGCTTTGGTTTCTCACATAAACCAAAACGCATTATTATTACATTTTGCTCACGGTCTTTCAGATTCTTTAATAATGATACAACTTCTTTTTTCATTGATTCATATTCTATTTCTTTTTGAAAAGAAGATCTTCTATCTTCTATGATATCAATCAACTTTACTTCAGAACCGTTTTTTATTTCGTAATCTCCTTCCAGCGAAAGTGTCTTTTTATAGGCATTCATATAATTATTAATTTTTTCCGGTTCTATATTCATTTTTTTTGCTACTTCTTCAACTTTTATATTTGTTCTGCCTTCTTTTTCAAGGTCTGTCTTAATTTTAGAATATTTTGAAAGAGTTTCCTGTATGTATACCGGAATTTTAACAGAATGTGACTGCTCTGATATTGCTTTAAACATGGCTTGTTTTATCCACCAGCTTGCATAAGTTGAAAATCTGTATCCGAATTTCCAGTTAAATTTTTCAGCAGCAACCATTAATCCTAAATTCCCTTCCTGAATTAAATCTATCATCGGAAGTTTGCTTGAATGAATAACTTTTCTTGCAATTGTAACTACAAGTTTCAAATTTGATTTAATTAATTCTTGTTTTGCCCCGTTATCGCCTTCTTTTGATTTTTTTGCTAATTCCTGCTCTTCTTCGGGTGTTAAATTTTTGTATCCGGATATTTCTTTTATATAACTGTTAAGATTCATGTCCGAAAACATTGAATTTGAATATGTATTTGTTTCGTTTTCACAGTTGTAAACACAATTTAAACTCATAATAAATACTCCTGATTTTTTTAGCAGCACACATACCGGTATTAATTTAGGTTAAATAAGCAGAACACACTAACTCTTTATAAGAGCTATAATACAAGTTTTCAATGCAAGATAAACTGCATTAATTAAGTATATACTTTGTATATACTTAATATATCATCTTGTAATTTTTATTTCAAGTCTTTTGTAAAGACATGTTAAGTAAAAAATCAAATTTGGACAAAAATCTTAATATCTCTTTACAAGAAATATTGTAAAATAATAATACAGGGACAACGATAATCTATGTTAATTCAAGGAAGTTACAGTACAAACAGACTAAATATACTGGTTGAAAAATATAATAGTTTAATTGATAACGGTATTAATACTGGAGAAATTCTTATTATAGTATTAAATCCGGTTCAAAAGAAGTTATTTATTGAAGAGTGTAAGAAGAATATTCAAGATATTTCAGAGAGCAAATTAAAGATCTATACACCATACGGTTTATGTTATAACAGTCTTAACGATAATAGTGATTTTATAAATAAAATAATTAAGGCTAATGATAACTCAAAGATAAACTTGTGCGGTCTTGAGGTTTCACAGTTTATTTTTAAGCACTGTATTAGTGAAGCAGATTTTAAAGATTATATTTCTAAGATTAATCTTTTACACCAGTTATTCAGAAGATATTCTTTGACAGTGCATAATTGTTTTTCTGCTGATGAAATTAAGCAGAAGTCTTTAATTTTAAAAGAGTCTTTTTATGAAGATGCACAAAAAGCCATAAATAATTATAAACAAAAAACAATAGAATACAGAAGTTTTGACTATTTAAGACAGCTTGCCGTATTCCCGATTATTTATAAGAATACAAATTATTTTGACGGAATTAAGTATCTGATTGTAAATGATGCTGATGAAATGTCTTATGTAATATGGCAATTTATTGAATATTTAACTTATAGAATAAAAGATGTGTTTATTGCGTATGATAAGAATGGTTCATCAAGATGCGGATATCTTTGTGCATATAAATCAGGTGTGTTTGATTATAAAAAGAAATTTAAAACAAATGAAATTATTCTTGAAGAAAAAAGTTATTTTTCTGATATTGCGGAGAGTTTTTTTAAAAATATAAAAAACGGAGTAAAGACAAGAACAAAGAATATAGAACATAAAATGTTTTCGGTAAGGCTGGATATGCTTGGTTCTATACTTCAAAAAGCAGAAGAACTTATATCTTCAGGAATAGAGCCGGATGAAATTGCAATTATATCTCCTCAGATTGATGATGTTTTTATAAAAACACTTTGTGAGAACAACAGAAATATAAAGATACAAATAATTTCCGGAAATGAAAAACTGGCAGATATTAAAATCATCCGTCATATACTTATAATATTGAAGCTTGCTTCAGGTATAAATATACCTTCTTATGCATTAAAAAGTATTTTAATAGATTTGCTTAAAATTCCTTTTAAAAAGAGTTTTGGGATAATAAAAGATTATGAAAAAACAAAGGTTTTAAAGAAGTTTGTTTTTGATGACAATTTATATAATGCCCGGTATATAAAACTGTATAATCTGATTGAATCACTAAAAAAAACAAAAAATTCATTGTCAGAAAAAATAGATATAATATATAAAAACATAAATTTTGAGAATAATAATGATAATATTTCAAAGTATAATTTTTTATTAAAAGAAGCAAAAAGTTTTGAAGATGCATTCGCTGAACGAGAAGAAGATATTGTAAAAGAATTTATAGTTCAAATAGATAACAGCGTAATAAGTGAGAATCCGGTAGATTCTTTTAATATTGAAAATAAGGCTGTTATAGTGGCAACACCACAGAAGATAATAGATTATTGTATTAAAACGAAATATCAAATTTGGGCAGATATATCAAGTAATGAATGGTTTAAGAGTGATACCGGAACTTTATACAATGCGTGGGTGTTTAACAGAGACTGGCAGAAAAGTTCGTATAATATTGAAGATAATATTGAAAATACAAGAGATAAATCTGCAAGGATTATAAGAAAGGTAATGTTGTGTGCAAAAAAAGAGGTAATATTTTATTCAAGTTTATATGATAATACAGGAAATGAAAATTTTGGCGGATTAAGTGATTTTATTGAGACGTGTGAAGAAAAAAAGAAACAAGATAAAATAGTTCCGAGAGAAGACCAAAAGCCTGTTCTTGACTATAAAAGCGGAAAAATGGGGATAATGGCAGTTCCTGGTGCAGGTAAAACAACCATTCTTCTGGCCTTAATTGTGAATTTGATGCAAAACGGAGTAAAGGCAGAGAATATATTTGTTCTTACTTATATGGAATCTGCGGCAAAAAATTTTAAAGAGAGAATAAAACAAATTATTCCTGACTCTGATAATCTGCCTAATATTTCTACTATACACGGACTTGCATTAAGGATAATAAAAGAGAACGGAAACTATATAAAGGCCGGATTAGATGAAAATTTTGAAATTTGTGATGATAATACGAAAGAAAGAATTATAAAAGAGCTGTTTTATAAACTAAAAATTAATGAAGAAAAATATGATAACTATTTACGTTGTATTTCAGTAGTTAAATTGTCTGAAAATTCTTGTATTCTGCATTCGAAATATCCTGACATTGAAGAATTTTATAAATTTTTAAAGGAATATAATAAAGCATTAAAGCAGAATAATTTAATAGATTACGATGATATGCTGAAATTTGCCGTAAATATATTAAATGAAGATAGTTCTGTCGCAGAATATTACCAGAATCTATGCAGATATATCATTGAAGATGAAGCACAGGATTCATCGGAAATTCAGCAGAAACTAATAAATATATTAGCTTTTAAACATAAGAATATAGTAAGATGCGGAGATATTAATCAAGCAATAACATCGACATTTACCAATTCAAATACTGAAGGTTTCAGGAAATTTATACAGAGTAATAAGAAAGTTGAAATGGTTTCATCTCAGAGGTGTTCTGCTCCTATATATTCTTTTGCAAATAAGATTATAGAATCGGCTCAGAAAGATGCTGAAAAAAATAATGCATTTTATCCGATTAAGATACAAGGTACATCAAATAATCCTTTAACTACAAAACAGCCCGAATTTTTGTGTTTTGAGAATGATAAAGAAGAGAAATTTTTTATTTTAAATAAGGTAAAAGAAATTATAAAAAAATCACCGCAGGTATCAATTGCAGTTTTATTAAGATTAAATTCGCAGGTAAATGAATATAATGAGTTTTTTATTTCAAATGGAATACAAACGTCAGTAAGAACGGATTGTCTTATTCAAAGAAAAATATATAATTATATTTTTGCGGTTCTAAGTATAATTGAAAAACCGGAAAATAATAATATAATTAAGATACTTGCAGAATTATATGCAGAAAAATATGTTAATGAAGATAAAGACAGTATAAAAAACTATATAAACTCATTAAAAAAACCTTTTATATATATAGATCCTGATGAATTAAACAGTGAGCTTTTAATACAGTTATACTGGGATATTGATTATTGGCTAAACAATTCAAATAAACCTGTTGAAGAGATGGCACTTCAAGCCGGATTATATTATAGTGTTAATTCTTCAGACAAATCAAATACATATCTTATTTCGACTTTAATAAAACGGTTAAAAAACAGTAATGACGAAAACAATGAAAATTTATTAAACAGGCTTGAATATTATTCATCAAAGCCATTAAGTTCATACAAATTTTTTGAAGAAGAAACAACAGGTGAAAAAGAGAATCCGTTGCAGATAATGACAATGCATAAATCAAAGGGAGATGAGTTTGATATAGTATTTATTCCACAGTTAAATGAAGATAATTATCCGTTAAATATAAACACAATAAAGCTAAAAGGTGCAAGTCATTTTGTTCAGGCAATAAAGAATGATATTGAAAAATGTGGCATTAAATCTCCGGATGAATTAAAAGAAGATCAGATAAAAGAAACTCTCAGGCTTTTGTATGTTGGTGTAACAAGAGCAAAAAAAGAATTATATATGACAAATGCAAAGAAGTACAAGAACAGAAAAGAAACAAAATCTGTAGATTTTATCCGGAATTTATTAACAACATAGGAATTTTTTAAGGGTGTGAATGATTCCTTTTAACTTGTGTGAGTTTGGAGTTAATGCATCAGGATGGAAAGGAATATAAGAATTAATTATATTTTCAGGAAGTTCTTCTCCTTTTTCAAGTGTATAAGCAATAAATTCAATATATTCATCCTGTTCTTTTTTATACATATTATCTTTAACTCTTATATCTTCATCTGCTTCAAGGTGACACAGTGCATGCCAGCTGGCATTTATTGTTTTGTCGTCGCAGTCTTTTGGAAAACAAGTTAAAGCATAACTAACGTTAATTTTTTCCGTAAGTACACCAATAAATATTTTTGCAACCTGTTTTCTTAATTTGCGATAGTCTACACTTTTACGCTTTTGCATTGTTTTTCAAGAGCTTTCATTAATGAATTAATATCATTATTAAAATATTGACCGGCAAGTTTATTAATAGCGGAAGCAGCCATTTCTTCTCTTGATTCTACTGATTTATAACAAAACTTTTTACCGCTTTTCTGTCTTTTTAATAAATTTTTATCAACAAGACGATCCATTACGGTTTTTACTGTAGTATAAGCTCTGATATTCCCGTTTGTGTTAATCTCTGACAAAACTTCGCTTACAGAGATATTTTTAGTACTTATACCGTTTTCTTCCATTGTCCATACTGCATTTAATATTTCATTTTCAAGAGTTCCGTGTGTAAATGCCATGAATCCTTCCTTTTATATTGTAAAATTAAGTTATTATATAAAAAAATAATTATAATTGTTTATTACTACTATTATAGCACTTGTTGATAAAAAAAACACTAAATTATGAAATAATATTAAAATCGTCCGGAAAAAATTTACTATATGCTGGAGACAGAAGTGAATTTTTTAAGTCTATAGATTAAGTTTGACTGTTTCTCAAAATTTAAGATTCTGGGAAAAAAGTCCGTGGTCTCACAACTCAACAAAGAAAATAATAAAAAAATAAATAAATCAGTAATGTAATTGCAGCTTAGATATTACGTTTCTATTTTGTTAATTTCAACCGGAAGCTTTATAACTCGGCTAACGCCTCAAACAGACAAAGCTCTGACAATGTTTCAATAAACAAAATAACGAAACTCCATATATAGCTGCTCTTACATCACTGCTTTCTTTTAATTATACTCTATAGATTAAGTTTGACTGTTTCTCAAAAATCTTAGATTTTGAAAAACGGTTTGAAGTTTTATAATCCAATGAAAACTTTTTTAATTGTGAACTTTATTTCTTAAAATAAATAATTAAATTCAAGGTGCCCGATTTTCACGGTATCGCCTTCTTTTATACCTGCTTCTGTAAGAGCATCAAATACACCCATTGATTTTAATATATTTTGAAATCTGTAAAGTTGTTCCGTATTTCTGCCGTCGGTAACATTTGCCAGTCTGAATATCTTGCCGCCTTCTACAATATATGTGTGTTTATCAACTTTATATACACTGTATGAACTGTCATCATTATCAAATGCGGCATTATCTTCTTCTACGTCAACTTTAATAACAGGTTTGGGTATTTCATCTACTTTTTGCGAAATAAAATGCAGAAAATCGTTCAGATTCTCTCTTGTTACTGCTGATATTAAAAATACATCTTTTGAAATTTTTTTAAATTCGTCAAAATATTTTTTGCAGATGTCATCACTTAAAGTATCAATCTTGTTTAGTGCTATTACCTGATAAACTTTTGAAAGCTGTTCTGAATGTTTTTTTAGTTCTTTATTTATTAATTCATAATTTTTTAAAGGATTTTCGTCCGTTATATCTATAATATGAATAAGAAAACGACAACGCTCTACGTGTCTTAAAAATTCGTGTCCTAGCCCTATTCCCTCCGAAGCTCCTTCTATGAGTCCGGGAATATCAGCTACAACATAAGCGTCACCTGTATCTTTCTTAACGACACCAAGATGAGGAGTAATGGTTGTAAATGGATAATCTGCTATTTTAGGTTTTGCTGAACTTATAGCACTAATTAATGTTGATTTTCCGGCATTAGGCATACCTAAAAGACCAATGTCGGCAATAAGTTTCAACTCAAGTTCAAGCGTTCTTTCAATTCCGTTTTCGCCAGGTTCGCAGTATTGCGGTGCACGTTTTTGTGCTGTGGCAAAGCATGCGTTTCCTCTTCCGCCTCTGCCTCCTTTCGCAACGAGAATTGTTTGCTCGGGCATGTTCAAATCAGCAATAATTTTATCTGTTTCTACATCTCTTACAACAGTACCTACTGGAACTTTTATATATAAATCTTTTCCACATCTGCCGTGCTGGGTTTTTATGTACCCGTTTTCTCCATTTTCGGCTTTAAATACAGATTGGTATTGGAAATCCATTAATGTTGACATATCTTCTGTTGCACAGAGGTATACATCACCGCCTTTGCCGCCATTTCCTCCGGCAGGCCCGCCTTTGTCAACATATTTTTCTCTTCTCCAGGCTACAATACCGTTTCCACCTTTGCCGGAGAGAATTTTTATTCTTGCTTTATCTAAAAACATTCCTTTTCCTTTATTATTTATTATTATAAAACAAAATTACAAAACTTTATATATACCTGTTCTTACATCACTGTTTTCTTTTTAATCATATATAGTAATTTGAGTTTTAATCTAACAAAAAAAATAATAAAAAATTAGAGACATTAGTAATGTAATTGCAGCTTGGATATTTTTCAACTGGAAGCTTTGCAGCCCGGCTACGCCTCAAACAGACAAAGCTCTGACAATGTTTCAATAAACAAAATAACGAAACTCCATATATAGCGGCTCTTACATCACTGCTTTCTTATTAATTTCAGATTAAGGTTTACCCAACAAAAAATCTTTATGGAACTAACAATTCAAAACAATTTTTTTTAAAACGTAAAATACCATCATCACGCATTCTGCACAATTCTCTTGACATGGCACTTCTGTCTACACATAAAAATTTTGCCATCTCTTCACGTGAATAAGGTATAGTAAAAGGTTTTCCGTCAATCTTATATTTTTCAAGGAGCATTAATATTTTTTCACGTGTGGTTTTCTGCCCTATAATATCTATTTTGCTGTCTAATAAAGAATTTCTTCCCGAAATCATTTTCATAATATTTCGAATTAATTGCAAATGATAAGGACAGAGTTTTGTGCAGGGCGTTATAACTTTTTCAAACGGAACGTACAATATTTCACAGTTTGTTTGTGCAACAATATCAACCGGACTTTTATTTATGCCGAGGCATACGATGTTGTGACCGAAAATATCATTTACAGCAAGATTTTCAATGACTGTTTTTTTCTGATTAAAATTTTTTATTATTTTAATGCTGCCTTCAAGCACAATCCCTAAACTGTCAATTTTAGAGCCATTTCTTAATACATAAGAATCTTTTTTATATACTTTTGTTTTTATTCCGGTACATTTTAAAAGTTCCAGTATTTCATTGTTTTCAATATTTTCAAATAAATCAATTTTAAGCATTATGTTTTTTTTCTTTTCTTTTTCTTTTTTTCAAGTTTAGAAATATTTAGGTCTTTTCTGGCATTTTCAACAGAAATTTTAGCAAGCGGTTTATGCGTTTTTTTATCATAAAATACAAGCCAATGATGGCGTTTTGGATTGTCTACAGAGAAAGAAAGTATGCCCGATACGCTTTCGCCTTTTTTAATTTTTTTCATAGCTAGAGAATTTCTGTAATCTGTGAATATTGAAGGGTTATAACTGCTATGAAGGTCATTGACAAGAGCAATATCAAAGGTTGAGAAATCTGTTTTTGAATTATTTCTTATAATTAAATCCAGAGAAATTGTATTTAAGTTTCCAAATGGATCTTCTTCAAGAAAGATGTCTGTTATTTTGACATCAAGTCCTTCATAGAATATTTCATCCTGCCTTACGGCATCATGGGTCATAACTTGTATCGGTTCTGAACTTTTGATTCTTACTTTAATTTCATCACCCGGTGCAATAAGAACATCTTTTCCTTTTCTAAATAAACTCATACCTAAGGCTACTACACCGCCTATAGCTGCACCGCCGGCAAGAGTATAACCGTAACTTGCGACAGCAGTTCCAATTCCTAATAATTCAACTGCAGCAAGTGCTCCCGCAACACCGCCTACAGCCGTATATGTAACATCTTCGGCTATTGTTTTACTTATTGATTTGGCAGGTGTGAGTTTTGATGTCATACCTCCTTCAATAGGGATTTCTCTTCCATCAGGCGTAATCAGATAATCAAAAGATAATTCAATATACCCGTCACGTCCCATTCTTTTAGGATCTACAATGTTTTTTATACTTCCGTGAGCAACAGTACCTACAGGAAGTAAAACCCCGCTTTCTGCAAGAACATCTTCAGATACTACTGCAAAAAATTCATCGCCTTCTACCGATGTAGCTCCTGCAAGAACTTGAGATACTGTTAAATTTATAGAACTTTCTTCGTCTATCCTTTTTGTTTCTTGAGTAAAAATTTTATCTTCTTCAATGTTTTTTACATCTGTTTCTTCAATATGTCCTTGAATCGGAGTTGAAGCATATACAAAAGGAAACGAATTTGTATAGCAGAAACATATTATTATTAATAATGCTGTTATTTTCTTTTTCATATTACCACCGGTCTAATAATATTATTTTACTATACGGTAAAACTATTTCAAAGAAATTAAAATACTTTTGTTAATCAAGAATATTCATGTTATTATTTAACTGAAAAATGGATAATCAGAGGTTTTTAAGATGTCAATGGCAATAATGGAAGAATTAAGACAAAAATATGAAGTTGTAATAGGACTTGAAGTACACGCACAGTTAAAGACAAAGTCTAAAATATTTGCGTGTGATTCTACAGAATTTGGAAATGAACAAAATACTCAGATAAGTCCGGTAACACTCGGTATGCCGGGTGTACTTCCGGTATTAAATAAAGAAGCGGTTAATATGGGGATATTAACAGGGCTTGCATTGAATTGCACGATTCCGGAATATTGTAAATTTGACAGAAAACAATACTTTTATCCGGATCTTCCGAAAGGATATCAGATTTCACAATATGACCAGCCGATTTGTGTAAACGGTTATATTAATATTGAAGGTAAAAAAATAGGTATTACAAGAGCTCATCTTGAAGAAGATGCAGGGAAACTTGTTCATATGGGTTCATCAGGTATAGCCGGTTCAAGTTATTCACTTGTTGACTTGAATAGAGCCGGGACACCACTTCTTGAAATAGTGTCTGAACCCGATATGAGATCTTCTGATGAAGCAAGAGCATATATGGAAGAATTGAGAACAATATTGAGGTATATAGGTGTGTGCGACGGAAACCTTGAAGAAGGTTCAATGAGATGCGATGCCAATATATCTGTAAGACCAAAAGGACAGGAGGCTTTCGGTACAAGAGCCGAAATTAAAAATGTTAACAGTTTTAAAGCACTGCAAAGGGCTATTGAATACGAAATAGACCGCCAGATTGATATTGTTGAATCAGGTGAAAAAGTTATTCAGGAAACAAGATTGTGGGATGATAATCAAGGTATAACAAAATCAATGAGAGGAAAAGAAGATGCCCACGATTATAGATATTTTCCGGAACCTGACTTAATGCCTTTGAAAATTTCGAGAGAATGGGTAAATGAAATAGCATCGAAAATGCCTGAATTGCCTCAGGCAAGAAGAGAAAGATATATTTCGCTGGGTTTAACTCCTTATGATGCTAATGTTCTTGTTGAGCAAATGGATATTGCATTATTCTATGATAAAGTTCTTGATTTGAAAGCTGATGCAAAAGTTGCAAATAACTTTCTTATGAAAGAAATTGCTGCTTATATGAAAGAAGAAAAAGTTATGCTTGAACAGACAAAGTTAACTCCGGAATCTTTTGCACAACTCATTAATCTTGTAACTTCAGGTGCTATATCAAATAATATAGGAAAACAAATTGTTATAACTCTTTTGAAAGATGGCGGAAGTGCTAAAGATATTGTTGAAAAACAAGGTTTAAGCGTTATTTCTGATGAGGATTCTTTGAAAGCAATTATAGATAAAGTTGTAGAATCAAATCCGTCACAGGTTCAGCTTTATAGAGGCGGAAAAGATAAATTGTTTGGTTTCTTTGTAGGACAGGTAATGAAAGAAACTAAAGGCAGAGCAAATCCTCAAGTGTTAAATAAATTGCTTAAAGAGGCTCTGGATAATTAAAAGCTTATTTTGTCCGGAAAGAATTCACGATAAATTGCGACACTAGATTATATTACAAATCAAAAAGAGATATAAAGTTAACTTTATATCTCTTTTTTTCGTTTATACTATGTTATTAGGGGATTAGACCACCGAATAAATCTTTTAACCAGTTTAAGAAATCATTCCAATCAGGCCAAGTATCAGGATCCCATAAATCAAAGAAAGGATTGTCTTCATCGGGTTGATTGTTATCTTCTTCAGGTTCATCCTGAATAGGAGGTTGTTCTTCTTCCGGTTCTTCCGGCTCATCTTCCGGAGGTGTTACAGAAGGCTTATCCTCTTCAGGTTGTTCTCCTGAATCCTGGTCAGAGTCTTGTCCCATTTAACCATCAGTACCGCCACCGGTTGCTGTAGATGACGAAATATCAGCACCACCTGATACACCGCTGTCAAACATAACTTCCTGTGTAGGAGCACCGTAAGGAACAATCTTTTGTGAATAAATCATTGCTTGATAGATATCTTTCGGTCTCTTTGAAGAAGTTGTAATTGTATTCGGTTTTCTTGCTCCGTTTACGTCTATCCACATATTTGGAGAAGCTGTATTTGCTGTACAAGGGTTAATGTTGTAAGCATCGCAAGCACCTGATTCGCTATCATTGTTAGCTGAAGAGAAGGAAGTGTCTACGCAGAACATTAAACCGTCTTGAGTTGTAAATACTGAACCGCCTGAGCATACATTTGTGTTTGTGAATGCGGTTGAACCTTCAATTGTGCTCATTCTTGTTTTAAATACACCGTCAACAAGTTGTGAAGCTGTTGTATAATCTTGTGCTGACAAACCTTCTAATGCATAATGAAGAGTTAATGCCTGGTTTGTAGCTGAAATAGCTTTCTTCAAAGCAGAACGAAACTCTTGAGCATTAGTATTCTGCATTAATGTAGGTACTGTCATTGCAGCGATTACACCAATGATTACCAAAGTGATTAAAACTTCGGCAAGAGTGAAACCTAATTTTTTCATAATTTTTTTTACCTTTCGTCTTTTTCGAAACTTAATCCAAATACCAAATAATTATATAATTTTGCTGGTTATTCGTCAAGAGCTATAATTTCCGGCAAAATGCTGTATTGTACAGCCACAAGAGGCTCTACACGTTTACATGCACTATTTAGAGTATTTTTATATATAAGTTTCGTTTGTATTCAGTATAATTTTATTTCTGTAAATCATAAAATATAACAAAATGTTAACATATATTATTATGTCTTACAGAGTTGTATTTGTTTTAGACCACTTTTTATAAATAAAATTTTAATTATTTCAAAATGCTCATATAATAATAAACATTTTTTATCATTTTACTCTATCCCTCGTTTATATTCCGCCAGGGCTATCTTTTAAAATGTTATTATATATATTTTGCTTATTTTGTTTAATTTTTTTATTTTATTTATACGTTTTATGTGTGGTATATAAAATATTCCACAAAATAACAGCTTTTAAACTATTAAATTTGTCTCAAAGAAAAAATTTTCTTGAGTTTAAACCCAAAATGTTTTCTCAAATTCATTTATTTTATTATTAGGTTAAAATCAACCTACAGATTTTAAGGACTATATCTTATAAAATTTTCATCAAAATAAAGATAAATACAATTTTTACCATTTTCTTTTGCCATATATAAGGCTTTATCTGCACTGTTAATTAAATCTTTTATATTATCTGCAGCATTTGGATATTCAGCTATACCTATACTTACAGTCGGACAAATAATTGTTTCATTATCAACTTTTATTGAAATTTCACTGATTTTCTGCCTTAATCTCTCTGCTATGATGACGGCATTGAAAGCAGAGGTTTCCGGTAATATTATAGTAAATTCTTCCCCGCCGTATCTTGCCGGTATATCTACATGTCTTATTGTTTTTTGAGTTGTCGCTGCTATCTCTTTTAAGACCATATCACCTATTAAGTGTCCGTATCTGTCATTTACGTTTTTAAAATTGTCAATATCAAACATTATAAGTGAAAGTACATGATGATAACGCTGAACTCTTTTAATTTCAGATTCTAATAAGAAATAAAAATGTCTGTGGATATATAATTTAGTAAGTCCGTCTTTTGTTGCAAGTTCATATAATTGTGCATTATCAACAGCAATTGCTGCCTGATTTGCAAGTGCTTCAATAAATTCTAAATCTTTCTTATTAAATAGTTTTCCGTCTTTTTTGTTTGTAATGTTTATAATACCTATACATTCACCTTTTGCTATTAGAGGAACACAAATAAGTGAAGATATACTGTTATTGTCGTCCCTAAATTGATTGAATCTGGGATCTCTTCCGCCTAGATTCGTTATAATGGATTTTTTTTCAGAAAATACTTTACCTGCGATACCTGTATCAGGTTTTATTTTTGTACATTCAACAAGCCCGTTATTAATATCATCTTCGTGCTTTTTGTCTTTTAAACCGTATACAACCTTTACCTGTAAGGTGTTATCTGATGGGTCATACAGCATTAATGACCCTTTTTCCGCATCTACGGTTTCTATTGCTTTATCTAATATTACACTTATTAAACGCTTTAAATCATCAATAAAGTTAACTGCCTGAGATATGTTATAAAGAATTGACAGATTATGAAGTGTTTTATTTAAGTCCGTTATTTTCGCTTCTTGCTCTTTATTTTTTATAAATTTTCTTAATATCGGATCTATACAGTTGAAAATTTGGCTCAGGTATTTTATGTCTTCTTCTGAAAATGTGCTGTTGTCTTCTTTTTTTCCAACAAAAGCAACACAAAACGGAATATTGTCATTATAAAACACCTTTAAATATTCACTTTCGAGCTGGTGTAAGTTATTGGTATTCCAGAATGCTTTATATATACAGCTGCCGTCCTGATTTGTAACCTTTATTATTTCATCAGTTAAACTTTGAAGAAAAGGTGCACTATCAGCATTAAATTCAAAATCTAAATCACTTCCTGATGAGATGTTTTTTGTCTGGAAAATCCCGTTGTTATTTATAAAAAATCTTATATTATTTAAACCGAGAGATGATTTTATAAGAAAAGATACCTTTGAAAGTAAATCTTCAATAGAGCGGGATTGATTTGCAACCATATTTAAATCAAAAAGATTATGCAATTCAAGAACATTTCTTTGTAAATGATATAATTTTTCTGCTAAATCCTGTGTCATAATATTATTATACAACAAATAAAAAAGTTACAATTATTTTTCTTTCTGCATTTTTGCGATTCTTACACTCTCTATTCCGGCAACAACAGCAGAGCTCACCAGTAAAACAGGTGCAAAGAAATTAACTAAATTATTTGTAAAAGATTTTTTCATAGGTATTGAACGCATAGCCTTATCAAGTACCGACCAGGCTATAGTCAATCCGAACAATACAGGAGCGGATTGTTTTGTGTTTCTTACAAAACTGTCAGTATAATTTCTAACAAATGAAGAAGTATTACTTGTTTTTTTCTCTGTTCTTTCTTTATTTATCAGGTTTATGTTAACATCAGGCTGAACGGAAGAAACACCTTGTATCATATATCTCCTTAATTAACTTTATAGAAATAATTCTTTAATATCTTTTTAGTGGCTGTTTTTCATGTTTTACAAAATCGCTTACTAATATTATATCGTTTTTTAATTTTTTCGTCGACCTGAAAATTAAATTGTTACATTCCGAAATCTCATTACGGTTATAACCGTATACAAAATTAATGCCGTTTTTATCCCCGAGTATTTTAGGTGCAATAAATTGAATAAGATTATCTGCCAGATTTTCTTCAATAAATGCTTTGTTTAATTTTCCGCCGGCTTCAATAAGAATGCTTTTTATCCCTGTATTATATATTTTTTCTAAAGCTGATTTTAAATCAATATGATTGCCTTTTATACGGCATTTTATAAATTGAATGTTTTCAGGATAATTTATTATTCTTTCATCTTTAATATTTTCTGAAATAAGTACAATAACTTTTGTTCCATCTTTATTATACACATTGCTATAGCTTGGAGTATTTAAATTAGTATCAACAATTATTCTGATGGGATTTCTTCCGTTTTTAATGCGGCAGGTTAGAGACGGATTGTCTTTAATTACTGTGGATGAAGATGTTAAAATTGCATCATAGCGATTTCGTAATTTATGTGCTTCTTTTCTTGAAGTTTCATCTGTTATCCATTTTGATTTATATGTTTTAGCAGCTATTTTACCGTCAAGTGTTGTTGCTGTTTTTATTGTTATATATGGTCTTTTATTTTTAATATCATTTATAAAAAATTTATTTAACTCAAGACATTCATCTTCTAAAACGCCTGTTATGACTTCAATTCCGGCAGCTTTTAATTTTTTTATGCCTTTTCCTTTTACAACCGGATTAGGATCAATCATTCCTGTAATGACTCTTTTTATCCCTTTTTCTATAATTAAATCCGCACAAGGTGGTGTTTTACCGTAGTGAGAGCATGGCTCCAGATTAACAATTAATGATTTACCTTTTAAATCTTCTTTTGCATTAAGTATAGCTTCTCTTTCCGCATGATTTTTTCCGCAGCCTATATGATAACCTTCTGAAATTATTCTGTAATCATCATCAAAAATTACACAACCCACAAGAGGATTTGGCGAAACTTTTCCCTCTCCTTTTTTTGCAAGATTGAGACATCTTCGCATTAATCTTTCATACTGATTTTTCATTATTTAACTTTCTTGTAAAATGCATCCGTTATTATTTGAGAATATTTTCCTTCGTCATTTACTGATATTACAATAAGATTTTTGCCATTTTCTAATTCTGCTACACCTATAATGCCATCCATATCTTTAACCGGAAGATTTGAGATTTCAACTCTTACCTTTGCGTAAGGTATTTTTTGTCCTATTCCGTTAAATTCTCCGTGTTTTGTTACTTCTATTTTGTCAAATTTTACCGGAAGATATTTATATTTACTTACTGTATCTTTCAATATTTCTTCGACTTTTTCATTTTTTATATCTTCTTTTGTAAATATACTTTCATTTTTCGGTTCTATCATTATCATTTTTTGACCGGTTGCATTGTGTTGTGCAATTATCATGCGGTTTTTTAAAATTTTGAGGTTTCTATCTATGCTGTATTCTTCATCTATTTCCGATAAATCAACAACATCTTTTGTTTTATCAACCATTTCTTCCTGCGGCGGATTTGTTCTTTCATTTATTTTTTCTTTTATATAATCAACAGCACCTATATGAACAAGTCCGAAAAAAACCAGAACCGCAATTGCTGTCTTTATTATTAAACTTAAACAACCTTTCATTAAAACTCCTTTATATATATATATTATTAATTTGAAATATCTTAAAATTTATATTACATTAAGTATAACTATGATGAATGAAGAAATCAATAATTTGAATAGCAATGATGTCGATTATGAACTTGCAACTCCGATGTTTAAACAATTTCTGGATATTAAAAGAAAAAATCAAGGGGTTGTTCTTTTATACAGGTGCGGGGATTTTTATGAGGGCTTTTTTGAAGATGCTGTATTGTTTTCAAAAGAGCTCGGGTTAACCCTCACTCATAAGGATGGAGGTAAGCTCGGCAGAGTGCCTATGGCCGGTATTCCGGTTAAATCTTTAAATACATATATACCCAAATTGCTTGATAAAAACTTTAAAGTTGCTGTCTGTGAACAGCTTGATAATGCTAAGGAATCTGAAAATAAAGTAATTAAGAGAGATATAGTTAAAACTATTACGGCAGGAACAATTACCGAACTTAATTTGCTTGCTCCTGATGGAAATAACTACCTTGCTGCTGTTATAAAATCAGATAATGCTTATGGATTAGCATATACAGATATATCTACAGGTGAATTTAGAGTTACTAAAGGTTCTCTGGATGATATTCTTTCTGAATTGGCCAGAATAAAACCTTCTGAAATACTTGCACCGGTTAAAAAACAAAAATTACAATCATTTCAAATTGTTCCTGATGAAAAAATAGATCTGCCTGATAAAATTACTTCCGCTTATCCGTGTACAAAAATGTCATATTCTTCTTTTGACGAAGAAAAAGCAATAAATAATATAAAAACTTTATTCAAAGTTGTTTCTCTTGAATCATTCGGTTTTACCGAGTTTAAACCGGCTTTCCTTGCTGCAGGGGCTATAATTGAATATATAATCGAAACACAAAAAGGTAATGTGCCTAAATTTGATATTATTTCACCTTATTCTATATCTGAATATGTTACTATTGATTCAAATACAAGAAGAAATCTTGAATTAACAGAAACTTCAAGAGATAAAATTAAATTCGGAAGTCTATTCTGGGCAATAGATAAAGTTAAAACTTCAATGGGCTCAAGGCTCTTAAAATCATGGATTACACAACCGCTTAAAAATAAAGATGAAATAGAAAAAAGACAAAATGCAGTCGAAGAATTAATTAATAATTCTCACAACAGAATTAATTTAATGAATCTTCTTTCAAACATTTGCGATTTAGAACGGTTTGCAATAAAACTCGGTAACGGTAACATCAATCCTAAAGAGTATATCGCACTTAAAAATACCTTATTCCTGTTTCCAAATTTTCAAAGTATTTTCAAAAACTTTAATGCTTCTTACCTTAAAGATTTTACAGAGAACTGTGATGAATTTGTTGAATTTGCCTCAATTATAAACAGGACAATTAATGATGATCCTCCTATAAATATTAAAGACGGGGGTGTAATTAAAGAAAACGTTAATGCCGAACTTGATTATTTTAAAGATTTGCTCTCGGGAGGTAAAGAATGGCTTAAATCGTTTGAAGAACAGGAGAAAGAAAAAACAGGCATTAAAAACTTGAGGGTCGCTTATAATAATAACTTTGGCTTCTTTATTGAAATAACTAAGTCTAATATCTCTCAGGTGCCTCAGTATTATGTAAGGAAACAAACACTTACTAATGTAGAAAGATATACTACCGAAGAATTGCGTAAACATGAAAACGATGTTTATTCAGCACAATTTAAGTCAATTGAAATTGAACAAAAAATATATAATGATTTGACGGAATATTCAAAATATTTTGTAGATATATTAAAGAAAACAGCACATTTTCTTGCAAGAGTTGATGTTTTAATCTCTTTTGCTCAAACTGCAATTGAATCAGGTTATGTTAAACCTGAGATAGTTGAGTCTGATGAGTTATATATAAAAGATGGAAGACATCCTGTTATCGAAAAAATTCTTCCGATGGGTGAATACGTTCCTAACGATTTAAAACTCATTGCTGATATTCATAATTTCGAAGATACACAGTTTATGATTCTTACAGGTCCTAATATGGCTGGAAAATCAACATATATGAGGCAGAATGCTCTTATTGTTATTCTCGCCCAGATAGGTTCTTTTGTTCCTGCAAGTTATGCAAGGATTGGTATTGTTGATAAAATCTTTACAAGGGTTGGTGCTGTTGATGATTTGTCACTCGGACAGTCAACTTTTATGGTTGAAATGAATGAAACCGCATATATACTAAATAGTGCAACTGAAAAAAGTTTGATTTTACTTGATGAAATCGGCAGAGGTACTTCGACTTATGACGGAGTTGCAATTGCCTGGTCAGTTGCTGAATATATTGCAAAAAAAATCAAAGCCAGAACTATATTCGCAACACATTATCATGAACTGAATGTTATGGCTAAATCCATTGAACAAATTAAAAACTACAGAATTACAATGGCTGAAGAAAACGGTGAAATAAGATTTTTAAGAAAAGTTGTCGAAGGCAGTGCAAGTAAAAGCTACGGCATTCAGGTTGCAAAAATGGCAGGTCTGCCGGAGAGTGTTATATCACGGGCTCAAACGCTTATGAATAAAATGCAGAGGGATTTCTCAAAAGATTTATCTTCAAAAAAAGCTAAATCATCCCTTCCTGATGTACCTCAATTAACGTTAACTTTTGAATAAAGGTTTATTATGCTTAAAATTCTTAAAAGTAATACCGGTTTTCTTTTATTATTAATTGTTTTTTTTATGTGTTTTATTCCTTTTTTCTTCCTTCATCAAGGGCTATTAGCAGTTGATACGGGTAGAGAATTTTATATTCCTTCTCAAATTTTGAAAGGAAATATTTTATATAAAGATATTCTGAATATATACGGACCTTTTTCTTATCAATTTAATGCTTTTTTGTTTTTTGTTTTTGGAGAAAAAATTAATACTCTCTATATAGCCGGAATACTAAATTCACTTTTGATTATTATTTTGCTTTATTTTATTTCCTTAAAATTTTTATCAAGAAATATTTCTTTTTTAATTTGTATTACGACAATGTTTTCTCTGGTTTTTTCAACTTTTTTGTACAATTCAAACATAACCTATTCTTATGCTATAGTTTATGCTTTATCATCATTGATGTTATCAGTTTTATTTTTGTTGAAATATACGGAAAATTCAAAAACAAACTATGCTTTTCTTTCTTGCTTTTTTATGGGGCTCAGTATTTTAAATAAATATGAATTCATCCTGTGCCCTGTTGTTCATATTTATGTATTAGCTTTTTTAATTCCCGTTAGTTTTAAAGATAAGTTAAAATCAATATTTTGTTTCATATTGCCATTTATTCTGTCTTTTTCATTGCTTTTTTTTCAGGGGTTAACTTTGAAGGACTTATACGAAGCATTTAACATTATGACTTCAATGGCAAATGCTGACAGTATGAGAATTTTTTATTCAAATTTTGGAAATTTTTTTAATATTGATACTTATATTAGACTTTTTACTTCAAATCCGATATTTGCCCTGCTTGGTCTGTTACCTGTTTTTAACCTTTTTATTTTTGTTTTAAATTTTAAAAAAATATATGAGAATAAAATACTGTTTATTTTTTGTCTTTTCTCTATGCTGGCATGTTTTAAATTTTTATTGTTCTTAAATATAGAACATATGGGAGCTTTCTTATTTCCATTGTGTTTATTGACTGCTATAGTATTATCCCGTATGTATTCTTTACCTGAAAATATAAAATATATATTGCTTTGTGCATTAATAATGTTTTTTGCTTTTTATGATTTTTCTTCACTTGAGTATAAGAATTATTTGCTTCAATCGGAAAAGGGCAGCATATATACTTTTAAAAAAGATGGTGAACCTATAAAAATCGTTTCTGATTTTATAGTGAAAAATACAAAAATTGAAGATAAAATAGTAATTCTTCCTGAAGGGTTATTTATCAACTTTATTACAGATAGAAGCAGTGATAATATTTTCTATACACTTTCGCCTCTTTATTATACAGATACTTTTGGTGAGGATAAAGTTATTAAACATTATACGTATAATTGTGCGGATTATCTTGTAATTCTGCCTTTAAGTATGATTGAATATGGCAGTAATTTATTTTGTGATTATGCAAAAAGTTTTTGTGAGATGATTAGTAAAAACTATTCTCTGGTATTTGAAAAAGATAATATAAGAATATATAAAAGGAAAAATTTTGATGCGTCAGATAGCTTTAATTAACCACGGATGTGCGAAAAATCTTGTTGATTCCGAATTAATGCTGGGTAAATTAATTAAATGCGGATATAAAATTACTCTGGATGAAACAAAGGCTGATGTTGTTATAATTAATACATGCTCTTTTATCCACGATGCTGAAAAAGAGTCTGTTGCATCAATATTTGAAATGATACGGCAGGGGAAAAAGATAATAGTTGCGGGATGTCTGCCTCAAAAATATAAAAAAGAATTACAAGAATTAATTCCGGAAACAGGTGCTTTTATCGGAACTTCAGATATAAACAAAATTGATGAAGCAGTTAAAGCTGTTTTAAAAACTAAAAAATCACAGTATTATGTATCAGAACATCCTGTTTGCAAATATCCTGAAAAAATTGAACGCCAGCAAATTACTATGGGTGCAAGCTCTTATATAAAGATAGCCGAAGGATGTGATTTCCGCTGCGGTTATTGTGTAATTCCGGAATTAAGAGGACCTTATATTTCAAGAAAAATAGAAGATATTGTTAAAGAGGCTGAAATGCTGGTTGAAAAAGGTGTGTCTGAAATATGCCTTATTGCTCAGGATACAACGAGTTACGGAAAAGATATATATTCAAAACCTTCTTTAATTGAATTGTTAACAGAATTAAATAAAATCGAAAATTTGAACTGGATAAGAATTTTATATGCATATCCTTCATTATTAACTGATGACCTCCTTAAAACCATTAATAAACTTGAAAAAGTTGTTAAATATATTGATATTCCCTTGCAGCATGTCAGCAAAAATATGTTAGAACTCATGAACAGGCCGGTTTTTGACTATAGAGTATTAATAAAAAAAATAAGAAAATACATTCCCTGTGCCGCAATAAGAACAACATTTATTGTTGGTTATCCAGGTGAAACGGAAGATGATTTTAATGAGCTTTATAATTTTATTGAAGAGATGAAATTTGATAAACTTGGTGTTTTTGAATTTTCAAGAGAAAAAAATACTAAAGCAGACAAATTGAGACCTCAGATAAAACAATTGGTAAAAAAACAACGCCGCAAAATTCTAATGGAGTTGCAGCAAAAAATATCAAAACAAATAAATTTCAGATTAATAAATAAAAAAATTGACTGTATTGTAGAATCTATAGATGATTCCGGTATAGTCTGCGGAAGAACATATAAAGATGCCCCCGAGGTTGATGGTTTAGTTTATATAAAAACAAAAACTCCTGTTATTCCCGGCGATATTATTAAGGTGAAAATAACAGGAGCTGATGCTTACGATTTAAAAGGTATCTTATAAGTATTATTTCTTCTTCTTAGTCTCATTTTTATCTATGAATTTTGCATTGTATATGCGGTATTTTGTAACACGTCGGTCTCTCAGTGAAGAGGGATTTACTTTCGTCAGATTTTCTATTACTTCTTTTGCTTTTAGACGTTCTTTATCAAAATAATATACCTCTGCAAGTTTTAATGCTATTTCTATGTTGTCAGGATACATCTTATTTAATGCTATAAGTTTACCTTTTGCAAGTTCTCTTCTGTTTAATTTTAAATCTATAAACGCTTCAAGCATCTGAGTATATATATCTTCATGGAACATAATAGCAAGTTTTAAGAATTTTTCCGCATTTTTATAATCTTTCATTTTGTAATAATTTGCGGCAAGATTGTATAAAACAACATGTTGATTTTGAATGTCATTCTTAGTTAAAGGTAATACCCTGTGAAGAATTAAGTTGGATCTTTCATATTGTTTTTTGTAACCGTAATTAATAGCAAGATCAACCCAGATAATAATATTCCTTCTGTCATACTTTAATTTTTCAATTAGACGGTGTATTTCAAGCTCAAAGTTTTCTCCGGGGATTGCAGTTATTAAGTAGTGATAAAATAAATTATTATATTCAGCAGGGTTTATGGGAGTATCTATAACATCTGGTACCATTTTATAAAGAAGTAACAGGGTATTTACATCCCTTTCAGAAAGATTATTTCTGCCTCGTATATCATTAATATAGTCATTCTTATAGTACATAATATCAGTCGGCTCTGAGCTGTGACCCCATATTCCAAGTGCATGTCCGATTTCATGCTGGGCTAATTTCTGGAACTTATCCAGTTCATACTTTCTTCCATTTGCATAATTTGTTTTTAAATTTATATCAACCTGTTCAAGTACATTATTCTTGATAATAGGATTTACTGTTCCTGAACGGTCAGGATCTTCTATCCTTTTTATCATTATGTTATCTAAAAGATTTATTACTATGTCGGCATATTTTGACCCTTGGATTTCTTCAAACATAATTTCACCGTTTGAAGCTGTAGACCACTCTTGAAATGCTTTTTTTACAGCATTCAAGTAATCTGTTGGCATATTTGTATTATCATTAACATAGTATCTTATAGGTTTATTGATGTTCCAGCGGAAGAGAAGATCATCATAAAGTACATTATCTACATAATTAGGCCCTACTTTTCTTTCCACTTCTTTTCTCATGGCTATAAGAACATTATCAGCATAATTACTTGCTTTATCACAATTATCAAGTTGTGATATATCGTATAATGCTTTTTGATTTTCATAAGTAGGAGGAAGGTTTGATAATGCTACTGCTTGATAGTATACAGGTTCTGGATCATAAGGTTTTGCATCACCTGCCATTTTAAACATTTTTAATGCTTTTTGATATTCTTTCTCAACCAGATATTTTTGTCCTTGTTTCATTAAGTGTTCAGGCATCATATCAGTAAGAGCAAAATACATAAGCCAGATTAAAACAAGCAATAAACCGAATACAACAATCGTAAGTACTATATTCTTTTTTCTTTTTTCCTGTTTTTCTCTGAGTTTTTCTCTTCTGAGTCTTGCTTCCTTTGCCCGCCTTTTTATTCTTTCATTTGAATGATGAACCGGAGCAACAGGTATTCCACCGGCATTATCAGCATTTTTATTTGCTTCTTCACCTGGTCCTATGGGCGGTATAGGAGAATATGCCTGAGAATTATCATCTTCTTTATATTCTTCAAAACCTTCATAAGCTTTTTCGGATGGTTCATTAGAATCAAATGATGGTGTATCTTCATTATTTATTTCTTTGTTATCTTCAGGATAATCCTCAAATTCCATATTATCGAGATTATCAAATTGATCTTCGTTTTTATCGTCCATAAGATCTCCTTTTTACTTATTTAGTTCCAACAATTCAGATAATTTTTTAGTTTCCATTTTAGATAATATCTGAGAATTACCTTTTATTTTAAAGTATTCTGCAAATTTTGGCGTGGTTTTTAAATTATAAGATCTGCCGTTTTTGTCTTTTTTTCTGCTTATTAATCCTTTATCAACGAGTTCTTGGACATGTTCATATGCTGTAGAACCCCTTAGTTCCTTTAGCTCGGCTTGTCTGATTGGTTCTTTTAATGCAATAACAGTAAGTGTCTTTAATACAGCATTTGATATATCTACGGGACAAAGTTTTTCAACTATGTCCATATACTCATCTTTAACCTGGATAATATAACCATTTTCATCATCAATTTCAAGAGCACCATCTCTTGAAGAATAATCCACAATTAAAGCAAGCATTGCCTCTTCGACTTCCTGCTCATCCGCTTCAAGAATTTTTGCAATATCTTTTAGTTCAACGGCTTTTCCGGTAACAAATAATACAGCTTCTATTCTAGATTTTAAATCCATATTATTTTGTACTCCTATGCCGTTTTATATTCCTGATTTTCTTCCGGTTTTTTACTTTTTACAACGTATAAATCCGAATAAAATTCTTCCTGTTCAAGATCAAAATCACTTTCTGCCGATAAAAACAAAAGTGCTATATATGCTGATACCTTGTCCAGCCCCAATAATGTCAGAGTGTTAAGTTCAACTTTTTCTTCTTTTTCAAAAATTTTAATTAAGTTTTCGTGAAGAATTTTTATACTGCTTTCAATATATTCTTCATGGGCGAGATTTATTATGTCATCAGCAGACATGTTGGCATAATTTCTTACTCTTCTTTTTGCTCTTTCAAGAGAATTTTTAACCGCCTGCTTTTTATCAAGCTGTTCATAAAACTCAAGTTGTCTTATTAAATCTTTTAAAGTTACTATTCTGTTTCTGTTTAATTTAACACTTGTTCTTCTCTGTATAATGTCTTCAATAGGGATTACATTGTCCGGAAAATAGTCCTGGTAGTATAAGTCATCTGAAAATCTTGAATCATCATTTTCGTCATATTCAGGATTAAATTCTTCGTGTGTATCAAACTGAATCGGATCAAGTCCTACCAGAATATTAGATTTTAATTTTAAAAGAACTGCAAGAAAGAACAATGCTCTTCCGCTTAAACGGAGATTATTTGATTTACTTTGTGCAATGTGAAGCATGTATTTATCGGCAATATCAGCTATATCTATATTCCATGGATCAATTTTACCCTGTTTTGCCATCTGCACAAGTACTTCAATTCCGTCAAGTTCTTGTTCCGGTGAATCAGAATCAAGTATTGAGTCAGGAGTAAATCCTAAATCATTTTCATAAGATTTAGTTGA
>CALVAK010000006.1 GCA_944325525.1 Candidatus Gastranaerophilales bacterium
CAGTACAAAGATTTTCCGCAATATACATTTGTGAAATATTATTATTTGATGGTTCCATATTCAAGAGCTTGTCGACACCATAAAAAAAGATGATGACTTTTGTTATCGTCTTTTTATTTGTGAAATGATGAGGGCTTTAATTCGTCTATAACGGGTTCAGCGGATTTGCGGACGGACGGCACGAACGAAAGTGGGTTAGTCCGGATAGCGAGGAAATTGAGCGGAATTGAACCGCAGGTTCAAAAGCGAAACTTCCCGAGCGTGGAGCAAATCCAAGACAGCCGGAGCGAGCTGAGACTGTAGTGCTTTTGTTTGATGTGATAAAATAACATCAAACAAAACACGGAATTGCCGTTAAATGCGAGCGACCAAGACAATTCCACCTACGACACTAAAAATGAAAAATGAACGTTATATATTTTAATATGTTTTTGAATATAAATTTTGACAAAGAATAGCTATAAAGCTAAAATAAACCCATGAATAAAATTTTTTGTAAAAACCCCTTTCAATACTGTGATATAGATATAGAAGGCAATATTTATGTATGTTGCAATAAGTGGTGTAGTTTTTATTCAATGGGAAATATTCTTGAAGAGGATTTCTCTGAAATATTTACGGAAGGTAAAAAGTTTCAAGAATTTATAAATCAATTTAAGAATCAAAACTTCAAATATTGCAATATTGATATGTGTCTATGTGCAGAAGAAGTTGACGATAACAATTTTACAAAATTATTTAATGAATTTTCAGCTAACAAAAAAAGGCAAATGAGACTCAATTTTGATACAACCTGTAATCTGCAATGTATTTTTTGCAGACCTAATTTTGAAATATCCGATGTAAAAGAAGCTAAAAACATAGAGAAATTAGTCACAAGAATTAAACGCTTTTTACCGGAGCTTGACGCTAACCATTGGGAAATTTCTCTTAATGGATTAGGTGAAGTTTTTGTCAGCAGACCGCTTCTGGATTTAATTCAATACATCAGTCAAAATTATAAAAATATAAAGTTTCAAATTATAACAAATGGAGTCCTTTGTTCAAAAAATATGCTTGAAAGATTAGGTATTGCTGACAGAATTTCAGGTATCGAAGTAAGTGTCCATGCTACAAAAGAAAAAACATATAATAAATTAATTAAAGGCGGTAATTTTGAAAAAGTCAGAAAGAATTTAGAATATATAAGCAGTCTAAAACAACAGGATAAGATAAATTCTTTTTATATGAATTTCGTAATAACGTCTTATAACTATAAGGAAATGCTTGATTTTGCAAAATGGAGCATTAAACTCGGTGCTGTTCCAAATTTCTTACCGCTATTACCTTTAAATGAAAGTCAAAGGCGTACTTTTGAAAAACTGAATATTGCTAATCAAGATAATCCAAAATACAATCATTTTATAAAAGTTATAAAACGACTTAAACTCTTAAAAGACTACATAAACATTCCTGAGCATTATTTTATGCTTAAACCGGTAAAGCAAAAATTTTTTATTCAAAAATTATTTAGCAGGTAAAACATTACATATTATTGATGATTTTTTGAATATCACTGTTTATATCTTCATCAGCAATGCTGTTAAGAATTCTGTTTACAGAAGCTGCCGGTTCTTTCTCAATAATATTATTTTCCTGAGAATTATTTAAAGAATTATTGTTTATATATTTTTGAATTGCTTCAATAGTAGCTTTAGTATCACCTAAAATATTTTTGTAAAATGAATTTGCCTTTTTTACTTCTGACATAATCACACTCCATTTTTATATAATCTTTTGTATCCGTATATTATAGACAACAGTTTAGTGTTATACACACTTACGACATATTATGAAATTTCATTCGGATGATATCTTATTTTTAATATCGGAAAGCAACTAAAAAACTTTAAAATTATTTATTAAAATTTAACCATTCTTAATAAAACGATTACAATTTTTATAAATGATGTAAATTAGTTTAGCGTTGAAACCTGCCTCTAAATTATTAGACAATGCCCGGCTTCATACTATTTATAAACACAACTCAACCCGTTTCTCTGCCATGACAAGCTCTTTAAAAACAAATTTTTGGTTGTTTTTGCAAGCCTTTTCACTTATGCCTTAAGCATATTGTGAAATTTTTCTCGGACAAATTATGTTCTTTAAAAAAAAATATTTTTATGTCAATATTAATACGTATAGCGAAATGCTGAAAAATTATTTTTAGTAGCAATAATAAAGGAAAAAGAAAATGGCAAGAAAAATTCCACTTGAGAGAGTAAGAAACTTTGGTATTGCGGCTCATATAGATGCCGGAAAAACAACTACCACGGAACGTATCTTATTCTACACAGGAAAAACACATAAACTCGGTGAAGTACACGATGGTGCTGCAGTAACCGACTTTATGGAACAAGAAAGAGAAAGAGGTATTACAATTCAATCCGCAGCAGTTACTGCAATGTGGAAAGATCATCAGCTGAACATTATCGACACCCCAGGGCACGTTGACTTTACAATTGAAGTAGAACGTTCACTCCGTGTATTAGATGGTGTTGTTGCTGTCTTTTGTGCTGTTGGTGGTGTTCAATCACAATCAGAAACAGTTTGGAGACAGGCTAACAGATACGAAGTACCAAGAATGGTATTTGTTAATAAAATGGACAGAACAGGTGCTAATTTCTATCGTGTTGTAGATCAATTAAGAAACAGACTTAATGCAAATGCACATCCTATCCAGCTGCCTATAGGAGCTGAAGATAAATTTACCGGAATTGTTGATTTGCTTGATATGAAAGCTCATATTTATACAAATGATTTGGGTACCGATATAAAAGTTGAAGAAATTCCGGCAGATATGCTTGATAAGGCTAACGAATACCATGCCGCACTTGTTGAAGCAATTTCTGAATTTGATGATGATCTTATGATGAAATTTATGGAAGGTGTTGAACCTACCATGGAAGAACTTAAAAAAGTTCTCAGAAAAGCAGTTTGCGACAACAAAATAGTTCCGGTAACATGCGGTACTGCATTCAAAAATAAAGGTGTTCAATTACTATTGGATGCAGTTGTTGATTATATGCCTTCACCTATAGATGTTAAAGCTATTGAAGGTGAATTAGAAGATGGTTCAAAAGTTGAAAGACATTCTTCTGAAGATGAACCGTTTTCTGCTCTTGCATTTAAAATTATGACAGACCCTTATGTAGGACGTTTAACCTTCTTAAGAGTTTATTCAGGGAAATTAACATCAGGCTCTTATGTGTTAAATGCAACAAATGGTAAAAAGGAACGTATTTCAAGATTAGTTCAAATGTATGCTGATCAAAGAAATGAAATCACTGAAATATATGCCGGTGATATTTGTGCTGCTGTAGGATTAAAAGATACAACAACAGGAGATACTCTCTGTGATGAAAATGCTCCGATTATACTGGAAAAGATGGAATTTCCTGATCCTGTAATTTCTGTTGCAATTGAACCAAAAACAAAAGCTGACCAGGATAAAATGGGTATAGCACTTCAAAAACTTGCAGAAGAAGACCCTTCTTTCCGTGTTAAATCAGATTCCGAAACAGGTCAAACTATTATTTCGGGTATGGGCGAACTTCACCTTGATATTATTGTTGACAGATTGTTAAGAGAATTTAAAGTTGATGCAAATGTTGGTAAACCGCAGGTTGCATATCGTGAAACAATCCTTGGCAATGCCGATCAAGATTCTAAATTTATCAGACAATCAGGTGGTAAAGGTCAATACGGACACGTTAAAATTAGAATTTCACCTGCCGGTGAAAACGAAGGCTTTGTATTTGAAAATAAAATTGTCGGTGGTGCTATTCCTAAAGAATACATTGAACCGGCAAGAAAAGGTATGGAAGAAGCTCTTGAAGGCGGTATTTTAGCCGGATATCCGATGATTGACGTTAAAGTTGAACTTTATGACGGTTCATACCACGATGTTGACTCTTCTGAAATGGCATTCAAAATTGCGGGCTCAATGGCTATTAAAGACGGATGCAAGAAAGCAAGACCCTGCATATTAGAACCTATGATGAAAGTTGAAATCGAAATTCCTGATGAATATACAGGTACTATTATAGGTGACATTTCAAGACGTCGTGGACGTATCGAAGGTCAAGAACCTTTAGGTAACACCGGTAATGTAATTATCAGAGCTACCGTTCCGTTAGGAAATATGTTCGGTTATGCAACTGATTTAAGATCAAATACTCAGGGAAGAGGAACCTTCTCTATGGAATTCTTAAAATATGAACAGGTTCCGGCAAATGTACAGGAAGAAATTATTTCAAAAGCCGGTGCTAATGCATAATAATTAAACAATACAAAAAAGAAGAGGGGAAAATCCCCTCTTTTTTATTTATATTTAACATTTTCTAATACGTTTGAAGAAAAATTACTTATTCTTCCATCTTATTACAAATTTCCCTCGTACAGACTAAAAGTTGTTAATAATTAATTTTATTCCCTTACATTACTTCCGACTTTATCTGTCAATGTTGCAAGACTTCTTGTATAACCGAATTCATTATCATAATATACTTTTATTGACAATAAATCACCGTTTGTAAGTTTTATGGCTTCAGGAATATAAAGTCCGCTTTCTATTCGGTTAATAACATCTTTAGAAGTAGAACCTTTAGGAGCTTTAGCTATAAGATTTTTATATGCAGGATTTTTTTCAGCTTCAGCAAGAGCAGCACGAACAGTATCAATATCTGTTTTTTGTTTTAACTTAAGAGTAATAATAGCCATTGAACCATCTTCCGTAGGTACTCTTGTCGCCATACCATCCAAAGGAATTTTTCCACCGTCTTTTGAATTTATGACTAATCCTATTGCTTTTGCAGCACCTGTTGAGGTTGGAATCATAGCATCAATAGAGCCTCTCTTTTTTGATTCGGCATTTGCATTTGCTTTATCAGCAATATTTTGTGAACCGGTTGCTGCATGGGTTGTATCAACAAAACCACTTTCAATTCCAAATTTATCTTCAAAAAGCTTTATATAAGGAGCTATACAGGTTGTTGTACAGCTTGCCGCAGATACAACATTGCCGTTTGCTTCGAGGTCTTTTAATCTTTCATTATTTACACCCGGAACAATAGTCAGCATATCTGAATTTTTAGACGGAGCAGATAACACTGCATATTTTACCGTTCCGCCAAGATGTTTCATTATTTTTTCCTTTGTTGTATTAGCTCCTGTTGTATCAACAACAATCTGAGCATTATATTGCGACCAGTTTACCGGATCTCTTGTAGCTTCAAGTTTTATCTTCTCTTTATTTCTTGCTGATTCTGCAACAAGAAATACTTCCCGCTTATCTTCAAGTTCATTTTTTTCACCTGTTTTTTCTATGCTTAATCTAATAGAATCAGGCAAATCACCAAGAACATTACCATGCTTTATCTGGTCTAAAATAACTTCATCACTTAAATCAGCAATATTTTGACCGCCTTTTAATCCCATAGACCCCATATTTAAGACAACTAAATTTTGATTCTTATAAATTTTGCCGAGTTCATCCCATTTATTCCAGACACCTTCTGGTGCAAATTTTGCAAGAAAATACTGTCTGAGCATATTCTTGCCTATACCGCTACCTGCACCGTTTATTGCAAAATTAGAATAATGTTTGTCATCTTTTCTTTCAATGCCTTTAAACGCAAAAGAACTACCTGAAATTGCAGAAACTTTCATACTAACTCTCTCCTATTTTTACACATTAGACCATCAATACTTAACAAATATAAAAAAATTTTTTTGCTATTTATTTAAAATTATTTAAGTAATTTTAAATAAATTGTTTATTTAAATTAAAAAGGATTCTTACGGTCTTATTCTATCCATAAGTCTCGGGAACGGAATAGTTTCTCTTACGTGAGGTAACCCGCATATCCATGCAACTGTTCTTTCAATACCCAGTCCGAACCCGGCATGAGGAACAGAACCGTATTTTCTTAAATCCAAATACCAATCGAAAACTTCTTCAGACAATCCGTTTTCTTTTATTTTTGCTCTTAATTTTTCAAGATTATCTTCTCTTTGACCTCCTCCTATCATTTCACCATATCCTTCAGGTGCTATAACATCAACACAAGCCGCCTTATCACCATCTTGCTTCATATAAAAAGCCTTAACCGCCATAGGATAGTGATGAATCATAACTGGTTTATCAAACTCTTCCGAAATAAGAGTTTCTTCATCACCGCCAAAATCTTCACCCCACGGAGTATTATTTCCTTTTTTATGAAGAATCTCAATTGCTTCATCATAAGAAATTCTCGGGAACGGACGTTTAATATTTTCTAATTTTGATATATCACGTTCCAAAACTTCTAAGTCAGCCCTATTATGTTCAACAACCTGAGCCACAATATACTCAATAAATTCCTCAGCCAAATCCATATCATCATATATATCAGCAAAAGCTACTTCAGGCTCAACCATCCAAAATTCAGTTAAATGCCTCCTTGTTTTAGATTTTTCAGCTCTAAATGTAGGTCCAAAACAATATGCTTTACCAACAGCCATTGCAGCTGCCTCCATATACAACTGCCCTGATTGGGTTAAATATGCTTTTGTATCAAAATAATCCGTTTCAAAAAGATTAGTTGTTCCCTCGCAAGCATTAGGAGTAAAGATTGGGGCATCAACGAGAGTAAAACCGTGCGAATCAAAAAAGTCACGTACAGATTTAATAATTCTATGACGGATATTCAAAATAGCACGCTGTCTTGAAGAACGAAGCCATAAATGTCTGTGTTCCATTAAAAAATGGGTTCCGTGTTCTTTAGGTGTAATAGGATAATCAACTGCAGGCGATATTATTTTAACATCGCAAGCATCAATTTCATATCCGATTTTAGAACGTTCATGTTTTTTTACAATACCTTTTACTTCAACAGAACTTTCCTGAGTAATTTTATCTGAAAGTTCAAAAACATCCCCTGGAACATTTCCTTTAAAAACTACCGCCTGAATTTCAGCAGTTCCGTCACGCAGTTGCAAAAAATGAAGTTTTCCGCTTGATCGTTTATTGTATAACCAGCCTTGTATTATAACTTCTTTGCCTTCATAGTCTTTAATATCCCGAATCCAAATTTTTTTCATCACTAACCCTTTTCTACACCTGCGGGTTAATAATAGCACATTGAAGCGAGCATAGCAACTTATCAATTTAAATTACGGGAATAAAAATTTACATAATAGAAAATGTTACATAAAGTAAAAATATGGTTTTTAATTAAATCTAAATTATAATAGAGGCATGAGAATTATAGGTATAGATCCGGGACTTGCCATAGTCGGTTATTCAATAATAGATGTAATTAATGAAGAATATATTCTTAGTGCATCGGGGTCAATTCAAACAAGTAAAGATAAAACTGACGCATCAAGGCTGCTTGAAATTGAGACTGACCTTGAGACAATATTAAATAAATATAAACCAGACAGTGCAAGCATTGAAAAATTATTTTATTTTAAAAATCAAAAAACTATCATTCCAGTTGCACAAGCACGAGGTGTTATATTGTCAGTTCTTGAAAAAAATTCCGTTCCCATTTTTGAATACACGCCTATGGAAGTAAAACAAATAATGACAGGATACGGGCGGGCGACAAAAGCAGAAGTGGCAAAAATTGTTGAAATGTCAGTAAAATATAAAAAACTTCCAAAACTTGATGACACTTTAGATTCCATAGCAATTGCTCTTTGCTGTTCAAGAAGCAATAATTTATAGAAGAGGAAAAATGTTTAATAACCAATTAATTAAGATTATTATAATTGTATCTTTATTATCAGGGGCAATTTCGGGAATAATTTCTTTAATACCTGCTGTTACATTCTTTATTATTATAATGATAATGTTTCTAGCAGCACCTTTTATAATAATATATTTTAAGAGTCTAAATCTAATTAAAGACCTGTCAATTGACCAGTGCATGATTACAGGTGCTGTTTCAGGGTTCAGCAGTTTCATAGGTTTTTCTTTAATCTTTTTCCCAATTGCTTTTTTAATTCATTTATTTTTTAAACTGGAATCTTTTATCTGGGTTAAAGTTATATGTCAAAATTTATTATTTATTATCGGAATAGTTTTTTTCGCAGCAATATTAAGTGGAATGTTAAATGCTTTCACGGGATTTTTAACCGGATATTTATATCAATCATTCCGGAACAAGTAAGAAGAGGGTTTTATGGTTTTTCAATCTAAAATTAAAACAATACATTGGGATAACAATACATCAGAAATAATTGATCAGAGATTGTTACCTTATGAATTTAAAACAATAAACATTAAAACATGTGAGGAAATGTACATAGCAATTAAAGACATGATAATAAGAGGTGCTCCGGCAATAGGTATAGCAGGTGCTCACGGTATTACTCTTGCTGCTATTGAGCTTTCCAAAAAATTCCCCTCAAAGGATGAATTTTTAAAAGAACTAAACAAAAAAGCACAGCACCTAAAATCTTCCCGTCCGACTGCGGTAAATCTTATGTGGGCAATAGACAAACAGATGAATCTGGCTCAAAGTACCAGAGGAAGCATAAATGAAATAACCGCAGCATTAATAGAAAATGCCATAAAAATGGAAAATGAAGATATAGAAATAAATAAAAAAATCGGAGATTACGGAGCAAGCATTGTCCCAAAAGGAGCCGTAATACTCACACATTGTAATGCCGGTGCTTTAGCTACAGTAGGATACGGCACGGCTCTTGGAGTTATCAGAAGTGCTTTTGCAAAAGATCCAACCATTAAAGTTTTCGCCGATGAAACAAGACCAAGGCAGCAAGGTGCGAGGCTGACAACCTGGGAACTAACCCAGGATGGCATTCCCACAACTCTTATTACAGATGGAATGTGTTCTTATTTTATGTCAAAAGGAATGATTGACATGGTTGTTGTCGGAGCTGACAGAATTGCTTCAAACGGAGATAGTGCAAACAAAATAGGAACTTATACAGTTGCTATTGCAGCAAAATATCATAATATTCCTTTTTATATAGCAGCCCCGACATCTACTATTGATATTTCCATCAAAACAGGGAAAGAAATTCCTATTGAAGAACGCTCACATGAAGAAGTCACACATATTAACGGAGACTGGATTTGTGCTAAAGATGTTGATATCATAAATCCGGGATTTGATGTTACTCCAAACGAATTAATAACCGGCATAATAACGGAAAAAGGAATATTAAAACCTGATTTTAAAGAATCAATTAAAAGAATTAATAAATTATAAGAAGTCGGCTATTTGAAAAGAATAAAAAAAATGATATAATTCCCATAATAAAAAAGGAGTATAAAATGAAAAACAACTTAAAATTTCTTTCAATAGCACTGGCAGCATTTGCATTAGGTCTTGGCACAAGCAATTATGTTATGTCTGACACCCCCGCATCATTTAAAGTTGCGGTAGTAAATGTACCTAAAATAGTTGAATCATCAGCACAGGTTAAAGCTTTAAAAGAAGAAAACAGCAAAAATGTCATGGAACTTGCAAAGCTTGGTGAGACAGCTCAAAAAGCCATTGAAAAAGAAAAAGATGCTAAAAAACAAAAAGTATTAAGAGATAAGTATCAAAAAGAATTCCAGACAAAAAGAGAAGCTATGACAAAATCATACGAAAAAAAATTAATAGAAATAGATAAAAGTATTTCAAATGTTATTAATGCACAAGCAAAAGCAAATGGTTATGATTTAGTATTGGCAAAAGGAGCAGTTTTATCAGGTGGTGTTGATATAACAGATCAAATTGCAAAGCAGGTAAAATAATTTAATTAAAAAGGGAGCTTTGGCTCCTTTTTTTAATTAAAATTTATTTTAAGAACAATCGATAATTCTTTAAGTTCATTATATAATTGTGCAAATTCTTCAGGATATAAAGATTGAGCTCCATCACAAAGTGCGGTTTCAGGATTATAATGAACTTCAATAATAAGACCGTCAGCTCCGGCCGCAAGAGCAGCTTTAGACATAGGAGCAACTTTATCTCTTAATCCGGTTGCATGCGACGGATCCACTATAACCGGCAGATGACTTATTTTCTGAACAACAGGAATCGCAGATAAATCAAGCGTATTTCTTGTAATATGTTCAAAGGTTCTTATGCCTCTTTCACATAATATTACCTGCCTGTTTCCGCCCGACATTATGTATTCTGCCGACATCAACCATTCTTCAATAGTTGCACTTAATCCTCTTTTTAACATTACAGGTTTTCTTGTTTCGCCTAAACTTTTAAGCAGATTAAAGTTTTGCATATTTCTTGCACCCACCTGTAAAATATCAACATATTTCAAAAACATAGGAATTTGATTAACTTCCATAACTTCTGAAGTTACTGCCATATTATATTTATCAGCTACATCTCTTAAAATTTTAAGACCTTCTTCTCCCAGTCCTTGAAAGGCATAAGGTGAGGTTCTGGGTTTAAAAGCACCGCCTCTTAAAATTTTAACGTTACATCTACTTAATTTTTCAGCGGTTGCATCCATCTGCTCATAAGTTTCAACCGTACATGGTCCTGCAATCATGCCAGTATTTTTCCCGCCAAACTTTATTCCGTTCACTTCTATTATTGTATCATCAGGCTTAAACACTCTGCTGACCAATTTGTAAGGAGAGGTGATTCTTATAACCTCTTTTACCCCGTCAAGAAGTTCAATATCCCTCTTATCAATAACTTTTCTTCCTACACAGCCGATTACCGTATGATCAGCACCTCTCGAAATATGAGCATCAAATCCTTTTTGTTTTATAAATTCAATTACTTTTTGTATCTTGTCTTCACTTACCTGACTCTGCATTACAATTAACATATTCTTATTTCTCCTTGATGCCTTATATAACCGGCTGTCTCTTTTTCTTTAATGTATTTTGAAAAAATATATTCCACAAATTGATTATAATATAGACATAGAAAATTAAAATAAATTTAAAAGTTATCGGCTTGTATTTATCTCTATCATTTGTTAAAATTATCTTAAAACAGGAGGATATAATGCGTAAAATCAAATTTATTTTAACAGCTTTAATAATTGTCTTTGCTACTTCATTAAGTGCAAATGCATATACAATAGGATATGCTGATTTTCAACGGGTTATTAGTGAATATACATACGCACGTAATGCTTATAAAGACATTGATAACAAACTGCTTGAGCTTCAGGAATATGCTATAAATAAAGACAAACAATATAAAACAATTGAATCACCAATTCAGAAAAAGACATTTGAACAGCAAATTCAAAAAGAATTCAAAACAAGAGAAGACAGAATATATAACTTAAAAGTAAGTAAAGAAAATGAAATAAGAACTAATATTTTAAATGCATCAAAAGCAGTCGCAACAGCAAAAAAGCTTGATGTAATTCTTGATTACGGTGTTGTATATGCAGGCGGAGTTGATGTAACTAATGATATAATACAATACTTAAATGCACAAAAGAAAAAATAATCAAATTGAAATTTAAACAGATAAGAAGCCCGAAATTAATTAATAAAAAGGCTTCTTTTCTTATTTTTAAAACAGAATAACCGGAGTTAATATGAAAATTATTGATATTATTGAAAAGAAAAAGCAAGGCAGTATATTAAATGAAGAAGAAATAAAATTTCTAATAAACGGTATAATGGATGGTTCAATTGAAGACTATCAAACAAGTGCTTTGCTTATGGCAATATACTTTCAAGGTATGAATATTGACGAGACCACCATGCTTACAAAATATATGGCAGAATCCGGAGAAATACTGGACTTATCTGACATTTCAGATAATATTGTTGACAAACATTCAACAGGTGGTGTTGGCGATAAAATAACATTAATATTCCTCCCTCTTATGGCAGCAGCGGGAATATATACAGCCAAGCTTTCAGGCAGAGGGTTGGGACACACTGGTGGAACAATTGATAAACTTGAATCTATCCCGAAATTTAGAACCGACTTATCAATAGAAGAATTCAAACAAAGAGTAAAAAAGATAAAAACGGCAATAGCTGCTCAGACTCTATCACTTGCTCCTGCTGACGGAAAATTATATGCACTGCGTGATGTAACATCAACTGTGGATATTATTCCGCTAATTGCCTCTTCTGTTGTATCAAAAAAAATTGCTTCAGGTGCAAATCATATAATATTAGATGTAAAATACGGTTCTGGTGCATTTATTAAAACAGCAAAAGAAGCACAAAAACTATCAGAAATTATGGTTGAAACAGGAAAACGGCTTAACAGAAATATTTGTGCTGTTATAAGTTCCATGAATCAGCCGCTTGGGAGAATGGTAGGAAATTCACTTGAAATACAAGAGGTTATCGAATTTTTAAAAGGCAATATGGAAAAAGATTTAAAGGAAATTACATATGCTCTTTGCCATTGTGCTTTTCAAAAAACAGGAAAGAACTTCACAAAAAATGAAACAGACAAATATCTTGATGATTTAATATATACAAAAAAAGCACTTGATAAATTCAGAGAGATTATTGAATCACAATTTGGAAATACCGATATAATACTGGACTACTCTAAATTACCGCAGGCCCCGATAAAATTTGAAATAAAATCCAATATTACAGGTTATATAAAGAATATAGATGCTCTTAAAATAGCTAAAGTATGTAAAGATCTTGGAGCAGGAAGAGAAAAAAAATCTGACAATATTGATTATAGTGCCGGAGTATATCTGGCAAAAAAATATACTGAATTTGTACAAAAAGGCGAAACACTTGCTGTTATTTATACTAAAAAGCAAGATATAATAAACGAAACAGAAAAGAATGTTCTTTCTGCTTATGAATTTTCGGAAACAAAACCAATAGAACAATCATTAATATATAAAATAATTGAATAATTTATGTTTCTTTTATACGAACAGTTAATGCATTATTAATACTTGATGAATATTTCAAACTTGTTCCGCTGAGTACATTTCCGTCAACATACATAACGGTTGAACTTCCTCCGTCAAGATTTATTGCTTCAATGCAGCCCAAATCCTGCATAATGGCTGCAAGTTCCCTTAACGTAACACCAGAAGAACCCTCTTTTCTGCCTTCTACTGTCACCATAATCATAACGCTATCTTTTGTATAGCCTACAGCAGTTCTCGGGTTTAGTCCGGTTATTCCGTTTAATTTTTGTCCTGTTACATCTATAAAAATTTCCCCATTTTTTAATAAAAACGGACCGCCACTTATTACATTGCCAATTTCATTCCATTCGGGTTTAATTCCATACTTTGTACTTATAAAATCTCCGATTTTAATTTCCGGTAATATTTTCTTCGGGGCTGATATAACATATCCGTCAGAAGGAATTTTTACAGAAGTTCTAGATATATCTAATATTTTATTTTCTTTTACGGCAATATTAATTATATCCGGCTTTATTGCGGGTGCTTTTTCACCCCATAACGGAGTATATATTAAAACATAAGAAGAGAGCATTCTTGGCTGATTTATGTTGTCTATTTTAATTGTTTTATTAGATACATTTAAACTTCCCTCAAAAGAAACTCTCGATGTTTTAAACTCCTTTTTCCCTATTCCTAATGCTGCTCTTTCATATATCGGCCCTGTTACAATTTCATCATTAATTACAAGTACACCTAAAGGAGTTCCGGTATCCTGTTTAAAATATGTTCCGTTGATAGCAATTTTTGCATCGGAAACAATTTTATTAATACGGCTTCTTGAATGCATTTTAAACGTCATTTGAGGAATTATCTCAATTTCAGGGTTTACATTTCTGTTTATTTCGGCAACATTTATTTTGATATTTCTTTTACCTATTCTTTTATTTAGTTTTACATATACAATGCCGTTTTCTATTTCATTTATTTTATAATTTCCATATTTTTCTTTTAAAGAATTCATCCATTCCTGACGTAATAAAAAAAGAGCATTTGAATGCTCTTTTTTTATAATATTTTCATGAATATAATATTTGATAACACTTTCATTTGCATCTAAACGCATTGTACCTCCCGAGAAAACCGTCATTAAAATCAAGACTATCCCTAGTTTATAGACCATTTTCTCTAAACAAAAGTTCCTTTGTTCAGCCAATGCGTACATATTAATGTTTCCTTATACTACAATTGTAACATATTTTTCATGTTTTTTCAAGTGGGATAACAATCAAAAGTAGATTTTTGTGTACTGATTTATTGTTATATTTTACAAATTTTTGCCGGATTCCGGGAAAACCGATAATTTTTAAAAAATCAAATATTCCGTGAAAAGCATTCAAATCCAAAATGCAGAATAACAAGATAAACTCATTGGTCAGGAAACCAAAATTTTTCTTTGTTTTTAAAAGAAAATATTATAAAATATTAAGTACAGTAAAACAGGAGAATTTATGAAAAATTTAGCGGTTAAATATTTTCTGAGCGGATATTCATGTTCGGAATCGGTAGTACGTGCAGCAATTGAAAAGGGATATGTACCAGAAGAAATTCTTCCTGCTGCAACAGCTTTTTCCGGAGGAATGGGAGTAAGATGTTTGTGCGGAGCAGTTGCCGGAGCTCAAATTGTCATTGGAACAATATTCGGAAGAAACGATAAAGAAAGAGACGGAATGAAGGCTCGCCAATTATCGAAAGAACTGTGTGAAAAGTTTATGCAGAAATATCAAGTTAATTGCTGTAAAGTATTAAGTAAAGGTTTTGAATTTCATTCGCCTGAAAGAAAGCAGCATTGCTGCAATATGGTGCATGACAGCTCAGAAATACTTGAAAACATTCTAAAAGAAAATCTTATTAAAGCATAACAGTAGTATGTAAATACAAAAAGGCAAAATATGTCAGTAAAAGTCAGTATAATACTAGCTGTTTATAATGTAGAAAAATATATAAGACAAACTTTAGACAGTGTAGTTAATCAAACATTTAAAGATATAGAAATAATAGTTGTAGATAACAAATCAACCGACAAAACACTTGAAATAGTAAACGAATATGCAAAAAAAGATAATAGATTTGTTATATATAAAAATTCCGAAAACTTAAAGCAGGGAATTGCAAGAAATTTCGGAGTTCAGATGGCACGTGGTGAATACATTTTCTTTATAGACGGCGATGATTATATGGAATTAACCGCCATAGAAAAGCTCTACAACAGAATTGAAGAAACACAGTCCGATATTACAATATGTACATGGAATCAATTTGATGATTTAACCGGTAAAATAGACAGAAATCACGTATACGCAAAATTAAAACAAATCCCTGAAGAATTTGATAATAAAACATTCAACTGGCGGGACATTAAATACAGTGTATTCTGGCAGACAAGCGTGCCGTGGGACAAGATATATAAGCGTGATTTTTTAATAAACAAAAATGTTAAATTCCCGGGCGGTATATATTTTGAAGATAATGTTTTTGTATACGATGCACTTTTCAAAGCCGATAAGATATCAATTTTACGTGAAGATTTAATATACTACCGCTGCAACAGAAAAAATGCAGTAACTAATACAAGAAATCAAACATTTTTTGATTATTTTAAAATTTTTAATTTGATAGGTGATAATCTCAAAAAATTAAATTTGTTTGATGAAATGAAATATTATTACTGGGATTATAAAGTTATTACATTATACTGGTGGTTTATGAAAGTAAAGCTTCCGTATAAAAGAAAATTTTTTAATATGATGAAACAAGATTTTAAATACCTCGGAATGGATGAAGAAGATAAAGAATTTGTAAGAAACCGAACATTATTTTTAATAAACAGATTTACAAAACTTCCGTTTTTTATTTATTATCCTTTATTTTTCTACTTTGATAAATTTTTCAGAATTGAACACGGAAAAAAGAGTTATGCAGTAATATTATTCTCAACTTTTGAGAAATGGTATGAATATAAAAAATAAAAAAATACTTTAAAACTTTTTTTTATATCGGATAATAAAAATATAAAGATATAAAAGGGGAATATTATGACCAAGAGAGTATTACTTTGTATAATGGACGGATGGGGAATAAATAAAGACTGTCCTAAAGATGCTACAAAAGAAGCAAACACTCCTAATATTGATAAGTTTTATAAAGAAGAACCAAATATCCAAATCTTTGCAGACGGAGAACACGTAGGACTTCCTGACGGTCAAATGGGAAATTCGGAAGTAGGACATTTAAATATAGGTGCCGGCAGAATAGTATATCAGGAACTTACAAAAATAAATAAAGAAATTAAAGACGGAGAATTTTTTAAAAACGAAAAATTTTTAAATGCTGTAAAACATGTAAAAGAAAACAACTCGTCACTACATATGTACGGTCTTGTTTCAACAGGCGGAGTTCATTCTTCGTTAGATCATATACTGGCTTTAATAGAATTTGCAAAACAAGAGGGGCTTAAAAAAGTATATCTGCATGCATTTTTAGACGGTCGTGATACACCGCCTCAGAGTGCCGTAGGATTTTTAGAAACCGTTGAATCCAAACTAAAAGAAGCAGGTCTTCCTCCTATAGCTTCTGTTACAGGCAGATATTACGCTATGGATAGAGATAACAGATGGGAAAGAGTAGAAAAAGCATATAATATGCTTGTTTTAGGAGAAGGAAACAAAGCAGAAAGTGCAATTGAAGCAGTTAAAGCATCGTATAAAAAAGGAGTTAATGACGAATTCGTTGAACCTACTGTTATAAATGTTCCGAATTCAAGAATAGAAGATAATGATGCCATAATATTCTTCAACTTCAGACCTGACCGTGCAAGAGAAATATCAAAAGCCGTAAACTTTGAAAACTTTGATGGATTTAAAAGAAAAGCAGTAAGGAAGAGTATATATTATGTTACTTTTACACAGTATGATGCAACATTCCCGTTCCCTGTTGCTTTTGAACCGCAAAAATTAACGAATATCCTTGGAGAAGTACTGGATAAAAATGGAATAAAACAATTCAGAACGGCGGAAACAGAAAAATATGCTCACGTTACATTCTTTTTTAACGGAGGAGTAGAAGCTCCTAATAAGCTGGAAACAAGAGTGCTTGTTAATTCACCAAAAGTTGCAACTTATGACTTACAACCCGAAATGAGTGCTTATCAGGTTTGTGATGAAGTTTTAAAAGCATTAGATAATAAAGATTATGGATTTATTCTTGTTAACTTTGCCAATCCTGACATGGTCGGTCACACAGGAGTTATGGAAGCAGCAGTTAAAGCATGCGAAACTGTTGATGAATGTGTTGGCAAAATTGTTGCAAAAGCAAAAGCCAACGGTGTAGCTGTAGTATTAACAGCAGATCACGGCAATGCCGAATGTATGGAAGATAAAACAACTCACGCTCCTTATACCGCTCACACAACAAATCCTGTACCATTATTTGTAATTAATGCAGGCGATGTTAAACTTAAAACAACAGGTGCTCTTTGTGATATAGCTCCAACTGTTTTAGATATAATGGGAATAAAGAAACCTGAAGAAATGACAGGGCAATCATTAATAAAATAAAGTTAGGCGGAAAAATGAATTTAACGAAAATTGAAGATTTACCTACTGTATACAATGCAAAAGAAACAGAAGAAAGTATATATAAATTCTGGGAAGACAACGAATGTTTCAAAGCTGATGCAAAATCAGGGAAAGAACCATATTCAATAGTTATTCCTCCGCCGAATGTTACAGGTGTTCTTCATATGGGGCATGCTTTAGATAGTACCCTTCAGGATATACTCATAAGATACCACAGGATGGCAGGATATGAAGCTTTGTGGATGCCCGGAACCGACCATGCCGGTATTGCCACTCAAAATGTAGTTGAAAAAAATTTAAGAAAGGAAGGAAAAACACGTTTTGATTTGGGCAGAGAGAAATTTGTCGAATTAACCTGGGAATGGGCAAATGAACATAAAAGTACAATACTTCATCAATTCAAAAGACTGGGAGCTTCTTTTGACCTGTCAAGAGAACGTTTTACGTTAGACAAAGGCTGTTCTGAAGCCGTAAAAGAAGTTTTTGTAAAACTGTATGAAAAAGATTTGATTTATAAAGGAGCTTACATTGTTAACTGGTGTCCGAGATGTCAGAGTGCTATTTCTGATATAGAAACAGATTATGAAACAGAAAAAAGTAATCTGTGGGAAATAAGTTATCCGTTAAAAGATGAACAAGGTGCAATAGTAGTTGCTACGACAAGACCTGAAACAATATACGGAGATGTAGCAGTAGCAGTAAATCCGTCTGATTATAAGTATAAAGAATTAATAGGAAAAACAGTACTTGTTCCTCTTACGGGAAGAGAAATACCTATCATTGCCGATGATTACGTTGATAAACATTTTGGAACCGGAGCATTAAAGATTACACCTGCCCATGACCCTAATGATTATGAAGTAGGAAAACGTCACGGATTAAAACCCATCTGGGTAATAGATGAAAAAGGCAAAATGAAAAGTTGTCCTGAAGTTCATATAGATGTCCAGGGACTTACAAGAGAAGAAGCACGTAAAAAGACAATAGAACTGCTTGAATATAACAACCGTCTTGTAAGAATTAAACCAATAGAACATAACGTAGGCAAATGTCAGAGATGTAATACAACAATTGAGCCTTTATTATCGGAACAATGGTTTGTAAGAATGGCACCATTAGCAAAAGCGGCAATTGCTGCAGTTGAAAATGGAGATATTAAATTTGTACCTGAACGCTGGACAAAAAATTATCTTGGGTGGATGACAAATATACGTGACTGGTGTATTTCAAGACAATTATGGTGGGGGCATCAAATACCGGCTTATTACAACAATGAGACAGGAGAGATGGTAGTTGCAAAAGAAAATCCTGACCCTTCAAAATACACGCAAGACTCAGACGTACTTGATACATGGTTTTCATCGGGTTTATGGCCTTTTTCAACAATGGGATGGCCGAATACAAACAGTGAAGACTTTAAAAAGTTTTATCCTACATCAACACTTGTAACAGGATTTGACATTATATTTTTCTGGGTTGCAAGAATGATTACAATGGGTGAAGAATTTACCAAAAAAGCACCATTTTCTACTGTTTATATACACGGTCTTATCAGAGATGAATCCGGACAAAAAATGTCAAAATCAAAAGGCAATACTATAGATCCCGTTGAAATAATTGATAAATATGGCTGCGATGCATTAAGATTTACACTTACATCATTATGCACATACGGCGGTCAGGATATTAAAATAAGCAACGAAAAATTTGAATACGGAAGAAACTTTGCCAATAAAATCTGGAATGCTTCAAGATTTGTTCTTATGAATCTTGACGGAGTTGATAATAATGATATAGATTTTGACAGCCTGACACTTGCAGACAAATGGATTTTAAATAAATTAAATGATATAACTCAGGAAACAAATGAAAATATAAAAAATTATAGAATAGGAGAAATGTCACATATACTCTATGACTTCTTCTGGAACTCATATTGTGATTGGTATGTTGAAATAGCCAAAATCCAGCTTCAGGATAACAACTTAAAAGTTAATACTCAAAGAGTATTAAAATATGTTCTTGACATGACTTTAAGACTGTTACATCCTATTATGCCGCATATTACAGAAGCAATATGGCAGCTAATTCCCGGAGAAAAAACCCTAAAAGCAATTATGCTTACAGATTTTCCGGTATATAGAAAAGAATTTTCGTTTAAAGAAGCAAATAACCAGATGGAACTTGTCTTTGAGACTATAAAATCCTTAAGAAATGTAAGACAAAGCTTTAATATTCCTGTCTCAACAAAAGTAAACATTGAAATACTTGCTTCCGAAAAAGAAGAAAATATATTTAAAAATGTTGAACCCTATATACATAGACTTGCAAGGGTAGAAGATATTAAATATGTTGATGAAAGCCATAAAACTATAAAACAGTCAGCATCAGCAGTTGTCAGCAACTCTAAAGTAATTGTTCCTCTGGCAGGATTAATAGACGTTAACGAAGAAATAAAAAGACAGGAAAAGAAACTTGAAAAACTATTAAATGAAAAAAACAGCTTAAATGCAAGAATTAATAATGAAAAATTTATGGCAAATGCAAAACCTGAATTAATACAACAGACAAAAGACAGAATTGACGAGATAACTGTACAGGAAAAAGCTGTTAATGAACTTATAACATCTTTAAATGGATAATTAACATTGTCTTTATTGAAAAAACAATAAAAATTTGCTATAAATAAATATACATTTCATTTAATAGTATGAATTTTTTACCTGAAATATGTAGTACAATTTGTACGGAGGATTATTATGAGCGAGACATATAGACTTTATACAAGAAGTAACTTTGACGGACTTGTATGTGCAGTATTATTAAAAGAAATAGGATTGATAGACGAAGTTAGATTTGTCCATCCCAAAGATGTACAAGACGGAAAAATTGAATTAACAGAGAATGATATAACTGCAAGTTTACCATATTGCAGCGGTGTATATATGGCTTTTGACCATCATTCAAGCGAACTTATAAGAACAAAAGAAGCAAAAGAAAACTATATTATGGAAACAGCAGCACCTTCTTGTGCCAGAATTATTTATGAATACTTCGGAGGAGAAGACAGATTTGCTTCAAGTTTAAACGACTTAATGGAAGCTGTTGACAGAGCTGACTGTACAAGTTTTACTCTGGAAGATATTAAAAATCCGCAAGGATGGGTTCTTTTAAACTATTTAATGGATCCGAGAACAGGTCTCGGTCGTTTCAGAAACTTTAGAATTTCAAACATAGATCTTATGTATAAGTTAGTTGATTTATGCTCTAAAATGTCTATTAATGAAATTATGAAAGACCCTGACGTAAAAGAAAGAATAGATTTATATTTCAACGAGCAGAATAATTTTATTGAACAATTAAAAAGATGTTCAAGAGTTGACGGAAAAATAATTATTCTAGATATAAGAAACGAAGAAATTATTCATGTCGGAAACAGATTTATGATTTATGCACTGTATCCTGAAGCAAATATCTCAATTCATGTTATGAACGGAAAACAAAAACAAAACACTGTTTTTGCTGTAGGAAAATCAATTATTAATAAATCATGTCCTATCGATATAGGAGCACTAATGTATGAATATGAAGGCGGAGGGCATATTAATGCTGGTACATGCCAGGTTCCGAATGAAAAAGCAGAAGAACTGCTTAGTGAAGTAGTTAATCGTATGAAAGAAGAAGATGCATAATTTTGTTATATTATGAAAACAACAGCTTTCCTTTTAGGAAAGCTGTTGTTTTGTGTTCTATCTGCTAAATCCAATGAGTTTTCTTTCTTTATCCGAACTATCCTCCTTTTCTATCCATACCTGACTTGTAGCGTAGTATTGCTGTGGAATTATTACTTTTTTAAATATTGCATAATTTAGGTCAATAAAGTTAATATTATCAAGTTCCTGAATATAAAAATCCGAAGCACCGCAATTTGGACAATATTTGGTGTCAGGTTTTATATCATCATATTCACTATGTGCTTTTCTTTTAATGTTACAGCAGGAACATCTCACCAGGTACCATTTGTTTTTAACAAAAGCACCGCAATCAGGGCAATATGCTTCATCCGCATCAACCGGTATATTTATGTGATTACACTCATGTTTTTGTTTTAAGAAACTAAATATCATATTTTTATATGTAATAATTTTTTCTATAAAGTCAAAATTTTTATGTAAAAAAAGAGTCTTTTTGAAGACTCTTTTTATTTTTTTAGAAATTTATTCTATTCTTTAGACTTTAGTGCTTCTCTGACTTTTTCTTCTATTTCAGCAGCAAGAGCAGGATTTTCAGCAAAAACTTCTTTTACTTTATCTCGTCCCTGTCCGAGTTTTTCATCATTATAACTAAACCATGCACCTGCTTTTTTAACTATATCAAGGTTAACAGCCATGTCTAGAATACAACCGAGTTTACTTATACCTTTTCCGTATATTATATCAAATTCAGCAATTCTAAAAGGAGGAGCAACTTTGTTTTTAACAACTTTAACTTTAACTCTGTTTCCTATTTCCTTATCATCCTTTTTAAGAGTTTCTGTTTTTCTTATATCAAGCCTTATACTTGCATAGTATTTAAGGGCATTACCACCGGTTGTAGTTTCAGGACTGCCATACATAACACCTATTTTTTGACGCAGTTGATTTATAAAAATAACAGTTGTATTAGTTTTACTTACAATTCCGGTTAATTTTCTCAACGCTTTAGACATTAATCTCGCCTGAAGACCCATTTGTTTATCTTCCATAGCTCCTTCAATTTCATCTTTAGGAACCAGAGCTGCAACAGAGTCAACAACAACAACATCAACAGCAGCAGAACGAACAAGTTCTTCTGTTATTTCAAGAGCTTGTTCCCCTGTATCCGGCTGAGAAATAAGAAGCTCATCAACATTAACACCTAAATTTCTTGCATATTCAGGGTCGAGTGCATGTTCTGCATCAACAAATGCAGCTATACCGCCTTTTTTCTGGCATTCTGCAACTATATGTTGTGCCAAAGTTGTCTTTCCGCTTGCTTCAGGACCATAAACTTCAATAATTCTGCCTCTTGGAACACCTCCAATACCCAGTGCTACATCCAGAGAAAGAGCACCTGTTGGTATTGTTTCTACTGCAACGGCAGGTTTATCTCCAAGCCGCATTATAGAGCCTTTTCCAAAATCCTTTTCTATTTTATCAATAGCAACCTTTAATGCTTTTTGTCTTTCTTCGGAAATATTTGTTGTTTTTTCCGTTTCTTTTTCTTTTGTAACCATTTTTATTTCCTTTTTATATAATTTTATGCTGCAATCTTCTGTAGTCCTGTAAATCACCTTCCAGAATATCATTTTTATCTTTCACGGTAATACAAAAGTGAAAGTACAATTTTGTTCGGACTTACGTTAACATTATATCATTTTGTTTTATTTATAAATAATTAGTTTACTTTTTGAAACATTATTACTTTTATAAACAATAAATTTCTTTTCCCGGTTTTATAATATAAGAAGGTAAAGGTATAAAATGGGATTGGAATTCTTTAGTCGTTCACTTGAAGAGTATAATAAATCGTTTGAACAGTTAAATTCTTCATTTGACCGTATAGATGACATCACAAGAACTCTTTTTAAAGAGAATGCTGAACAAATCAGGTTAGCCCAGCAGCATCATGAATTGCTCAGCAAAATTGAAAATGCATATAACAACGAATTTTTTTATCCAAGTGCTAATAAAGATAAAATACTTGCCCGGCTTGAAGCATTAAGAGAAAAATGTATAAAAGCTGTCTCACAACAAGAAATTGATGCTATTGGTGTTGAATATCGTACAATAATGCAGAGCAGAATGGATACAGCTCTGGAACAAAGAGGGATAAACGCAAAAGCCGGAATTTTAAGCAAGGTATCAAGTGATATTCCTAAGGGTATAGAAACTGATGTTGTACAGGGGAAAAATGTTTCTCAAAATTCTAAAGTAATAACTCCAGTAGTAAAAAAACTTTCTCCTGATGAAATTATGCAAGAAGCTGCAAAAAGAAGTAAACAAGAAGCCCTTTCCAATGAAAGGGCACAAAAAGCTCAAAAATACTTTTTCTCTTTAAGTGATATGTCAACAGGTAAATCCGCTAAAGAAAGTGCTGAATTCTTCAAAGCCGCCGGAGAAGCTGCTGAAAGAGCAAAACAAAAAGCAATTTCAGAAGAAAACGCACAAAAAGCTCAAAAATACTTTTTCTCTTTAAGTGATATGTCAACAGGTAAATCCGCTAAAGAAAGTGCTGAATTCTTCAAAGCCGCCGGAGAAGCTGCTGAAAGAGCAAAACAAAAAGCAATTTCAGAAGAAAACGCACAAAAAGCTCAAAAATACTTTTTCTCTTTAAGTGATATGTCAACAGGTAAATCCGCTAAAGAAAGTGCTGAATTCTTCAAAGCCGCCGGAGAAGCTGCTGAAAGAGCAAAACAAAAAGCAATTTCAGAAGAAAACGCACAAAAAGCTCAAAAATACTTTTCCTCTTTAAGTGATATGACAACCGGTAAATCCACTGAAGAAAGTGCTGAATTCTTTAAAAAACAACAAACTATATCCTACAAAATAAAACAATTTATAAAAGAAAAAATTACTCCAACTGTAAAAACAAAACAATTTAAAATAATTGCTGCAGCAATAACTGTTATAGCAGCTTCTTTACTTTCATTAAAAATCATTAATTCCGCTAAAACCAATGATTCCGAAAATATCAACAAAGTAATATAAAACTTATTTTCGTGACAATTTAAAGTTTTTGCAACATTATTTATTATTTTATGCCAGACAAATGTTTTTTTGCTAAAATTAACTTGTATTTTATTATTTATACAGGGGATATATAATGAAAAATAAAATAATAATGTTCTGGGCAATAGTAATTTTAACTATTATTTCCATTGTTATTATAAAAGTAAAACCAATTCCTTTGGGTCTTGACCTGGTAGGAGGTTCAAGAATAGTACTTGAAGCTCAAACAACAGAAACAATATCTAAAATTACTCAAGAAATGATGGACGGACTAAAGTCTGCCCTTGAAAACAGAGTTAATGCTTTAGGTGTTTCAGAAACAATGGTTCAACAAATGGGAGATAAACGCCTTCTAATTGAAATACCAAACGTTTCAGACCCTAAATTAGCAAGAGAATTTCTCGGTGAAACAGCAGAACTTGAATTTAAAAAACCGGTTATAAATGATAATGGCGAAGTTATTAGCTGGGAGTCATCTGGATTATCCGGAGAAGATTTAAATAAAGCAGCAGTTGGCACGGATAATGCCGGAAGATGGCTTATTACACTTGAATTTAACAATAAAGGGGCTTCTAAATTTGCAAAATTAACAAGAGAATTTAGAAATTATCCTATAGCAATATATTTTAACGGCGAAAGTATATCAGAGCCTGTCGTACAACAGGAAATTACCGGAGGTCATGCTCAAATAACCGGAGAATTTACTCACGATCAGGCAAAAAAAATAGTTGATTTACTAAATGCAGGTGCTCTGCCTGTTCCAGCAAAAATAATGGAAGAAAATACGGTAGGACCGACATTGGGGGCAGACAGTCTTGATAAAAGTAAATTTGCAGGTATTGTCGGCTTAGGTGCAGTAATGCTGTTTATGGTTCTTTATTACAGAGTACCTGGATTAATTGCTGATATTGCTCTTATAATTTATTCTTTAATTGTATTTGCAATATTTAAAATGGTACCTGTCACTTTAACACTTGCCGGTATAGCAGGATTTATATTAAGTATAGGTATGGCGGTCGATGCCAATATTTTGATTTTTGAAAGAACAAAAGAAGAATTAAAATCAGGAAGAACACTATTTACTGCAATAAACGCAGGTTTTGACAGAGCATTTACAAGTATTTTTGACTCAAATATGTCTACTATAATTACCTGCGTAATACTTTACTTCCTCGGCTCAAATATAGTTAAAGGCTTTGCTCTAACTCTTGCAATAGGGGTTCTGGTAAGTATGTTTTCAGCCATTACGGTTACAAAAAACTTTATGCACCTGGCATTTGGTACAGGACAGCTTAAACACCCTGCATTATTCGGTTTAAAAGAATCCGATATAAATGATGCCTATGAAGCTGCCGAAACAAAAAGAGAAAAAGCTAAATTCGGAGTATTAGATTAATAATAATTTTAAGGAGTAATAAAATGTCATACAGTGTTTTAAACACAAAAAAAATAGTCGATGTAATTAAATACAGATGGATTTGGCTGACTTTATCCGTCTTATTACTTTTACCGGGGATTATAGCTATGGGATATTCAATGAAAATATATCCCACACATACTCCGCTTTTAGTAGGTATTGATTTCACTGGAGGAACAATTATCCAATATTCCGTTAATAAAGAAATATCAACGGATAATATCGGTGAAATCAGAGAAAAACTTTTAAAGAAAAATATAGAAAATCCTGTTATACAGGTGCTTAAACCGGCATCAACAAATGAGTCAGAAAACTCAATAAAAAATATTCTTTCAATAAGGACACAATTTTCAGAAACAGGACAAAATGAAAGTATTGATACTGTTTCAGAAATTGTTAGTGCAGATTATCCTGATGCACAAATTGTTCAGGTAAGTTCTGTAGGGCCTGTACTCGGAAAACAATTATTTATTAATTCAATGATAGCAGTAGGTCTTGCACTCTTAGCTATTGTTATGTATTTAACAATAAGATTCCATCTTGAATTTGCTCTGGTTGCATTTTTTGCATTATTTCATGATGTTTTATTTGTAATCGGTGTATTTTCAATTTTAGGTTTATTATATGGAGTTCACATAGACAGTTTATTTGTAACAGCAATATTAACAGTTCTTGGCTTCAGTGTTCACGATACCATTGTCGTTTTTGACAGAATAAGAGAAAATTTAAAATTTTATTCTAAAAAAGCAACTTATGACGATATTGTTAATGCTTCAGTAAATCAGACACTGGCAAGAAGTATAAATACCTCTTTAACAACTTTAATTACACTTGGAGCTTTATATTTCTTTGGTGGAGTAACAACAAAAGATTTTGTTCTCGTAATGATTCTAGGTATTACAATCGGTACATATTCAAGTATTTTCTTTGCAAGCACTCTTGTTGCACTATGGAATGATATAGCAATAGCTAAAAAAACAAAGAAAGCAGCTGTATAAAAATATGTCATCACAGCATAACCAAAAATCATTATCAGAGTTTGTAAGAGATATACGTGAAAAATTAGGTCTTTCTGCTATAGGCTTAGCTAAAAAAACAGGTTTATCGTTAGAACAAATAGAAGATATCGAAGCAGGTAAAGACTTATTTCTACCTGCTACTGTCCGTCAGAAATTAGCCAAAGGATTAAAAATTAATCCTTCCGAATTAAAAGAGTATGAAAGAATACTTCTCGTATCTTATGATAAAATAGATGATAAATATATTAAAGAAATAAAACAGGCTATTTTAAACGGAGATATTGAGAATTTACGCTGCCCAATATGCTCTTCAAAACTCAATACAAAAATAGTAAGACTTATTGATCTTGAAAATAATATTGCATTGCACCCTAAAGCACAATGCAGTAAATGTTCTTTTCAAATCAAATAATTTATTTTGCCGTTGAAGGATGTTTTGAATACAGAGTTATTGACATGTTTATAAGTATATAATCCGTATTACCGCTAAATGCAGTAATATTAAGTTTTGATATAGAAATTAAATATTGAAAATTATTAACCATTTCATTTAGAAAATCTCTCAATTGTGAGTATGAACCAACAAAGAAAAACTTTAATTCGCAAACATTATATCTATCTGAAAAATTTGCATATAACGGGTCTGTTGCCGGGTGCATATCATATTCAATAGAACGAATTAATAAACCATTTTTTCTTGCTTTATCTATAATATCTTCAAACATAGTACCGAAAACGCCAAGATTTTCTACGGAAGAATTTTCACTTGTTTCATATACTTGTTTTATTGACTGCATCTGAATTTCTTCTTTTTTTAATTCAGCCTGAGATTGTTCATATTTATCCTTATTTGTTTGATGCTCAACATTTATTGCGGTTTTTGAAGTTGTTACATTATTATATTCTTCAAAGACAGGACTTAATATTGTATATATAACAGCTACTGCGACTACAATCGCTATAACAAAACATAATGGAACAATTTGTTTAAGTTTTTTATTCATAATTTCCTCTATTTCAATAACTTAACAGACGCTAAATAACAGGCGGAGGAGGAGTCATAGGAGCTCTGTTCCTCTGGCTATTTCTTCTCTGTTGAGAAGAGGGCTGCATATTATTTATATTCGCCATTGTATTTTCTATATTCGAACGGATAAGATCTTCCTGCTCATTTAACGACACATCAACACTTGATGTTTTTATTTCAAAAGTAAAGCCGTTTTCTATTTTTGCAGGAATTATATCATCTTTTGAATTTATTGAAAGTTTTGAAAGCATTAAATCTTTATTTCTTTCTCTTAATCCGTTTATGAAAACATCAACAAGTTCACTTGTTTTTGCTTCACCCAGAATACCTATACCGCCTTCAGGATTAGTAACATATTTTTTAATATATACGTCATCAGGTATTTCAACAGAAAGTAAACTGTACACATTGTATACCGCTACATTATTATCAACTAATTTTTTAAGTACGGGGAAGACATTTTTAGTTCCTTCCGCTGAATTATCCTTAATTCTTCGCTGGAATATATTTATTTCTTCTTGAGTCTTTCTGTTATCATTTAATATATTGTCAATTTGACTCTGCATAAAGAATTTTACGGTTAAAGATAATAGCAGAGCTATTAATATTGAACCGAATAACAATACTATTATAAATCTATACAAATCAACTTCATACTCACCAACTTCAATAAGGTTGGGGTTTATTCTTTCTGCAGGTAAAAAGTTTATATTTAACGGATAATCGTCATAATCAGCAACAGCAGCACCTACAGCTTCTATTGTCATATATGAAATCATATTAGCATCAACTTCAGCACCCACGCCGCCTATTTCAATAAATTGCTCATTTGTAGTTATACTCTTATTTATACAATCAACTTCACCTTTAAAATCAAGTCTTGAAGCCAGGATCTCAGAATTAACCTCGTCTGTTTCACTAATAATAAGTAACGTACGGGGATTGTTTTTTGAAATTGTATTTGATGCAATTTTTGATATTGTAGAATATACTTCCTCTGTTGAAAATGACTTAACTGCAATAGGCTCTTCAAAACAGTCAACAATATTATTTCCGTTCATATAGAAAGTACAGCAACTATTTGGCGTTACTAATAAAATTGCCGTTCTTTCTTCTTTTTGAACATATTTGTTAAATCTATCACAGAATTGAATTGCTTTCAAAAGAGAAGAATATGAATTATCTATCCTTACAAGATCAACCTGCATTGCATCAAAAATTTCTATTAATCTTGCTATAACTTTAGTTTGCATAGCACTGTATACAATATTTTGAGTACTTCTGCCGGCACTTGAAGAAAGTATTGAATAAGATATTGCAGGTTCATTTCTTTTAAAGATGTATAAATCTTCTATTTCACCTTGTAAATTTTCAATTATAAAAGGTGTTTCAGAAGTATTTTCCAAAGAAGTCATACCAAAATGAACATTAGGTAAATTTATTGTTACACTGCATTCTTCCGGATTTAAACCGGCTTCTTCAAATAACCCTTCCACTACCTCAGTAAATTCGTCATAATCAATAATTTCCCTTATAGCGTTGTTATATTTTATATTTCCTGAAGCATACCGTACAACACTTTTTGTCTTTTTATCGACACATACAAGTTCTATAAAATTATTTGCGGATAACGAAATACCCACATGAATCTTCTTTTTAAATCCCAGTTTTTCTAATAAATCACTCATAATCAACCTATTTTTATACCTTAGTGTATATTATAACAATAATATTTCATATTTTCATTTTTGACAAGAAACTTAATGATTGAATTTTTTTACTATAACTATACCATTTAATGTATAATAATTAAAGCTTAAACATAGGAGAAAAACCATGGACAACTATGTATTCGGAAGAAATAACGTAATTGAACTTTTAAATAATAAAGAAAGAGATATAAATAAAATTATCATAATGAAAAACTGCAGAGAAAATTCGAAAATTTCTCAAATAATAAATATGGCAAAAGAACGCAACATTGTATTCCAATTTATTCCGAAAGAAAAATTTCAACAATATAAAGAATATGCACATCAAGGTGTAATAGCATATGTATCACCGGTGAAATATACTGAAATAGAAGATTTTTTAGCCAACCATAAAAAATATAAAAAAGTTATAATAACTGACGGAGTGGAAGACCCTCATAATTTTGGTTCTATAGTAAGAACTGCAGTATGCGGCGGTTTTGATGCCGTTATATTTCCTACAAGAAGAAATGCACAGGTTAATTCTACTGTAGAAAAATCTTCGGCAGGAGCTGTTAACCACATAGATATGATAATGGTTAATAGCCTTCCTTCTATTATAGATAAGCTAAAAAATAAGGACTTCTGGATAATTGCGGCAGATATTAATGCTAAAGATAATTATTATGACATTGATTATTGCAATATGAATTTTGCAATAGTTCTTGGCTCCGAAAAAGAAGGAATTTCAAGCACTATTTTAAAAAAAGCGGATTATAAAGTTAAAATACCTATTCTAAACGAATTTGACTCTCTTAATGTTGCAAATGCAGCAAGTATTATTATCTATGAATCTGTAAAACAAACGGTGCAAAAATCGGGGATTAGTGTATAATATTTTATTATCGGAGGATTCAATGACTGAAAGCCAGGATAATTTTTCCATAAATGAAGATGAAACAAATTCTGATTCTTTAGAGGTTAATTTAGAAGATGATGATATACTTAATGCCGTTGAAGAACCTAAAACGGCAGAAACACAAAATAGTGCCATTGCTGATGATTCGGTAAAAATATATTTGCAGCAAATAGGTAAAATTAAACTCTTAAGCAGTGAAGAAGAACTTGAAGTTGCCAAACAAATAAAAGAAAAAAATTCAGAACAGGCAAAAAAAACACTGGTGAATGCTAATTTAAGGCTTGTTGTAAGTATTGCCAAAAAATATATAGGACGGGGTTTATCTTTCCTTGACTTAATTCAGGAAGGAAATATGGGATTAATGCGTGCCGCAGAAAAATTTGACTATTCAAAAGGCTATAAATTCTCAACATATGCAACGTGGTGGATTCAACAGGCAATAACACGTGCTATCGCCGATAAATCAAGATTAATCAGACTTCCTGTCCACATGATTGAAACATTAAGCAAAATAAAAAAAGTTTCTCTTGACTTAACCATTGAAAACGGAGCAGCCCCAACAAAAGAAGAAATTGCATATAAAATTGGTATGCCGGTACAGAAACTTACTGCTCTCATTGAATCAGCTCAAGGTACTATCAGTATTGAATCACCTGCAAATCAAAAAGATGATAATTCAAAGCTATCTGATTTTATTGTTGACGAAACTACTCTGTCTCCGGATACAAAAGTCACCCAGGATAATTTATTTTGCGATATAAAAAAGATGTTAAACCACTTAAGCGAAAAAGAACGTAATGTACTTATAATGCGATACGGACTTGATGATAACGGAGAAAAGAAAACGCTTGAAGAAATAGGCAGCTATTACGGAGTTTCAAGAGAAAGAATCAGACAAATTGAAAACAGAGCAATGAGCAAGCTTAAAAAACTTTGCCGTAATAATAATATAAATAAAAATTTAAAGAATTATATTTAATAAATATAACCTGTACTATGTGTTATTTTTTAGTTCTTCTTTAATATTATAAAAAATATGTTATAATTTTTTAGTAATATTTTATTGGAGTATACAATTTGAAGGAAGTTTCATCAGATAAATTTGCGAGTGTTATTGCCCGCATATTAGATGACAGACAGGCAAAAGATATAAAAATTCTAAACATTTCAAATGTTTCTGTTCTTGCTGACTATTTTGTTATATGTTCATCTGAAACAAGTACACATGTTAAAGCTCTTACAGGGTATGTAAGAGAAAAAATCAAAGATTTTTTTGACAGAATTCCGATAGGGGAAGAAACTGATGCTAAAAACAGATGGAATCTTCTGGATTACGGGGATGTCATTGTTCATATCCTTCACAGAGATGAACGTGAAACATATGCTATAGAAAGATTTTGGAATCATGCTTTTTGTGTAGATGAAAGCGAGTGGATGAAAAAATCTGAAGAGTATTCTGAATATAAGTAAAAGGGGATAAGATGAAAAAAGTTTTTTTAACTGTATTAATTATGGCATTTTTCTCAGGCGGAGTATTTGCTGATACCGTTGATAATCTTGACGGAATAACTCCAGCTCAAAAACAGAAATTATCTATGGTTCAGTTCAATTACAAACAGGATTACAACAATCTTGAACAAAAAATTCTGGAATATAATTCTAAATTATTAAAATTACAACAAGAAAAAGACAAATCACCGGCAGAAATATCTATGTTATCTTCTGCATATGAAAGAAACCTTAAAACATTAAAAGCCCAGCAGGAAAAATTAAATCAAGACAGAGATGAACGCTATAAAATGATATTAACCGAAGAACAATATAAGCAGTATAAAGAACAAAATATTCAAACCGAAAATGCTTATAATAAATTTTTACAAAAATAAAAAGGAGAAGTACCGTGAAGAATAAGCTGGCATATTTATTAGTTTTCTTGTGTTTTTGTATTTTTGGTAACATAATGCAGGCAAATGCTTATGTAAGTTCTGAATATGACATACAGCAAAAAGTACAACAGGTTAGAGCATTAAGTAAATTTGATTTTCTTTCACTTGTAAACAAAAATGAACTTATTGGTTTCAGACTTGATAATTTTAAGATGACTTCACAATACTATTCTAATAATGTTGCTTTATCTGCTGATAATTTAAGCAATATTCTTAATCAGATAAATCTTGTCAAAAATTCCTCAGATTATTCTGATACAGAAAAAAATATGCAATTAAACAAGTTGTATCAGGATGCAAATAATGCACTTTATGACATAGATACAAAAACAATCAGTTATTTAATAGAAGTAAGAAGAGGCATGCCAAGCATAACATATCAAAGATATTTGAAAAAGTTTCAGGATTATTACAACAGTCTTGGTCTTACCGAATCAACAATTATACTTAATTAAAAAAATGAACTTTTTTAAATTACTCCTCGTTATATATTATGAAAAGAGGAAATTTAAATGAACAACAAGAACAAATGTGATAAATACGAAGCATATTTTGTTTTTCAAGATGAAGAATCTTTTAACAATCATTTGAAAAATTGTCCTGATTGCAGGGAAAAACACAAAAAATATCTTAAAGTATCCGAACTTGTTAAAGAAGTTGCTCCTGTTTATTTAAAACAGCAGGAAAAAAAGAAAGCTTCCACAATAAAAAAACTTGCATGTTGTTTTATATTTATGGTTGGATTTTCAAGTTTTGCCGGATACCGGATATATGATGAAAATTCTTTTCAGATAAGTACTGTTGAAGATTCTTATATCAGTGCTATGGGATTGCCTATAGATGAATACGGATTTCTCGAGATATAGTGTGAAGGTAAATTTTGAAAGAAATATTAACTCAATACAGAAATAATATAAGAAAAATTATTTCTAATATGACTGGTTCATATAATGAAGATATAGAGCAGGAAGTTTATATAAGAACTTATAAACATCTTGATAAATATAAAGAAAGCGGTAAATTTAAAAGCTGGATTAGCACTATTACTGCTAATTTATGCAGAGATTATATGAAATCTTCATATTTTAAACATTCACAAAATGCAGTTACAGACGAGGACAATATAATACAAATAAAAGATGAAAGAGAAAATATAGAAGATGTATTAATAAGAAAACAACGCCAAAAACAAATTATAGATGCAATAAATTCATTAAAACCAAAATTTCGTGAAGTAATTATAATGTACGAAATGAAAGATATGAATTATGAAGAAATTTCAAAAAAAATAAATTGTCCTGTTGGGACAGTAAGATCAAGACTTTTTAACGCGCGCAAAGAATTGAGTATCATTTTAAAAGATTTAATTTGAAAGGAGCATAAAAAGTGAACAAAAATTTAATTATACCTGTTTTAAGCACATTAATGGTTTTCTCAGGTCTTAATACCTGTTATGCGGAAATACAACCGGTTTCAAATACTGATAATACAGCAGCACAGACAATTGAGACAAAAGAATTGCTGCCTCCGGTAAAAGACAATCTGCCGGGACCTTGCCCTGAACAGTACAAAAAACCATGCCCGCCATCTTGCGATAAACCTTGTCCGCCAGATTGCACAATAAAAGGACCGCATCATCATAAACACTTTAGAGGACCTCATCCTTCAAAGGCAGAAATGGAAGCTAAAAAACTAGAATTCGAGAAACGATTAAATTTAAGCGAAGCTCAAAAGCAGCAAATAGAAATTCAAAAAAAAGCAGACAGAGAGAAAATAAAACCGGTTATTGATCAAATAAAACTCAAAAAACAAGAATATAAAGCGGTTCAAGCTGACTCAACTTTATCTCAAGCTGAAAAGAATAAAAAATTAACTTCCATTAAAAAAGAAATGAAAGAACTTAAATTCAAAGCTGAAAAATTAAGAAAACAGAATATGGAAAGTTTTGAATCTGTTTTAACAGATCAGCAAAAAAAAGAATTTTCGCAAATTAAAAAAGAACAAAAGCAAAAAATGGAAGAAAGAAGAAAACAGTTTGAAGAAAGAAAAAAGAATAAACCGCAGGGCTGTCCTATAGAAAAGTTGAACAAATAGTATATTGAACAACTAACAAAAAGAGCTGATAAATATCAGCTCTTTTTGTTATTGTACCCATTTAAAACTTTGAACATATCCTGATTCATTTATATCACCGTCAATAATTGCCTGAAAAATTCTTGATTCATAATCACCATTTGTAAATGACGGTATTTTTTCTACATCTTCAATAAAGTTTTCTCTTCCGAAATCAAACATCGATATTCCGGGTATTAGTTTAAAGAAAGTATTTAAAGACGTATTACCAAGTGTACCGAATATTGTTGAAATACGTTTTGACAACTTTCCTAAAATTTCAAGTTCAGCATGGGTTTTTGTTATATCATAAGTACCTTGTATGTATAAGCTCAAATTTTCTCCTTTAGAAAAAATTTCAATATCTTTTGCCACACCATCTTCTATCATACAGCTCCCGCTTATACTCGAAAAATACCCTGTTTTAACAAGATTCAGAAGTTCCAGAATACTGTTAAGAGTAAAACCTGTAATACCGCTTTTTACAATATTACTTGCTCTCAAAAGATATTCCAAAGAACCCAGCTTCGGCATTCTTCCGTCTGATATTTCACAGTATACCATTCCGGATAAATTCTTGATTCGTTCTTCATCATTTGTACCTTTTGTTTTCAAATATATTTTCCCGTTCGCTTGTCCATATATTTGATTTTTTCCTTCAAACAGTGTTTGAGCGATATAATTTGAATCAATATTGTTAAGTTCAAAATCTCCGGTTAAGGTTGTATCATTCAGGTTGTATGATAAAACACCTTGCAAATTACCTTGCTCTACTTCAAGAATCATATTATTTATAAGAAATATACCGTTTTCATCTATTGAAAAATCACCTCTAAAATTATTTGCAATTAACGATTTCACAAGTAATTCTTTTACTTCTATATGACCGTTCTCAATAGAAAGCCCGTTTAAATCAATGTTTTTTATTTTATTATTTGTATTCATTGCTTTATGGGTATCAGATAAATTTTTCAATAATTTATCCCTGTCTATTCGATCAGCATTGATATCTAATTTGGCTATCTTTGGTTTACCTTTTATATTGTTTTCTATTTTAGAATTAACAATTATTCTTGATTCAGATATAAAACCAAAGACTTTAAGGTCGATATCTTTCTTATCAGCTTTAAATTGTATATTTTTTATTATCGTATCAAACAAAGGAATATCAATATTTCTACAATCCATATTTCCTATGATTTTCACAACATTATTACTAAACATTTTGTATTTTAAATTACAATTAAATGTTCCCTGTTTTAAAACAGGCGATTTTAAAAATAAATTAAGAAATCTGGCAGGCAAATTTTTATGTGTTTTTATATTAAACTCATCAAGTTCAATTTCCTTGCCATTTTTCTTCAATACTCCGTATGAAGTTGCAAATGTCATCGGATATGTCTTATTATTTTGGGAAGATATGTATTTTATATAATCAAATTTTTTAATGTTTATTTTGTCCGGAGATATATTAAATTCTCCCGTAAGTTCTCTTTTATCGTTTGTCTCGCCTATATTTGTTTTATCAAATGATATATCCGCATCTGTATTCAATGTAAGTTTCGGAATTATATTAAGATTATTTATATTACCTGTTATCCGGGAAGAAAAACCTATATCACCTTCAACATCAATTCTTTTTGCCAAAGCCTCCGGCAGATATGTTTTAATAAAATTGTTAGTCAGTTTTGCAGTGAAATAACTGTTTATATAAGGCTTCTTATACAAATTTGATACTGTTATATCACCAAAGAAAGGCATATCTCCTATTTGAGCGGCAACATCATTAACAATAATTTTATTATTTTTAAAATAAATAATAAAGTTATCAAACCTTAAAGGAGCCCCGGTTGATTTATGAGTTAGAGATATGTTATTTGCATCAATTTCCCCTTTTAAAACATTTTTATTAATTTCTATATTTATACCTGTCGTACCTTTATAATCATTAAACTGCTTAAGTACTTTTTTTATTTGTTCAGGTATTATAGTTATTTTTTCAATATTATTCAAATTTGATATATTAAAATCATCAGTTTTAATTTTCAGGTTATATTCCGGATTTTGTGTATCAGTATCCTTAATATTGCCGGTGACCATAACATTAGAGTCATATAAAGCGGCATTAACATCTTCTATTGTAACTACCGACTTATTCATAATAATTCTTCCGGATTTTGCTTTTATTGGATTATCCTCGTTGTCAGGAATAAAATTAATTACGGCATAAGCCTTATCCGGTTCAAAATCAACAGATTTTGCCTTATATTTAAAATATAAATCGTGTTTAGAGGCAGTTTTATATAAATTTGATAAATTCGGATAATTTTCAGGATACAAATATGATTCAGTCAAAAACTTAATAGTATCTTTTAATTTAATTTCTTTACCTGTAACTTCTATATCAACATCCGGTATTTTAGTTTCTAAATCGGTATTAATCTGTCCTGAAATTTTTATCGGAGAACTGCCTGATATACCGGTTAGAGAATTTAAAACAACTTGTGTTTCTGTAAAATCAACTATTCCTTTGATATTGTCAACAGGAGTCCTAAATCCTTCTATGAAACAAGAATTTCCGAGCAAATATAAAGCCCCTTTAACTTTCATATCTTTAAAAGCTTCCTCTGGCGGAAGCGGAGGTTCGCCATAAGCTACAGGAACTATTTTTGCTTTTAAATTTATAAATATGCGGACTGCATTTTCCGCATCGGTAATTATAGAAATACCATCTTTTACATCTTTCAGCAAAGTACTTTTATTTATTATTTCTAACAAATCTTTTACCTGAGCATTACTTGAGGAAATATTAAAATCAAAATGATTATTAATTTTTACTCTGCCTTCCACCTGCAGCGGATTTGATTTAACAAAAGCCTGAAGGGTTTTAAACTCTATAATATCTTCTTTAAAATTCAATTCACCTTCAGCATAATCAACTTTTCCGTATAAACCGTTATAAGATAATGCTGCATCATTAAATCGTGAATATCCGTCTATATTAATAGTATCAATCGAACCTTTTACATCTATATCAATAACACCTTTACCCGTATATATTTCCATATCCGGAATAGGACCTAATTGAAAATTAAAAACTTTACTTATAGGAACAATAATTTTTTGTGCCAGAGGGAAGTCAATATTATCTGTTGTTTTAACTTTTACATTATTTATTCCGTCTCTATACATATAAACATAACCATTCACTTTTGCACTTTGATTATCAATAAGATTTACAAGGATATCCATATTTAATATTCTTTTGTCAAAAGTAAGCGATATTGTCCCTTTATGTTTATTATGCAAAGATTTATCAAGTATATGTATATTATGTCCATTTACATATCCGGTAATATCAGGCTGCGGAACAGTTCCTTTTATATTCACCTTCCCCTCAATATCACCATATATGCCGTATGTTTTTACTTTCTCTATTGTTCTTAGTTTCGGAACAAGGGTAGGAGGTAATATCTGTACTATATTTTCAGCTCTTGAATCAGAAACTTCAACATTAATATCAAGTTCAGGTTTTTTTGCCGGAATTTTAACGAAACCATCCGCTTTAATATTTACATCTTGTGCTTTATAGTTAAACGAATTGATATTAATTTTACCTTCTTGTAAAAATATACCTGCATTTACAACATTTTCACCGGCAGCTTTTATTTTATTTTTCCAATCATTTTTACCAAAATTTATATCACTGAATCTGGTATTAAATATTATCTTTTCCTGCTTATCTTCATTTTTTGCAGTCGATAACTGAATATAATCAATCCTTCCTGATAAATCAGTAATATTTCTGTCAAAATATTTTTTTACATAATCGGCAAATAAATTTAAATCTATATTATCTACAAAGCATTTTCCATTAAAAAAATATGGTTTTATACTATTAAATTTAACGGGCAATATTGTTTTTAAATCAATATCAAAATCACTCTTTAGGTTGTAACTTGAAGAAATATTATTCTCTTTAGTACCGGTCTTTGTTCGAATAGATTCAGACGATGATAATATATATCCCTTTGTACGTATTGATATATTTTCCCGTTCTTTAATGGATATAGTTAAAGGATTAGCAAATGCTGTTATTGTTCTATTTAACAATTCATCATTGAAATTTAATTTATAGTTATCTATGTTAATATTTAATCTTTTTATAACAGGATTTACATTATTTTTATTTTTGCCGGAAAACAGTTTTTCAAAATTAAAAACACCATCTTTATTCATAGTTATATTGATATCCATATTATCTGCTTCCAGTTTCTTTATATTGATTTCTTTTTTCAGAAGACTTATAAGAGAAATATCAATATCAATATCATCAGCATTTATAAGAGTATATCTCTGTTCTTTATCTTTAAGCGTTAATTTATCAAGAGATACCAAAAGATTAAAGTTAATATTTGTTTTAAATTTAAGATTATCATAAATTAAATAAGCATTTGTATATTTGTTTACAAGCTTATTTAATATTCCCTTTTCGGCTGCATTATTTAAGATAAAAGGGAATAGAAATAAATACAAGCATTCAAAAACCGCAATAAATACAGCAATAATTAATATGAATTTTATTAGTTTTTTCTTTATATGCATATAAAAGTATCTGCCAAAATTAAATAAATATATGTAAAATTTTTCATTAATAATTATATTATTGATATACTAAAAGTTCAAACACTTTACGAGATTTGCAAAATATGAGTGTTGGTGTAAAATTATTTGTGAGAACAAGGGAAATAAGCGGTATTTATGAAAAAACTTAATTTAAGCAAACATCTGCAAATATTAAAATCTCCTAAAATTATAATAAATGCGATGTTAATAATAATGTTTGTGTTGATTTTTACCGGGGTAATCGTTTCAAAATATTTTTTCTTTCAAACAATCGTTGATGCCGATAATATCAGCAAAGTCATGGTTGTAGCTCCCAGAGATATCGTCGTTATAGATACAATAAAAACGGAAAAAAGAAAAAAAGAAGTTGCACAGAAAGTAAATCAGGTATATTCTCCTGCCGATGACAGTTATATTAAAAATAATTTAAACGAAATAATTAATGAAATAACAATCATAAGAGAAAAGGATTCAACAGAAACAGAAAAGAAAAAAGATATAGAAATAATTCTAGACATCCAAGATCCATCCTTAAAAACATTTGTAATTTCATATTTTATAAATGCAGATGAAGAACTTTTAAACAAAATTTATGCAAATTCAAGAAAAACTCTGGTTTCTGTACTAAATGAAGGTATTACTGAAAAAGATTTTGAAGAAAATACTCTCGCCAAAATTATAAGAAGAAATGTTGACATCAATACAACGAATAATCAATTAAAAGTAATTACTGCATTATTAGAACAAGTTATAGTTCCTAATATGATTGTAGATGAAGAAGCAACTGCCCTTGCGAAAAAAAACGCACGGGATATGATTGCTCCGATAAAAGTTAAATTTAATAAAGGCGATACAATCGTAAAAGTAGGGGAACCTATCACTCAGGTAAAAAAAGAAGCATTAAGTAAAGCAGGTTATAATATATTAAAAATTAATTTCAAAGGTATTCTGGGTATATTCTGTCTTGTTTGCATAGGATTCGCCTCGGTATTTTACTATTTAAAATCGTTTGAACCTAAATTTTTAAAAAGAAGATACCTGATATTTATATCTGTTCTGGCTTTATTAATGGCAATATTATCGATTTTCCTGCCGGCGACATGGTCTGTATTTATACTACCCTTTCCTCTTTTTGCTATATTATTATCAGTATTTTTAAACCCCAGAACTTCATTTTTTGCAACTGTAACGCTACTTACAATAATAACATTGTCATTACAATTCTCGGCACTTGCAATGTCTGTATTTATATTATCTGTTATTGTTTCTTCAATAGGAACAATAACGGTTAAATATTCCAGAAGATTTGATTTAATAAGAGTCGGAGTTTATACTTCCTGTGCCATGGCATTAATTATTTTGTGTGTATATTATGACTTAGGCTTTGAAAAGCTTTCGCAAGATATTCTCGCAGGTGTTTTAAACGGGTTCATTTCAGGAGTTTTTGCTCTCGGTATGATACCTATACTTGAAAATTCATTTAGAATTATAACTCCGTTCGGACTTGCCGAGCTTGGTGATTATAATCAGCCTTTATTAAAAAAGCTGCATGAAGCGGCACCAGGTACATTTGAACACAGCTTGAGAGTTTCGAATTTGGCAGAATCAGCAGCCGAAGCAATAGGAGCTGATCCTATACTGGCAAGAGTTGGAGCTCTTTATCATGATGTGGGGAAAATTGTAAGACCATTATTCTTTGTTGAAAATCAAACTTACAGCGGAATCGAAAATCCGCATGAAAAACTTACACCACGTTCAAGTAAAATGGTTATAACCTCCCATACAAAAGACGGTATTACTCTTGCAAAAGAGTATCATATCCCCGAAATCATTCAGGATTTCATTGTCCAGCACCACGGAGATTCGCTGGCAAGTTACTTTTATAATCAAGCTGTTCAACAAGAAGGCATTGATAACGTAAAAGAAGAACAATTTAGATATAACGGGCCCAAACCAAATACTAAAGAAACAGCTATTTTAATGATAGCAGATGCGGTTGAATCAGCATCGAGAACATTAAAAGACCACTCGCAGGAAGAGCTGGATGCTTTAATCAATAAAATTATTAAAGACAGGCTTGACGATAACCAGCTTTCTGAAAGCCCTTTAACCCTTAAAGATATAAAAATTATTGCTGCAACACTTTCTCGTGTATTAAGAAGTGTTTTCCATAAAAGAATAAAATATCAAGAATCAATTGAAGAAATTCAGAATAAAGAGGAATAAACAGGCAAATATGTTTAATATAAATATCTTCCTGCAAAACGAATATCCGGATTTTAATATTGATGATACCGTAATTTATAATAATACAGTTAAAATTGCAGATTACATAGTTTCTGATAAAGATATTTTTAATAAATCCTGTTTATATAAATATAAATTTAAAACTATAGTATTTGACATTATCTTAACCGATAATAAATATATACAAAGAATAAATAATGAATACAGGAAAAAAGATTCTCCAACCGATGTCATAACTTTTGCAATGTTTGCTGATTCGAATGAAGAAGAACGATTTATTCTTGATGAAGAAATTTATCTGGGAGAAATAATAATATCTCTGGATAGAATTAAAGAACAATCAACCGAAAATAATATTTCTTTTGAAGATGAACTATACTTTGTAATTTCTCACGGTATCTTACATCTTCTTGGTTTTGACCACCAGAGCCTTGAAGATTATCAATTTATGGTGACAAATCAGAATAAAGCAAAGGCTGTAGTATTATGACCAGATTTAAATCAAAAAGTATTATACAAAGTATATTAAATGCTCTAAGAGGATTAAAACTTGCACTGGTTTCACAAAGAAATTTCAGAATAGAATTAATTGCTGCATTTTTTGTTATTACAGCTGCAATTTTACTTGATTTTTCAATTACTGACATTTGTATTTTAATTCTAACAATAATGATAGTACTCATTTGCGAACTAATGAACTCTGTCATTGAATTTACACTTGATGCGGTGTATAAAAACAATTACTCAAAACTTGTAGGTATGGCAAAAGATATGTCGGCAGGTATTGTTTTATTTTCAGTTTTCGGGAGTGTAATTATCGGAATTTTAATTTTTGCTTCTAATATTTTATCTTTTTATAAATAAAAAAAAGACCGAAAAATTCGGTCAAACAGTTTACGAGTGAGAGTGGAATATGTATAGTTTTATAATACTTGTTTAAATACAGGTTCGTATATTAACCAAATGTATATTTTTAAGACTTATATTAAATAGTCCTGTGATATAAGGATTATAATCTAGTGTCGCAACTTACCGCAGGCTCTCTTGAAATTGCTGTCGCTGCCTTCTCTTCATCGCCGTACAGTTGCTCAACTTTTCAAAACGCCACTCACAAAAATTTACTAATACTTCCAATTTATTATGAATTTTTCTCCGGACAATTTTTATGATTTCTCTTAATTTTTTTCCGGCAAAATTTACTTTTAAATGTTTGTACTTTTTCATTATCATCAGAAGTCATGATATCTTTTTGAAATTGTTCAAAAGTTACAGAATGATATTTATCAGAAGTATTTTTCTTACCGAAATTAAAGAAAATATTTTCAAATTTTTCCGCACAAGGAGTAGCAATCAATGGAACTAGAATTCTTTCCGCAAGTATTGTTGAACCTATTAATGCCATAACCTGACTGAATCCCTTTTTTGCCGCTACTATATCATTAAATTTACAGTTTTTAAAAAGTTTATCCCAAATCTTACCCTGTATTTTAGGATTAGCGAGAGAAAATCCCACACCAATCTGCATAATAGCCGTGACAACTCCTGACATTAAATCCATTGAAGCAACAAAAGGTCTTTGTTCTTCAGGTATATCTTTATTTTTCATTGTTGTCCTAAATCTTACCCCGTATGCAAATACATCTTTTCCAACATTTAAAGCAACAAGTGTTTTAGCACCGAACATATCATCATTGATAACTCTGTTGATATGTCTGTTGAAGAAATCTGAATGTGTAAGCTTATTTATCGGACTTATTTTCATCTTTATTCACCAGTTTTTGTGCTATTTTAGGAAAGACTCTGTTAGAAACAGCCAGAACAGGCACATACGTAAACATGCTGACAACAGCCCCCAGTCTGTCTTTTAATATTTCATTGCATTGTGCTTTATACATTTTAAGAGCTTGATCTTTATTGTTATTGCAGGCTTTTAAAAATTTTTCCGGAATTAGTGATGCATCTTTTGCTGCATTTTCGATAGATTTAAAACTTATTTTGCCTCTTTTTATCAAAGAATCTACACTTTTATATAATACACTGAGGGCTGCAAGCTGCATTGCAAGTGTTATAACTGCTTCAACAGGTTGTTTTACACTTGCCCATTCTCTATCTTTCTCATCTTTATGCGTAAATGGATTATTCATAATAACGAAAGGAGCTATTACCGCCTTCCCTGCTGCATTAACATAATTTGATATTTTTTCTCCTCCGTTTTGAGAAAATCGCTCCAGAGATGTTGCTATATGTTGATTAATTTTGGGGGCACTTACTTTCATAACAGTCATATAAAATCCGAAAATAATTTTCTTTGCATTTTATATTTACTTAAATAATATTTTTTTACAATAGTTATTAGAATAAATTCTCATTCATTGATGTTGCTGAATCTTTTTTATTTCCTGTAGATTCTTAGTTTAGAAATCTATATTTTATTAATGTTAAAATTGCATGAACTCCATCTTTCCAATTTATTTTTTTCCCTTCATCGTGTTTTCTTCCTGTATATGAAATAGGAACTTCTTTCAATCTCGCCTTTTGTTTTAAAATTTTAGCAGTTATTTCCGGTTCAAAATCAAAGCGGTTTGATTTTATGGTTATATTTTTTATAAATTCACTTTTAAATGCTTTGTAGCATGTTTCCATATCAGTTATTTTGGCACCGTATAAAATATTGGTAAGCATTGTTAAAAACATATTAGCAATTTTATTTTTTAATATGAAATTCTTAGAGTTTTCTTTATTACCAAATCTGGAACCGTAAACAACATCTGCCTCATCATTTATTAAAAAAGGAAGCAGTTTATTATAATCATCAGGTAAATATTCAAGATCAGCATCTTGAATAACAATAAAATCTCCCGTTGCTTCTGCAACAGCAGTTCTTATTGCAGCACCTTTACCTTTGTTCTTTTCATGAAAAAGTATTTTATATTTATCCTTTAATTTTTCCAATATACTTAAAGTTCCGTCTGTCGAAGCATCGTCAACAAGTATTATTTCTTTTTTCAACCCGGAGAATGAAGCCTGTTCCACTTTTTCAAGAATAGCTTCAAGTGTATCTTTTTCGTTATATACCGGAATTATTATACTAACTTTTTCCATATTTATTATTCATATATTAAAACTTTAAAATATATTGTATAATGAAAATGTTAGTTTGTTAAGGATTAGTATGCCAAAGAAGCATAGTGAATGTTTATTTGTTAACTCTCAGGAAGAAGCTGTTCATTTATTGAATACTGCTTTAGAGTATTATGAAGAAGAGTCTTATAAAAGTGCATTAAATAATTTATCAAAAGCACACAAAATTTTTCTAGCTTATAAAAATATTGCAAAAGTTTCTATTTGTCTTTCTCTGACAGGACTAATTAAATATATAAGCAAAAATGAAAGTTATTATAAATCTTTATTATTACTAGAAGATTCAAAATTTTTAGCAGAAAGTACAGGCGAAAAACTTACGGAAGCAGTAAATAAGTTTGCATTCGGGCAAATTTATTTTATTGAAAACAAATATAATGAATCTTTGTTTTATCTTACTTATGCTTTCGAATTGTTAGATGATTTGCCTGTTTTAAAAGTTAAAGCTCTTGAATTATTAACACTTATATACATAAAATTACAAAATACGAAAATAGCTTATGAATATCTTGCAAAAGCTATTGATTTTTCAAAAAAACACAACCTGAAAAAATCATATAATAAGCTTCAAGAACTATCGGAAAACTTTATAAATACAAGTTCAGACATTACTGCTCCCCTTAAAAACCAGGATTTTAACAGTAAAGATTCCGAACAAAATACGACATTGCTGCTTGCTCTGTCAAAAATAGCCAGAACTGTTAATGCAGAAGCAAATATTGATAAGCTTTTAACTACCATAGCAGAACAAACAAAATATGTATTAAATGCTGACAGATGTACTGTTTTTCTCTATGACAAAGAAAAAAATGAATTATGGTCAAAAGTTGCATTAGGTATGGAAAGCGAAGAAATTCGTTTTTCAGCAGATAAGGGTTTTGCCGGTGCTGTTTTAAAAACCGGAGAAACAATAAGGATTAAAGATACCTACAGTGATAAACGTTTTAATAAAGAAATAGATGAAAAGACCGGATACAAAACATATAATCTTCTTTGTATGCCGATGAGAAATATTAAATTTGAGATAATAGGCGTATTTCAGGTATTAAACAAACAAAACGGTGATTTTACAGAAGCAGATGAAGATATTTTATTTGCGATAGGTACTAATGCAGGAATTGCAATAGAAAATTATCTTTTATTCAATATTCAGCAAAAAATGCTTGAAGAACAGCAAAAATTATTTGAAGGATTTATAAATACCCTTGCCGCCTCTATTGATGCCAGAGATAAAATCACTCTCGGTCATTCTAACAGGGTAAGGTTATATTCAGAATTAATAGCAAAACAACTTGGTTTAAATAAAGATATTACCGGAATTATATCTAAAGCAGCAATGCTGCATGATATAGGAAAAATAGGAATTCGTGACTCGGTATTACAAAAGAAAGGTGCTTTAACAAAAGAAGAATATGAACATATAAAAAGTCATGTTAAAATTACTTATGATATTTTATGTAAAACAAACCTTAACTCATCTTTTAATGAAATAACTGAAATAGCTGCCTCTCACCACGAAAGATATGATGGCACAGGATATTTCAGAGGTTTAAAAGGTGAAATGATTCCTCTTGGCGGTAGGATACTTGCTGTAAGTGATGTTTTTGATGCTATAACTTCTGTACGTCATTACCGTGACAGAATGCCTATAAAAGATGCTTTAAATATCATAATTGACGGCAGAAATAAACATTTTGACGGAAAAATTACCGATGCTTTTCTGTCTTTACACTGTGATGTAATTGTTGATATATTAATTTCAGAATACAAGATGCAATTAAAAGAAAAAGACAGAAAAATTTTAGCTTCTTACACATTAAAACAATTTGCCGGTATTTTAAACAAGAAGAATAAACTCAATACCAGTGAAGAAAAAATAATTAAAACTTTCAGTGAATATTATATTCGTGAAGAAAGTAAATAAAAGAGGATTATATGTATAACATACTCATAGTAGAAGATCATGAATTAATTAGATTCGGTTTAAAGACAGCTTTTGAATCTAAAAATTTCATAGATAAAATTTATGAAACATCATACGGTGAAGAAGCTGTTAATATTGTTAAAGAAAACCATATAGATGCCGTAATTATGGATTTAGGGCTTCCGTCAATGAACGGAATTGAAGCAGCAAAAGCAATAAAAGCAATAAATAAAGACATAAAAATAATAGTTCTTACATCTCACAACTCCCAGGATGAAGTCATAGCTTCAATTCATGCAGGAGCAAGAGCATATTGCTCTAAAGATGTCAATCCTGAAATGTTTGCAGAAATTGTATTATCAGTAATTCAAGGAGCTTTATGGTTTGACCCTAAAATCGCCGATATAGTTTTTGCACAGCTTAATAATATGAGCCGGATTTTAAATGATAATCTTGTTGAAGAGTTTAATTTAACATATCGTGAAAAAGAAGTATTGGAATATATGTGTGATGGACTTACAAACGGAGAAATTTCAAAGATTCTTGATGTAAGCGTAAATACAGTTAAAGTACACGTAAGCAGTATTATACAAAAAATGGGTGTGGAAGACAGAACTCAGGTTGTTGTAAGAGCATTCAAAAATTATTTAAACTAATGGATTTCGCTCTACTCATTGCTGTCGCTGGCTTCTCTTCGTTCCCGCCAGCTTCACTTACAAATATATTTTATAGAGTTACACTATCAGGTTGCTGCTTCTTTATAAGTTCTACATTTATCTCAAAAAGTCTATTCCAGGGGAAAGTATATTTTATTTGAATATTTTCTATTTTGAATTTATTACAAACAATTTTTTCATATTCTTGTATATATGTTTTTAATTTTGAAATTTCGTTATTATTTTGATAAAAAATTCGGCGGACATTTGCCTGATAGGCCCAATCGTCAAGAAATCTTGTTAATTGCAAATTCCAAAATGCCTCAAAGTCAGGATTTTCAGCACAGTACAACATAAGAGCAGTTGATATTGCAGAGCCAAGTGTGTTCCCTGTTGTATTCCAGGCCGCATAACCATAAAAATCCCCTATATCTTCTTTATCTAAAAATGCTTTTACAAAATTATCATCACTTCCGTTTGCGTTTAATATATCAGCAATAAAATATGGTTTTTCAGGGAGGCTTAAATCTTTATCAAATAATGGCTCTTCATAATTCATAACCAGATCACCCTGTATGTTTTTGAAATTATTAACTAATAATATTAAATCGCAATTATTTATATCTGACACAATTCCGCCGGATAATTCTATTTGTGATTTAACAGATTTTTCCACAGCTATATCTTCATATCTTGAAATTTTTTCTATACTTTCAGGATTGGTATAAACAGGTGCTATTTTAACTTTTTTATTTTTATTTATTGCTCTTGAAAGAAGTGTAAGGGGTATTTCATCCGCTCCGGTTTTTATATATATTCCGTTAATGTTTTCAGATAAAGTTGTTAACTCCTCGGCTTCTTTAACATTTAATCCGTATTGCGAACAATCATCCTTTGAAAAAACAAGTGTATCAAATAAACCTTGTTTCTTTAATTCTATATATAGCTTATTTATTTCAAAATTTCTTTTTCTTGTTTTTAAATAATCACTTAAAATGTTGTCAGGAACTTCTTTTGCGGCAATTTCTGCATTTCTTACAATTTCTTCTGTTTTCTCTGTTTCAGATTTATGAATATTATATGAATAATTAAATATTTTAGTTCCATATAAATTCCAGTATTCTTTTTCTTCTTCATTAATATTATTGTTAGAAATACGCATTATACTTGAAAAAGCAAAAATCTTAGCATTCTTCTTTTTCACAGTATTTGAAAAATCTATAATTCTTTCTTTTATTTCTTCAAAACTGTTATTGCTTCTTCTTGACGGTATTAATCCTCCATACGCAATTGTATCAAGAGCAGCAATAATAATATCCGCATTATCAATTTTGTCAAGCCATTTTATTATTGAAGAAATATCTGCAGTTTTTTTTAAATTACCCATTAAATTTATATCCGGCATTAATAGTTTATATTCAGGATTCATTTTTATAATCTGCAAAGGCAGCTGATAACATACGGGTCTATTATCTATCGGAATAAATATAATATTCTTCATTTTATACCCTCTTCAAGATTTTTTAATATCTCATCAGTTAAGCTTAAGAATTCTTTCTGTATACTTTTAGGATATGTAATCTTACAATTTTCTCCATATTTTAAAAGTCTTCTTAACAAGTAATCTTTATCTTCTTCCGTATTAGAAACAATTAAATAATCACTGCCAAAATCAATAACTTTTTCAGATTCTTTTAGTTTATATGAGTTAGCTAATCTTCCATACAAACAAAAAATGACAGAATCTAAATGTTTGATGCCCGTGGATTTTTTTGGCGATTGTTTTATTTCTGTTATTGAATCAATATATATTTTCTTATTCCTTGATTTTACCGGATCATAGCATGAAATTAAAACAGTATTATCTTTTTCGATAATTTCTTTTAACTCCACTGTTATAGTATCTTTTACCGATTTGTTTTTATAGTATGTTATTACAATAAGCTGATTATCATATAATAAACTTTCAAGTGAATTTATAATATTAGGAGATTGTTTTATACTCTGAACTTTTTCTTTTAATACACTGTTAATTTCATTATGAAGTTGTTCTTCTGTATATTTAGCAAAAGTATAAATTATTTCGCCTATAGTTTTTTCCAGTTGTTTATTGTGTATTCTTTTTATATATCTTATAAATTTAAATAATACCTTTATTTCATCTTCACTAAGGCTCACACTATATATAGCATTACTTAATTTATATACATTTTTATCTTTATTGATTTTTAGACCTGCAAGATCAAAAGTATTGAAATATTTTATAAATGCTTCCTGAGTATATACATTTTCAAATTCCGAATTATTCCTTATTTTTTCAATAAGTTCTTTTTTAGAAACATCTTTTGCAAGTAATATCTTCAAAACTTCAAGTATTCTTAAACCTGTATCAAATTTTTTCTCAGGCTTTATCATTTTTCATATTCCTTCTTAATTTGTTTTATTTTATCAATAAGTTTTTCTCTGAAAAAGTCAGGCGAAATTATCTTAAAGTTATTCCCAAATAAAAATATTTTTTGTATAAAGCAGAATTCATTTAATACCTTTGCTTTTATTCTTATTTTATTATTATCTTTATAAATAATTTCCTCATTATTATCAGGTTCAAATGCTATCATAGCTTCTGAAAAAATTTCATATATAACTTCATAAAAATCATTAAATTTAAACTCTTCTGAAATATTAATATTTTTAATTTCCAGAATTCTTGATATATTTAGCACAGCTATATTTTTGTATTTATAACTGTAACATTGTAAATATAATTTTTCGTTTTCATAATATATTTTCTGAGGAATAATATCTAAATCTTCTTTACCGAATTTAGGTGAGGAATATTTAATTTTAACTTTTTTACCATATATTGACGGATTATCTAACTGATATAAAATATTAAGATTAATATCGCTGAATGGTATTGAGTTCTTGGCAATATTTATAAGCTGCTTATTTTCAGTTAAAGATATAACTTTTAATAACACATTGTTTAAAGAAACAACTTCCTTCCATGATAATTCTTTACAAAAACTTTCGTGTACTTTTAACAAAACTTTTAAATCTCTGGATGAAATATTTAAACAAAAGGGATGTTTTTCTATTACGTATTTATAACCGTTAGCTTTTGTCGGTCTCGATATACTACATCCAGCTGTTTTTAAAGTATTAATAGTCAATCTAACCGTATCTTTAGAAACTGATTTATTTGTAATTTTATTATTTTTTAAAATTTCGACAAGTTCATCAATACTTCTTTCTTTTTCAAGAAGAGAAGTTAATATTAATAATGTTCTATATCCTGTAGTACTAATCCAGCTATCTTGATTCTCTTTAAAATTTATACTGATTTTATTCATATTTTACCCTACAAATATTTTAATAAAATTTTAATTAAGTATAAATACTTAACAATTTATTGTTACTTATTATGAAGTTCAAAAATAGTCTGCTATTATAAAAGAGGGGAAATTAACATGGTAAAAGAATGGAACGAATATTTTCTTGAAATAGCAAAGACGTGTTCATCACGCTCCAATTGTTTAAGAGCACATGTCGGGGCTGTTATTGTCGGTGAAGATAAGAAAATAAAAGCTACCGGTTATAACGGTACTCCATCAAAAGTTATATCCTGTATGGAATACGGAGAATGCTACAGAATAAAAAACAATATTCCGTCAGGTACAAAATATGAAACATGCAGAAGTATTCATGCCGAACAAAATGCTATTATACAGGCAGGTCAGGATAGATGTAAAGATGCTACAATGTACATATACGGGCATAATTTCATTTGCATCCTGTGTAAAAGATTTATAGTTCAGTCAGGAATTAAAGATGTATTTTTAAGAAAAGATGATAATTCAAATATTGAACATATTATGGTTGAAAATATTAGGAAGGAATTATCAGAACAAATAATCTAGTGTCACAACTTATCGCCGGCTGTTTTAAAATTCTTTTATTATTTTTTCAGTTATGGAAAACTATATATTTTCACCAAAACCTAAGATTTTGGTAAAAATAGTCATTTCCAGCCTAGACTATACACTACAAACTTAATCAATCTTAATTTGATGCATTAAGAATAAAACTACCATTTTAAAGCTATTTCCTGAGGTTTATAGCCATTTATATAGCTGTACATTTCATCTATTGTATTTGCAATAAAATAGAGTGATTTCATTTCTTCTTTTGCAAATTTATTTTCATAAACAGTATCAAACATTTTAAACATATTATCGTAATATGAATCAAAATTAAAGAAAATAACAGGTTTATTATGGTAGCCCAGCTGTTTTGCAACGAGAATTTCAAAGATTTCTTCAAATGTACCGAAACCACCGGGCAAAGCAACAAATATATCTGCATATTTTTCCATTGTTGCTTTTCTTTCTCTCATATCTTTTGTAATAATTACTTTCGCAAGTTCGGGATGTTTTAAACCAAACTGTGCAATTCTTTCAGGAATGACCCCTATAACTTCAGCTCCGTTTTCTATTGCATTATTTGCTATAACTCCCATCATTCCTACGGTTGTTCCGCCGTATACCATATTATACCCTTCTGTACCTATTTTTATACCGAATTCAGCTGAAAACTTATAGAATTTTTCAGGCAGATAATTACTTGAAGAACAGTATACGCATATTGTAGGTTTATTTTTCATATATTTAATCCTTAAACATAAATATAATCATTCATGACCGGTTGAAGACCTTTGCCCTTAACAGCATTATAAACTTCTTGAACATTTCTGTCATCAGCAATAATAAACTGGTCGTCACCTTTATCTTCGGTTGTGTTACAGTGAGAACCTATTCCGGTACTTACTCCGGCAGAAATTTTTGTTGCCGCAAGTGTTAAAACATTATCCCTAAATCCGCTTCTTTCCCTTGTTGAAATAGTTATACCGGCATATGGCATAAAAATTCTGTATGCAAGCATAACCTGAAGCAGCTGTCTTTCGTGTACATCTTTTGGATTTATTTTTTCGTTGTTTATAATTGGTCTTAATCTCGGGCAAGAAAATGAAATTTCAGCATGAGGATATTTCCTTTGTATTAAAAATGCATGGAATCCTGTAGCAAAAGCATCTTTTCTGAAATCATCAAGACCCAATAATGCAGCAAAAGCAACTCCTCTCATTCCGCCCAATAAAGCTCTTTCCTGAGTGTTAAATCTATATGAAAAAATTCTTTTATGTCCTTTTAAATGTAATTCTTTATACCTTTTCGAATTATATGTTTCCTGAAAAACCGTAATATAATCAGCCCCGCATTCTCTCAAATATCTATAATCATTTGAATTCATAGGATATACTTCAAGTCCTATTGTTTTAAAGTATTTTGATGCGATTTTGCAAGCTTCACCTATATACTCTTTATCGGATAATTTATGACTTTCTCCTGTAAGAATAAGAATTTCTTCCAATCCGGTTTCTTTAATAGCTGCCATTTCTTTTTCTATTTCATCAAATGTTAATTTTGCTCTTTTAATTTGGTTCATACAATTAAAACCGCAATAAACACAGTGATTCTCACAATAATTTGAAATATAAAGCGGAGTAAATAAATAAACGGAATTTCCAAAATGTTTTTCTCTTTCTTCTTTAGCCTTAACGGCCATTTCTTCAAGCATATCGCCTGCAGCAGGCGATAATAAAGCTTTATAGTTTTCTATTGAGCAGTTATTTGAATTTAAAGCTTCCTCTACGTCCTTTTTTGTATACTTCTCGTAATTGTAATTTTCTGTTTCGAATAAAACATTATCAATGATATCAGAATTTATTAATTCCATGTCTTCATCATATTCAACACAATCATATTTTTTCATACAAAAACCTCTAATCTAGAACAAACCCGGTTAAAGGAGAAGAAGCTGAAGCACCATTATTTAGAACTCTTCCGGGTTTTGCAAGATAAGCTTCTCTTCCGGCTTCTATAGCTTTTTTAAAGGCACCCGCCATCTGAATAATATTTCCTGCCGTTGCAATTGCAGTGTTTGCCATAACTGCAGCCGCTCCCATTTCCATCGCCTCGCAAGCTTGAGAAGGTCTTCCTATTCCTGCATCAACAATAACAGGAATTTCAATCTCATCAATTAAAATCTGAATAAAATCCTTTGTACATAATCCTTTATTTGAACCAATAGGAGCTGCTAATGGCATAACCGAAGCAGCACCTGCGTTAACCAAATCTCTTGCTACGTTTAAATCGGGATACATATACGGCATTACCGTGAAATTTTCTTTTGCAAGAATTTCAGTTGCTTTTATTGTTTCATAATTATCCGGAAGAAGGTATTTTGAATCTTTCATAATTTCAATTTTAATAAAATCCCCGCATCCTATCTCACGGGCTAGATGTGCAATTCTAACAGCCTCCTGGGCAGTTCTTGCCCCTGAAGTATTCGGAAGCAAAACAACATTTTTTGGTATAAAATCCGTTATATTATCTTTATCAGATGTATTGGCACGTCTTAATGCGAGTGTTATTATTTCTGCACCTGCATATTCCACAGCAGCTTTTATTAAATCAACACTGTATTTCCCTGAACCTAAAATAAACCTTGAATTAAATTTATATTTGCCTATTTGAAGTTTATCTTCTATATCCATTTTACCTCCTGTGTTTTTTCAAAAAAAAACACATGAAAGTTTACTTACACCCAAGGTGGTGTACCCCTTCATGTGAACAATCGCAATCTGTTTAAATTATAAAAAAACAACATTTCAGTGTCAAGTAAATCAATTTTTAATGATATTCTAAGAAAAATCCACAAGGTAAGGTTGGATTGAAACTCAACATACAAAATATGATTAAAAGAAGAAGTAATGTAAGAGCAGCTAATTGCATTATTGCCTGTTATTTATAATAAAAATCAGCTTAAATTCAGCCTTGATTGATATTTTCTTTTATGAGTGATATAACATAGAATATGTTTATTAAACCCGCATACTAATATAACCGGAGAGAAAAGGAAAAATTATGGAAAAGAATAATGAAACCCTGCATATATTGAGACACTCAGCTTCTCATATTATGGCACAAGCTGTTCAAAAATTGTATCCTAACGCAAAACTTGCGATAGGGCCTGCCATTGAAACCGGATTTTATTATGATTTTGATTTAGATAATCATACTTTTTCCGATGAGGATTTAATTAAAATTGAAAATGAAATGAAAAATATAATAAAGCAGAATCTTGTTTTTGAAAAACATGAAATAAAAGATGTTCAAAAACAAATCGAAGAGTTTAAAAAAGAAGGTGAAATATATAAAGCCGAACTACTAGAAGAACATAGAAATGATAATCCGACCTTATATCTGACAAAAGACAGAGAAGGCAATGTTTTATTTAATGATTTATGTTCCGGTCCGCATTTACCTAATACAACATATATAAAAGGAAATGCCATTAAAGTTTTAAAGACGGCAGGTGCATACTGGAGAGGTAATGAAAAAAATAAAATGCTCCAGAGAATATATGCTACAGCCTTCTGGTCAAAAGAAGATCTGGATAAGTATTTGAATTTCCTTGAAGAAGCACAAAAGAGAGATCACAGAAAATTAGCATCTCAGCTTGATTTATTCTCTGTTCGTGAAGAAATAGGCGGAGGACTTGTATTATGGCATCCTAATCTTTCTATTGTCAGAGAAGAAATTGAAAATTACTGGAGAAGTGAACACAGGAAAAGAGGATACGTCATTGTTCATACTCCGCAGCTTGCAAAATCTAAACTATGGGAAATTTCAGGACATATTGACCATTATAAAGAAAATATGTTCTTTATACAGAAAGAAAATGATGAAGATGAACAATATATAGTAAAACCGATGAATTGTCCTTTTCATATTATGATTTATCAGTCAAACAGATATTCATACCGTTCATTGCCGTTAAGAATGGCCGAGCTCGGAACTGTATACAGAAAAGAAAAATCAGGAGCTTTGTCCGGTTTAACACGTGTACAAGGTTTTACTCAGGATGATGCACATATTTTCTGCACTCCGGAACAACTTGTCGATGAAATTAATGCCATTATTGATTTTGTTTCTGACACTATGAAAATTTTCAATATGGATTTTGAAGTTGAACTTTCGACAAGACCTGAAAGTTATGTAGGTGACATAAAAAACTGGGAGCTGGCTGAAGCCGGATTAAAAGAAGCAATGGATAAACGTAAAATGCACTATGAAATTAATGAAGGTGATGGTGCTTTCTACGGTCCAAAAATTGATTTTAAGGTAAAAGATGCAATAGGAAGAACATGGCAGTGTGCGACAATACAACTTGATTTTAACCTGCCAGAAAGATTTAATATTAAATATCAGGATAAAGACGGGCAAATGAAAACACCGGTTATGCTTCACCGTGTAATATTCGGATCAATGGAACGTTTCCACGGAATATTAATAGAACATTATGCGGGTGCTTTCCCGATGTGGCTTGCTCCGACTCAGGTTGCAATAGTTCCTATCTCAGAACGTCACAATGATTATGCTAAGAATATTTATGATAAATTATTTGCTTCAGGAATAAGGGTTAAACTTGATGACCGAAGTGAAAGTATGAGTTATAAAATAAGAGAAGCATTGCAAGATAATAAAATACCTTATGTACTTGTAGTAGGCGACAAAGAAATCGAACAAAATAAAGCAGCAATAAGAATCAGAGGTATTGGTGAATCCGGAACTTTGTCTGTTGATGAATTTTTACACAAAGCTCTCGAAAAAATTCAAACAAAAACTCAAGATTTAACTTTAATCTAATCAAGAGCCGCTTGCGATAAATGATTTTTGTCCTGCATGGCTAACCATCTTCTACTCACAATCCGATTATTGTTAATTCTCCTCTGGCATAATCAAGTACAAAATAAGTAATTGATATTTATTTAAAACATTTGCTATAATGGATGTATGAAAAAATTACTGTCAGTATTAATATTATTTGTTTTTTTAGCATTACCTTCATTTGCGGACATTTTGCCTTTAAGTTCAAAAAGCATTCAACACTATGGAATCGGTGTATTAAATATGCCTAAAAATTACACCGTTTATCAATATCCGTACAAAGAAGCAAAAATATTAAAAGAAGTAAGCTATGATAATATTCGAAAAACTGCAATTGTAAATACTGTCGATATGAGAAAGGTACATTATGTAGCTTTTGTACCTTCTGAAAATGTTGCCCTGCTGACTGTAGACTTAAACCCCGGTAATGACTGGTATTGCGTTTTTTTAAACCAGCAGACAGGAGAAACAGGCTGGGTATATAATGAAAACAAACAGGATTTTTATACTTACAGGCAAATGTTTTATAAGTGGGGTAAAAAATACGGCATAAGATTATTTAATGATTTATCACCCGAAGAAAAAGTATTATATTCAAAAGAAGATAAAACATCAAAGGTGGTTCATGAACTGCAATATCCTAAATATATAACATTTACCGTAATACGTGGAAACTGGCTTTTAGCTACAGTGAATGATTTGACAAAACAGCCCAAAGTCGGCTGGTTCAACTGGAGAAATGATGACGGAACATTAAATATGTTTCCTAACTTCAAAGAGCAACCTTAATTCATATTGTTTCTTATTTTGTCTTCCATCCCGAATTCAAATATTTTATAAATAGTGCGTACGGGTTCTTTTACAACTTCATCTATCTTGTCTATATCTTTATAATGTAATTTTGGTGTAGAAGTGTGAGTTTTCAAACTCCCGTATAAATTTTGTGCCCCAAGCCTCATTGATAAAAAAGAAAAAGGATTAAAGTTTTCTATTCCCAATTCTTGTAATTTTTGTATATTATCATACAATCCTTCATTAATACTTTCAAAAGTTATATTATCCTTATTAAGCCCCATTTCATCACTTCTTATAAATTGCTCAAATAATCTCAAACTTTTACCGGAATCACAATAGTCCTGAAAAATATATGTCTTACCTGATGATTCAACCTCTTCAGGACTAAGACCCGATTTATATATAAAATCCCTGTATTTTTCAAAACCTTCTTCTTTTGTTAATTCACGTCCGTCTTCAATCCCGAATTGAAGCCCTGATATTGGAATTATATGTGTTTTTACACCCATCATTGCAAGACATTTTGCAATCATTGAACAAGAACGCCCGATTGATATATATTCCCAGTTGTTTTCTCCGTATCTATCATCATATACAGCCTTCAATACAGTTGAAGCTTTAATACAATCATCTATTACTTCTTCCTGATAATTGTCAATTTCTTTTCTCAGTATATTTTTCTCATCTTTACTTAAAGTTTCATAATCTTTGTCGAGTAATTCTCTAATATTGCCTTTAAAAGAAGGATTAGAAGAATTAGTACTTCTTACAAATATATCATTAGAAATACCATTATTAAAAACCTTTTTTATTCCGCTGTTTACAGGCTTAAATGTATTAAATCCAAAAATATTATTTCTTACTTCCATAGCACTGTATATAAAAAAAGAAACAAAAAAAAATTGCTTCTTTTAAATATTAAACTATAAATAAATTAAACATTATCTTTATTGTGCTCTGGTAAAGAAGCCGAATATTCAGCAAGGATTCTTGCTATATCAGAACCCTTAATAACAACTTCAAGAATTAATTGAGCGTTTATAAGAAGTTTATCGGTATATTCAAGTTCATCGGTATCAAAAATTTCAAATTCAACAAAATCCATGCCGACATAGTTAATTTTACCATATCCTTCACTTGTTCCCCATTTCATAAAAACAAGTTGTCTTTCAAATAATTTGAGTTTATCTACCAGTCTCATGAAAAAACTTCTCCACGTATCCTTTAATATCATGATAATAATTTTTACTTTTAAAGTCAATTAATAACAACAAAGGTTTTGTAAATTTTTGAAACAAGAAATTGTTATATATATCAATAATTAATTTTTATAGATATTATTCTTTACGTAGTACAAAAAGGTAATATATGCAGGTTGGAAATATATCAAATATTTATAATATAAAAAATGGACTTATTTTAAAAAGAACACCGTCGTTTAGATCTGGTAATTGCAGTGATTCTTTTGAAAGAACAACATCTAATCTGGTTTCACAACCTAACAAACAAACCGCAGCCGAAGAAGAAAGTGAAATAAGAACATTATTTAAAGATGAAAAATTAATGACTGAAAAATTAAGAGCGGTTATAAAGAATCCTGACGATAATATAATAGGAAAAGGATTCAGTCACAGTGCATATAAACTCCCGGGATTTGATGATTACATTCTAAGAAAAGTAAATAGAGCAACTATAAGTCCTGATTTTAAAATAATAGACATAAAAGATACCTCGGATAAAAATTTAAAAGTAAATATAGGGCAGAAGATAGGAGAAATTACGGTAGCTGATAGAAAAAGCTTCTTCCCGGTTGTTATAGAAGTATTAAAAAAACAAAAAGGAACCCCAATAGGAAATCCTCCTTCTGAAGCAATATTTTCTGAAAATACAGGAAATTTAAAAGAAGGCGAACTCCCCTACGGCGATATTGTAAGAAAAGAAACATACGCACAAAGCCTCCATAGTCTTGCAAAACTACCTGTTGAAGCTTATGAAAAACTTATTGAAAATATACAAAAAGCTTATGCGGCAGGATACTCTTTTGACCATTTAAACTCTAATAATTTACTTATTGATGAAGAAAACGGAAACATTAATATTATCGATATGGAAAAAGCAAGACAAAGAATAGATTATGGGAATATTCTTTACGCTTTAACAAATATATACTATTTCTCTACATATACAAGTAAATATGACGGTGATATTATGGCAGGAGAACAAATAGAAGCTGTTCTGGAAGATACAATTGAAATTACGGATAAATATATTCAGGCAATGAAAAATAAAAACGTAAAATTCGATAAAGAGGAATATTCATACGAATTTCTAAAATTCCTCTCAAGTCTGCCTTGTTCTTTTTATTGCAAAACAGCCGGTATTGATGATAAATGGAATTATTTTGAACAAATAGGTGTTGCCTAAATTTGTAAATTTTAATTATTTTATCTTTACAAATTAAATAAAAATATTTTGTTTTCTTTTTAATTTTGGTATATTCAAAAGAAATATTTTATTATAGTAAGATTATGAATAAAACATACAACATACTCGATGAAGAAAAAGAAAAAAACAATGAACTGTTTGAACAAAAATTAAATTCCAATCAAACTTTTCACGAAAAATATGTTTCTTCCCCTATAAATAATATAAATTTTGTTGAAATGCAGTTGTTTAAAATTTTTGAGGATGAAGTAAATTCTCAAAACGGAATTATCCATAATTATAAAAAATCTGTAGTTTATAAACTGGCAAGATTTTTAACAGGATATATTAAACGTTCCGCATCAATAGGAATAGCAGGAGAAACAGCAAGCGGAAAATCAACCATTACACTTGATATTATAGAAACTATTGAACTTTTTGCTAAAGCTTTTGATATAGACAATATAATTACCCGTGTTAATACTGACGATTATTACTATGATCGTTCTGAAGAAGTAAAAAAAGCAGGCGGAATGGCTGAATTTGCCAAAAATTATGATTTTGATATTCCTGATGCACTTGAATTGGACTTAATGAAAAAGCACATTAGTGAACTTCTTAGCGGCAAAGTTGTTATGCTGCCTAAATATGATATGTCGGGTACAACAATAAGAATTGATAATCACACTCTAGCATATCCATCAAAGATTATTATATCTGAAGGATTATATACACTTACTGAAAAAGTCAAAGATGCTTTTGATTTTAAAATATATGTTGATATTGATAGCAACATCCAGAAAGAACGTTTCTTTATAAGAGCAAAAGAAAGAGATCTGGGAGATTCTGCCTATAACATATATAAAAATGCATCTGATAAAGCAAAAATATATATAAAACCCTGCCGTAACATTGCAGATATTGTATTATCAGGCGAAGCTGACAGAAACGGATATAAAATATTTATAAATAAAATACTTGCTGTTGCCCAGCAACTGCATTTTCATAAATAAGGATAATTATGAGTATTTGTCTTTATCAAGGTAGTTTCAACCCTATACATAATGCACATCTTGCTGTTGCGAAATATGTATATAATAATTTTAATTTTGACAAAATTACTTTTATTCCTGCATTTATACCACCCCACAAAGATTTGAATAATTTTGGCACAATAAACGCTTTTCACAGATTAAATATGGTAGAACTTGCCATTAAGGATATTCCGTATTTTGAAGTTTCTGCAATTGAATATACAAGAAACAAACCATCCTATACTTATGACACAATCATTCAGATTTATGAAATAGTAAAACCTAAAGAAAAAATAAACTTTATTATAGGTACTGATGCGTTTGAAAATATTGAAACATGGCATAGATCGGAAGATTTAAAAAAACTAATAGATTTTATTTTGTTCATACGTGAAGAAAATTTTAATGAAACAAAAATTTTGAATTTAAAAGCAAAAGGCTATAACTACAAACTTATGAAAATGCCGTTTATTGATATATCATCAAGCCTGATTCGTGAAAAAATTAAACATAATGAAAATATTTGTGATATAGTACCATTAAGTGTCGCAAATTATATAAAAGAAAATGCAGTATACAAAATATAATATAGAAGAAATAAAAGAAAAGTTAAAAAATTGTCTTTCGGAAGAAAGATTTCTTCATTCGATAGGAACAATGGAAAAAGCTGTTGAACTTGCACAAAGATTTCACTGTGACATTGAAAAAGCTAAAACTGCCGGTCTTTTACATGACTGTGCAAAATGCCTTCCCGGGGATGAAATGGAAAAACTAAAAAATTCATTTGAAGAATGTGAAAAAATAAGTGAAAAAACCTGGCATGCTCCTATCGGGGCAATTGTTGCAAGGAAAGAATACGGTGTTACTGATGAAGAAATTCTATCTGCAATAAGATGGCATACCATCGGTAAAAAAAATATGTCAGATTTTGAAAAAATTATTTTTATTGCTGATAAAATTGAATGCAGAACACGAGAAGAAAAATATAGAAAAAAGATAGAAAAAGTTCTTAATAAAACAAACAGCCTTGATGAAGCTCTTTTAAAAAGCTTTAAACTAACAATAAAAAGTCTGCTAAAAAGAAAACTGCCTATTTGTTTTCAGACAATTGATGTTTATAATGATTTAATATATAAAACTGCAAAAACAGTAAAAAAATATTAAACTTATTCATTTAATTTAAGAAACATAAAATTCAAATATAATGCAAAACTTACCCATCCCCAATATGGTAATAATAAAGCAGCTGCAAGTTTAGAATATCTATAAAAAGCAATTATTGTAAGTATTATAAAAATCCATATAAAACATATAACAATAAAAGCCATTGATATATTTTTTATACCAAAAAAAACGACAGGCCATAAAAAATTAAGTATAAGCTGAGTGAAAAAGAATATTAAAGGTTTTTTTTCAGGCAGTTCTTTTTTACTTTTTATAAAAAATATAAAAGACATAGTAATCAAAATATATAAAACAGACCAGACCGGCATAAAAATTGAATCCGGCGGATTTAAAAAAGGTTTATCTAAATTTTGATACCATTCCATATTTTGCATATTTATTATTTTAATACCTTTTACTTTACTTTTAATTGTCAAAATAACTAGTATTTTATATAACTAAATAAGGAGATAAATATGAATATACCAATTCCTACTAAAATACCATTTTTTGTGGTATTACCGGTTGCTATAGTTATTTTAATTATCGGTTTTAATGTATGTTTAAATTCATTTTTTAAACTTGAAGTTTTTAAATCAATTAAATGCGATAAATCTAAAGGTTATTGCAGCGTCTATTCAATAACTGCAGGTGATGCATTAAAATCTATGGAAAAAAAAGACATATCAAAAATTGAGGATAAAATAAAAGAACCAAAGCTAACATTTAAGATTTCTGATATAAAAGGTTTTCAATGTAAAAAATATAAAAAAAATTTCAACATAGGGGTTACAATGGGTGATATGAGAGAATTTCCCACTCATCAAACAAACCACCACTATAAAAATAAGAAAGAAACCAGGAAACAAATTGAATACGGTTATAATGCATATATTGTATTCAAAAATAATAAATCTGAAAAGTTAAATTCATATGAAGATATAAATATATGCAAAAACAGCTGTAAAAATATTTATGAAAACATCAAAAATCTTCCTGAAACAGGTCTGGTTGAAGTGTTTTTAATAGGAAATACAACTGACAAAAAAAATTAATAATTTTTATTCGCTTTAATTGCATTAAAAATAACATCTCTTGCTTTTAACGCCTCTTCTTTTGAAGCTGCCGGAATGTATTTAAGCGGATATTCAATATTAAGATTTTTATATTTATAAATTGCCATATTATGATAAGGAAGTACATCTAGAGCTTTAATATTTTTTAATGAAGCAAGAAAGTTACCTAATGCTTCAAGATACTCTTCATTATCCGTAATTGAAGGGATAACAACATGTCTTAACCAGACAGGAATATTTTTATCTGAAAGATACTGTGCAAAATCAAGAACCGGTTTATTTGATTTACCCGTAAGTTTCTTATGCTCAGTGTCATCAATATGTTTTATATCAAGAAGCATTAAATCTGTATATTTTAATAATTCATCAAATTTATCCGTTTTTTCTTTATTAAATAAAATACCCGAAGTATCAAGAGCAGTATGTATTTCTCTTTTTTTCGCATTTTTAAATAAATCGGTAACAAAATCAATTTGTAATAGAGGTTCACCCCCTGTAAGCGTAATTCCTCCATTTTTTAAAAATTCCTTTACGCCGTCATATTTCGTTAAGATATCTTGAGCTGACATTTGCTTATTAATATCACAACTCCATGTATCAGGATTATGGCAGTACAAGCACCTCATAGGGCAGCCCTGCATAAAAACAACAAATCTTATTCCAGGCCCGTCAACAGTTCCGAAAGATTCAATTGAATGTATATTTCCATAAATAGTTTCTGACATATCAAAGATTATAGTACAAATTATTAAGAAAATAACATAACAAGATATCAGTTTAAATCAAATTAAACTTAAGTATACAGCTTCAATTTTACCGGCACTATAAACTACCCGAGTTTTGAATGGAATGTTCTTGAGATAACATCATCCTGCTGTTCCTTAGTTAACTTAATAAAATTAACAGCATAACCTGATACTCTGACAGTCAATTGGGGATATCTTTCAGGATGTTTCTGGGCATCTAATAAGGTTTCACGATTAAACACATTAACATTAAGGTGATGGCCGCCTTTTTCAACATATCCGTCTAAAAGATTTATTAAATTTTCTTCCTGCATTGTTGCCATAAAAAACCCTTTCTTAGTTTAAATTGTCTTGAGTACAGCCGCAATCAAAGCTTATAGCCAGATCTCCCATAAACACTTCGTCTTTTCCGAGTGCATTAGGAATAATAGAGAAAGTATTAGAAATTCCATCCTGAGCATCATCAAAAGGGAGTTTCGCAACGGAGGCAAGAGAAGCTACAGCCCCGTTTGTATCTCTTCCATGCATAGGATTTGCTCCAGGAGCAAGCGGTATTCCTGTTTTTCTTCCGTCGGGAGTATTTCCAGTTTTCTTCCCGTATACAACATTAGATGTTATTGTCAGAATTGACATCGTCGGTACTGAATTTCTGTAAGTATAATGTTTCCTTATTTTTGACATAAAGGTTCTAACCAGATTAACAGCTATTTCATCAACTCTGTCATCATTATTTCCGTATTTAGGGAAATCACCTTCAATCTCATAATCAACTACAATACCATTTTCATCCCTTATTGTTCTAACTTTTGCATATTTTATAGCAGATAAAGAATCAGCTACAACAGACAATCCGGCAATACCGGTAGCAAAGTATCTTTTAACATCTCTATCATGTAAAGCCATTTGTGCTTTTTCATAGCAATATTTATCATGCATATAATGGATTACATTCAAAGTGTTAACATAAAGACCTGCAAGCCATTCCATCATATCATCGTATCTTTCCATAACTTCATCGTAATCAAGATACTCTGAAGTAATAGGACGATATTTAGGTCCAATTTGTTCTTTTAGTCTTTCATCCACTCCGCCGTTAATTGCATATAATAAACATTTTGCGAGATTTGCTCTTGCACCAAAAAACTGCATTTCTTTTCCTACCACCATAGATGAAACGCAGCAGGCAATAGCATAGTCATCTCCGTGAGTAACTCTCATAAGGTCATCATTTTCATATTGAACGGAAGATGTTGAAATTGAAATTTTAGCACAATACTCCTTAAACCCTCTTGGAAGTCTCGTTGACCATAAAACAGTTAAATTTGGTTCGGGAGCAGTGCCTAAATTTTCAAGAGTATGTAAATATCTGAAAGAAGTCTTGGTAACAAGAGGTCTTCCGTCAACTCCCATTCCGCCTATAGATTCAGTCACCCAGGTGGGGTCACCTGAAAACAGTTCATTATATTCGGGTGTTCTTGCAAACTTAACCAGTCTGAGTTTCATAATGAAATGGTCTATTAATTCCTGAGCTTCTTCTTCGGTTAACAATCCGGATTTTAAATCTCTTTCTATATAAATATCAAGGAAAGTGGATGTTCTGCCAAGACTCATAGCAGCACCATTTTGTTCTTTTATTGCAGACAAATATCCGAAATACAGCCACTGTACTGCTTCTTTTGCTGTTTCAGCAGGTCTTGAGATATCAAACCCGTAAATTTTACCAAGGGTAATCATATCTTTTAAAGCACTAATCTGATCTGATATTTCTTCTCTCAATTGAATTCTTTCAGGAGTCATTTCCCCCTCAAGAGATTTAAATTGTTCTTTTTTATCTTCAATCAGTCTGTTTATGCCGTATAAAGCAACTCTTCTGTAGTCACCTATAATTCGACCTCTGCCGTATGCATCAGGGAGTCCTGTAATTATAGCGGAATGTCTTGCCGCCTTCATTTCAGGAGTATAAACATCAAACACCCCTTGATTGTGTGTTTTTCTGTATTTTGTAAATGTTTCGGATACTTCTGGAGCTACATTATACCCGTATGATTTGCAAGCAGTTTCTGCCATTCTTATGCCGCCAAAAGGCTGCAAAGAACGTTTTAACGGAGCATCTGTCTGTAATCCGACTATTTTTTCAAGTTCTTTATCTATATACCCGGCATCATGAGATATTATTGAAGAAACAATTTTAGTATCCATATCAAGAACACCGCCGTTTTCACGTTCCTGCCGGAATAACTCGCTGCATTTTCGCCACAATTCAACAGTAGCTTTTGTTGGATCAGCTAAAAAACTTGCATCACCTTCATATACTGTATAATTTCGTTGTATAAAATCCCTTACATTTATTTCCTGTTGCCACTTTCCAGGCTTAAACATTCTTTCTGTCGCTTCATCTAAAGCAGCATTTAACATTTTATTCTCCCTATATCTTTTTTGATAATTAATATCATATTCGCTTGTAAAAGTATACCACAAAAGAAGTTGATAGTCATTAGAACCAATTAAATCTTTATATTTATTTTACATTAAATATTATTTTTTTAATATCATGCCAATAAGACTTTTATAAAATCCCGGTCTGAACATAAATAAAGGACGATGTTTTAAATACAAAAAAGCACCTTTTATATTTGATTTTAAGTGCCACAATTTATCAGGACTCTCCCAGTCTGTATACTTTAAGTATTCAAAATAATATTTCTTTAACGGAATATATGAACCTGATTTCCAAGGTTTTGCCCCGCCTGTATAGTGAAGAATATTAAAGTTCTGTGAATAATCAGAACGTGAACATAAATTTACGACCTGTACATTCCATTTTCCGCTAAGATGCAAAATTTGTCCTGCATAGCATTTATTAATTAAATCCTGATCACCCAGTATAAAAATATCCATGTTTTCTTTTGCACATTGAATAAGTTTTTCTTCAAAATTTTCTTCCCTGCATTTTTTTAAATTAATTAATAATACACCGGAATTAATATAAAACTCATTTCCTTTTAATCCGATTCTTTTACCAAGTTTTTTGTAACCTATATCAAAAACACCGCCCATAATATAGTTTTCTATATCCGTATCATATAAATCAGCTAAAGATTTGTTAACGATAGTATCGGGATCAAGATATAATATTTTATCAACATTTCTTACTAAAGCCGGTATTTTTAATCTGTAAAAAGAAGCCGCCGGCAGGTAGTTAGTTGTCTTAATACAGGTAAATTCTTTAAATTCAGATTCATCAACCCGAATAAAAGTTATTTCAAAATTTTTAATTTTTTTTAAATTAAGAATCTTTTGTTTATTTTCATCTGAAATACAAGATTCAATAATAAAGAAGTGCAAAGATTCATCTTCTTTTGAATTTTTCAATATTGAAGCAATTGAAACTCCTGTATATACAGCATAATTATTATCGCAGGTGTAGCAAATATTTATATTTTTCATAAAAATCCTTTTTTATAATGGTATATTATTTATATTTTTACTGCAACAGTTTGTAAAAACTAATAAAACTAACTTAATAATATAGGATTTAAAACATTCAAAAAAAATACAAATTGTGTTAATATTAACAAGCAAGGATATTTTAAGGCAGGAAATAATTTGAATAAAGTCATAACTGCAAATCAGGCTGCGAAGTTAGTAAAAGACGGTTCTACAATAATGATTGGAGGCTTTTTAAGCTGCGGGACTCCGGATATAATCATTGATGAACTGGTAAAGGAAAATACTAAAAATCTTACATTAATTTGTAATGATACATCTTTTCAGGATGCAGACAAGGGAAAACTTGTCAAAAACAATCAGATTAAAAAAGTTATTACGACACACATCGGCACAAACCCTGTAACCGGTGAAAAAATGAATTCCGGAGAAATTGAAGTTGAATTCTATCCTATGGGAACTTTAATAGAGAAAATACATGCCAAAGGTGCAGGATTAGGCGGAGTTCTTACCCCCACAGGTATTGGAACAATTTTAGAAGAAGGTAAAAAAATCGTTGAAGTAAATAATAAGAAATATATATTTGAAGAACCTCTGGGTGCTGATGTTGCTTTAATATACGGAACGAGAGTAGATAAATTCGGAAACGTTTCTTTTGAGGGAACAACAAGAAATTTCAATCCAGCAATGGCAACAGCTGCTGATATTGTTGTTGTACAGGCTGATAAATTTGTAGAAAACCTTGATCCTAATGAAGTTATAATCCCCGGACTTTTTGTTGACTATATAGTATACAGAGGAGAAAACTAATGATGATGACCGTATCTTCGTCTGTTCAAAATTTAAGCCGTGAAAAGATAAAAGAAATTATTGCAAAACGTGTTGCAAAAGAATTTAAAAAAAACGATATAGTAACATTAGGAATAGGGCTGCCAACGGAAGTTGCTAATTACGTTTCGGAAGATTTAAATATTTTCTTTCAATCTGAAAATGGACTATTGGGTATAGGTAAAAATCAAGAAGGCCCGGTTTTTGATAAAAAGGTTATAAATTCAGGCGGTATATGTGTCCAGACCAGAAAAGGAGCTTGTTATTATGACTCTCAAATGGCATTTACAATGATGAGAGGCGGGCATATTGATGCAACTGTTTTAGGAGCCTTACAGGTTGATGAAGAAGGAAGTCTTGCAAGCTGGCTTATTCCGGGGAAGTTTGCACCGGGAATAGGTGGATCTATGGATCTTGTTGTAGGTTCAAAAAGAGTAATTGTTGCAATGACTCATACTTCTAAAAACGAAATTAAGATTGTTAAAAAATGCACCCTTCCTCTGACAGCATACAGAGAAGTTAATATGATTGTTACTGAAAGATGTGTGTTTAATGTCACACCTTCGGGGCTTATAATGACTGAAATAAATCCTATATTTTCTGTTGATGATATTAGAAAGTGTACAACTGCTGATTTTATTGTTACTTCTGATTTAAAGTTTATGGAAGTATAAAAAAAGACCTCTTAAAAACGTTAAGAGGTCTTTTTTACTTAATCCAGCAGTATTTAATCTTAAATTAAGAATCTTAAATAAATATAAGCTGTACTTATAATAAGTGATATGGCAACAACAGGAATACCATATTTTAAGAACTGCATAAACATTATAGGATGTCCTTCTTTTGCTGCATTTTCGGAAACAATAACATTTGCGGCAGCACCTATAATTGTCATATTACCGCCAAGGCATGCTCCGAGCGATAAACACCACCAGAGAGGATAAGCATAGTCATGTCCCATTTTTGCTTGAATTTCTCCAATCATTGGTGCCATTGTAGCAGTGTAAGGTATATTATCAATAACACCTGAGATTATCCCCGAAGCCCATAGAATTATCATAGCAGTAGCACTTTCAGACCCTTTTGTTACTGTAAGAACCCAATCTGCCATAAGTTTAATACCGCCTGATGCTTCAAGTCCTCCGATTATTATGAACAAACCAACAAAGAAAAATATTGTATTCCATTCTACATCACGTAATATTTCTGTAGGTTTTTCAAACAGAAGAAGCACACTTGCTCCAAGCATTGCTACAACGCATGTTTCCATATGAATCATATCATGAAGAACAAAACCGGTAATAACAAGAACCAGTACTATCATTGAACGAATCATCAATGCTTTGTCAACAATTGTATGACTGTTGTCTATTTTTGTTACTTCAAGCATTTTTTCTTCTGTTGTTTTTAATGATTTTCTAAAACATATAACAAGGAATGCAACAACAGCTATTAATATTACGACGACTACCCCTGTAAGTTCTTTAACAAAATCCATGAAAGTAAGACCGCCGGCACTTCCTATAATTATATTCGGAGGATCTCCGATTAATGTTGCTGTTCCGCCTATGTTTGAAGCGAATACTTCAGTCAATAAAAACGGAATAGGATTGATATCCATTTTCTTTGCAATAGAAAATGTTATAGGCATTATCAATATAACAGTTGTAACATTATCTAAAAAGGCACTTACAAAAGCGGTAAATAAACCTAAAGCAATCAATACTTTTATTGGATGCCCCTTTGTCATTTTTAAAAGTTCATTTGCTATATAGTTAAATACTCCGCTCTTTGTGGTTATTAACACAATAATCATCATTGAAACAAGTAAGAATATTACATTAAAATCAATAAAGTTAATAAAGTATTCAGGGTTTATTGAACCATCTAATATCTTACTCTGACTTACAAGTCCCAAAATTATTGTTATTACGCCGCCGACTAAAGCTACTGTAACCTTTGGTATTTTTTCCGTTGCAATAAAAATATAAGCAATAATAAGAATCCATGCTGAAATTGCTACACTGTTATTGGCAACCAGAGTATGCAGCATTTCCATTATACTCCTCCTTTAACAAGTTCTTTATGTGCCACAGCTGCAACTGCAGCAGCAATTTCTTCTTCTTGCTTCGGGGTTGCTGCTATGGTCTTTTTTACTACTTCCTGTACTTCTTCCGGAAACCATCCGTTTAATTTAAACATTATTTGTTCCGTAAATTTCATAATGTACATCATGAGGGTAAGGAATATCATTACGACACCCATACCTAAAATTCCAAGAATAATACCTTCTTGCAAATTTTGCATAATCAACTCTAAATTCATAATTTATCTCCTGTTTTAATGTATCTCAGCTAATTCACCCTAAACGGGCGGACATAGTTAATTGACATAATAATTCCTGTTAAGGGGCATTAGGAATTACTTCCGACAGAAGTGAAATTATATTTATTTTCGATTTATATTCTGAAAAAAGTTGTTTTATTTCATAAAAACTTATATTTATAAAAGATTTTGCTTGTATATTTATAATTTTATTAAGCCCGAATCCGGTCGAATTATCAGTTTTTCTGTTATTAACAAACAACCCGTCATTTCTTTGTATATTTTGAAGAAAAATGTTGTTATCTTTACTGTTTAATAAATCATAATCATTGAAAGGAACAGCACTGATAGTATCAACAGGCATGCCTGAACAAATCTCTTTATTGTCACTAATTGTATTTACACTTAAAGTAACAATAAAAATAAAAAATATAAATATTATTCGGCCGAGTAATTTCATATTCTAATAATATGATAAAGATACAATTTTTTCACTTTTTTATTTATTTTTTTTATTGTGTTATAGAAAACCGTATATTTTTTTAAAATCTAAATTTTTAAAAAAAGCAATCAAATCTAGCTCACAGTATAAAATTAAAAATTAATCTGCCTTTTTATCCATTCCATAATTAATTCCGTAAGATATTTTTGCTGTTCATCATTTAATTTGATATTTTTAGGAATATTATGCCATTTTGCTATACATCCTCTGCAACATGTTGCTGTAGCATGCTGGGCAATAAAAACAGGATGTCCTTTCATAGGTGTTTGTCTGCCATCATTGGGAATCTTTTCAGGTGTAATTCTCTTTTTTATAAAGTCACAGGCATGTGAATATATCTTATCTATTCCTTTTGCTTTTATATATTCAATTTCCTTTGTATGTAATTTAAATTTTTTCCTAAAATCAGATTTATCTAACCTGTCTAAAATTTCGGATATGTCTTTATTATCCATAATCAATTTCCCTTCATAAAATAAGGATGTAGTATCTTCTAATATTATAGAATAATTACGATAACAACAAATATAATAAAAAATAAAACACTCCCTGAAAAGAGAGTGTTTTTATTTATTATATTATCTGCTTCTAAATTTATGATTATGATTTTTCTTAAAATTTTTATTCATTTTTTTATGATGTTTTTGTTTATTTTTTATCATTTTCTTTTTTGATTTTTCAAATTTTTTTATTTCTTTTTTATGTATTTGCTTTTTTTCAAATCCGGGTTTATGTTTGTCAAATGACTTTTTATCCTTATCTTTTCTTATTTTTTCGTGTTTCTTAACCGGAGGTTTATGTTTTATAACCGGTTTATTTTTCTCAAATTTATGATGTCTTACTTCTTTGTGATGTTTAACATTATAATCAGCAGCATAGCATTGAACACTAAAACCTGCACCTAATAATACTAAACTTGCTATCATTAAAGATAAAAACTTTTTCTTCATTCTTGCTCCCTTCACAATTACATATTTTATCTGCTCATTTATTATAACGAACATACAAATAAATAGTTCAAATTTAAAATGATAAAAATAAGTAGTAATGTATGAGCAACTATATATTGAGTTTCGTTATTTTATTTATTGAAACAAACTGTTAATTAATATTACTGAGATTTTGCCGGGTTAAAAATCAATCTGCAACTTATAAAAAAATAATCTAGTGCCGCAACTTAACGCCAACAATATATATTAAATATTAAATTATGAAAAGAAATGACCTCTTTTAGAATTAAGTGTGATATTGTCAAATGAATACAATCTGGCAGGACGTTTTGAGCCAATTTTTGTATATTCGTTTAATTCTTTTAAAACAGAACCAGAAAGAACTTTTTTTCTGAAATTACGTTTATCAAGTTTCATATCAAGTATTAACTCATAAGATTTTTGAAGTTCAGTTAATGTAAATTTTTCAGGAAGAAGCTGGAAAGCAATCGGACAGAACTCAAGACGTTCACGCATTCTTTTTATTGAATATTCAATAATTTCTTTGTGGTCAAAAGCCAGTGTCGGCAGGTTATAGACTTCATGCCACTGAACTTCCGTAATTCCTTGTGAATTATCAAAAGATAATTTTATATCATCGCTTCTTATAAGTGCAAAATAAGCACACGTAATAACCCTCGAACTCGGATATCTAAGAGGGTCGCCAAAGGTATAAAGCTGTTCAAGATAAATATTATCCACATTTGTTTTTTCTTTTAATATTCTTAAAGCAGCACTGTCAAGATTTTCAGACAATCTAATAAAACCTCCGGGGATAGCCCACCTGCCTTTAAAAGGTTCATTCGCACGTTTTACCAGTAGTACTTGAAGTTTATTATCTTTAATTGTAAAAATAACTACGTCGGTTGTAATTTCGTGTGTTTTAATTTCTTGAAACATATACTTATTACCTTCTAAATTCCTTGATTTGACAGATATAAATTCAAAATTGCTTCTTGCTGCTGCCTGAAATCACTCTCATAAGGACTGTAATCTGAAATTTCTTTTACAGCATCATTATACTGCACCATAACCGGATCAGGATTACTTTTGAGATTATTATAATTATTCATTATAGAAGCAACAAATTTTTTCGTTTCACGAAAAGGAGGAATACCCTTATATTTTTTTACATTGCCGGGACCTGCGTTATATGCGGCAAGAGCTAATTCTGTTGTCCCGAACATTTTATACATTAATTTATAATATGTTATTCCGCCTTTAATATTTTCATTTATATGATAAGGATTATAACCCATTTTTTTTGCAGTAGAAGGCATTAGCTGAAATACTCCTATTGCTCCGTATTTACTTCTTCTTTCATGGCAAAAACCTGATTCTGCTTTTGCAATACTAAGAGCCAAAGCAGGATCCAATCCCATTTCAAGTGAATGTTTAACAATTAGTTCTTTTATCGTAACTTTTGAAACTGCTGCCTGCATCGGCATAGTATTAAAAAACAAAGTTAAAACTAGAATAACAACATATATTAATACTTTTCGAGCCATGTAAATCCTCTGTTATTTATTAAGCTTTTAAAGTTATGTTATTAAAATTCTATTACAAAAAAAATTAAATTCAAGCTGACAGAGTATAATACCCGTAAGTTCCATAATTTAAATATAGCACATATTATCTAATCCGGTATTAAAAGCTAATTTACAGCTCTATTCCAGAATTTTATCTAAAATATCAGCATCACTGCTTGCTTTTTTAAAATCAAAAACAATATTTCTTCTCATGTAATTACGAAGTGCTTCACGAATTAATTCGCTTCTTGACCTTTGCTCTTGATTCGCAATTTCATCAATCTGGTCTAAGAATTTATCTGGTATGGATAATAAAACTTTAGCCATAATATTCCTTTACACTTAAAATTACAATATTATTGTATAATATTTAAGCAATATAGTCTATAATTTTAAAAACAGGAGAAGAAAAAATGGATAAATTAAGAGAAGAAAATAACCTCATAGACCTTTTTTGTACGCTGGTTAAAATTCCTTCACCTTCTTTAAGAGAAGAAAAAATTGTTAATAAAATTATAGAAATATTTCAATTGAATAACATTCCGGCAAAAAAAGATAAAGCAGGAAATGTTATTGCAAAAATTGAAGCAACGGATAAATCTAAAAAGCCCATCTTACTTAGTGCACATATGGATGTAGTAGGAGATGATTCACCCGTAAATATTCAATTAAACGGCGATATTATTGAAACAGATAAGAAAAGAACTCTCGGAGCTGATGATAAAGCAGGAGTAGCAGCAGCTATATTACTTGCATTAGAACTGTCTCAAAACAGTGACATTAAACACGGCGGATTAGAGATTGTCTTTACACGTGACGAAGAACAAACAATGTACGGCATTCATAATTTCAATTTTGATGAAATAGAATCAGAACATGTTCTTGTTTTAGATGCAGACAAACTCGGTCAGGTACTTATAGCCGGTGCAAGCTATACAAAATTAACAGTAGAAGTGCAGGCTTTAAAAGGCGGTCATTCAGGTATTGATATAGATGACAAAACAAGACTCAATGCAGCAAAATTAATTGCAGAATTAGTTGATAAAATTCCTCAAGGCACATATAAAAAAGATGAATATGGAGTTGTAACATCTATAAACCTCGGCGTAATAATCGGTGGCGGAATTGACACAGCTTTAAATGATATTAAATCAACAAATCCTGAAAGCGGAAAATACCTTGATTTTATGTTAGATAAAGCTGTGACAAATGTTATTAATACAAAAGCAGGTGCCGCATATTCCATAAGAAGCTCAAATCGTAAATTTGAACAAGACCTTATAAACGATATAAAAAACATTATAATTAAATTCAATAAAAAATATGATTCTCTTGCTTTTGCACAAATGACAATAAGCGAACATCTGCCACCATTCGAAAAAAGTAATGATGAAACTGTAATTAATGCAGCAAAACTTGCAGGAGAAAAATTAAATATTCCGCTTGAAATATCTTCCTTTCATGCCGGAGCTGAAACTCATATATATGCAAATAACAAAAATAAATACGGAAAATATTTCAAACCGGTTCTGGTAGGTGTTGCCGATATATTTAACATGCACTCGGCAAATGAACAGATTGACTACAAATCATATCTTAAGGGTTATAATTTATTAAAAGAAATATTTATAGCTTTTAATATGTGCTTGTAATAAACCTATTATTTACGTTTTTTAGATTGTCCGAGGAAAAATTCACGATAAGCCAAAGGAGTGAGTGAATTTTTTGAGTGGCGTATTTAAAAGGTGAGTATTAAAGTGGAAATGTTGAATTTTCACTTTAATACGACACTAGATTGAATTTATATTTTTAAGAAAAATTAATAACCATAAAATAGCAATTGCATTTTATTCTTGAAATGTTATTATCATCATACTAATATAATAAAAGACTTACCCACCGAACAAAGTCACAAACATAAAAAGGAAATAAAAATGGCAATTAATTTAAAAAACAAATCTGAAATTATAGAAAAATACGGAAAAAATGCTCAAGATACAGGAAGTGTTGAAACACAAATAGCACTATTAACAGAAAAAATTCTTGAATTAACCGAACATTTAAAATCAAACCCAAAAGACTTTCAAGGCAGAAGAGGATTGTTAATGATGGTTGGTAAAAGAAAAAGACTTTTATCATATCTGAAAGACAGAGACCTTGAAGATTACAGAAAATTAATTAAACAATTAAATATAAGGGAAACAAAATAATAAGATGTAAAACCGCACAATGTGCGGCTTTTTTTTGTTTGACCTTCCGCTGTTTTAGGGGTAGAATTAGAAGAAGTTAAAGAAAATAGGAGAAAGAACATCAAAATGAGTTCAAAAAAATATTTATTCACTTCGGAATCCGTTACAGAAGGTCATCCTGATAAGGTTTGTGATCAAATATCAGATGCTATTCTGGATGAATTCTTAACAAAAGATTCTAAGTCAAGAGTAGCAGCAGAAACATCAGTAACAACAGGTATGGTGCTTGTTTCAGGTGAAATCACTTCATCGTGTTACGTTGACATTCCTCACGTTGTAAGAGCAACAATTGAAAATATAGGTTACACCGGAAAATCATCAGGCGGGTTTGACAGCAAAACATGTGCTGTCATAACAAGTATAGATGAACAATCCTCAGATATTTCAGGCGGAGTAAACAAAGCATTTGAAACAAGAAATAATAATGCTGATGTATCTATTGATGAAACAAATAACATAGGTGCCGGCGATCAGGGGATTATGTTTGGATTTGCTTGTAATGAAACACCTGAATTAATGCCGCTTCCTATTAGTCTTGCTCACAAACTTTCATACAGACTCGCCCAGGTGAGAAAACAAAATATTATTCCATATTTAAGACCTGACGGTAAGTCACAGGTTACTGTTGAATATGAAAATGATAAACCCTCAAGAATTGATACGGTTGTTATATCTACTCAACATGATGACGAAATTGACGGAATTACGGATAATACTAAAATTCAAGAAATAATTAAAAATGACATTATTAAACATGTTATCAATTATGTTTTTGAAAAAGAAACTTTAAAACCTGACAGCTCAACAAAATATTTAATAAACCCTTCTGGAAGATTCGTAATAGGCGGACCTCAAGGAGATGCGGGATTAACAGGAAGAAAAATAATAGTTGATACATACGGCGGTTACTCAAGACACGGCGGCGGAGCATTTTCTGGAAAAGACCCGACAAAAGTTGACCGTAGTGCCGCTTATGCAGCAAGATATGTTGCTAAAAATATTGTTGCAGCCGGATTGGCTGACAAGTGCGAAATAGAACTGGCTTATGCAATCGGTGTTGCACAACCTGTATCTATTTATGTAGAAACCTTCGGTACTGGTAAAATTTCAGATAATTCTATAATGAAACTGATTGAAGATAACTTTGATTTAAGACCTATTTCTATTATTAATCAGTTTGATTTAAGAAATCTTCCTGCTAAAAACGGCGGGAAATTCTACCAAAAACTTGCAGCATACGGACATCTCGGCAGAACTGATTTTGATGTTCCGTGGGAGCATTTAGATAAAGTTCAATTGTTAAAAGAACAGGCTGAAAAATTAATTGCAAAAGTATAATTCAAGTTAAAATAAAAAAACAGAGCGGCAATTAATCGCTCTGTTTTTTTATATGCCTTTTTACAAAATTTATCTCTTCTTCTTTTGTTTTTAATAAACCTTTCAATTTTTCTTTTAATATGTTCTCAAATATTTCAGAAAAATATTTTGAAGGTATAAATCCAAGTTCAATTAAATCATTTCCGTTAATCAATACTTTTATTTGTTTTAATACATTTAAAAATTTAATTACACTTTCATCTCCTGAAATAACAAAATATAGTGCAAGTGATAAGTCTATTTTATCATTATATTTTTTATAAATCTTTTCATTATCATTAATATCAACAATTCCTGACAATATCATATTTTGTGTTTCAGATATGATTTTATTTTCAAAAGCTGTCATATTAAGGTTTATATCAGTACAATTCGAATTTACAATTAAACAGGCAACATACAAAAACCATATTTCTGTTTCTTTGAAAATATTCAAGTTTATCATTTTCTTTATTCGATCAGTATTAATTTCCTTTAACGGATTATCTGAAATTAGTTTATATGCATTACTTTTAATTATTTCACCGTAAATATTTTCTTTATTTATCATAAAGTACTGTCTGAATTCATTTTTTATTCGCTCTAAAGGTATATCTTTACTAATATTATTTAAATAAGACTGCATGATGGAATATGTTTCGGGTTCAATCATAAAATCAAACCGTTCTTTAAATTTTAATGCTCTTATTATTCTTGAAGGGTCGTCAACAAAGCTGTTTTTATGCAGTATTCTTATTTGTTTATTTTTAATATCTTCATATCCAGAATAATAATCAATCAGTTTATATTTATCATCTCCGGTAAGTTTAATTGCAAGTGTATTAATTGTAAAATCACGTCTTTTTACATCTTGATTAAGAGGACATCCGAAATTAAAAGCAGAAGGAAGAACTCCGGGAGAATCATATTTTTCCTCCCTCGTAGAGGCAAAATCAATCACAACATTATTATTGAATCTAACTTTTGAAGTTCTTAATTTTTCCTGAGTTGATTCAATTTTACAATCATATTTTGAAGCTAAATATTCACAAAAACCAACAGCGTCAGACTGGACAGCAATATCTATATCTTTTATTTCGTTCCCGAGAATTATATCACGTACAATCCCGCCTATTAAAAAAATATCAACACCTCTTTCTTTTGCTGCAAGACAAGATATTGAAACAGCTGCCTTCATTTTTTCAGAAAGCATTTCATAGAATTCTTTTTCAAGAAATACAGACATTTTACCTCAATACAACATATTGATTAAATTATACCAAATTAACTGAATTCTTTAAATACAGTGCTTAGTTCACTTTTTATATTTGTAAAATAATCAATTCCGCAATTTTTAGTATTATCCTGCATTTGTTTATAAGCATTTTTCTTTGCTTCCAATTTTCTCGTAATAAAGATATTAAGTTTTGAAATTCCCACACCTAAAACAATACCCGAATATAAATATCCTGCAATTTGAGCTCCGGCTATTTTCATTATTTTTGTTTTAGTTAAGTTATCAGCTTTCTTAAATATTTCTGAAAATTTTAACATTTTACCGTCTTTTGATATTTCTTGTACTTTAGGAAGTAATACTTCATCAAAAGATTTAACAGAAGAATGCATTAACCATTTTGCGGCATATTTAAGCCCTTTTTTACCGTTTTCAGCAGCTACCGGATTATTAATCAATTCGCTTCCTCCGGAGATTCTGGCAGTTAACTTAGAAACCATTCCACCCAGAATAAGCCAGTTAGTAAAACCTAATGTATCTTTTATAACACTTTCTCTTAATTCATTTTTATCTCTGGCAGCAAGAAAACGACTGCCTATTGTTAAACCGTACAGTAATTTAAACTGATTTAAAGAAGGTATTTTACTGTTAAATTGAACATTTGAAGCTATATCACTAAGTTTGCCTATTGTGCTGATAGCAAAAACAGGAAAACCTATACCAAAAATAGTTTTTAATGTCTTAAATTCTTTAGAATCGTCCGCACCTTTATTTTCAACACCGACAAAACCATCTCTGCCTGTACGGAGTTTTGTTAAGTATCTATTTAAAGGCTGGATTGATACACATAAAGCAGCACATATACCAAGCCCCAACCCTGTTGAAAGTGTTTTATTTTTTGCCAAAGCTTTTATAAACTCGGGAAGCTTTTCTCCGGATACAGTTTTAAATGAATTAGATAAAGATACTGCATTATCTACAAGTTCTGATAAGCTTGAAGATACAACTTTTGATGTTTCTGAAGCTTGTATTTTATATGAAACCTGAGCTCCTGTATCTTTTGTAATTTGAGCTATAACAAGCCTTTTTATATTTTTTATTTCCTGCGATAATTCTTTTTTCTCAATGCCGGATTCTGAAGCAAGCTCTTTTGTTTTTGCTGAAAGTTTTATAAGATTTTCAATAACCTCAGGTCTCGCTTCCTTTGAAACAATTTTCCATTCACTACCGCTCAACCCTTTTATGCTGTCAAGAAATCCATCAAAAAACTTTTGTGAATTTCCCTGAGCATTTTCCCAAATTGAAGACATATTTTTTATAGTATCACCGCTCGCAAATATATCTTGAGCTTTAACTTTGTATTTGTCATTAAACTTCCCGGACATTAAAGTTGCAGCACCAAGTCCGATTAAGCCTACACAGGCATGTATAAAACAACTTGAAGCTTCTCTAAAAAATGTTTCAATTCCGGATTGTGCTCCACGATTCTTAATTTCAACAACAGTTCTCGGTATAACCATAGAACATAAATCAACGCAGCATGCTCCGACTGCAGGACTATTATTTAAACCTCTCAGTCCGGTTAAAACCCCTGTTGATGCACCTTTAAAACTTTGATTTTGAATATTTTGAACCGGATTCTTATCGGACATTTTTTCTGAATATGACGAAACAGAAACACGATTTGAAAATTTACTTAATGCTTCAGCCTTACTATTTATTGTTTTTACACTATTTATTCTATCTATCATATCTTTTTTATCTGATTAGCTTAAATTAATAACCCAAGCTTTATACGACATATACCTTTCTAAACTGTTATAAAATCCGGCAGATAATTTTATATTTGTTTCCTTCACCCGTTAGATTAAACGTTCGTCAAATTATTTTTTGCCACTAAAATATAAATTAATCCGACATTTTTAACAAACTAAATTCTATCAAAAGATTAATTTTATTGTAACAAAAATTCCATTTTTCTTTACAAAATGAAGAAAAACATTAAAGTTAAAAAAATATGTACCGAAAAATAAAATAGCAGTCTGCTATGCTATTGTCTGACTGCATACATTTTCTAATCAGCCAAAAAGAGGAAACATGGACGAGCAGCAAATATCTCAAAAAAATCAATTTGGTTTAAATATAGCCATTCCTAAAAAAACTATTCAGGAAATTCAAAAGGTTGCCCAGCAGGAAGTTGGAAATATCACAATTAATCCTTTCATTGAATTTCTTGATAAGAATGATGAAGTATTTTCAGGGCAAGTTGCTAAGGAAATAAGAAAATACCAGTCTCAGATATATACTTTAGGTCAGGTGATGAGAGAAGGACAAAGTCATTCGTCATTTAACACTAAAGCTTAATTTTAATGGTCTTATTTTAATATAATTCAGCCTGCTTAAAGCAGGCTTTTTTATATAATCTAGTGTCGTAACTTACCGCCGACTGTCTTGAAATTTCTTACGATCATTGCTGTCGCTGCTTTCACTTCGTTGCTGTCAGTTTCATATCCACTTTCAAAACTTTGTCCGCCCGGATTTTCAACTTATCGTTGCCGTACAGTTGCTCACTTTTTCAAAACGCCGCTCAAAAAAATTTACTCACCTGTCTGGTTTATCGTGAATTTCTTCTCGGACAATTTATTACAATAAAAAAAAGGTCGCTATGCGACCACAGTCTTGTTATGGAGAAAAGGAGTGAAGGAAAATAAGTAATAAAGAAATTGACTATATTATAATACTTCCCGTTTTTTTGGTATATATAACGTATATATTATTTATATATGAATTTTTTTAACAGAAAAAAGAGCCTTATATATTAAGGCTCTTCTGTTTAAAAAATTATTATTTATTTAACAGATTTTGCTGTTTCAACAATAACTGAAAAAGCTTCAGGTTCATTAACCGCAAGGTCAGCAAGCATTTTTCTGTTAACAGTAATTTCTGATTTTTTAAGAGCACTCATAAATCTTGAATAGCTCAAACCGTGTTGTCTTACTGCTGCGTTAATTCTAACAATCCAGAGTCTTCTCATATTTCTTTTTAAATGACGTCTGTCTCTGTATTGATATTTAAGTTTTTTCATAACGGCAGTGTTAGCTACTTTAAATATTCTGCTTCTTGCCCCTTTAAAACCTTTAGCTAATTTTAATATTTTTTTATGTCTTTTTCTTAAGACGTTACCACGTTTTATTCTCATTTTTCATTTTCCTTTCTTCACTAAACTGATTAACCTGAGCACTTCGCATACGGAAGTTCTTTCAAAACAAGTTTCTTATGTGTTGAAGAAACTTCAATCATTGAAGAAAGTTTTCTTTTTCTTGATGCACTTTTGTGCTGCAATAAGTGACCTTTTCCGGCTTTTCTTCTCAAAATTTTACCGCCGGCGGTAATTTTATACCTTTTTGCACCGGAACGGTGTGTTTTCATCTTTGGCATAGTTTTTCTCCTTTTATCTTGACTGATTACTACAGGCTGAATAAGCGACATGCCTCCGCATTTTCAAACCTTTCAAAAATATTATAAAACAAACAAATTATGGTGCAAGTATGGTTACAACATTTCTTCCATCCATTGAAGGCTTTTTTTCCACCGTAATCTTTTCCCCTTCAAGGTCAGCAAGAAATCTGTTTGCAAGATCATAAGCCAGATGGTTATGCTGCATTTCTCTTCCTCTTAGCATTACGACAAGTTTTACTTTATTTCCGTTTGATATAAACTTTTTAATACTGTTAATTTTAACATTATAATCGTGAACATCAATTTTATATCTTACTTTAACTTCTTTTACTTCAACAGTATGCTGTTTCTTTTTTGATTCTTTTGCACGTTTTTCAACTTCGTATTTATATTTCCCGTAATCTAAAATCTTTGCAACAGGTGGTTCCTGATTTGGGGATACAACCATTAAATCCAAGCCCCTTTCTTCTGCCATTAGAAGAGCTTTTGATGTAGCAATTACACCGTGGTTATTACCTTCATTATCTATTAATCTTACTTCTTTTGCTCTTATATTCCTGTTCAATAATGAGTTGGATTGGTTATTATCTTTACTAATGGTTTTATCCTCCTATTTATCTATCGCAAATATTTTAGCAGATAAGATTTTACTTTGCAAATACTATATTATACATATAAAATACGAGGCAAATGTCTGTGCCTCGTATTTTCTCAAATTTTATACTATTTTATGCCGCATAAAAATTACTAAAAAACTCTTCTTTCTGGTATTGATGATCTTCAAACAGTTTAGTTCCTTTCTCCAAAGAAGAAAATGTTTGATAATTTAAATAATCAAGTTTTCCATCTATAGAAGAAGCTACATCTCCGTTCGTTTTATTAAAGTTATCCCAATCTACATCCGCTGTATATAAGAAAGAAGCAAACTCAGCCGCATTAATTACATCCTCATTATCATCTATATTTAAATTCGTAAATAATTGGTTATACAATACTTCATATTCTTCTTTATTTTCTTCATCAATACCTGCACCTGCTGTTGCCATATTTGTAAATTCATCTATATTCCACGCACCGTCGCCGTCTTCATCATATTTATTAATATACTCCTGTGAAAAATCTTTTAAATCACTTGAATATGTAGCAAGATTTATATCAAACATCTTAAATTCATCGACATTTTCACCGTTTATAGCTGCTTCATAATTTTCTTCACTATTTGTCCATTCATCAAATTTGTCAGCTCTTGTTTCCTCTTCTACTGTATCATCAAGAGGTTTAGAATGGATAAATTTATCTGTTTCCGGAAGGTTTATATTTGCTCCCGCATGTATCAAATTAATATCCTTAATATCATTTTCATGAGCAATTTCTTTTACCACATTCATTATTTCTTTATCTGATGTACAATCGTAATTATTCTTTACTATATTCCAAAGATTATCACCACTTGCAATTGTATAATTCATAACTATAACTCCCATAAATATCCTGTAATAAATATAAAAACTTCCGTAAATCAAAATTGACAACAAATAATATAATTTTTCTAAAATACAAAGTATATACGCATTATATACAGTTACAAAACTTAACAAAAGAATTATTTGATATTATTTTCTGCTTGATTTTAAATTATGTTTCACATAGACTTTATCTATAACCGTAGAAAGCCGGGGGCAACAATAAGACAAAGCAGTTAATATGCAAAGTCAAAAGCCTTAAAAGTTTAAACCCTGCCGAGGATTATCAAAGTAGTATAAGTCAATTTATTGGAATTGGTAATAATATATTATTGATAAAGTTTACGGTTAGACGTAAATTTTTTTATGTCAAAAAAAGGTCGATACAAAAAACAAGGAGCATAAAATGTCAACAAAAGCCTTTAAACAAGATAAAATTGAAGCAATGAAAGAAAATTTTGCTAAGGCTAAAGTTGCTGTAGTTACTGAATACAGAGGTCTTACAGTTGAAGAAATTACCACCCTTCGCCGTGCTCTTCAAAAAGAAAACAGCGATTATATGGTAACAAAAAATACTTTAGCTAAAATTGCATCAAAAGGAACACCGTTTGAAGTTCTTGCAGATTCTTTAAAAGGACCTGTTGCTATTGCATTTGGTTTTCATGACGAAGTTGCACCTGCAAAAGTCCTTACAAAATTCATCAAAGATGTAAAAAAAGGCGAAATAATCTCTGCCGCTTTAGACGGAAAACTTTTAAATGCAAAAGAAACACAAGTTCTTGCAAGTCTTCCTTCAAAAGAAGAACTTTATGCCAAAATGCTTGGCAGCATAAATTCACCGGCTACAGGTATTGTTGGTGCTGTTAATGCTGTTATGAGCAGTCTGGTAAGAGCAATGGATCAGGTTGCAAAACAAAAATCAGCCTAACTTTAAAAATCACATAAGTAAAACAAAATAAAAAGGAGAAATAAAATGAGTGTAGAATCAATCTTAGAATCAATTGAAAAATTAACATTAATTGAAGCAGCTGAATTAGTTAAAGCAATGGAAGAAAAATTCGGCGTTTCAGCTGCAGCTCCGGTAGCTGTTGCTGCTGCTCCGGCTGCTGCCGCTGCTGATGCTGGTGCTGCTGAAGAAGCTTCTGAAGTAAATGTTATCTTAGCTTCTGCAGGTGCTAACAAAATCGCTGTTCTTAAAGAAGTAAGAGCTATAACCGGTCTTGGCTTAAAAGAAGCTAAAGATTTAGTTGACGGTGCTCCGAAACCAATTAAAGAAGGTGTTAAGAAAGAAGATGCTGAAGCTATTAAGAAACAACTTGAAGCAGCAGGTGCTACTGTTGAAATAAAATAACAAAATTATTTTATTCTTTCATAAAAAGGAAACTGAAATTCAGTTTCCTTTTTATTTACTATCAATATGAATTAATTCTCTTGTTCTTTCATAATTATTCTATTTAGTAATATTCAATTGTTTATTTATATTTAATACTTATTCAGGTACTAAGTTATATGGAGAATAAAAATGAAAAAACTATACCTGTTATTATTATCTTTTATTTGTTTCTGTTCACTTTCGGCATTTGCTCAATCTAATACTTGCTGTGAAAAACAAATCAAGCCCTCAACATCCTGCGAAAAACCATGCCCGACCAAATGCAGTGATTCTTGCAAAAGTAATTGCATTCATTCTTTCAAAAATCAATGTTTTTTATGCACAAAAAATGATATGAATTCCTTATTCAGATGTATGAATTTAAGTGAAGCACAAATATGTAATGCCGGTAAAATACAGGATAAATATGAGCAAGAAGTCTTAAGTCTTGAAGAACGCATTCAATGTGAAAATCAAAAATTATGCCAGTTAGAAAGAAATTGTGCAAAAAAAGGAGATATAAGAAAGCAAAAACGATTAATTAAAAAACTTGAAAAAAAGAAAAGAGAAATTTGTAAATGTTATGAACAGCAATTTAAAGCAACTTTATCAAGTCAGCAAATAAGAGCTTATAATAAAAACAAGAAAAAATAGCCTAAAAAAAGAGTTCAAAATGAACTCTTTTTTTATAAATTAATACAAATAAACGGTTTACTTTTAACAAAAAATCATTAATATGATAATACGGTGCAGTGTATAAAATAAGGAGATTTATTATGAGCATATTAAACGGACAATCACTGCTTGCAAATGCAATGTCTGGACTAACTTCAACATATTCAACTCTGCTTAGCAGCAGTGCTTCCGGAAAAGGAATTTCTCTTGATGATTTATCCAACTTATCATCAACAACTCTTTTAAGCTTAGGTTCCAATTATTCTTTCGTTCAATATATGACAAATAACTTTGCGACACTTGATAAAGATGGTGATGGTGAAATATCAAGTAATGATTTAAGTCAGTTAATGACAACAATGCAAGCACAAGGACTTACATATAGCGAACTACAGTCATTATGTGCTTCGGGAAGTGCTGACAATACACTTCTTTCAACCGTTCTGACATATTTTAACAAAATAGATTCAAATGGTGACGGCAGAGTCACCAGCGATGAAATTACAAAATTCAGCTATGATTGCCAGAGATATCAGGTTGAATCAAAATACAATTCTTATAAAGCTTCTAATACCAGTCTTTATTACAACGATGGAGTTGAAGACGATACTACAAGCGTACTCGATTCTCTTCAGCCAAATATGAATTCTTCTTCACTCAATTCATAACTAAAATATTATTATGAGGGAGCAAAGGCTCCCTCTTTTCTAATACAAAACTTTTTCCGGAGAAATTTCTTCAACATCATTTATTTTATAAAATAATCCGGATGCGGATTTAAAATGTTCCGGATTAGAGCTTACATAGAACTTGGGTTCACATGTTCTTTTATTATTCAACAAATTATCTCTTTTTAAATCCGAAACAATATATTCACTAAAAGCTTTTGCAGGATTTATAAATAACGAAGAATCTGCATATTTTGATAGTATATTCATTAAATATGGATAGTGAGTACAACCTAAAATGATTTTTTCTACATTATTAGGCAGCATCTCATTTAAATGTTTTCTTATGTTATTAATACTTTCTTCTTCATTTTGAAGCTGGTTTTCTACAATATTTACCCACTCCGGGCAGGCTATTTCAAAAACTGAAGTTTTTGGATTATAAATATTAATCTCTTTTTTATATGCATGTGAATTAATAGTTGCGGCTGTTGCAAAAACGCCAACCCTATTATAATTTTTATCTGCTATACTTTTTGAAACACTCTGAACTACCGGATAAATTTTAAACTCATATTTATCCTTAAGATATCCGTATGTAACAGCTGAAGTTGTATTACAGGCCATAACTACTGCTTTGACTTTTTTTGACTCAAAAAAATCAAAAATGTTCTTAGTAATCCTTATCAATTCATCTTTTGTTTTATTACCATAGGGAAGGTTTAATGTATCACCGAAATATATATAATTTTCTCCGGGTATTAATTTTATTAATTCTGAAAAAACGCTTAAACCACCTATCCCCGAATCAAATATGCCTATTGGTTTCTCGTTACCCATTGCCCGTTATTGCTCCGTTAAATAATTAATTATTCCGTCTGCTATTGCTTCAGCTGAATCCTGCTGCCGTCTTTGGGAAGTTAATAAATTCTTTTCTTTTTCATTTGATATAAATCCAAGTTCCAACAAAACAGCGGGTGCTTCTGTGTGATTTATAACATAAAATTTAGACTTAAACAATCCTCTATCTGTTGCCGAAATATTTTCCATTAATTCTTTATGAATAATTTTAGCAACTTTATATCCTCTTTCAGAATAATAATGTGTTTCTATTCCGTTTATTTCTGATTTAACACTTGAATTAATATGTACACTTACGAATATATCAGCATTATAATCATTAGCTATTCTTACTCTATCTGCCAGAGATAAAGTAGTATCACTGGTTCTGGTTAATATTACTTTTTTCATCCCCCTGTCTTTTAAAGCAGCCCTAACTTTTAGTGCTATTTCAAGAGTTAAATCTTTCTCAAGAACATTTCCTCTTAGTGCACCGGTATCATTTCCACCGTGTCCGGGATCTATTAATATAACTTTATTTTTAATCCTGCTTACATTTTTCTTAGGTGTTTTTAAATTCTTTATTTTTGATCTCCGCTCGAGTATACTCGCAAATGGATTTTCTTTTTTCGTTATTGTTGTTTTTTCTCTTTGTTCCTGTTTTACCGGAAGTCTTACAACTTTTTGTTCTTGGGCTATAGGTTCTGTTTTCTTACCTGTAAATACAAATCTTAACTGTGATGCGTTTAATGTTTCATAACAGTCAACCATTGTTGTATTTTTTACAGGAAAACTTAAGGTATATGCATTTGAGGCAATTTTTTTTGCAAGAAATCCGTTTTGATTATTTGCTGCAATTGCATTAAACGAATTAACATTAAAATTTGCTATGTTATAAAGAGTAACTTCAACTTTATCTGCACTTCTTTTTATTGAATGTATTATAGGATTAGAAAACATTATATTAATTACATTTGTATTATCATTTATATTTTGTTCTTTAAAATATGCAAGTTCACTTAACGAGCTTGCTAAATTTACTCCCGATAAATTATTCTCATTTGCAATTAACAATGTCTGAAGATTTGAAGAATATATCGGTTTATAAACTCCAGGATTTTTAGTAGTTATAACTATTCTAGCTTTTGACGGTTCAAACTGTCCTGCTTTTACAGTTTCTGTTTCCGATATTTTTATTTCTTTATTTCGAAGTTCTTGTAAAACAATTGTATTTGGCATATCGAAAACAATTCTGTCAGGCTCTGTCAATACAAATGGTTTTTCCAGATTTATAACTCCTATACCTGAAATTAATATATTTCCGTTTTTAGGTATTATTTTTTCAAGAAAGAATCTTGATTTTAACCTTGCCTGTTTTTGTTCTATATTCGGTCTTACAATTTGTTCATCATCTTTTGCATTAAAAGCCTCTTGCACTTTGTTAAAAATCTCATCCGATTCTTTAACAGTTTGTGTTTCTTCAGGAATTATTATGGCTTTATCATAAAAATCAACTGCAGATGTTTTTGTTTCTTTATATATTTGTGTTAAATACTGTTGAAGCAGAGTTTCATCACTTAATTTTATTATTATATTGTTTTTTATTCTTAAAACTTTAATTTTAGCAGCATCATAATCAGAAGAATTCCATATTACTATTCTTACAACATTTGGATTTACCGTATTTTGAGCTATCCTTAATTGTTTTAACCTGCTGTTTTTCAGCTCATACGTTGAATTCGGAAATGTTATTATTGCATTTTCAATATCAAAAAAAACTCTGTCAGGTTCTGTCAATGCTTTTTTTGTGATTTTAAAATCTTTTATATTATCAGAACCAGAAGTTCCCAAAAATATTATGGAATCTGAATTATCAAAATTAATACTATTTATTTTTAATACCTGCTGCAATGTTTCAGCTTCTGCATATGCTTTTATACTGCCGTTAATATTAAAAGGCAGTATTAATGCAATAATATATATTAATAACAACAATATTAACCGTCGTATCATATTAATAATAATAAACTTAAATGCCGGAATATCAAATTTTTAACAAAAAATAAAAGATAAAGGCATTTTAAGAAATATAACTAAATAATAATACAAATTATTATTAATAAAATATAATAAAACTTATCATTCTTACTGCCTGATTTGATTATTCGAAAAAAAACATTAAATTAATAATATGAAAAAGATATTATTGATTTTAGTAAGTTTTATTATCAACGCTACAATCTGCAATGCACAGGTTATAGAAGGATCAATTGCGATGTCAGATAAAGTACCTTCCGGATTCTTCGGTGATTGGAAGGTGGTCTCTGTATGTACAAAATCAACAAAAAAAGAATTAATAAATTCAAAAAGCTTTGATATTTGGACACTTTCAAGACAAGGAGATATAATTACATTAAAAAATCCGCTCTCTGGAGCAAGAGCCGACATAAACGTAAATGAAGTAAAAGGAAAAACCGTCAAATTTGAGAAAAAAAGTCAATTCCCTGACGAAGAATCAATAGAAACACCTATTTTAACATTACAGGGTGACAATTTTACAGGAGTTGATAAAATAATAATAAAGACAATTCAAAATGGGAAACTTATCAAAGAAGATTACGTCGAATATGAAGTAAGAGGCACTAAAATATCTGGTTCGGGAATATCCGGAATCTTCGGTATTTAATTATGAAGGGTGAGGGGAAATGATAGATAAAACAGAATTATATTTTGATATTATAATACTTGGCTCAGGTCCTGCCGGATTTTCGGCTGCTATATATGCAGCAAGGGGAAATCTTAAAACAGCAATAATTGATATTAATATGTTCGGCGGTCAGCCTTCAAACTATCTTGAGATAGAAAACTACCCGGGATTTCCGCTAATTGGCGGATTTGATTTAATGGAAAAATTTGAAAAACATGCAGATAAATTCGGAATAGAGAAATTCCCAATGACGGAAATTCAAAAAATTAATCTCCTTCCGGAACAAAAAGTAATTGAAACAAATGAATTTATTTTTAAAGCTCCATCAATTATTATTGCAACAGGAGCACAGGCTAAAAAACTTAATATTCCTGGTGAATCAGAGTTTAAAGGAAGAGGTGTCAGCTATTGTGCTGTTTGTGACGGAGCATTTTTTAAGGATAAAACCGTATCTGTTATAGGCGGAGGAAACGCTGCTGTTGAAGAAGCAATATATTTAACTAAATTCGCAAAAAAAGTTTATGTTATTCACAGACGCAATGAGCTTAGAGCAGACAAAATTATACAAGAAAGAGCTTTTAAAAACGAAAAAATTGAATTTATTTTTGATACTGTTCCAGTAGAAATCAAAGGTACTAATACAGTTGAAAAAATAATATTAACAGATAAAAATAATAATAAAAATTTTGAACTAGATGTTAATGGAGTATTCCCTTACATTGGATTCAGCCCAAATGTTGATTATTTTAGTGAACAACTCCAACTTACACGTCAGGGATTTATAGAAACTGATGAAAATATGCAAACTTCAATAAAAGGGGTGTATGCGGCAGGCGATGTCAGAAATACTCCGCTCAGACAGGTTATTACCGCAGCTTCTGACGGTGCAATAGCTGCTTGCAGTGCTGTAAAGTTTGTCGAAGAATTGAAAGAACATTCAAGCTCTAAAGTATAAACTGTTGTAATATCATTTATTAAGGTTATTTTCTTCATTTGCTTTTGCAGTTGAATTTTGTGACATTTCAACACAAATGCAAAGAATCACACGGTTTGATTTATCAGAATTTTTGCAACTTTCTTGCAACTTGGAGTAAATGTATTGGGTTGGATTTATAACTACCAACTTAAAATAACAACGAAGGAAAGATTGAAAATTGAAAAAATGTGATTATATACAAGGGCGGAGGAGGGGTAAATCCCTTATTTAGCCTCCTTTAACCGGGGCCACGGAAAAATCCTGCTTTTTGATAAAATTCAATTGTACCGGATATGAAATTGAAATGCTGGAACAGACTGCTCACTCTTATTTCAATTTTGGTTGTGAAATTGCAATAAGAGTGTTATAATAAACATGTTATTTCAATTTCGGAGTTGCCATGAATAATAGAGCAGGAGTATACAAAAATAATTTATCGGACGAAATGGCATATAAATCATTTATGCCGGCGGTTTTGCCACCTAATCCACCAATAGAACTGAGTAATGAACTTGTAGATTTATTAGTAAAAGCCAATAAGCAGCTGGCATTACTTGAAGGGATTTCGATCAGAATTCCTAATATTCATTTGTTTATTTCAATGTATGTAAGAAAAGAAGCTCTTATGTCCTCTCAAATTGAAGGGACACAAGCAACTTTAGAAGACGTATTAGACCCGTATTTAGAAGAAAACACTAACCGCCCTGTAGGTGATGTTATAAATTATATTAAGGCAACTGATTTTGCTATAAATAGATTGAAAGAATTACCATTGTGTAATCGCCTAATTAAAGAGGCTCATAAAGTTTTATTATCAGGAGTTAGAGGACAAAATAAAAACCCTGGTGAATTTCGTCATTCTCAAAATTGGATAGGTGCAGCAGGTTGCAATTTGCAAAATGCCCGCTATATTCCGCCATCTGTTGAAGATATGATACAGGCAATGTCTGATTTAGAAAAATATATTAATGGTGATGATGAACTTGATGTTCTAATTAGAGCAGGCTTAATTCATTATCAATTTGAAACAATTCACCCGTTCTTAGATGGTAACGGTAGAATCGGACGACTTTTAATTACTTTATTTTTAATGGAAAATAAAGTTTTAAGCACTCCGGCATTGTATATTTCTTACTTCTTGAAAAAGAATAGGATTGAATACTATGACCGTATGAACGAAGTCCGGTCAAAGGGTAATTATGAACAATGGATTAAATTTTTCTTGGAAGCTGTTTATGAATCTGCAAAAGACGCCATTGAAACGATTGATAAATTGACATCATTGCATGACAATTATTACCTAAAAATTGATGGATTAGGACGCAAAGCTAAAAATGCAATGCGAGTATTTGAATACTTAGAATCAAATCCTATTATTGAAATTCAAAAAACAGCCAGAGAGCTTGATATAGCATTTAATACAATGTCAAGCATAGTTAAAGACCTGATTAGTATCGGGGTTCTTGAACAAACTTCAACACAAAGCAGAAATAGAACTTTTGCGTATAAAGAGTATTTGGAAATATTGAAAGAAGGAACGTAATTCGCAAAAAATTATAAAATAGTACATTTATGTTAGCAATTTTTGTATAGTTTCTAATAATATTCTTTTTTCATCACTTCCGTTAGTTTTAAATCTTAATAATGGAATATTATATTTTTCTAAAATTTTATTTTTTAATTTATCACGTTCTAATTGTTTCGTGCCTTCTTGATGATATTTATATCCATCAACTTCTATTGCTAAAAATGGTGAATTATCAATAGTTTTATAAATAACAAAATCAATGTGCGTTAAATCATTAAGAGCATATTGTTTTTCTCTACCAGAACTTAACAAAGATAAATCTCTTAATAATGTTTTTAATTGAACATGAGGTGTTACATCAAACTGATTGTAATAATATTTTTTTAAAATTTTACATATAAATGCATACATTAAATTTTCACTATCATATTGAGAAATTTTCTTTTGTTTAGATAGAATTTCTTGTTTTCTATTTTCATAAGATTTGTATAGATAGTCAAATATTGAATGTAACTTACTATCAAAAATTTCTAAATTGTTATATTTTATATAATCTATAAGGTCTGCAATATTTCTATCGCTACTAACTGCATTAGGATTAACAATTAAAAATAGTTGTTCAATAGCTCTTGAAATCGCAACATTTAACCGATTTGGGTTATCCGTAAAGTCACTTATTTCATTATCTACAGTTGAAATAATAATAACTTTATTTTCTTGTCCTTGAAACTTATCAACAGTATCAGCTTTAACAGCAGTTCCTTTGAATGTTCTTTGTAATGCTTCGGTTTGATTGCAATATGGGGTAACAATACCTATAGAATTATCATAAACATTTAAATTATATTTTGGTATAATTTCATCTGTAATTATATCAATTTGTCTTTGGTTGTAATGATTCCGATCGTGACTCCCTTCTGTTGTGTAACATAGCACCAATGGTTTTTTATTACTTTTCACATCGCTTAAAATTACCAACTCATTATTATAAAATTTTCTATTACAAAATTCTATTATTTTAGGGTGACAACGATAGTGTTCTTTTAATAAAGTTATGGGAGCCTTCTTAAACAATTCAGTTATTGATAATAAAAGACAATGATTTTTATAACGATAGCATTCATCAAGTTGATAATTAGAAAATATGAAATCCGTTTTTTTTGCAACATCACTTTTAACAACATTTGGCAACTGCTTTAAATCACCAACAATTACGGCTTTTTTAGCACATGCAAGAGCTAATGCACCGGTGCATAAATCAACTTGAGAGGCTTCATCTATGATTACATAATCATACATTACCTCATTCGATAAACAATTCTTTAATGAATAGGTGGTACTTAAAATAACAGGATAGTCATTTATAAATTGTTGAGATTTTGTTTTAAGTTCATCAAGCGTATATTTATCACGATTATTATTAGCGTATTTTTCATACAAGCAATGTTTAAACATTTTTGCAGACAAAGTTGCGTATTCTTTCATTCTTTTATCAAAATTATAATCTTGTAAATGATTTTTTAAATTTTGAATATCAAATTCTAGCTCTTTAATTTTAAGCTCATAAAATTTACGTTGAAATTGTGTTTTAAGAAAATCTATTGAATATTCTTTCTTTTTAGTTAAATTATGCAAAACTAATCTTTTTCTATCCCAAAACTTAAAATACTCAAGAATAATTAAAAGTATTTTTATAAAGAAATTTTCATGATTTATTTCTTGAAAAGTTTCACAAGCATATATCATATCTAACATTTGCAAAGATGATTTTGCCTCTCTAATACATTTAGGGTCTTGTTTTTTTTCAATAGTTTTGTAATGTGCTTCAAAATGTTTTTGCTCAATCTCAACATTAGAGAGTTCCTGTTTTAATTTAGCTAACTGAGTCTGAATATCTAATTTTTCTTGCAAAATCTGATATTCCGATTTTAAATATTCTTCAAGCTCTGCAATTTGTTCTTTATCAATTTTCCAGTTATCAATATTTGGCAAATCTGTTTGAGAGTTAATAAATTCCTGTTTGTTTTCAAGTTTGCCTAAAAATGCAGCAATAAAATCAACGTCATATTTTTTTAGTTTATCTAAGACATTTTGTATCGCAGAATTGTTACTTGATACTACTGCAACACTTTGTTTTGACATTACAATATTTGCAATTATATTCAAAATGGTTTGAGTTTTACCTGTACCTGGCGGACCTTGAATAATGCTAAGTTCATTTAAAAGGGCATTATTAGTGGCTGAGGCTTGGCTTATATTAAACCCAAAAGGGTAAACTATATTATTTTTCAAATTTTCTTTTCTGCCGGATAATTTTTTGCTAATGAATTTAGCAAGCATACTTTCTTTATCTATAAATTTTATTTTTTCATAGCATGATGATAAGAGATTTTTATCTTTATAAACTATTCCTATTTCATCAGCTATTTCTTTTAAATATTCAAAGCAGGCTTTTGAATTTTTATCTTTTAAAGCCGATTCTATAATCTTTACATTATATGTGCTATAAATATATTGCTTACCATTATTAAAAACAACATAATACTTGTTTCCTACTTTTTGGTATCTAATAACGTCTTCGGTACATTCTTCACCTTTTAAAAATATTCGAAAATCTTTTACCATAACAGGTTTATCATATCATAAGCAAGTACTATGGTATTTCTTCTGCACAAAATTTTGCAACAAAAATTTCATCTAGCTTAGTCAGCCTCCTTTTGCAACATAATACATAAAAGGAATCTTTACAATTAATTCTAATACTTACTTTTAAGATTTATAACTCACATAAATTAACATGGTGCACAGAAATTCATTCTTGCGTTAATATGCGATTATGAAAGGATTTCTCATTATCAGAATGAGACGCCTGTTATAAACACTATAAAATAGCTAATTATATCCACGGACGGCTGGGAACACCAAAGACAGGTAAAATAAGAGTAATTGATATGTCTGATGAATTGGCAAAAGTTTTAAGAGAATGGCGTATAGCTTGCCCTGTTAGTGAAAATAAACTTGTATTTCCTAACAATGAGGGTAATTATCAGAGTGCAGAAAATATGATGAAACGCAGATTCATACCTGCTTTAAATAGAGCAGGTATTGAACAGATAAGATTTCACGACCTGAGGCACACATACGCAAGTCTTTTAATATCAAAAGATTTGAATATTAAATACATCCAAAAACAAATGGGACATTCATCTTTTGAAGTTACCATGAATACATATGCACACCTTATGCCCGAAGTTTATGAAAAAAGTAAGCAGGCTATTGATAAGCTAATTTAAGTCTATGTTCAAAATTTGAACTCCATTGTGCAAATAATCAGACAATACGAAAGTTTTTTCGGTCATATAACAAATTGCAGCCTCCCTATTTTCTTGATTATCTTCATAACTTTTTAATGTACAAAGTTCTTCGGCATAAATTTCTTCATCAGACATAGTACCGTTGTTATAGTACTCTAATCCATTTTTTCCTACAATCATAACTGCTTCTATGCTAATAATATCTTTAAATGTTAATTCATCAAATACTCTCATCAAAGGTACATATAAAGCTTGATGTCTTTTGTATGAAGCTGTTGCATCTGTTACAGTATCAATATTAGGCTCATTAAATAAAGACTCTCTTATTTTATCATTAATATCAATAATATTACTTATAGCAACACTAACTTTTTTGTTTAGTTGAACCATTACGCTATTCTTTCGTTTTCTTTGTGAAACAATTTGGGTGTAAAATAACACCTAGTTTGAGAAATTATCACAGCCGGTTTGAGAATTTTGGTACGCTTTCACTGAAAAATTTAAAAATTTTCTGAATAATTTTATAAAATTTACGTTTGCGAAAGTTAGCAAACGGCTTATTTTTTATATTCGACATTTCATAATATTAAAGGAAACTTTTTAAAGGAGTAAAAAATATATGAAATGTTATTTAAAAACGGATATTGACGGTATTTACGAATATAGACTTTTTACAGAAAAAGGTCTTATAAAGTGGGTAAATACAGAAATTCAGCAAAATGATTCAAATGAAACCTCTGTAATTACAGATTTAAATGAAGCCATTAGTTTTGCAACTGAAATGCTTGGCTTTGGAAAGAGCAAGGTGATTGGGATAAAAAACGCAAAGATTTCTTAAAATCAAAACAATCTTTCCACGAAGAACTCTACGAGTTTGCACGCAAGCTAATGAAAGATATCTCCTGTGATATGGATAACGGAGAAAAAATAGATCCAGGCAGAATGTATGCGTTTTGCAGAATTATTCCAATGTTTACCAAAGTCAAAGACTATGAAGATGTTGTTGCAAAAAAAGATGAACCTAACAAGCCAAAAGGCTTGACTCCTGAACTTATTTCTCAAATTGAAGAAGAAATACTCGGAATAAAACATTCAAATGCCGAACAAGAATAAAACCCCGTTTTTTCTGCCATATCAATTAAGATGGCTGAACGACAATTCAAAAGTAAAAATATGGGAGAAAACCCGAAGAATTGGTGCAACCTACGTTCAAAGCTATGAAGATGTACGGGATTGCGTCAAAAAAACAGTTCCTGCTGTATGGTTTTCATCAGCCGATGAATCCGCCGCTCGTGAGTACATTGACTATTGTAAAATATGGGCGAACTTGTTTAATGTTGCCGCAAAAGACTTGGGCGAACAGGTCTTGGATAAAGAAAAAGATGTAAAAGCCTATATATCTATATAGTGTTGATTTTGAAATACTGCCGAGAGTCTGAAAAATCTTTTTTAAATATTCTCCCGAGTTATACAATTCTAAAAATTGTTTGTCTGCTTCTTGTTTTGTTTTAAATTTTTCTCTGAATTTATACAATGCATGTATTAAATCAATCTTTGCAAGAGCCTCAAGTTTTGATTTTTCTGAGGCAAAAGTGGTGGCACCTGTATTTAAAGGAATAAGCTGCGTTGATTTTATACTTTCATCAAGCAATTTTGATTGGAGATCCGGTTCTAGACTTGAAACAAGGACTTCATAAGTAAAACCGCCTTTGACCTTAATTTTTCTTGAAACATATTTGCTGTCGGGTTTGTTTATTTCTATTCTTATTGAACGGTTGCTTTTTAGACCTTTTAATTCTGCAATTTTATCTATACTAATATATTTATTAAGACTTAAATTCTTTTCTGCCGCCATTTTTGACCTCTTATTCAGTTCCATTATTGTTATTATGGCGCATATGCAGAAAGATTTAAGCCTTTTGCTAATTTATGCTAACAGGAAATTATTATCAAAAAAATTTTCACTACCAACTTAAAAAAATTAAATTTCCGACTTCGAGAAAAATTCCAAAAATCTCAAACTAGCTGTTATTTCTCACACTGGGTGTAATTCCTTATACAACAACGATTTAAAGTGTGGAGAATAATAGGAAGATAAAGTCCGAGTGTGAGCAGTTTGAGAATTTTTTATTCACGATTTTTCCGACTTTAAAATTCAATAAAATCAAGCCTTTCGGTGAAAAATCTCAAACTGGCTGTTTTTCTCAAACCGGACGGAAAAATATAAATTCCTTAAAAAGGAGGAACCAAAATTTTAATTATTTGCGGAACTGGACTTTACCAAAATAATCATTTTATCCGTACACTTCAAAATTGGTGCGTAATTCAGCTATATTAAGAAAATCTCAATCTATCCGTACAGTCCGAAAAAAGTCCATTTCGGCAGTTTGATTTTTTTGGAATACTTAAAATTCCGACCTAAAAAAGCCCACACAAAGCGGGCTTTCCAAAAATATCAATCTATCCGTACAAATCAATCCGGACGTGAAATTACAATTATACTACCAGTTAGTATAAAATTAGGATGTGAAATTAATGACTCGCTTTTTCAAAAAAAAGTATATGTAAATGCTTTATGCGAATTAAGAGAAGAAGAAAGAATTTTTAGATTAGATAGAATTAAAATACTTAGTTTGTTAAAAAGAGATAATATATAATATTTTTTCTTGGGAACAATTTGGGAACAATTCATAAACTCTCGCCCTCCTTGCATGAGTAGTCTGGTATGCCCTTTTTCGGGGCTTTCTTGGCTGCGTCCTCCTGC
>CALVAK010000007.1 GCA_944325525.1 Candidatus Gastranaerophilales bacterium
AAATAAAGAAATCAGTAATGTAATCGCAGCTTAGATATTCCGTTTCTATTTTGTTAATTTCAACCGGAAGCTTTGCAACTCGGCTAACGCCTCAAACAGACAAAGCTCTGACAATGTTTCAATAAACAAAATAACGAAACTCCATATATATCTGCTCTTACATCACTGCTTCTTTTAATCTAATAAAAAAATAATAAAAAAAATAAAGAAATCAGTAATGTAATCGCAGCTTAGATATTCCGTTTCTATTTTGTTAATTTCAACCGGAAGCTTTGCAACTCGGCTAACGCCTCAAACAGACAAAGCTCTGACAATGTTTCAATAAACAAAATAACGAAACTCCATATATAGCTGCTCTTACATTACTGCTTTCTTTAAATCGAATATAGTATGTTGGGTTTTAATTCTATAAAGAAAAGAATAAATAAGAGTAAGACCACATGCCGGAATGACAGAGCCATTCACGGTAAACCGCAAGTTCTTAGAGAGCGGTAGCGAACTTAGAACTGCGAGTGAGAGTCCAAAAAAAAAAGACACATAAATGTGTCATAAATGCCTTGGGCCGGACTTGTGCGGGATTGTCCGTGAGAGCAGAAGCTCGAACGGAAACAAGACCACATGCCGGAATGGCAGAGCCATTCACGGTAAACCGCAAGTTCTTAGAGAGCGGTAGCGAACTTAGAACTGCGAGTGAGAGTCCAAAAAAAAAAGACACATAAATGTGTCATAAATGCCTTGGGCCGGACTTGAACCGGCACTGGGTTTGACCCCAATTGGATTTTAAGTCCAACGCGTCTACCACTTCCGCCACCAAGGCTTGTTCATTGAGTAATATAATATAAAAAAAAAATTATGTAAAGAAAAATATTTAATAAAGAATATGTATTTATATTTATATAAAAACAAAAAATTGTTGTTAAAAACCCGTTAATTATGATAGAATTACTACTATAAGTAATAGATATAAAAAATTAAAATGAATTAAATATAAATTAAAAAGTATAAAAATATTTAATATAGTGCATTAATTTGTATTAATGCACATAGGAAGAACGAGGTATAGGAAAATTAATATTGATATTAATACATTAATTATACTTTTTACGGTTTTGCTATTAGCCTGCTGGTTATTATGGCGTGATTCCAAAAAAGAGCAAAAAGAGAAAACGGAATTGCTTCAGAATATGGAAGAAAAAAATAGTCTGTATAAAAAAGAAGCAATGATAGCAGCTAAAGAAGCCGTACAAAAGGATATTGAAAAATTTCAGGAAGAAACAAAAGAAAGACGACAAGAATTATCGAGATTAGAAACAAAGTTAACAAAAAAAGAAGAACTGCTGGAAGATAAAGAAATGCAGCTGACGAATAAAGAATCAGAGCTGCAAAGAAAAATGGATGAAGTCTTAGATAAAGAAGATTATCTTGCAGAACTTGTTCAAAAACAGATGGAAGAACTTGAACGAATATCCGGATTATCGTCAGAAGAAGCTAAAAATTTGCTGTTAGAACAACTAAAAATGGATTTACAGCAAGAAGCAAATACGTTAATAAGAGAAAATGAAAATCATATAAAAGAAGTTGCTGACGAAAAAGCAAGAGAAATACTTACAACAGTTATGCAAAGATGTGTAATTGATCAGGTGGTAGAATCAACTGTGTCATCAGTAAGTTTGCCTTCTGACGAAATGAAAGGAAGAATCATAGGTAGAGAAGGCAGAAATATAAGAACACTTGAAACATTAACGGGAGTTGATTTGATAATTGATGATACTCCTGAAGCGGTAGTCTTATCTTGTTTTGATCCGGTAAGAAGAGAGATAGCAAAGCTCGCACTGGAAAAACTTGTTGCAGACGGTAGAATTCATCCTGTTCGTATTGAAGAAATGGTTGAAAAATCAAGATTAGAAATAGAACAAAAAATAAAAAAAGAAGGTGAAAATGCTGCAATGGAAATGGGCATTATGAACCTTAATAAAGAACTTGTAAAAACTCTTGGTAGATTGTATTACAGAACAAGTTACGGGCAGAATGTACTGCAGCATTCATTAGAAGTAGGGCACATTGCCGGAATGATAGCAGCCGAAATAGGTGCAAATGTTAAAATTGCAAAAAGGGCAGGGCTTTTGCATGATATAGGAAAGGCAGTAGACCAGACACAAGAAGGAACACATATAGAACTTGGTGTTGAACTGGCGAGAAAATACGGTGAAAAAGAAGAAATAATTCATGCAATAGAGGCACATCATGATGACGTTACGGCGAACTCAATAGAAGCGGTGCTGGTAAAATTAGCTGATGCAATATCAGCAGGAAGACCCGGTTCAAGAAGAGATACTCTTGAAATATATATAAAAAGATTACAAAAACTTGAAGAAATTGCATTAAGCTATGAAGGAATAAAACAATCTTTTGCTGTACAGGCAGGAAGAGAAGTACGTGTTATCGTTCAGCCGGATAAATTTGATGATGTTGCAAGTGCTAGATTAGCAAGAGATATTGCAAACAGAATAGAAGAAGAGCTTGATTATCCGGGACAAATCAGGGTTACTGTTGTAAGAGAGATAAGAACAACTGAAATAGCAAAATAATGATTTCAGTCAAGAAATTCAATAGTAATAGTTAATGATAGCAAATAAAGTCATGGCAGATAAAATAAAAATAATGTTTTTAGGTGATATTGTCGGAAAACCCGGCAGAATTGCCGTAAAAAAATATTTATCAGATCCGCAGAACAGGGCAGATTTTATAATAGCAAATGCAGAAAATGCTTCACATGGCTTCGGGTTAACTCAAAAAAATTACAATGAATTATTATCTTACGGCATTGATTGTTTTACTTCTGGAAACCATATATGGGATAAAAGGGAAATTTTTAAATATATACAATCAGCAGATAAATTAATAAGACCTGTAAATTATCCTGAGAACACTCCCGGAGCCGGATATGGTATTTTTGATAAACAAAGTTTTAAAGTAGGTGTAATAAATGTATTGGGCAGAACATTTATGAACCTGATAGATTCTCCTTGGGATGTGGTTGAAAGAGCAATAGATAAAATAAAACAAGAAACACCGATTATAATAATAGATATACACGCAGAAGCTACGGCAGAAAAAATTTGTATAGGAAAATATTTTGCGAAAAAAGGAGTATCAGGAATTTTTGGCACTCACACTCATGTACAAACTGCAGATGAAGAAATATTTGAAAGTTGTTGCGGGTATATAACTGATGCAGGATTTTGCGGAGATGCAAACGGCGTAATAGGAATGGATTATGAAGTATCGGTTAAACGTCTAATATCATCAATTCCCGATAGACTGGATGTTGCTGATTCCGGATATTCCATTGTTAACGGTGTTGTTATTACCGTTGATGTTTTAACAGGAAAAACGGAAAAAATAGAAAGAATTAATAAACGAATAAATATAAAAGAGGAAAATGATATTATGAAAGGATAAGAAAGTGAAAGTCGATTTACATATCCATACGTCTTTTTCTGACGGCACTTTTTCTCCAGAAAAAATTGTCGATACAGCAAAAGATGCAGGGCTTGGTGCGATTGCAATTACAGACCACGATAATGTGCTTTCGTACGATATTGCCAGAGAATATGCAAAAGATAAATCAATAGAAATACTACCGGGTGTTGAAATAAATACAATATATAAAGGATATGAAGTTCACATTCTGGGATATTTTATGGACTTAAATAACAGTGATTTTCAGAAATTAATAAAATCACAGCAGCAGGCACGTGTAAAACAAACGAAAGAGATAATAGCTTTACTTGCAAAAAAAGAAGGCATAAAGATAACTTACGAAAGTATAACGAAACAAGTAGCTCCCGGCGGCAGTATAGGAAGACCTCATATTGCGAAAGCAATAACAACAGCTGGTGGAACTTCCAGTGTTATAGAAGCATATAATAAATATATAAATGATGAATCAAATGTTTATGTGCAAAGAAAGACAGTAACACCATTTGATGCTGTTGAAGTAATATATGATGCCGGCGGTATACCTGTTTTTGCTCATCCGTTTGATGTTGATATTGCTGATCAGTTAACAAAAGAAATGATGAATTTTGGTTTAAGAGGATTGGAAGCATATCACAGAAAACATTCTCCTGCGATAATTGAGTATTTTTCGACTCTGGCTGAGAAATACGGGTTAATTATTACCGGCGGTTCTGATTTTCATGCTCCGAATCCTGTAAATGGCAATATAATTATGGGTAAAAACTTTGTGCCAGACTGGATTTATGATGAACTTATGAAAGAAAAACGAAGAATGGAACTTGCAAGATGAAAAATTTTTCATTCAGTACATTTAATGTTTTTTCAATACTCGTAATTATTATATTAATAGTATTAATATTGCTTCCGTTTAATCTTATAAATATGGAACAGGCGGAGAGAATAGCCAAATGGAAATCTGTATACGAAGAATTAAAATATTCTTTTGAACTTGTTAATTTGCATGAAGGCAGCATTATTCCGACTCCGGAAGAAGCAGGAAAAATTATTACTGATGAATATATAATGACAAGATTTATCCCGTATTTTAATTTTAAGGATGATAATATATTCAATCCTTATAAACACGGTTACCGTAAAATGAATGGCAGTCCTGTTATAAAAACGTCACAGTTTTATTTTAATAGATTTTTGATGAGAAAAGATGGAGTCTTAATAGGAGTAAAAGAAAATCCCAAAGCTGGATTAAATGAAAATCAGCCTTTATATTATATGTTTGTTGATATAAACGGAATAAAAAAACCGAACAGAATCGGACAGGATATATTTGTAATAAATATTTTTAAAACACAAATTAAAGCTCTTGGTGACGGAAAGAAACAAAGAGTTTTGAAAACCAATTGTTCGCCTATAGGAAACGGATTATATTGCAGTGAATATTATCTGCGTGGAGGTCGGTTTTGATATAAGATATTATTTTTTTATATGGAATTTTGTAATCATAAAGAAAATATTGTAAAATAAAGAGAAGTAAAAAATATCTAAATACCACTAATTAATACATTATTAAGGAGAAAAAAATGACAGAAAAGAGAGTTTGGTTGTTCAAGGAAGGTAATGCTTCAATGAGAAATCTTTTAGGCGGAAAGGGTGCAAATCTTGCAGAAATGACCAATTTAGATTTGCCTGTTCCTCCGGGGCTTACTATTACCACAGAAACATGTATGGATTACATAAATAATGGTAACAAAATGCCTGAAGGTTTAATGGATGAAGTTAAACAAAAACTTAAAGACGTTGAAGCCCAAGCAGGAAAGAAGTTCGGAGATAAACAAAATCCTTTGCTTGTTTCTGTACGTTCAGGAGCAAGAGTTTCTATGCCAGGTATGATGGAAACCATTTTGAATCTGGGTTTAAATGATGAAACAGTAGAAGCGATGATAAAATTAACTAATAATCCTAGATTCTGCTATGATAGCTACCGTCGTTTTCTCACTATGTTTGGTTCGGTAGCGTGGGAAATGGACAGGCAAAAATATTTTGAGTCTGAAGTTGAAAAAGTAAAAGAACGTGAAGGAGTAAAATCAGATACCGAAGTTTCTGCAGAAGGATGGAAGTCTTTAATTCCGATATATAAAAAAGTAATAAAAGAAGTTACGGGAAAAGAATTTCCGCAAGATCCTTATGTTCAATTGCAGGAAGCTATTGAGGCCGTATTTAGATCGTGGAATATACCCCGTGCTGTTGCATACAGAAATATGAATAAAATAGACCATAACTTTGGTACTGCAGTTAATGTTCAGACAATGGTTTTCGGAAACATGGGTGATGACTGTGCAACAGGAGTTTCGTTTACACGTAATCCGGCAACAGGTGAAAATAAATTTTACGGAGAATACCTTACAAATGCACAAGGTGAAGACGTTGTTGCTGGTATAAGAACACCAAAACCTATTGCCATGCTTGAAACTGAAATGCCTGATTTATATAAACAGTATGTTGATATAGCTAAAAAATTGGAGCTTGGTTATAAAGATGTTCAGGATATGGAATTTACAATAGAAAAAGGTAAATTGTATATTCTGCAAACAAGAAACGGTAAGAGAACAGCTGCTGCTGCCGTAAAAATTGCTGTAGATATGTGCGAAGAAGGAATTATAACAAAAGAAAGAGCAATACAACTGGTTGATCCATATACGGTTAATCAAATTTTGCTTCCTTGCTTTGATGCAAAGGCAGTAGCAGAAGCACGGAAAATAGGACAGGGGGTAAATGCATCTCCCGGAGCTGCAGTAGGTAAAATCGTATTTGATACAGAAGAAGCAGCACAAAGAGGTAGTGCAGGAGAAAAAGTAATACTTGTTCGTGTTGAGACTTGCCCGGATGATATTCACGGTATGGCAGTATCTCAAGGTGTCTTAACATTAAGAGGTGGAGCTACTTCTCATGCTGCTGTTGTTGCAAAAGGCATGGGTAAACCATGTGTTTCAGGTTGTGAAGATATTAAAATAGATCTTAATAACGAAACTTTAACCGGAGCAGATGGAAGTATATATCACAAAAACGATATTATTTCGCTTGATGGCGGTAAAGGTATTGTTATGGCAGGAGAAGTAAAACTCGTTGAAGCTAAAATTGATGATAACTGGAATAAATTCTTCTCGTGGGTTGATGAAATTAAACAAATGAAAGTTGAAGCTAATGCAGATACACCTAAAGATATAGAGAATGCTAAGAAATTTGGTGCAGAGGGTGTAGGACTTTGCAGAACAGAACACATGTTTATGGATCCGGATAGATTGCCTTGGGTTCAAAAAATGATAATAGCAGGAACTCCTGAGGCAAGGAAAGAAGCATTAGATAAATTACTTCCTATGCAATATTCAGATTTCTATGCAATGTTTAAAGCTCTGGGTGATAAACCGCTTACCGTAAGACTTTTGGATCCGCCGCTTCACGAATTCCTGCCTTCAAAAGAAGATTTAATCGCTGAAGTCGCAGCATTGAAGGCTCTTGGTAAAGATGCAAAAGAAAAAGAAGAACTTCTTCATGTTGTTGAAAGTTTGTCAGAGGCAAATCCTATGATGGGCTTAAGAGGATGTCGTTTAGGATTAACATATCCTGAAATTAATGAAATGCAGGTAAGAGCAATTTTTGAAGCATGCTGTGATTTGAAAAAAGAAGGTGTAGCCGTAAAACCCTGGGTTATGGTTCCTTTAATCGGGCATGTTAACGAACTTAAAGTTGCAAAAGATATTTTAGTTCGTGTTGCTAAAGATGTTATGAAGGAAAAAGGCGTTGAAGTCGAGTACAAATTTGGCACAATGATTGAAATCCCAAGAGCTGCTCTAACTGCTGATGAAGTTGCAGAATATGCAGAATTCTTCTCATTCGGAACAAACGATTTAACACAAATGACTTTCGGATATTCAAGAGATGATGCTGAAGGTAAATTCTTGAATCGTTACGTGGAACAGAAAATTCTTCCAGCTAATCCATTTGAAACACTTGATACAAAAGGTGTAGGACAATTAATTGAAATGGCAATGGAAAAAGGTAAAAAAGAAAATCCTTCACTTGTAGGTGGTGTTTGTGGAGAACACGGTGGAGATCCTGACAGCGTAAAATTCTGCCACAAAATCGGTTTAAATTATGTTTCATGTTCACCTTTCAGAATTCCGCAGGCAAGACTTGCTGCAGCTCAAGCAGTAATTGAACAATCTAAATAATTAATTTATATTGTTGTTTTGGAAACAGGAGAAGTAAAAAATTTCTCCTGTTTTTTATATAATATTTTGTCCGAACAAAATTTTACGATAAGCGGATTGCGAGCAGAGGCTTAAGGGCTTGCGAGGAGCGAAATTCCGTAGAGTAAAACTCAAGGAAGTGAGGGCAAAGGTGAATGGGAGCGGTAGCGAAATGAACCACTTGCCCGAGAGGAAGGAATTTCAAGACAGCAAGACGGGAGCCGTTTAATGCGAGCAATCAAGCAGCTAGAGGTGTGAGTGAATTTTTTGAGTGGCGTATTTAAAAGGTGAGTATTAAAGTGGAAATGTTGAATTTTCACTTTAATACGACACTAGATTGAATTTCTTATTCAATAGTTATATATAACCTTTCATCATTTATTATTTTTTCTATATTAATAATGCTGTATAAAATATTATCTTCTATAAATTCTGAGAATATATATTTTGAATTTTCATCGGTTAATCTGTTGGCTTTTACATTTGCTATACTTTTAATATATTTAATTTCATCAACAAGAAGAGCAATATTAAAATTTTTACCTTCAACAATTATTAGTTTATTACTTTCGGTTGAATTTTTTGAGTTGTTATTTAAGAACTTTTTTAAATCAACAACGACAAGAAAATCACCTTTAATATTTATCAATCCTTTAATAAAATCTTCTGTATAAGGAAGCTTTGTGATATTAAATCTTTTTATTGAAGTAAATTCTTTAACATATTTAATGTCTAAACAATAATCATGATTTTCCAGAGAAAAGAAAATATATTGATTAGTTATATTCTGATCAAAAGAAAAAGAAAAAATTTCCTGTTTTTTAGGAATTTGATTACTTCTTAATTTTAATATTTGTTTTGATTTTTCATCTTTAGGAAACAGTTCAAGATAGTTAATTTTATTTTCTTGCATTGATGAATGAGAAATTGATTTTTCAAGAATATTTATATCAATGATATTAACCAAATCGTTATCATTTTTATATACATATTTTATAATTGATTTATCATCATCAAAAGGCAGAGGCTGCAGCATTGTTTTATGAATATTTAATATATTTGCAATAGATTCAGTATGAATTGCAAAACAGTTGCCTTCAACACATACAACTATTAGCTGGTTGTTTATTGAAAATTCTGAAGGGGTAAACCCCAGGCTCGGACAAATATCAATAACCTTAATCATCAGTCCTTTATAATTAAAAATTCCTATTATTCCTTCAGGTGCAACCTGTACTATTTCAATATCCGGAATATTTATAATTTCAAGCACATCTTTTATATTTATTGCGTATTGTTTCTCTTTTATATAAAAAGCAATATAATAATCGAGAGATTCAAGAGTATTTAATGTTTGAAATGTATAATCGTTGTTCATTTTTAACTAAACCTTTATAATAAGTATACTATAAATTAATGATTAAAAAATCCAAAAAATAGACTATAATTGTCATAATAAAAGGAGTAAAAGATGGCAGGAAGAGAAATAAGCTTAATAAACAGATTAGCAAAAAAGAATATAAAAGATACTGTAATACTTGGAATTGTAACCATTTTAATAGTTGCAATAATAATATTTATTGAAAATAAAACAATAATGATTTTATCAGCAATAGCAACATTGTTATTTTATTTTGTACAATATCAGGTGTCAAAAAATGATTTATTAAAATCCATTGATAAATTGATAGATAGTGAATTTAAAGAATTTCAGAAAATTTCAGTGAAAGTATTGCAATTAAGTGAAAAGCAAAGACAGTTAACTCATAAATATACTGAAATGCTTAATAATGTAGTACAAACAACAAAACTTTTTAAGACATCGGCATTAAAAACAAAAGAAAAAACGCAGGGAATATCCGGAAGAATACAGGAAGCTTATGAAAATTCCGGAAAAGAATCTAAATCATTGGAAGAAAACATTGTTACAATGCAAAACTTAAAACATAAAGTACAGGTTATTGCTGAATTAATTATAGAGCTTACGGATTACATTAAGCAAATAGGCTCAACGGTAAATATTGTTGAAAATATATCAGAACAGACAAACATGCTTGCATTAAACGCAGCGGTAGAAGCTGCAAGAGCAGGTGAATACGGAAAAGGCTTTGCTGTTGTTGCGGGTGAAATCAGAAAACTTGCAGACGAATCAAAACAGGCAACAAATAAAATAACCACACTTGTTTCAGAAATAGAACAAACAACTTCTTCAACAATTATGGCTACTGAAGACGGGGCAAAGGAAATTGAAAACGGGGTTAAATTTGCAACGGGTATAAGTTCTAATCTTTTAGTGCTTGTTAATAATATAAAAGAACTTGGCAATAACGTTAATGATGTATTATCAGCTTCTATTGAACAACAAACAATTACCAATGATGTTCTTGAAGCTGTCGAAAATATGCAGAAAGGTATTTCAGAATCTATAAATACACTGGAAGAAAACATAGAAAATATAAGAGCCTTCTCTGAAATTTCAACTAATATCAAAGATAACATTGCTAATTAATAGGAATCTTTATGCCTTACAATTCTGAAGAAATTGATGAAATATTAAGTATTTTTAAAGTAGAAAGTGAAGAAATAATACAGGATATAAATGACGGATTATTACTTCTTGAAAAAAATCCCGAAGATAAAACCCCGTTAAAAAAATTATTTCAGCTTGCACATTCTCTTAAAGGTGCTGCCAGAATGCTGGGATTTAATAGTATACAAGATATTTCTCATAAATTGGAAGATATACTCTCTTATTGGAAAAGAGATGATGTTAATATTGAAAAAGATTCTTTTCAAATAATATATGAAGCTTGTGATTTATTAAGTGAAATTATAAAAAAATCTGTGGAAAAGAAAATTGATTTTTCAAATGAAAATACAATGCTTTTTATAAATAAACTTAAAAATTTTATTGCAAGTCACAAGATACTGTCTTCACAGAACAAAGAAGAATTATCTGAAAAAGGTATTACTAATAAAATTACTGATATTAATGCTATTATTCTGGAATTAATGTTCTTACTTGAAAAAGATGATAATAATGACAGCATTGAAAATGTTGTTTCTGTTATTTTAGATAATCTTAATTCATTATTAGAAATATTTAAAAATACTAATTATGAAAATATTATACAGAGTATACAAAATATAATAAACATTATCAGCAGCAATAATAAGCATTCCAATGGTATATTTAATGAATATAAAGAGAAGATAATTAATCTTAGGAATGACATTTATAATTTGTATAAAGAATTAAATATTAAACATGTAATTCCTGAGAAAAAAACAGAGAATATAGCCAATAATAATAAAGATGATAAAGAAAATAAGACAGAAGAGACTAAATTAAGTGAGAAGTTTGACGGAGTTCTGCAAAATCTTCCTAAAATTAAATTTGAAAAAGAATATATTATAGAGATTTGTAATTCTCTTGAAGAAATAAGAATAACAACGAAAAATAAAAAGATAGAGTTAATTATAGACAAGACTCTGAATATTTTGAAGTTATTTAAGAAAAAAAATATAACAATAGATAATGATTGTTACATGGTTATTCTTCAATGTATATATCTGGCAAAAAGAATATTATTAAATGAGAAAGAAGATGATCTGAATAATTTAAATTTTCTAATTCAGCGATTAAGTGTCGTAGAAGATATGTTTAACATTTCAGATTCTGAAAACATTCCGGATATACCGGAAAAAAATCGTCAGATTGCACATATAACAACAAAGGATAATATTGATAAGTTTAAAGAAAATATCAGTTCGATTGAGCTTCAGGAAATTAAAACATTAAGAGTTGATACCGGAAAATTAGACAATTTAATTTCTCAGACAGGAGAATTACTTGTAAATGGTATAAAAACAAGAGAACATCTGGTAGAACTTTCTGGAATAAGTTCAAAACTTATTAATTGGAATAATGAAAGTAAGAAAATTAATAATTACCTCAAATATATAGAGAAAAGAGGATTGTTTAGTATTGATCACGATGAAAATGCCGCACTTTTCTATAAAAAAGCACAATCTTTTTTTCTAAACAATGCGGAAGTAATATCTGATATTCAATCAGCTTTTAATAATTTATATAATATTATTTCAGAAGATGATAACAAACTTCATCAGACAGCTATGGAAATTGAAACAATAGCAAAAGGGATAAGAGTATTGCCTCTTGCAACGATATTTCATTCATTTCCGAGAATGATAAGAGATATAGCAAAAGAAAATAATAAAAAAATAGATTTTATAGTATCAGGAAGTGATACTACAGTTGATAAAAAGATTATAGAAGAAATAAAAATCCCGCTTATTCATATTTTAAGAAATGCAATATCCCATGGAATAGAGGTGCCAGAAGAAAGGCTAAAAAACGGAAAAAAAGAAACCGGCATTATTAAACTTACTGCAAAGCAGGCGGAGAATAATGTAATTATAAGTATAGAAGATGACGGATACGGAATTAATCTTGAAAAAGTCAAACAAACAGCAATTAGCAGGGGCTTGTTGTTTCAGGAAGAAATTGACAATATGGATAATGAGCAGTTAATGAAACTGTTATTTTTACCGGGTTTTTCAACGGAAGATTCTATAACTGAAATTTCAGGACGAGGAATAGGTCTTGATATTGTAAAAACAAAAATTAATAACCTTAATGGTGAAATATATATAGATTCGGTACTGAATAAAGGCTGCCGTGTAACTATAAAACTTCCTGTTTCAATGTCAACAATAAAAACTTTTATTATAATGGCAGGAGAGCAGAAATATGCTATTCCTGTGACTTCAATAAAGTTTGTAAAATTAATAAAGAAAGACGAAATATTTAATAAAAACGGACAGGATTGTATTATATTTGAAGAACATTCAATCCCGATATATTCATTATCAAAAATATTTGGAGAAACAACTTCTTTTTCACAAGAAGAGAAAGAATTAACAGTAATAATTATAGAAAATCAAGAAAAACAGGCAGCATATATAACTGATAAATTATTAGGCGATCAGGAAGTTTTTCACAGAAAAATGATGCCTCCAATAATGAAAATAAGGAATATAAGCGGATTTACAACTCTTTCTACAGGAGAACTGTGTTTAATTATTAATCCTTATGAATTAATAAGAAATACTACTGTTAATAATAGTATTCCTGCCATTAATACTTTGCAGAAGATAGAAAATAAAAATAATAACAAAAGAATATTAATTTTAAGGGATGGTATTGAGTTTGTAAAAGAAGATATTAGTGATTATTTTAAGAATATATATGTAGAGGATAATATTTCTTCTTTATATGAAAAAATGAAAAAAGAAATACCTGATATTTTGATATGCAGAATGATAAAAGGAAATGAAGAACTTTTAGAATTTTTAAGGCATATAAAAAACGATGAAAATTTAAATGTAATGAAAATTGTTATAATATCAGAATTATCAATTTTTGAACTTGTAGATTTTCTTAAAGATTTTAAACCGGATCTTTATATAAAACAAGCAGAATATAATAAAGAAGATTTTATAAAATCGTTAAATAAGATTTAATATTATATTTTGCTATAATCTACTTTAACGGGAGTTTGTTCGGGTGTTTCTTTAACAAATTCATAACCAATGAGCTGAGCGACTTTTTGTCCCCATTCATCGATAATATCATTAATTTCTTGATTGTAAGAGATTGGTTCTCCTATTCTTACTTTCAAAGAACCTTTAAACGGAATCCAGTTGTATTGTTCACTGCCGGTAATACCTATAGGTAGAATGTCAGTTTTCATTTGTTTTGCTATAACAGCAAAACCTTTATTAATTTTTTCAATTTTTCTGTTTCTTCTTATTCCACCCTGGGGGAAAATGCCAAGCATCCATTTTTGTGTTTTAAAAACATTGATGGCAGTTTTGATAGTAGAAACTTCAAGCTTTTCTCTGTTGACAGCAAAGCAGGCAAGCCCGTCTAATAAAAAAGCTAAAATTTCATTTTCAAATAATTCTTTTTTACCCATAAAAGCTATAGGTTTTTTAACGGCTTCACCGGCAATAAAAGGGTCTAAATAAGAAATATGATTGGGTGCTACGATAAAATTTCTATCTTTAGGAATATTTTCAGCTCCACTGTATTCCACTTTATAAAAAAGGGGAATCAGTGTTCTTGACACGAGCCAGCGACCGAAAAGCTGAAATTTATATTTCCCTTCAGTAAAGTCAGATACATCTCTTTTGGTATAGTTTTTATTATTTTTGTTCATTTTAATCTTTCTTCTACGATGGTACATATTCCAAACCGGACAAAGAACTTACGGCTTTTGACCATTCTTCAACCATGTCATCAACATTGTTATTATACGGAATTGCCTGACCGACTTTAATAATAAAGTCTTTCTTTTTTGAATCCGGAATTTCTTTTACAATAATTCCAAGAGGCAGAACATCTGCTTTTATTTTTTTCGCAATTGAAGCAAATCCTTTAGTGATGTGTTCCATTTTACCGTTGTTGCATCTTGTTCCCTGCGGGAATAATCCGAGATTCCAATCAGTTTTTTGAATGGATAAAGCTGTTTTAATCGTAGAAACATCTACTTTTTCTCTGTCAACTGCGAAAGCACCGCACCAATCCATTAAGACTGTAGACCAAAAGCTTTCAAATAGTTGTTTTTTTGCCATATATGCAATGGTTATATTAAGCATTGCCGCAATAATAAATGGATCAACACCTGTTACATGGTTGCTTGCCACTATATATTTTTTATTTTTATTAACAAACTCTTTTCCTTCAACTTTAAAATTATATTTGAGTCTTAAAGAAGTTATAATAACAATGCATGTTATATATTGAAAAAATTTACGCCAAACGTTAAAACTTTTTGATGTTTTAGTTGAATATTTAGTGGTCATATTGATGCATCCTATTTAAGGATATTATATCAAAAATATAAAAATTTATAATGTCCGAGAAAAAATTCACGATAAGCAGAAGCGTGAGTGAATTTTTTTAAGTTGCGATACTAGGTTATGTTTCTCTTTTTGAAAACTTTAATACGACACCAGTTTACGATACTAGATTATATTGTAAGCAGAAAAAATTACTTGATTATACTTTTTGTTTCGTTTATAACTAACTCATGAACAGTAAATCATGGTAGGTAAAAAAGGAGTTCAAAAACTATGGTAAATGTTGCAATTAACGGATTCGGAAGAATCGGAAGAAACACTTTAAGAGCAGCAATCAAGGAAGGTATCTTTGATAAAATAAACTATGTTGCTATAAATGACCCGGGCTTAACTCCGGATCAAGCTGCTTTCCTGTTCAAACATGACTCTGTAATGGGTAAATTTGACGGTAAAGTTGAAGCTTATGAAGAAGGTATTGTTGTAAACGGAAAGAAAATTAAATTCTTTGCAGAAAAAGATCCGGCTCAACTCCCCTGGAAAGCATTAGGTGTAGAAGTTGTTGTTGAATCAACAGGTTTCTTTACAAATGCAGAAAAGGCAAAAGCTCATATTGATGCAGGTGCAAAAAAAGTTATTATTTCAGCTCCGGCAACAAATGAAGATATTACAATTGTTTTAGGCGTAAATGATAATATGTACGACCCTGCAAAACACAATGTAATTTCTATGGCTTCTTGTACAACAAACTGTTTAGCTCCTGTAGCTAAAGTTATAAAAGAAAAGTTTGGAATTGTTAAAGGTTTAATGACAACAGTTCACTCTTATACAGGCGACCAGAGAATATTAGATGCAGGTCATAAAGATCCCCGCCGTGCAAGAGCTGGTGCTTTAAACATTGTTCCTACAAAAACAGGTGCTGCTAAAGCTGTTGCTCTTGTAATTCCTGAATTAAAAGGAAAATTAGACGGTTTCGCTATGAGAGTTCCTACTCCGGATGTTTCTTTAGTTGATGTTGTATTTGAAACAGAAAAGAAAGTAACTGTTGAAGAAGTTAATGCAGCTCTTAAAGCAGCAGCTGATGGACATGTTCTTTGCTATACTGAAGATCCGTTAGTATCTTCTGACTTTATCGGTTCATCTCAATCTTCAACTGTTGATGCTCTTTTAACAAGAGTTATGGGCGACAATATGGTTAAAGTTATTTCTTGGTATGATAACGAAATGGGTTATTCAACAAGATTAGCAGAAACAACATTAATGGTTGCTTCTAAACTTTAATCTGCCGTTGAAAAATTATCTTTCAAAAGACTGCTCTTATGAGCAGTCTTTTGACTTTATATAGATTTTTGATATAATCTATAAAATAATGGTTAACTTGAGGTCAATTTTTTTAATGAAAAAATCAAATTTGATTTGGATTATTCTTATTATATTGTGCGTTTTTTCCCTGATAGTGTTTAATTTTATTAAAAAGAAACGGCCGGATATAAGTTTTGAAGAAAAATATCCTGATTATATTGAAGTTATAAACTTTTATTCAAAATATCCTTTTGAGAAAAAATTTATAATAAAAGCAAATGAAAATGGTTTATCCGGTGTGTATGAAAATAAAACGGACAAAGAAATAATACCGCCAAAGTATGAACATTTAGAAGCTTGCGGAAAAGAAATCTTTTTTTATACAAATGATGACAAACTTCACAGAATTATAGATCATCATAATAATATAGTTTTTCAGGCAAAATATGATGGACTTAATTGTAAAACAAAATGGTGCGGATTTGAGACTGTTAAAAAAGGTAAAGTAGGAATGGTGACATTTACAGGCCGTGAAATTTTGAAGCCTAAATATGATGAAATTCAATGCCAATCAAAAAATAAACCTTTCGATGATTTCTATTATATAGTCAAGAAGAAAAATAAATATGCTGTATTTGACTATAATGGCAAAAAAATAGTACCTTTTAAAAAAAGAAAATTGCAAAATGCCGGAGACGGTGATTATTTCGCTTTTGAAAAAAATAATAAAATGGGGATTATAAATACAAAAGGGGAAATTATAGTTAGTCCGGAATATTCAAAAGTTAATTATGGTCGTATGTCTTTAAATGATTCTGATAAATATTTTGTTGTTTGTAATTACGAAAATAGTACAAGTATAAGCAATTCAACAAACAAAATTTTTGCTGAACGTTGCGGCAGTATTGATATTTCTGGTGAAAAACATTTACCGTTAATCTTTATGCAGGATATTTTAAGAGTTTCAAAAGACCACTATATTATAAGAGACACACAAAACAATCATAAAGCATTTATTGTGGATAAACATGGCAATAAAATGCATAATAAAGGATATGATATTATTTTCCCCTTAAATGAAAAATATTTCAGGACAAGTGAATATGATAATAATCAGCAAAAACGTCTGTTTAGTGTAATAGATATTAACGGAACAGAAGCATTATCTCCGTCTGATTCTTTTAATATAATTGATAATGCAACGGATAACGGTTTGATAAAGATTGAAAAAGACGGAAAATATGGAGTTGCATTTAATAATAAAATAATAGCACTGCCGATATACAATAAAGTCTATTTTTACCGTGGACATGTTATGCTTTTGTTTGAAGAAAACGGTAAAAAATATTATAATGTTGCAAGTTTCGAAGACTTTGCAAATAGTGAAGGTAAAACTGTAAAAAAGTATTTAGCAAACAGATTAAAGAAAACAGAAAATAAAAAATGCTTTAAATTTGTGAATGATAATGGCAATGATGATGTTTTTTGTGAAAATAAAACAGACATAACAGAAATTTCCGGTAATCAATAACAGTAAATGACTGCCCGGGGAATAATTCATGACGATTAGTGAATGGCTTGTGATACCGGATTATATTATTTGTTCTTTTTATTTGTTTTCAATATCTATATTCCACCTGAAGAAGTAACAGGAATTTCCCAAACGTCTGTATATACCTATATGAGAAGCTGTTGAGGTATTTTTAATTTCTTCTTTACTCATTGTTGAATTTATTATTGCGATATTAATGGGGCAGACTATCAAAAACAGTTCTTTATTTGGGGTAAATCTTATTCTGAACTCTCCATTTTCCGGCAATACGTTTTCAATGATAACATTATGCGGTTCAAGATGAAAATGATCGCATATCAGCTGCTGCATATAATCATCGGGAGGAGAATTTTTTTCAAATTCAAGGGACATTGCGGTTATATAATTAATTGTGCCGTTATCGTTATAAATAAGTTCATCGTCAAAAACTTCAATCGCTATATTATCAGATATTAAAGTTTTTTTGTATTTTACAAGCTCTGTTATTTGTTTTGAATTAAGTTTAACTTTTTGCATTGTTTTCTCCTTTTATTATTTAAAATATAAATCTTATTGTTAAAATTGGTAAAATTTAGATTTTAATTGATATTTTAGATTTTTATTTTATAGAAGCCTTAAAAAAAAGAAATTATTATATTGATATGTTAGATGGGAAAAAATTGAAAAAAATTTTAGGGGCTATTGTAAAAGATTTGCGTATACAAAAAGGACTTACGCAAGAACAATTGGCAGAACAAATAGGTTTACAACCACAGACTATTGCAACTATTGAAACAGGAAGAGCCTTTATTTCGGCTGATGTTTTTGCAAGTTTATGTAATTTTTTTAATGTTGAACCAACAGTATTTTTTTCTAAAAAAATTGAATACCCTTCTGATGAACAGGTTCATTATATCAATGAAATAAAACGTCTTTTACCCGGTTTTAGTTCTGATAAGTTGAGAGAAATATATAAGATTTTATTAGCGTTAGATAAATAATTTGTCCTCCTTTTTATGTGATGTATATAAACATCGTTTGTATTTACAATAACAACTATGATGTATAAATGCAACAAATTAGCGAAGAATATTTACATTTTAATAAAGAACTCGGCGAAATAATAAAAGAACTCAGACTTAAAAAAGAAAAAATTTCTATTTATAAATTTGCTGCTGAATTTGGAATTGACCGGGGTAACTTTAGCCGTATTGAAAATGGTATTGTGTCTTGTAAATTTGTTACTGTATGGAAAATCTCAGAAGCACTCAATATGAAATGTTCGGAATTGGTTAAAATTCTTGAAGAAAAGTTGGGTGACGACTTTAAACTTATAGATGAATAAAAAAGTCGATATATGACTTTTAAAGCCTGTATTTTGAGTTTGACTGCTTTTTTAAAATCTTTGATTTTGTGAAATATGTCCGGTTTCCCGCAACCAAACAAAGAGATAAAGAAATTTAATATATAAAATAAAATAAAAAAATCGTCCTAAAACTACGCATAGAAAAACATTAACCTCAGCCAAGACTCGCTAACTCGTGCTGAGCACTCAAACAGAGCTCGTCTTGAAGAATCTTCGGTAAATGTTTTTAACTATGCTCCGTAAGGGACATATTTTTTATTTTATTATCCGTAGGTTTGGTCTCAAGCCCAACAATGTAATAAAGAAATTTAATATATAAAATAAAATAAAAAAATCGTCCTAAAACTACGCATAGAAAAACATTAACCTCAGCAAAGACTCGCTAACTTGTGCTATGCACTCAAACAGAGCTCGTCTTGAATAATCTTCGGTAAATGTTTTTAGCTATGCTCCGTAAGGGACTTATTTTTATTTTATTATCTGTAGGTTGAGTTTTAACCAAACAAAAAAAATAATAAAAAATTAGAGAAAGCAGTAATGTAATCGCAGCTTGGATATTACGTTTCTATTTTGTTAATTTCAACCGGAAGCTTTGCAGCCTGGCTGATGCCTTAAACAGACATAGCTCTGACAATGTTTCAATAAACAAAATAACGAAATTCCATATATATCTGCTCTTACATCACTGCTTTCTTTTTAATTATATTTTGCAAAATGACTCGAGAATATCAGCTTTAAACTTCTATATAAGTTTCATTATCTGCTTTTATCTTGTTAATATATGTTAACAAATTTTCCTGATAAAAAAACAAAAAAAAGTCGAAAAATTTGTAAAAAACGGAAATTTTCTCCTTGTTTTTTTAAATATTTTTATTATTTTAGCAGTTTTTTAATAAATCTTTTAAATTTTTTAAAGAAAGAAAATTTAAGAAGTGTATAAAATACAATAATTTTCTTTAAATTTTTTTATGCTTGGTATACAATATTAAAGCTGATAAAAAAGAGGACTATTAATCGTGGGTTTAACATTTCAGGAATTAATATTAAATTTATCTAAATTTTGGTCTGATTACGGATGTATAATACAACAGCCTTATGACATAGAAAAGGGTGCAAGCACAATGAACCCTGCAACTTTTTTGCGTTCACTCGGACCTGAGCCGTGGAATACGGCTATGGTTGAACCATGCCGCAGACCTACGGATGCAAGATATGGCGAAAATCCCAATAGACTCGGACATTATTTTCAATATCAGGTTATTTTAAAACCTTCGCCTGAAAACTCTCAAGAACTATACCTAAAAAGTCTTGAAGCTATGGGAATTGACTTATCCAAACACGATGTAAGGTTTGTTGAAGATAACTGGGAATCACCCACATTAGGTGCAGCAGGAGTCGGTTGGGAAGTTTGGCTCGATGGTATGGAAATTACTCAATTTACATACTTCCAACAGGTTGGCGGTCTTGAAATAAGACCTGTTGCTCTTGAAATTACGTACGGACTTGAACGTATTGCAATGTATCTTCAAAATGTTAATTCTGTTTTTGATGTTATGTGGAATAAAGAATTAAAATATGGAGAAATATATCTCCAGAATGAAATCGAACAATCTAAATATAATTTTGAATATTCAAATCCCGAACGGTTATTTAAAATGTTTGATTTGTTTCAAGCGGAAGTTGAATCTTGTATAGAAGCAAAAATAGTACTTCCCGCATATGATTATGTTCTTAAATGTTCTCATACATTTAATTTGCTGGATGCAAGGGGCGTAATAAGCAGGGATGAAAGAATAAATTATATAAATAGAGTGAGAAAAATGGCGGCAATGGTTGCCGAGCTTTATGTTGAACAAAGAAAAGAACTCGGTTTTCCGTTATTAAAAAAGCAACCGTGTAAAGTATAGAAAAGGAAACTAAATAATGTCAACTCCCCAATCAAATTTATTAGGAAAATTTGTATCATGTTTATTAAAGAAAAAAAATCCTGATGAATTTTTAGAGCAATCAGAAAAAGGAGGATTGCAGAAAACATTGAATGCCTTTGATTTAATTATATTAGGCATTAGTGCTATAATTGGAGCAGGCATATTTGTAATGATAGGTTCAGCTATAATTGGTACGACAGAAAGAGTCGGAGCAGGTCCTGCCCTTGTAATCTCAATTTTCTTGGTTGCTTTAGCCTGCATATTTCCTGCATTATGTTATGCCGAGTTTGCATCTATGATACCTGTATCAGGAAGTGCTTACATATATACTTATGCAACAATGGGAGAGTTTGCAGCCTGGATGATGGGCTGGGTTTTAATGCTTGAATATGCTATAGGTACTATTGCTGTTGCTTCAAGCTGGACTGGATATTTAATAAAACTGTTTGAAGGATTTCCTTTTCTCCCTGAAATAATGCGAAATCCTCCGGCATGGCTTATTAATGATTATCAGAGTGCATTGGCTGCCGGAGAACATATACCGCATATTGGTTTTATTCCTGTTTGTATGAATTTACCGGCAATGTTTATAATTATGGTTATATCTGTAATTCTTTTTAAAGGAATAAAAGAGTCTGCAAATTTTGCTAAAATAATGGTTTTTGTTAAAGTTGCGGTTATTGCCATCTTTATTGCTGTAGGTGCTTTTTATGTTAAACCTGAGAACTGGACTCCTTTTGCTCCTACAGGGCTTAAGGGAATATTAATGGGTGCTTTTGCAATGTTCTATGCATATATAGGTTTTGATGCTATTTCTACGGCAGCAGAAGAAACAAAAAATCCGCAGAAAAATTTACCGATAGGGCTTATAGGTTCTTTAGTTATATGCTCATTGATATACAGTCTCGTTACTATAGTGCTTACGGGAATGCTTCCGATGGGGCAGATTGATTTAAAAGCTCCAATAGCCCATGCTATGTCTTTTGTCGGTCAAGATTGGTTTGCAGGTGCAATTGCGATAGGTGCAATTGCCGGTTTAACTTCAGTACTTCTGGTTTTGCAATTTGGTACAACAAGAATATTATATGCTATGGCACGTGACGGTTTTCTACCGCCTGTTATGCAAAAAGTTCACAAAAAATTTCATACTCCGTGGGTTATTACTATTTTATCGACAGTTTTGATTCTAATCGGGTCATTATTTATAAATATGCAAGTTGCCGCAGAACTTGCTATATTTGGTACCTTTTCATCGTTTATAATTGTTTGCATAGGAATATTGATATTAAGGAAAACAGATCCGGACAGGAAAAGATCATTTAAAGTTCCGTGTTGTCCGTGGTTTCCGATTCTTGGTATTATATTTTGTGTCGGTATAATGTTTACGGCACTTGCAGAAGTTAAAACATCTGCAATATTATTCCCTTTGTGGCTTGTAATAGGCATTGTTATATACTTTTTATACGGATATCAAAGTAACAGAAAACAAGAAAAATTAAAAATTGAACGATTTGAAGAATCGGATACAAAACAAAAATCATTAAAATAATCAAAAAATTAACTAATATTTGAGATTATCGGCTGACGATATTCAACAGTGTTAATGGATTTAACATCCGTAATTACTGACGGCGGAATAATATGCCATTTGTATACTGCAAATTTTGATTTTTTAAAAAATTTATTTATCCATTCTTGTTTTTGTTCTAAAGATATATGGTGCCCTTTTTCGTACAAGAATTTATGCTGTATAAGCTTTTCAAATCCATAGCCTTTATTTTCAACAAACCAAATTATTTCATCCAAAAATTCATATGGCATGTTTTCTTCTTCAGCACAAACGGTTTTGCCGGTTTTTTTATTTATTTTTAATTCTGCACCCGGCGGTTTTTCAAGAACGCTTTTCGGTATAACGTTTTTATCTTTTCGGTTTTTATTAAGAAAATCGGCAAGAGCGAAAAGTTTTGTTTTGGTTACATCGGCGATTGGAGCGAAACCTCCTGACATATCACCGTTAATGGTTGCATATCCGATATAAGCTTCAGACTTATCACTTGTTGCTATAGGAAGCATTTTTTTATGCTCATTAGAAATGCTCCACAATATTGTTGCTCTTAATCTTGCTTGCAGGTTTTCTATTGTTGTTGATTTCTCATATTTTTCAGCTTTTATCTGATAAAAAGAAGAATCCAATAATTTTTTTGTTATATCTATCTCGTTAGCAATAGGGACTTCAATGAAATTTATTCCCAGATTTTCTGCCAGAATTTTAGCATCATTTTTGCTGTCATCAGAAGTTATTTTACTCGGCATAGAAATGCCCCATATATTTTCCTTGCCTAGAGCATCAGTTAATAAAACTGCACAAACAGAAGAATCGAGTCCTCCGGATAACCCCAGAACAGCTTTATTAAAACCATTTTTTTCAAAATACTCTTTTATTCCGTAAACGATACTTTTATAAGTTCTGTCAAGATCGTTTAAATAGTCGTTTTTAAAGTTATCAATATCTATAGGCTTTTCCATACCTATAGGAATTTTGTTTATAGTTCCTTTGTAATTACGGCATAAGATGAAATCTTCTTCAAAAGTTTTTGCTCTCAGTATTAATTTCCCGTTTTTATCATAAATTCTGGAAGTTCCGTCAAAGCATAAATTATCCGCATATCCGGATTTATTTACATATATGTAATTAACTTTATATTTTTTAGCAATTGATGAAAATAGTGTATTTTTAATATATTCTTTTCCGCACCTTGAAGGAGAGCAAGAACAGTTAATAATTGTATCAGGCTTTTTTAACATTAATTCTTCAATCGGGTCTTTATTATAAATACATTCATCTTTAAAGAAAGATTTATCATTAAAACTATCTTCGCAAATTATTATTCCGAATTTTTCAGAATTCAATTCAAATATTTCAGAATCGTCTTCAGATGGTTCAAAATACCTGTATTCATTAAATTCCGAGTAGTTAGGCAGTAATTTTTTTCTGACGATATTAATAATTTTCCCATTTTGAACAACTGCTATTGAATTATAAAATGGTTTCTTTTCAGCATCTTCAGTGGGTTCGGCAAAGCCTATGAGTGCTGTTATGTTTTTTGTTTCTGCTATAAGTTTATTTAGTGCATCTATTTGTTTTGTAATAATAGATTTATGTCTTATAAAAATATCACCGAAAGGATAGCCCATAAGAACAAGTTCGGGGAAAATTATCAAATCGGCATTCTGTGATTGTGCTTTTTTTATGCATTCTAAAATTTTAGAAGCATTTTGTTCTATATCTCCTGCTATAGTATTAATTTGTGCCAAGACAATATTATTCATATTTTTATTATCTTATGTCAAAAAAATTAGTCAAAGAAAAACAATAAAAAATGCATTTTTTGTAAAAATTGCTAAGTTAAGCATAAAAGCATTAAAAATAACGAGACTTGCACTAAAAAAATGACAAAAATGTAAAATTTTTAATGCATTTTTTGTAAAAACGAAAATTTCCACTTGTTTTTTTGCGGGCATGTAATTATAATAATTTTTAACAAGAGAGCGAAATTCCGTAGAGTGAAACTCGAATAAGAGAGGGCAAAGGTGAATGAGAGCGAAAGCGAAATGAACCACTTGCCCGAGAAGAGACATCTTTAGGATAAGATACAGATAAAATATAGAAAGGCGAAGTATAATGAGCGGAAAAACTGTTTACACTCAAGAAGAAATCAAAAAAATTATTAAAGAGAAGAAGGTTGAATTTGTAAAATTACAATTTTGCGATATTAACGGACAGGTAAAAAATATGTCTTTACCCAGTTCACAAATAGATAAAATATTAAATAATGAATGTATGCTAGATGGTTCATCTATTAAAGGTTTTAGAAATATTGAAACATCAGATATGTATTTTTATCCTGATTTAGCGACATTTACGCTTCTTCCTTTCAGAGAAGATAAAACAGCCGGTACAAATGTAGCGAGGTTAATATGCGATATACATAATCCTGATGGAACGCCTTTTGAAGGATGTCCCCGTTCCAACCTGAAAAGAATTATTAAACGTGCAAAAGATATGGGCTATGAAATGAATGTAGGGCCTGAGGCAGAGTTTTTCTTATTTAAACGTGATGAAAACGGATTTCCTACAACAAATACTCATGACAGAGCAAGTTATTATGATACAGCTCCTGATGATATGGGAGAAAACATAAGAAAAGAAATAGTAAGAACAATTACAGCAATGGGTTTTGAGGTTGAAGCAAGCCACCATGAAGTGTCAGAAGGTCAACACGAAATAGATTTCAAATATGAAAATGCCCTTACAAGTGCTGATAATATAATTACTTTTAGATATGCAGTAAAAGCAGTGGCAAATAAAATGGGAGTACATGCGACATTTATGCCAAAACCGATATATGGTATAAATGGTTCCGGTATGCATTGTAATTTATCTTTATTTAAAAACGGAAAAAATATATTTTATGATGCCAAAAGACCCCACCAATTATCCGAAACGGCGTTATATGCGATAGGCGGATTGTTGGATCATGTAAAGAGTTTCACAGCGGTTACAAATCCTACAGTGAACAGTTATAAAAGGATAGTTCCGGGGTTTGAAGCACCTGTATATCTGGCATGGTCACTTGCAAATCGTTCCGCACTAATAAGGGTTCCTGCAAAAAGAGGAAATGCAACAAGGGTTGAATTGCGTTCGCCAGATCCGTCTTGCAATCCGTATTTAGCATTAGCAGTAATTTTAGAAGCGATTTTGGATGGAGTAGAAAAGAAAACGAAACCGCCGTTAGATATTGATAAAAACATCTTTAAAATGGATGATAGAGAGCGTAAACGTGCTAAGATTGAAACTTTGCCGGGAAGTTTATATGAAGCATTAATGCTTATGAAAAAGAGTGCAATAGTAAAATCAGCTCTGGGAGAGCACATTTTTAAGGAATTTATGCAGTCAAAACTAAAAGAGTGGGATGGCTATAGGACTGCGGTTACAAAATATGAGCTTGATATGTATCTTGAACGATATTAAGCATCAAATGTAAGACAATATAGCTGGAATTAATTTAATAAAAAAGAACCTGATAAAAAAGGTTCTTTTTTAATAGTTGAAAAAAAGGTATGTTTATATTATATTGCAGATACAGATGGCGGGTGTCGCCAAGTGGTTAAGGCCTCGGATTGTGGTTCCGATATTCGTGGGTTCGAACCCCATCACCCGCCCATTAACTTTAAAACCCTCTCTATGAGAGGGTTTTAGCATTTTATGCTTTTTATAAATCCGCTTTGCTAAGCAACATGTAAAGAAAAGCCGAGTTCTTTTAATAATTTGCCGATTGTATCTAATCTTGGAACTCGTTCACCCTTGAACATTTCGTATAATGCGGCTCTTGTTATTCCTGTTTTTTGTGAAAATTCACTTATACTCATGCGTGCTTTAACAACTTGTTCTAAAGACTGAAAAAATAAATCATAATCGCCTTCTGTGATAAATTCTTGTATAGCTGCATCTAAATACATTTTTTGATATTCAATATCTTGTAAAACATTGTTCATATGTTCTTCATGAGTTATGTTTTCCGATTTAATTTTTTCTATATCCATTTTATTCATACCTTTCTTTAAATTCTTGTAAATATTTCTTCGCAATTTCAATGTCTTTTGATTGTTTTGACTTATCTCCTGCTGATAAAAATATAATTACTACATTATCATATTCGTATGCATAGATTCGATAACCTGCACCTTCAACAAATTTTATTTCTGTCAAATTGTCGAATTTTTTATGTTTGCCTAAATTCCCTAATCTTATGCGGTCTATTCTTCTGTCAATTATCAATCTAACGCTTTTATCTAATGAATTATACCAATCAAGATAAGGGCATTTATTATCATAAGTCTTATAATAAATTATTTCTTTCATACTTCTATTGTATCGAAAAAGATACAATAAAGTCAAGTCTAAAATATATTAAACTGCTAAAAGTTTCTCAATTCTTATATAAATAATCCGACATTCATCTGTATTAATAATTGAAAATATCTCGAATTTTGGTTCGGGAATCATCCCATCAGTCGCCCCATTTTTAACATTTTTCCAGTATTTTAGCTTATAAAATACTGGAAATAATTCTATTTTAAGGGTTTTACTGTTATATGTCAGTGTCAGATATATTTTATATAAATTTTTATCCGGATTACTAAATATTTTCAGTTTAATAGCTGGATATAATTCACTTTTAGCAGTTATGGGTGAAAGTTCAACACAAAGTTATTTATCTTTTTTTATCATAATTAAAATTTCATATTACTATTAAACTAAAGTTTTCTTAAAAAATAAATTATAGCTATAGGGAAAAAACGATAGACCAAAAAACTATTATAAATACATCTCTTTTATCAAATCTACTCATAACAATTTAATTATAATACAAAAGGAGAAAAGTTATAATTGCAGTACCTAAAATATCTGCTTTAATATGGTTTTGATTTTCTCTTAATTTAAAATATGTTATAATATGTGCTTCTCCGGTTGATGTGAGGTTTGAGTTTTGATTTTCTCTTAATTTAAAATATGTTATAATAACAATTTGGAGTTACTCTTACAAGTGCGGGTTTTGATTTTCTCTTAATTTAAAATATGTTATAATAATTTCCAGACCAACTTGCTAAAGGGGCAGGTTTTGATTTTCTCTTAATTTAAAATATGTTATAATCGAAAAATTAGACATAGATAAGGCTTTAGGTTTTGATTTTCTCTTAATTTAAAATATGTTATAATCTTTTTTTGGCGATTGACAATCTGGGTCTCGTTTTGATTTTCTCTTAATTTAAAATATGTTATAATTTTTAGGATGGTAGATAAAGAAATCATAATGTTTTGATTTTCTCTTAATTTAAAATATGTTATAATTCAAAAGGTCACTTCAACCGTTAATGAAGGGTTTTGATTTTCTCTTAATTTAAAATATGTTATAATAAAATTGATTAAATATTGGTTAATTAAATTGTTTTGATTTTCTCTTAATTTAAAATATGTTATAATAACAACAAAAAGTTAAAGAAGAAATGACCAGTTTTGATTTTCTCTTAATTTAAAATATGTTATAATGGATACGAAATAATAAATAAAATACAACAAGTTTTGATTTTCTCTTAATTTAAAATATGTTATAATGTAAATGAGTTAATAAATAACGGAATTTATGTTTTGATTTTCTCTTAATTTAAAATATGTTATAATATATCAAAATTTACTGTATTTTCATGCGTGGTTTTGATTTTCTCTTAATTTAAAATATGTTATAATAGGATATACAAAATACACAACATAATATATAATAATTGCATAATATACTTTAAATTAAGAGACCAATCATAATTGACAGGAGAATAGTTAACTCCTCTGTATGGTAAATATACGAAATAACTCATTCTCCAAACCTTCAAAAACTTCATGACATTATAATTGTAGCATACAGCTACCAGAATGTCATCTGTTTTTCTATGTTTTCACCCATTTTCTTTTTATATTTTGAAGGGTTATATTCTGCTTTTTCTATACATACAGAATTACTCCATTGTTTATCGGTTAAGTAAAAAATATTTATCTGTCCCGTTGAGGGTGCAAGGCGTTTTACAAGTTTTATATGCTGTTCTGTTTTATCGTAAGTTACGCAAGAACGGACATAAATTGAATTTTGCAGCATAAAATATCCGAGTTTTAACAAATCTTTTCTGAAAATATTTGCCTGCCTTAAATCTTCTTTATCTACAACAGGCAGGTCAAAACATACAAACAGCCAGCCCATACGGTATTTACTCTTCATATTCTCTGTTCTTTTGTGTATCTTTATATAAATATTGTGACTTTATATCGGGAAGGAAAATATTTTCTGTACTGAATGAATTAAAAGCCGCAGCAGTTTCTTCAATATAAATATCAATAATATCAATGATTTTATAACTGTTATCCTTATATTTTATCCTGTAATTTTTAAGGCAATTAGGGATAAACTTTATCCACTCTTTAATTTCTTCACTTTCAAATTCATCGGGATAATTTTGTGAGAAATAGTATAAATACAAATCTATAAAAGCTCTAAATGGTTCTGTTAAATCATAAACAAGCGGTGTTGTTTTATAATTACTTGTATGATGAATGCCCAGATTGGGAAGAAGTCCGTGAATTAATATAGAACGGTAAATGATTGTTTTTAGTACGGCATATCCATAGTTTAGACAGGCATTTTCGAAACTTTGTGCATTCTGGTGTTCTCTTTTCATAAGTTCGCTTAAATAAAAGAAGTAATTATGCCAGTATTGTTTAGCAATATTAGCTTCATTCATCAAGGGTTTATTTATTAAGCTGTAAAGATTATGTTCTTTGTTTCCGATTATATCCAGTACGGCAGCCTGATTTAAGGCTTTTTGTTTAACGATTTTTTTCCAGAGTTTATTTGTAAACTCTTCATTTTGCATTATTTGATGTTTAAATACTTTAGTTCTAATAATCCTTGCCAAAGGAACACTCCAGCCGACGGGCTGAAAGGTTCTGTCACAGTGCTGAATAACAACATTGTTTTTTAATAGTGCAGCTATTGCGTTATTAGAAAAAGATACACCGGGTGTGCAGACAATTATTGCTTTTATATCATCAACTGGAAGTTTATAGTATTCATTTGTCTTTTTTATTTCGCAGAACAATAGCCCTTTATCTATTGATATATAACTGCCCTGTTTTGTTATATGCAGAATATGGTAGCTCATAGTCTACATTTAATGATTTTATAAAATAAATCAAATTAGTTCAGATTGGCAATAAATTAAAAGACATATTGAACTTAAACTGATTATTTTAAAAATGTTTTAATATCTACAAGATTTTGAAATAATATTAATTTATCGTGTTTTCGTTTTTTCAATACAGGATTTAACTAAATATTTTACATGTATAGGTTTAAGTACTTCTCCTATATTATTTTTTAGTTGAATATATCCATCACTTCTTAGCGAACATAATACATATATACCCTTGGAATTTGTTTTCCCACTTCCTTCAAACTCATCTTTTATATCAACTAAACATCCGGAATAGAACATCTCGCCGCCGTTATAGAGTTTACAGCCCATATTAAGAAGCTTTTCTTTAACTTCTTTTGTTGATTTATTTGCATAAACAGGCATTACTTTTATACTGCCTTTACTATCATAATAAAGTATCTGACCTTTATGTGCCTTTGAATGTTTAAACTGCCCTTTAGTGCCTTTTGTACCGAAGTCAACATATTCACCTATGCGTTCTCTGCCGTTAATATCTGTTTCAAGATTGCCTTCGGATACAATTATAAGAACTTTCTTCACTTTTGTTTTTTTCTTCGGATGAGTATAATTCTTAAGCAGTTCTTTCCATTCCTGTTCTGATGGATTTTCTGCCAGTTTAGAAAGCAAATCATTTTTTATGACCGCATCTACAATATTTTTAACAGATTTAGTATCTTTTTTTATTGTTTCAATACTAACCTTTGACGTTATAAAAGCTTTATCATCAATTATTCTTTTCCCGTATATTGTTTCCAGAGGATTTGTATTTGCCTTTAATGGTTTTTTATGCGTATAAGGAAACGGCATAATTTCATTTATTTTTTGTTCTATATATGGTCTATTTAAACCTTCAACATAGTATCTGTGAGTGTTTTTATCTAGTTTCAATTCCCTGGAATAACTTATACAAATCGCATCAAGAGCATGGTGCTTCGGATTCTCTCTGTTTTTCTTTTTATCATCACCTAAAATTTTGTTGAGAGAATATATATTTCTTATTTTTGCAGTTGTAGAACCGTTATCTACAAAGACATGACGCTGTGAGTCTTTTGTCTGCATTCCCCAGTTACATATAAAATGTGTAATTGCACTCGCAACCCTTGCGACTTGAGCAGTTTCGGCAAGTCCGTTATAACTTTCTATCAGTTTTTCACATTTATCCGGCGGCAAAGTTAAAAGTTGTGTTTTTTTCTTTCCGAGCTTTGTTTTCAAATTAAGAACTCTGTTTGTATATTCACTCCAGCGTTCTTTATCGGAATATAACCATTCATAAGGTGTTCTGCCTTTTTTATCCTGATTTTCTTTTAAGAAACAAACAACTTTATTGTATAAAGCATCATTCCCGCCCAGAGTTCGTGGAAAAATATGATCTATCTGGCAGCAGTCATAGTCACTTATTCCTATTTTAGCCCCGCTGTATATACATTTAAAATCCTGCATTTTAGCAAGTTTATGCATTAAGAAATATCTTTTGGGATCAGCTCCGGCTTCTGTTAATTCTTTAATTATCTGCTCGTTTTCTTTTTCCTGGCTTTTAATATAGTTTAATGTAGCATTGGCTTTTATGCTCCCAAAAAGAGAGTTATCTGCTCCATCTCTTACAAATTCAAAAATAACTTCATCGGGTTTGCCGTTATCTTGAATTAAGGAAATTAAAAGATTTTTAAATATCTGTAATCGATTTCTTACAACAGGGTTTGTAATACTACCAATCAGAATATCACTTTGTATATTGCTGTCAGATGATCTTTCCAGCATTTCATAGCGGTTATCAGGAACATATAATTTGTTCCAGTTGCCTATTTTTGAGAGCATTTGCTCTATTTCTTCTCTTGTTATAGGATTTGGTGTTCCTTCTTTATCTGTATATTTATCTATATCAATATTCGAAATGAATATGCTTTCAACTATTAAATCAATCATTATTCGGCAGGCACGACGGCAAAATGAAGAACGCCCTGAAATATTTGCTTTAAAAGAGTCCATTTTATCTTTTATAACTTTTTTGCCTATAACTTCTTCAATATCTGTTTTTGATATTGTAAATCCTGGATTTTTTAATTCTTTCTTTCTGTATTTTGTAAGTTTTTCTGTCCATTCCGGCAGCTTATTATAATATATTTGTTTAATTTGCTCCGGAGAAAGCATATTGTTTGTTTCAAAAGTATAAGCATTCGTATATCTGAAATTTTTTAGCTGCATTAAAAGTGTTAAAGAAATATTTTCAATAGTATCAGCACCGCATACATTTCTTTTTGGAAGCAGTTTGCATTTTGCAATTACACGATTGTCAAATCTGGGTACTTTCTGAGATAGAACTCCCTGTAAATCCTTTTGTGTTCCTCTATATTGTATCCACTCAGGATTATTATAAGAACCATATGCTTCTCGATATTCACCATATAAAAATTCTTCAACGGAAATATTCTGCAGCTGCGGCAGCTGCTTTTTGGCTTCTTTCCATAGTTTTGTCAATTCTTTAATTACAAGGTTTCTTGGTGTTACTCTGCCCTCTTTTCTTACTTTTTGAGGATTTAAACCTGTTGTTCTTTTATATTCATAAGGATTATTTTCTTCCCATAATCCGAGTAAAAGTGCATCATAAAAACAAGGGTACTTAAATTCATCGGATACTATCATTTCTGTTTCAGTATTTTCATAATATGAATATTTTTTTACAGCCTCTTCATTATCCTTATCATTAACAGAATTTGCCCATGGAAGATTATTGTCATAACCCCTTCTTTGAATTGCACTGTGAAGAGCCTTATATATCTGCCATTTTTCTAGTTTTTTGCCTTGAATTAATGCAACTCTTAATATTGTTGAGTTATAAATAGTATCATCACCAACTGCAGCAAATTCTTTCTTAAATCTATCATCATTAAACTCTAATGGTGTTAGATTACATCTTTTCCATAAATCATAAAACCACTGCTCTCTTTTTTTGTGTGTATCAAGTGTTTTATTTATCCTTCTTCTATTTCTGTTGTCGGCAATTGAAGAATGATCTTTTTCAATAATCAAAGAGCCGATGTCCTTTATTTCATTATCTTCTCTCACACAATAGCCTATACTGGCTTTTCCCATATCGAATGCAAATATTTTTTTCAATTTTATACTTTCTTATATAATTTTATTATTGTATATTATCATATTTTACAGTCTTAAACAAAAATAAACGCAAACTATTTCCTATTAAAATTATTGTTATAATGTGATATTTTGATTAGAGAAAGCAAGATATGGCACTGTCTGCCAGTAAAATATATTGAATCATAAAAGAAGGTTCTCATCTTCATATTGATATCAAAAAAGGCAGGTTTTATGCCATTTTCCTTTTCTTCAAATAATGTTAAACCCGGATAGTTGCCTTTGTTAGATGAATTTATTTCAAAAAACCTGTTATGATTAAAATGATAAGCATTGTTATCATGCCGGCGACAAATATAAATATACCGTTTATAATATTCTTCATATAATACTCCTCCTGTAAATATTATTTTGCATTCTTCTTGTCCCAAGAGTTGTTATTTTTATTTGCAAACTTTTTAAATGTGAAATATTTGGTGGAGCGTAGGGGACTCGAACCCCTGACCCCGACACTGCCAGTGTCGTGCACTACCAGCTGCGCTAACGCCCCTTTTGCTTCTTCATAATTATCATAACATAATATTTTTGAAAAATTAAAATGTTTTTATAGATTTTATATAATATTTTTAAAATTTATTATTTCCCCAGAACTCAAAAAAGATTATATTCTTTATTCTTTTATCAGGTAACAGCTGTTTTGCCGGTTTAAGAAGAATGGTTCTACACCGGATTAGATAATTAAAACAGTCCTTGTGCAAGTAAAAATCGGCCAAGTGGAATTACATCACAGTATTGTGAAATCGAATCGATAAAACATTTATTTTCACAAAAGCCCCCGGAAAGGTATAATTTTTCAGGTTTTTTGGCGAATAGCCATGCATTATATGCTATTCCGTGTATGAATTTAGAAATTGCAGTTTCAGGATTGTTACCTTTTGCTATGTCATCCATAATTCTTTCAAGTCCAAAAATTCCGCAGGTTATTATATATTTCTCTTTTTGAAACTTTAATTTTTCTACATCAATATTATAAAATTTTAACAGCATTTCTATTGTAGCTCCCGTTGAACTTGAACAGGAACTGTTCCAATCAAGATCTTTAAAGCTGTTGTTCCTGAATTGTGCCCATTTTGAATCCCGGCTTCCCATATCCAGAATAATTGAATCTTCTTTTACTATTTTTCTAAACCCGTTTATTAATGCTATTACTTCATTTTCATAATCTTCTTTTGAATGTAGCATATTTATTGACATATGACCTGTTGCTTTATCAAATTTAAAGTTAAATTTATTTATTGATGAGGATGGGACTACATAATACTTGAAATTCTTATCTGATTTAACAAGATACTGCGGATAATTGTTCATAAAGTCCGATGAAGTTCGCTCTATTATTTTTGACCATGTTGTACCTGCATCAAGTACAATTTTTATTTCTTTCATCTTAACCTCAAAAATGCTTCAATTTTTGCTTTTGTAGAATTAGTTACAATATCATCTATATCTATATAAAGACCGTTGTACTTGTCTGCAAGATATTTAGCAAGCTGTGCTTTGGAACAAAAAGATTGTGAATAAAAGACAGTAGGTATGTCTTTATCAATGAACATTTCAAGTTCAATATCAGCCGGAGTCATAGCTTCAACACATCTGCTCCAGCCGTATACGTGCGTTTCATCAGGAAATAAGTCAAGTACTGATAAATCATTCGGCGGAACTCCCCAGAAACCGAATTTTGCTTTACATTGCTGTAGTGTTGTTATCTGGGGGTCATAAATATTCTTTGTTATTAATTCGATTTTCTTTCTTAAAGGAAGGTTTGATGTTGATATTTTAATTTCTTTCTTATAAGTTTTTTCTTCAAATAAACTTGATTCTATATTAAATCCCAAATCTTTTAATATTTCAAAAGCAAACCAGCCGCTGTCACATTTATCTTTTCCGATTGGAGCAAGAATTATTATGAGTTCGTTTTTGTAATGAAACGCAGCATTAATTATGTTCTTTACTATTGAACAGTATGATTCAGGAAGTATATCTTGTTTGTTAAAGCCGTAATCTATATCAAAATCAACCCAAACAGCTTCAGGGTATAATTTTTTATATTTATCTATCAATTTTGGATGAGGATATCCCCAGAATCCTATTATGTTTTTTGTATTCATAAATAAATTATAATATAAATGATGTTTTTTATTTATAATCACTGTATAATTTTTTTATGAATAAATTATTTGAAAAAACATTGAACACAAAAGAAATTTATAACGGAAAAGTATTTAAAATAATCTGTGATGATGTTGAACTATCAACAGGCAAACAAACAAAAAGAGAGGTTGTTTGTCATAATGGCGGGGTAGTTATTACCGCTGAAACAAATGATAAAATTATAATGGTGGAACAATTCAGATATCCGGCTAAAGAAGTATTGTATGAGCTTCCTGCAGGAAAACTGGATAAAGAAAATGAAAGTATTCTTGATGCGGCTAAAAGAGAACTTGAAGAAGAAACAGGCTATTGTGCAAAAAATTGGGAAGATATGGGTTTTATATGGACCAGTCCCGGGTTTTGTAACGAGAAATTATATCTTTTTAAAGCAACAGAGTTAACATTTTTGGGGCAGCATCTCGATGAAGGAGAAATCTTGAATTACTTATTAATTGATAAAAATATCGTGTTTGATATGGTTAAAAACGGAAAAATAAACGATTCAAAAACGATTGCTGCTCTTATGAGGGCTTATAAATTATGATAAAGATGGTTGTAACTGACATTGATGGAACAATATATTCACCTGAATCAGGTATAAGTGAAGGGGTTAAACAATGTATTAGTAATCTTTATCAAAACAATATTCCTGTTGTAATAGCAACAGGAAGAACATATGGCAGTGCAAGAATTATTGCGGAGAAATTAGGACTTAAGTGTCCTCTTATTTGTTATCAGGGAGGGCTTGTTAATTCTTTTGACGGGGAAATTTTAGATGCAAAATATCTTAATCCCGATATTGCAAGAGAAATAATTAAAGATTTCAGAACCAGGAAAATTCACCTTAATGTATATGTTGATGATAAATTATATGTTGAAGATGATAATAAATATATTAAAGACTATATAGGTGATAAGGGGATTGATTACTATAAAGTAAATTCTTTTGATGAACTTGATTTCTCTAAATTAAATAAACTTCTTGCAATAAAATATGATAGTAAATTTATTGATGATTTAATAGAAGAATTAAGAAAAAAATATCCTGAAATATATGTTGTAAAATCGTTTGATTATTTTTGTGAAATTGCGAATAAAGAGGCAACAAAAGGAAATGCAATAAAGTTTTTGGCAGAAAAATATGCGATTAAATGTGAAGAAATAATGGCTATAGGTGACCAGAATAATGATATTGAAATGATAAAAACAGCAGGTGTAGGAATTGCAATGGGAAACGGTACGGAGGAAATAAAAAAAGCAGCAGATTATATTACAGATACAATAGACAATGACGGTTTTGTTAAAGCTGTAGAAAAATTTGTTTGGGAGAAAAATAATGTATAGAATAGGACAGGGGTTTGATATCCATAAATTAGTGGACGGCAGAAAACTTATTATTGGCGGTGTTGAAATTGGTTATGAAAAAGGACTTCTGGGACATTCCGATGCAGATGTTTTAATTCATTCTATAATTGATGCTTTACTTGGGGCTCTGGCTCTTGGAGATATCGGTACACACTTTCCTGATAATGATTCAAAATATAAAGATGCCGACAGCTGTGTGTTATTGGAAAAAACATATAATCTTATAAAGCAATATGGTTACGAAGTTAATAATATAGATAATTCAATACTAATACAAGAACCAAAAATGAAGCCGTATATTCCTTTGATGGTAAAAAAAATATCTTCTCTACTTGGTATTGACGAAAACAAAATTTCTATTAAGGCAAAAACGATGGAAGAACAAGATTCTGTGGGAGAAAAAAAAGCCGTTGCAGTTCACAGTGTAGTACTTTTAAAAAAAACAGAAACGGAAAAATAAATGAAAATAAATAATATAAATTCACAAATCAATTTTGGACGTGTAATACCGGTTAAAACAACCTTTATACAAAACAATAATGCAATAACAGATGGACAAAAAGAGGACAAAGCAGTAATTGACGTTGTAAAGGTATTAAACGGATCTGATTCGGATTTGTATACGAAAGAACAGTCAGATACAATAAGAATGTTTTTTAAAAACATTTTAGGCGATTATAACGGCCAAAACGGAATAATGTTAAGACGTGTACAAAATCAAATGGTTATTTTGTCCGGAAAAGATGCTGAAGCTATAAAAAATATGGAAAAGTTTAGAACATCAGACTCCGGGAAAAAACAACACGGAAGAAAAGTATCAAAGAAAAATCGTTTTACAAAAGTGCAGATGGAAGTTGATAATGAAATAAAAAAACGTCTTGAAAATGGCAAACAGCTGAAAGATGAAAGTTTAATAGAATTTAAATCATCAAATCCTATACTATCAGCGGGAAAATCTGCTGAAAAAGTAAAATTTAGCAGTATTGTATATTCAAGATTATCAAATTACTTCACTCTACAAAACGATGGAGTAAGATCAGAAATGGTTGTAAAAAAAGTATTACCTGAAAATAGTAATAACCGGTTACAGAATTATAATTATGAAAAACAGGAATTAATAATAGATTCTAATATTCTGTAATGGAAATATTGGTAACCCCATTATTTCGTGACTCATCCATTAATTTTACAACAGCTCCGTGTGTTGCTTCATCCTGTGTCATAATAAGCAGTCCGTCAGGGTTATCTTTTGCTTGTTGTGCAATAATCTTTCCTATATCGCCGGTAGGTATTTCTTTTTCATTAATATAATATTTATTATCATTTGAAACAAGGACTTTTATTAGTTTTGAATCTTTTATTTCATCCTGGACTTCTATCATATTCGGTACGGCAAGATTCAATCCCTGCTGGTCTAATAACGGTGCAATAACCATCATTATAATAAGTAATACTAAAAAGATATCTGTTAAAGGAGTTATATTTATTTCATTAAAAGTTTTTCTCTGATTAGCCATATATTCTCCTTATTCATCCCAGTCATAATCTTGAATATTTTGCGGGGTTGTTTGCTCTGATTGTGAAACAGGTATAGAGTTTTTCGCATTTTTCTCAAGGTTTTTTTGTTCTTTTTTTGTTAAAGGTTCACCTGCAATTACAAGTTTCGTATATCCAGTTTCCTGTGCAGCTTTCATAATTTTTTGGATTTCACTGCTTTTTGTTTCACTGTCTGCTTTGACAAGGACTTCGGCTTTTTCTAATGTTGGTTTTATTTTTTCAAGTTCATAAACAAGACTTTCTGATTTAATAGGTTTTCCGTTTATGTAGTATTGAGCATTTTTAGTTACCGATACAGTTGCATTTTTTTGTTCAACACTAACGCCGCTGTTTATTTCAGGAATGTTAATATCTGTATCAACCGACTGAAAAGAGGGGGCAATAACCATCATTATAATTAGCAATACCAGAAAGATATCGGTTAATGGTGTTATATTTATTTCCGTAAATAAACTTTTTTTATTTGAGTTTGAAAAAGCCATCTTAATTTTCCTATACTAATGCTTTTGTTTGAGTTTTTTCTTCAGAATCAGTAAAACTTAAGAATAATAATTTTATAAGTTGAAAATCATCTTCATATCTTTTAACAGTAGACTGAAATAAGTTATACAAGATAACAGCAACAATAGCAACTCCTAACCCGAAAGCGGTTGCGATAAGAGCCGAACCTATACCCATTGCAACAGCAGTTGATTGATTGCCCTGCATTGCTAAATCCTGAAAAGTATAAAGAATTCTTACTACAGTACCAAACAAGCCTAAGAACGGGCAAACACCGCCTATAGTACCTAATATTGTTAAATGTTTTTCTAGCTTTCTTGTTGCAAGATTTGCAGAAATATCAAAAGAACGTGAAAAACCCATTTTCTGTTCAGAAAATATTCTTACTGCTTCTTCTGCAACTTCACCTATAACCCCGCCTAATTGTATACTCAGATTTTTAGCTGCATCAAGTCTGTTGTTAACAAGTTCTGTTTTTAAAGCTCTTATGAATCTAACAACATCTCTTTTGTTTTTGTTGTAAAAGTTAAACCTGTTAATAGCAACTGCTACTGTTAAAATCGAACATATCAAAATTGGTAGTAATACAGGCCAATCAAGTTTAATCGAATGTAAAAGTAAGTCCATAATTTATTTCCTCTTTTCTAATTTATTTTATTTATAAAATATCCTTAGTACATTGATACACCTAAAACATTGTAATCAAAAGTAAATTGGATATCTACACTGTTACCTCTGAATTCGGGCGGTAATGGTCTAAACGGTGCGGTTAATTTTACAGCATTGATTGCGGCATTATCAGCTGCCTGTAAGCCTGAAGATCTTAATACTTTAACGTTCATGAGTCTTCCGTCACGAGATATTACAAACAGCAATACAACACGTTTGCTTTCATTACCTTTGGGCGGATCCCAGTTCATTTTGATACGTCTTTGAAGTTCTTTCATATAAGGTCCGAAATCAGGTTCTTTAATGGCATCTATACCTGGTGCCCCTTTAGGATTGCCGGGGCCTGGATTTCCAAGATTACCGTTTCCGTACCCGTTTGAATTTGAAAATCTTCCTTGACCTCCAGCTTGCCCGCCTCTTGCTCCTGATGAGCCTGAAGAAGATGCTGAAAAACTTGGAGCTGGTGCACTGACTCCGCTTGAAGCTGATTTTCCTGATGAACTTCCTCCTATCTTAGGAGCAGGAGTAACCGGTGCTGTTGATGGTTGTGCTATTGGCGGTATTGCTGATTTTGGAATTGGTATATTAAAATTTGATAATGGTTTTGCTGTTGGTTTTGGCATTGTTGGTTTTGCTACCGGACGTGGTGCCGGAGCTTTTGGTGCAGGTGTCGGAGTTTTTGCTGGTGCCGGTTTTTTTGCAACAGGTTTTTGTACTTGAGGTTTGGGCTTTTGTACTGCCGGTTTTGGCTTTTGTACAGCTTGTTTTTTGGGCTGCTGAATTTGAGGCTTTTTCGCCGGAGCTTTTGGTGCCGGAGCTTGAGGTAAAGATACAGGTCGTTTAGGATCGTGTATTCCGCCTGCTCTTGAATTCTTATCAGCTCTGTTTTTTGTATTTTTGTCTATTGGTTCAGCTTCTTTTTCTACAAGTACGAATTCAATATCTTTAGGCTTTAAATCAGGTTTTTTTAATAAATCAAAATCTATACCTAAAAATTTTAAAACAAGGGAGGTTAATAAAATAATTATTAAAACAGCCGGATGCAATATTAAAGAGATGATTAAAGCTTTTTCAAAACTTATTTCGTTTTTTTCACGACGCACAACAGCCGGAAGCTCATAAACAGCTTTCGACTTTGTGCCTTTGGACTTTATATTATCATCATTCTTTATAACTGACATTCCCTAAATTCCCATTTGCTAGTTATTTTATCAAAAAATATATGATAAAACAAATAGCCTGTTTACTAGCTAATAAGGATTATTAGAAGAAACAGTTATCGGCTGGTCAAGTACTATGTTTAATTGTGCCCCTTGTGGTATTTCTACATTACCGCCTTTGCCTATTAATGTTTTGCCCAGACCTAATCCGCCGCCAAGAGCAGTTCCGTATATAGCACCTTTACCTACACTTCCTGAAGATAATGCACCCATTGCTGTACCAAGAGCTGCTCCTGCCGCTGCACCTATTCCGACATCTTTTACATATTCTTTTGTTGTATCTTTTGCTGTGCCTGCTTTAAGTATTCCACTTCCGTCATCTGTTTGTATTCTTGCACTTATTGGTATCATCTGACCATAAGGAGATACTATATTTGTAAATTTAATTTGAAGACTTCCGCTTCTGTTGCCGAATCTTCCTTTTTTTGCCTGAAGAACCGTTCCGTTAATTCTGCTTCCTGCTGCTGCAATTAAATTGTTTCCGTAATAAAAATCGGAAGCAAGATAGAAGGTTACTCCATCACCTGCTTTTGCTGTTTCTGAACTTATTGATGATGTTGTTACTGCTGCAAAAGAAGTATTAGCTGGTACCATTACAACATTTCCTTGCAGTTGATTATAATTATAACCTTGCGTTTGGTATGAATTTACAGGAAGAGGATATTGGGTTTGATTTGATGCAGGTATTGTATTATATTGTAAATTCGGAGTTTGCATTGTAAAATTTTCTGCACCTAGGGCAAAACAAGGTGTTAACATTATTGAGGCAATCACAGTTAATGATAATAATTTCTTATTCATAAATCTCTCCTTATACTACCATATTATTATGTTACTTATTATTATAAACGAATATTGATAAAATTAGTTCATTTTAATTTTATATCATCTTCAATAATAACAAATAACTCAGCTCCCGGTTTTATAATAGTGTGTTTTCCCATTTCATAAACATTTAATGGTACAGCTTGCAAAACAGGTTTTATTCTTTTTGAATAGTGTGCAACCTTTCTGTAATATACACTCGCTGTTTGTTTTCCGCCTATGTAATTGTCATTTTCGCTGTATATATGCCCTTTTATTTTGTATGTTTTTTTATCAGGTGTAATCATTTTATTAATTATTATTTTAATAGCTCCGTCTCTTCCTTCAACAGGTTCAAGAACATCTTCTACTTCTCCGTATATTTTTGTATTCTCAGGAATAACGTTTGTTTCATATATATACATATCCTGACTATTTATAAACCAGACTTCGTCCCCGATGTCTGCTGTTAAAGTTGATATTTCAATAGGAACCATTACTTTTAAAAATGTACCCGAACGAATTTTTGTATTGTTGTCTTGTGTATCGGCTTTTAATGGTATAACATTTTGAAATAAAAATAATAGACTTATTAAAAAAGCTGCAAATATTATTTTGAATTTATTCATAATAATAGTATTAATGTTTTTGCGAAAAAAAGCTATAGTTTAAGTAAAATTATTTACCATTGTTAATCCCGTTTGAAATGTTTATACATACTCTTTATGTATGTATACTTACAAAAGTAATTTGATATAATCAAAATATGAATATGTATATAACAAGCATAAATAAAAATAGCGGAAAAACTGTAATATCGGCAGGAATAGCAGCAGTTATGCAGTCATTGGGTTATAATGCCGGTGTTTATAAGCCGGTACAAACAGGGGCTATTGATAAAGGTAAGTTTCTTATTTCCCCGGATCTTACTTTTGTTAAAATGCTTGATCCGTATATTACAACGCATTGTACATATATGATGAAAGAAAAAGTTATTCCCGTAATTTCCGGTGCAAAGGAGAAAAATAAAATTGACCTTCAGGAAATAAAACGAGATTATTTAAAGTTAGAAAAGAAAACCGATATACTTATAGTGGAAGCTCCAGGCGGATTAATGTCTCCGATATGCGATGGCATTTATTCATATCATATTCCGCTTCTTTTAAAAATCCCGGTAGTTTTTGTAGTTAATCCGTCTATTGATGCCGTAGAACAATATTTATCCGGAGTATATTGTGCTAAATCCCTCGGGCTTGACGTTACAGGTGTTATTATTAATAAATTTCCGGTTTATTCTGAATTAGAAGAAATAAAAAGTTTTCCTTCAATAATAGAAAAGTATTGTGACATTAAGATATTAGGATTAATAAGAAATTTTAAAGGAAAAACCGTTAAGGCAAATACACTTATTAATGAAATATTAAACGGTATTGATCTTGAAGATGCTTTGAAAATGAAAATACCCAAATTGAATATCTATTAATTACATTGGAGGTATTTCAACTACTTCATTACTTTCTTCAGGGACATTTGAAGAGGACTCTTTTTTATATTTTTTTAAGAATTTTTCATCAAAAGGTATATTAATTTGTACAGGAATTCTCCTAAAAATTTCGTTATTAGTTTTATTTTTATTGTCATCCTTCTTTTTGTTTTTGTCTTTGTCTTTATCTTTATCTTCCCGAGAAAAATCTTTTTTATTATTAAGTTCATTATAAGGAACTTCTTCAAAATTAATGGTAAAATCAACCGGAGAGTAGTCAAATTCCGTACTGCCGTATTTTTCGGTTGCAACAGTCATTGTATCTTTCCAGATTTTTGCAGGAGCAGTACCACCGGTAAGTCCTATTCCCCTATTATCATCATGACCAATGAATACTCCTGTTACTATATCCGGAGTATATCCGATAAACCAGGCATCCTTATTGCCATTTGTTGTTCCGGTTTTTCCTCCCATTGGTTTATTTATATTAGCTCTTCTTCCTGTTCCGCTTGTTATGACTTTTCTTAACATAGCAGTCATTATGCCGGCTGTGTCCTTGTCTAATACTTTCATTACTTTTGTTCGGTCTGCTTGATAGACAACACGTCCTCGCTGGGTTTCAACTCTTTCAACAGAATACGGTTTTACACGATATCCGCCGTTTGCGAATGTGCCGTACACTACAACCATATCATATAGTTTTACTCCGTTTGAACCGAGTGCAATTGTATAATCATGCGTTAATGGAGTTGTTATACCAAGAGCTTTTGCCATATCAACAACAGGAGCAATTCCTATATCACGAATTAATTTCACAGCGACAACATTTGATGAAATCGCAAGTGCCTTATAAAGAGGAATTATTCCTTTATATTTATTTCCATAGTTATGAGGACTCCAATCTCCTATTGTAACAGGCGAATCTTCTACAGGATCTGTTGGCATCCATCCTTTATGTATAGCTGCTGCATATACAATAGGTTTAAATGATGAACCAGGAGGTCTTATTGCCTGAGTTACTCTGTCATATTGGCTATAAGAATAATCTTTACCTCCGCAATAAGCAATTATTGCACCTGTCATAGGTGAGAATGAGAATAAAGCGGCGTTTTGCTTAGGACCTGTTAACTTCCAAGCTGCAAGATTCTTTTCTATAGCTTCATTTGCTGCAACTTGTGCATCATAATCTAATGTAGTTATTATTTTGTATCCGCCTTGTGTTATTTCTGTTTCATCAAATCCTAAATCTTCAAGCTCTTTTAATACATAATCTATAAAATACGGTGCTATATTTGTATTTGCTCCTTTATTCTTTTTAGCTAAGACTATTTTTTCTTTAAGTGCAGCTTCATATTGTTTTCGGGTTATTTTTTTCATTATATACATTCTTTTCAGCACTTTATTTCTTCTTTTTTCAGCTTTATCTATATTTTTATAAGGTGAGTATAAAGAAGGTGCCTGAGGAAGTCCTGCTATTAATGCACTTTCAGCCAGTGTAAGCTCGGAGAGACTTTTGTTGAAATATATTGAAGCGGCAGCTCCTACTCCGTATGCACCTGAACCTAAATATACATTATTCAAATACATTTCAAGTATTTTATCTTTAGAAATACTTTTTTCTATCCTTGCTGCAATCTGAATTTCTTTTATTTTTCTTTCAAAAGTTTTTTCGTTTGATAAAAACAATATTCTTGCAAGCTGCTGGGTAATTGTACTTGCACCTTGCGTGGCTCTTTTATTAATAATGTTTACTATAATAGATCTTGCTATACCGAAAATATCATATCCGTCATGTGTATAAAAATTTTTATCTTCTGTTGATATAACGGCTTCTTTTAAATCTTGCGGAATTTCATCTATTGTTACGTGTTCATAATGAAATGTTTGAAACGTTTTTATTAATTTACCGTCAGAGGAAAATACTTGGGTTACAATATTCCTGTTATAATTATTTAACTGCGGAATAGGAGGAAGTTCCGCAAGATACATTTTTACGGCAAAATATCCTGCAAGAACAACAGCAGAAATTATTACTAAAATTATTTTTATGAATGAAAAAAAAGGATTTTCTTTTCTCTTTTTTCTTGAAGGCATTAATTTCCTCTATCTGTTATAATATCTTACAGTTATTTTACCAGAGAAATAAAATATAAGCTAAATTTGTTAACAAATGTCTATGGATTATATTAAGTCTTTATATTATGAACTTTTATCTTACTTTGTCGTACGAAAGCCAGTGTACGGAGTAAAAGGCCAATGTATAAAATGCGGGAAATGTTGTAAAGAAATTAGAATAAAGCTTAGAAATAAAAAACATTTTAAAATAATTCAATTTCTATTTCCGTTATATAGGCAGTTTTATATTATAAAAGTGGATGATAAAGGGAATTTAGTATTAGGCTGTAAACATTTAAATGATAACGGCACTTGCAATATATATAAATTCCGTCCGCTTGTTTGCAGGAATTATCCAATGAATCCACCTTCTTTCTTTTCTGAAACTATTGATGGATGCGGATATGAAATCGTTAAAAAAGAATTTAAGGACTATTTATAAATTTTTCCCAGGCTTCTTTATATTTAGCTTCTAAATTTTTTGTAAATTCAAGAGCATTTTGTCTTAAATCGGAATTGTTTATTCTTTCTCTTAAAGAGAACCTTAAATCTTGAAGTTTTTTCTTATCTGTTGCTAATTTTGCTGCAATTTCAACATATTCATCTCCATAGTGTGCATTTAATTCTTCAAGATTAATTATTTTATTGATTCTTCCTGCTCCTCTTGATTGAATTCCGTCACCGAGCATTGTTACAGTAGGAACTCCCATTAATGCTGTTTCGATAGCTATAGACATTCCGTTAAAAGGGTATGGATCTAATGATATATCTGCCTGTGAATATGCTTTAAAATGTATATCAAATTTTTGTGAACTGAAAATAATCCTGTCTAAAGAAATATTTCTTTTTAAAAATCTTTCTTTTAAATATTTAATTATTTTTTTTGTTAATTGTGTTCGGTATATAAGTAATTTTGAATCAGGCACCTCTTTTAAAAGTCTTGACCACATATATATAGTGGCATCACTGAATTTTGAACTACAATTAAAACTGCCGAAAGTAATGTATCCATTTGTTTTAAAAGGGCAATCTTCGACTTCGGGAATTTTCTTTTCCGTAAAAATCTGATATCCCTTATCGAGATATAATGGAGTTTCTGTATATAAATAAGCCTTATCTTCCGGTATTGAAAATTTATCAGCTAAAATATAGTCAACTTCAGGCATGCCGAGGGTGTTTAAATATCCCAGATATGAAATAATTACCGGAGCAGGCTTATATAGCATTGCAAATGTTTTAAGATGAGTATAACCTCCTAAGTCTATCAGTATATCAATATTATTTTCGTAAACGAGTTTTGCAATTTTATCTGCTTCTTGCTTTGCACATGGGATAATATTAAATCCGGTTTTTCTTATTCGTTCGGTCGTTGAGTCATCTTTTTCGGAACCGTTAAAAATATAAAAATTAAATTCATCCTTATTATGATTTTCCCATATCGGTAAAATATAGTTCATCATTGTATGTGCATGACAGTCAGAAGATAAATATCCAATGTTTAATTTTTTGTCTTTTTGTTTCTTTTTATTGTTGTGGTTATATTTTTTTATATTTTTAAATAATATATTTTTTACCTGTGAAACTTCATATTCAGACTCATCTTTAATATCTTGCTGGTCATAAAAAGAAGATTTTGTCATTGCAAAAAGCTTACAGGCGACATCGTATGTATTTACTTCAAGGTTTAGAGCTTTATTGTGATAGTCAATACTTTTATCTGTATCAATATAGAAATAAGCGTGGGCAAGTCTTGAAAATACACTGGTCTGACCGGCCGGATATAGCCTTAGATATTCTTCATAATAAAATGTAGCTTTATCTTTATCGTCAATTTTATAATACAAATTTGCAAGCTTTATATATAAACTTGCTAAAGTTGTATCATCAAAATTTTTTGCCATCAAAAGAGCAATTTTATATGTTTTAATGGCTTCTTTATATAATCCTTTATTGTTTAATATCTGTCCTTCATCTATGAGTTCTTGAAATGAAGTTTTTTCTTTTGTTTGAGACACTTTTTTCTCCGTATTATTTTAAATTGTATTTTTCTTCCTGCTTTAATTTTCTGTTCATTAGTTTATTTAATACTTCTTCAGGTGTAATGTCTGTGTAAACAGCTTCATATATAGCTGAAGAAACAGGAACCTCTAAATCTAGCTTATCTGCTAATTCACATAAAGCTTTGGATGTTTTAACGCCTTCTGCTACAGAACCTAGTTCATTTAATATATCGTCTATTTTTTTGCCTTTGCCTAGTAATGAACCGACAGTGTAGTTTCGGCTCAAAGGACTTGAACAAGTTGCAATTAAATCTCCCATTCCTGATAATCCGTATAAAGTTGACGGACTTGCTCCTAAAGCTACACTTATTCTTACCATTTCAGCCATTCCTCTCGTTAATAGAGAACCTCTGCAATTATCACCCAAATTCATTGCATCGGCAAAACCGGAAGCAATTGCTATGACATTTTTCAAACTTCCTCCAAGTTCTACGCCGATGACATCTGTATTTGTATATAACCTGAATTTTGATGGAACACTTAGATAATGCTGAACAAATTCGGCTTTTTTAATATCTTTACAGGCTACTGATGCTGCTGTAGGACAGCCTTTTAGTATTTCCTTCGCAAGTGTCGGCCCTGATAATATAACAGGCTCAATGCACGGAATTTCATCTTTTATAACCTCGGACATTCTTTTCAAAGATGGTAATTCCAGACCTTTTGAAAGATTTACAAGAATTTGTTCTTTTTTTATACCTGCTTGCATTAACTGGCTGCATACAGGACGAATTCCTGATGAAGCAACAACGAGTAAAATAATATCAGCATTTGAAATCGCCTGTTCTAGATTATCAGTAATTTCAACTTTGTCGTTTAATTGAACCGGTAATGGTTTTGACGTCCGTTTGTAGTTTCTTAATTCGTCTGAAATATCCTGTTTTCTGCCCCAGATACATATATCTTCAAAATTATCACTTAAAAGCCAGGCAATTGTTAAACCCCAGCATCCGGCACCTAAAACAGTTAATTTCATACAACACTCCTTTAGCTATTTTTCTAAACACCAGCAAATACTTTTCTTGCTTCTTCTCTATCATCAAAATGAATTGTCTTATTTTTAAGAATTTGGTAATCTTCATGTCCTTTACCCGCAATAACAATAACATCTGAAGGTTTACATATGGTTTTAATAAACTTAATTGCTTCACCTCTATCGGGTTCTACGAAAATTCTTTGTGTATCTACAGTTTTTATACCGGTCATAATATCAGATATAATAAGCTGAGGGTCTTCACTCCTGGGGTTATCCGAAGTAACAATTACTTTATCTGATAATTCATCGGCTATCTTTCCCATTTTAGGACGTTTTGTAGTATCTCTATCTCCGCCGCAGCCAAATAAACAAATTAAATCGCTGCCTTTGGGCGTTAGTTCCCTTGCCGCTTTTAGCACATTTTCCAATCCATCCGGAGTATGAGCGTAATCAACAATAACCATAGGTTGTTTTACCACAATCTCAAATCTTCCGGCTACACATTTTGTATTTTCAAGAGCATGGATTATTGTTTTATAATTTATTCCCATTGCTAAGCCGGTTGTAAATGCAGCCAGTGCGTTATAAACACTGAACATTCCGTTTAAATGGAGATTCATTTTTTCTTGTTTATTACAAAAATCAATTTCTATTTTAGCTCCGTCTATTGAAAATTCTATGGTTGAAGCTTTAATATCGGCATTATTCTTAATCCCGTATGTTAATATCTTCACATCAGACGGAACTATTGATATAAAGTCTTTTGAATATTCATCGTCTGCGTTTATTACGGCAAATGAACCGGGCTTTAAATTTTCAAAAAGAATTGCTTTTGCCTTAAAATAATTTTTCATTGTTATATGGTAGTCCAGATGATCCTGTGTTAAATTTGTAAAAACAGCACCGTTAAAATCACAACAGCCTACCCTGTTTTGCTCAAGTGAATGCGAACTTACCTCCATCACAACATTTTTTATTCCGCTATCAGCCATTAATCTTAAATCTCTTTGAAGTTCGGGCGGCTGAGGCGTTGTATGTTTTGCTTCTTTATATGTATCGCTGCTTGATAATTTATAGCCTAAAGTCCCTATCAAAGCACATTTTTTATTATCTTCTTCCAATATTTTTTGAACCAGATGGGTAACAGTGGTTTTTCCGTTTGTTCCGGTTACTCCTATTAAATTAATTTCTTTTGATGGTTCATTATAAAATTTTGCTGCTATAAGTGCCATTTTCCTTTTTGTATCATCAACTATGATTTGAGGTACATTAATATTTAATTCTTTTTCGCAGAATATTGCTTCAGCACCTTTTTCAACGGCTTGTTGTGCAAAATCATGTCCGTCTGAAGATTCTCCTTTTACACATATAAAAAAATCTCCCTTTTTTGTCAGGGTTGAATTATAAGATATACCTGTTATTTCTATATCTTTAAAGTTCTTTGAGGTATAGTTGTTTTTTAAAAGACTCAATAATTCACTTAGCAGCATATATTTAAATTCCTTACTAAAATTATTCTACTACATTTTTATCCGGAGGTATATTTAAAATTCTTGCACATTGGAGAGCAACTTCTTTAAAAACAGGAGCCGCAACTGTATTGCCCCAGACAGGACCTCCGGTGCTTGCCGAATCTATAACAACATATATTAATATTTGCGGATTATGTGCAGGAAGGTATCCTATAACAGATGCATACAAATTATCCGAATATCCTTTTGATTTTTCTTTAGGCTTTTTTGATGTACCTGTTTTCCCTGCAACAGTATATTTTTCTAAATTAATATATGATTTTGAATTTGAAACACTTTTTGCGAGAAGCTCTGTTACTATTTTTGCAGTATCAGGACTTACAGCCTGAACATATTTTATTTTTTCTGCTGCTTCTTCCGGTGAATATTTTATAACATGAGGGGTAACTCTTACTCCGTTATTTGCCAGAGCAGAAACCGCAGATACCATCTGCATTGATGTTACTGAAGCTCCGTAGCCGTATCCCATTGAAGCTTGTCTTGATTTATCCCATTTGAAAGGCTTAGGGAGTATGCCTGATGATTCTCCTGCAAGGTCAATACCGCTTTTCTTTCCTATACCGAAATTAGAAAGTATCATATAAAATTCTATCGGGGACATTGAAAGAGCAATATTTGCACTTCCGACATTACTTGAATGTTCCAAAAGATAAACAAGATTTATCATCCCTGGATTAGGATTTTTATGATAATCGTAATTTTGAATAGTCCAGCTGCCCAGTTTCATCTTTCCGGTATCAAGAATCTTGCTCCAAGGCTTAATTTTACCTGACTCAAGGCCTGCAGCAACCGTTAATGTTTTAAAGGTTGAACCCGGAGGGTACACGTCTGTCAGTGTCCAATTTTTTAAATTTACAGCAGGTGTTTTTTTATAATTATTAGGATTATATCTTGGATATACAGCATATCCCAATATTTCGCCGTTTTTTGGATTCATTACAATAACGGCACCTCTTGATGCTTTTTTTGTCTCAATCATATTTAATAATTCACGTTCACATACATGCTGTATTGCTGAGTCTATTGTTAAAGTTACATTTTTCCCTGTACGAGGAGTTGCAACCAGCATAGGGTCTGTTGTTGCTTCATAAATAATATCCCCTCTTGGAGTTCTTTGTACGGGAATGTTATTATCAACATCTTCAAGTTCATCTTTTGCGGTTAATTCAACACCTGAAGCTGTATCAGCATCCGGATTATAATATCCGATAATATGTGCGGCTAATTCATCCTGAGGATATACTCTTTCATTTTTCTTATCAAGACTTATTTCTCTTAATCCTAGTTTTTTTATTTTTTCTGCTGTTTTCCGATCAACATCTTTTTTTAATAAAATTACAGTCGCTCCTTTTTTTATTGTATTCTCAAGTGACTTTTGGTTTACATTTAAGTAAGGAGCTAATATTTCAGCTAATTCATCAGGCTCATGATCAAAATACTCTCGATGGGCATAAACATTATACGACGTTTGATCAGTCGCAAGTCTTATACCGTTTCTATCAAGTATTTGTCCTCTCATAATAAAATTTTTGCTGTATCTTTGACTTCCGGCTTTAGCTTTATAATGTCTTATATCAACAATTTGCAAGAGAAAAAGATATATAACCGAAATGCAGAACAGAGCCAATATGGCAACTTGTGCATATTTTATTCTCATTTCAATATTTTTAAGCTTATCTTTTTCGCTTTTTTCAGACATTATGAATCCCCTCATAATAGGGTATCATAAGAATATATATTAATAAAATAATTTTACTAAAATTAATATCCTATAGACCAGTTATAGTTAACTGTATTTTCTTTAATATCAGGGACATAAGAAATTGTCGCAGCAGGTATTTCTATTACTTTTTTTGCAGTATCCAGCATTGTTTTTCCGTGTATCACACTGTCAACTTTATTAAATGAATGTAAATTGTCAAGCTTATTTTGTAGCTCTATATTTTCATTTGATAAAGCAACAATTTCACGTCCGAGACCATTCATTTTCTTTTCACTATCTGATACAAAATAGTAACTTACTAAAGAAACCAGAACAAGACAAAGAAGAATTGAACTTAAAATTTTATTTAGTTTTTCCGTCGGAGATTTTTTAACAGTATGTTTTGGAAATCTGCCATAAATTACAGGATTTGCAGCAGGTGAATATACAACCCCCTGTGTGTATGAATAATTTCTTTCAACATATCTGATTGAACCTCTGCTCAATGACGTCTCCCCTGAGTATTATTTTATTCTTCTTGCAATTCTTAATTTTGCTGATCTTGAAGGAGGATTCTGCTTTATCTCTTCTTGACTTGCAGTAACCGGTTTTTTTACAACTAATTCAAGAACCGGTCTTTCAATATCCGATACACCTTCTTGATTCGTAATTCCCCTTGAATAATCTCTAAAAATATTTTTGACTATTCTGTCCTCTAATGAATGGAATGTTACTACTGATAGTATAGCATTATTTCCTAATAATGTAAGCACTTCATTTAATGTATTTTTTATGTTGTCAAGTTCATGATTTACTTCAATCCTGACTGCCTGAAAAACTCTCGTTGCCGGATGGATTTTTGATTTTATTCTGGGCGTTGCCTGAAATATAATATTAACAAGCTCTTTCGTTGTTTCTATTTTTTTTGTTTTCCTTTGTTCAATAATTTTCTTAGCAATTCTCTTTGAAAATCTTTCTTCTCCGTATTCGCTGAAAATACGGACTAATTCATCCTCTTTATAATAATTGATAACATCATAAGCAGAAAAATCAGCACTCTGGTTAAACCGCATGTCTAATTTTGAATCACTCATAAAACTGAATCCCCTTGTTTTAGAGGTTAATTGAGGGGTTGACGCTCCAAAATCAAATACAATTCCGCCGTCTATTTTTTTTATATTATTTTCTTGTAAATATTTCTTAATGTTAGTGTAAGAATAGTTTACAATTGTTAAATTTTTGTAATCTTTTAATCGTTGTTTTGATGAATTAATTGCATCTATATCAACATCAAAAGCAATTAATTTTCCGTCAGGAGAAATTCTTTGCAATATGAGCTCGCTGTATCCGCCTCCACCCAGAGTTGCATCAATATATAGTTTTCCGTTTTCGCATTCAAGTGCATCAACGGCTTCTTTTAAAAGCACGGGATAATGATTATACTCCTGCATTTTCCCCCTTTAATTTATTTGAGCTAATTTTTCAAGTTTCAACTGTTGGTCATGTTCCATTAACAGATTAATTAATTCATCTAAATCCCCGTCAATTACAGTCCAGACATTAAGATTTTTGCCTATTCTATGATCTGTCAGTCGCCCTTGAGGAAAATTGTATGTTCTTATTCTTTCAGACCTGTCACCTGTACCGACTTGAGAACGTCTTAAATCGGTTACTTCTTTCATTTGCTTTTGTACTTCCATATCGTATAGTTTTGCTTTTAGTATTTGCAATGCTCGTTCTTTGTTTTGAAGTTGCGAACGTTCTTCTGTACAAAAAATCATTATACCCGTTGGTTTGTGAAAAACTCTTGCGGCCGTTTCAACTTTGTTAACATTTTGTCCGCCTGCTCCGCCTGAACGTGCTGTTGTTATTTCTATGTCGTTCATATTTAACTCAACTTCAACATCATCAACTTCAGGCATTACTGCTACAGTTGCAGTTGAGGTGTGTACTCTTCCCTGTGATTCTGTTTCCGGAACCCTTTGAACTCTGTGTACTCCTGATTCGTATTTGAGCTTTGAATATATACTGTCACCTTTGATTGAAATGATTACTTCAGAAACACCTCCTGCCTCACAATCGGTTTTGCTCAATATTTGAGTCTGCCAGCCTTGTTTATCTGCATATCTTAAGTACATCCTCATTAAGTCACCTGCAAATATATTCGCTTCGTCTCCTCCTGCTGAGCCTCTTATCTCCAGCATAATGTCTTTATCATCCATTGGATCTCTCGGCAGTAGAAGAACTTTCATTTTTTCTTCCAGTTCTGCCATCTTTTTTTCATTAGATTCTATTTCATTTTTAAGATACTCTCTCATTGTTTCGTCAGATTCTTCTTTTAACATTTCATGAGCATCTTCTACCGCTTGTTCTGAGTCTTTCCAGGTATGATATACTTCTACGGTTTCTTCCATTGCCTTTCTTTGTTTTGATAATGTTTTGAAACGATTATAATCCTGTATTACTTCAGGATCGGAAAGTATTTCCCCCAATTCCTTATATTTATTTTCTATTTGTATGATTTTATCTAACATGTCTTTCATAATTATTTAACCCTAACCGCTTTTCTTCCGCATGATTTGTCTTCATCACAATAGCCGAATCTTTCACATTTCGGCACAAGATAATCTTTAAGCCATTCTTCTTCTTTTATTACCTCGTCACACATTCTTTTAACGAGAATACGAATTTCTTTTTGTGCTCTTGTACATAGTCTTAAATTGGCAAGATGTATTAATTCTCTTAAATTTAAACTTGCAACCATAGATGTTGATGTCGCATTCGGAAGTACGGCTCTTGCATCTTCTGCGGGTATTCCTGCCTGCGTTAATTCAAGGTAAAAATCTGAGATTTTGGACATAAATTCATCAAATTTTATTTTTAATTCTTCATTGTTTTCAATAGTTTCAGGTATAAGATATTCAAACTGTCCTTTTTCTTTTACATATCTTTGAGATTTTTGAGAAAAAGACATATGTCTGTGTCTTACCAGTTGATGTGAACACGCTCTTGATATATTACTTATTGCAAAACTTATTTGTATGTGTTCAATTGTAGAATAATGACCGGAAGAAATTACTCTGTTTATTAGTTTAAGCACCTTTTCTTTGTCTTGAGCTGATTCACAGTCATATATATTTAATGGAGAATCTGCACTATAACAAGTTCTGCACGCAGTATATATTGTTTTTAGCATATTTTCCGGTTTTGAAATTAATTTTACCTGTGCATACTTATGGCTGTTCATAAAAAATCCTCCGTTATACAAATTATACCCACTTTATGTGGGCATAATTTATAATACCTTTAAAAATATTTTGAATACAACTATTTTTGTTTTTGTTGATAACGTCTTTTAAATCTTTCAACTCTTCCCTCTGTATCAACAATTTTCTGATTTCCTGTATAGAACGGATGGCAGTTGTTGCAAATTTCAACCGTGATATTATCTAAAACGGAGCCTGCTTCTATTTCATTTCCGCATACACATTTTATAACTGTTTTTTTGTATTCAGGATGTATTCCTTTTTTCATTTTTCTTACCTCTGTTTTATCAATTGCATATTTATATTTGAATTATAATCCCTGAAAATTTTATATCAAGTAATGTATTATATTTTCAATATAAAAATGTTACATTATTTTCTTTTGTGTTAATTTATTACGAATTCATTAAATGATACTTTCTATCATTTTTTTAATTATTCAAAAAATATGTATAAAATTTAATTTTTACAAAAAAAGAACGAGTTGAAATTGCTAAAATGTGGTATTATTATAATATACATTATGTGAGTATAAGGAAAACTACATGAAAAAAGCGTTTACTCTTTCTGAAGCTTTAGTTACATTAGCTATTATAGGTGTTTTAGCTGCGATTTTAATTCCGGTAATAGATAATGTTCGTCCTGACAAAGATAGGATTACATATAAAAAAGCTTTATACAGTATGCAAAGTGCTATTTCAAATGCTATGGATTCTGCTGTATATACTATGGCAGCAAACTCTGCAGCATATTGGAAAGATGATTTAATTCCTGATTATGCATTTTGTGAGGCTGTTGCTGAAGCTTTAAATACAGCAGGACGTGTCGATTGTACAAGCCCTTCTTCTTATGCTAATCCGAACTTTATTACTACTGACGGAATAAGATTCTGGGGCCTTGAAGGTAAATTTACTACTGATGAACGTAATATTTATGTTGATAGAGCTTTGGGAACAAAAGAATTGCAAACTATTGCAGCAAAAAGAGGTAAGGATGGTCTCGGTTTAAAAATCAGGGTTAGATATGACGGTAAGATTGATACTCCTGATCAAGATGATTTTGAATTTGAAAATGAATTAATAGAAAATTCACTTCAGGTTTCAGAAGGAAGAATGCCGGGTTAATTCTTTACTTAAAGTTATTTGTAAGATACCGCTGTTATATATAACAGCGGTATCTTTATTTCTCTGGACTTGTATATTATTTATATCCATGATAAAAAGAATCTTGTTAAGCTTACAGGAGATTGGTATGAGTGAAAAAGTTCAGGCACAAATTGGAATAATAGGCGGAAGCGGATTTTACAGTTTTTTTGAAGAATCAGGAGTTCCATATAGAGAAATTACTGTTGATACCCCGTACGGTAAACCTTCTGACCCGATAACTATAGGTTGTATAAACGGTAAAAATGTTGCTTTTATTCCGAGGCACGGACGTGATCACAGATTCCTTCCTCATACTGTAAATTATCGTGCTAATGTTTGGGCTTTAAATTCACTTGGGGTTTCAAGGGTTATTTCTCCTTGTGCTGCCGGAAGTTTACAAAAACATGTTAAACCCGGAGATTTTGTTATTTGTGACCAATTTGTAGATTGGACGGACGGAAGAAAAAATACTTTCTTTGAAGGTCCTTTGTGTGTGCATCCCAGTGCTGCAGATCCTTATTGTCCGGAATTGAGAAGTATTGCAATAGATAAAGCAAAAGCTCTCGGTATAAATGTTCATGAAACAGGCACTGTTGTTGTTATTAATGGTCCGAGATTTACAACAAAAGCTGAATCAAAACTGTTCACTAATCAAGGCTGGGAAGTAATTAATATGAGCCAGTATCCTGAAGTCCATCTTGTAAGAGAACTTGATATGTGTCCGTTGACTATTGCTTTAATTACTGATTATGATGCCGGACTTGTCGGTGATGTTCCTCCTGTTACTCATCAAGAAGTAATGCAGGTGTTTAAATCTAATATTAGCAAACTTAAAAAGTTGTTACTGGCTATTATAGAAACTATACCGATTGAAAGAAATAATTGCGAGTGTTATAAAACATCACAAACTTCTTAATAAGGATTTCACTGTTATGATTTCATCGCTTGTTGCAATTTTATTTAAATTAATTTATTTGGTAATTATTGTTGTTGTTATTTTAAGCTGGATTCCGATATTTGACGCAAGGAAAGAACCTTTAGCTTCAATAATGAAAATCTACAATACAATAATGGCTCCTTTTAAATCTGTTATTCCTCCTATAGGTATGATTGATATTTCGCCGCTTATTGCTATTATTGTTCTTCAAATTATTGAACATCTTCTTTTAAGAATTCTGATAAATTTTGGACTTTAATTAACCCATAAAAAGCCATAAAAGTTTTCGGATGCCGAGTCCTATTAAAACAGCAATGAAACTGAAAACTATATCATAAAGTAATTTTGCTATTGACTGGTAATATATCCAATTTACTATAAAGTCAAAAGAATCGTGTCTTAATAGTGCTATGGCTGACATATATAATATTCCTATTATATGAATAATAAAAACACCAGAAAGAACGGATAGAATAATATTAACCATTGATGGTTTATGTTTAATTTCTTTTCCTGCAAAAATAACAGCAAAAATATATGCAAAGATATATCCGAAATTATATTGAAAAATGTAAGGCATTCCACCTCCGAGTGCAAAAACCGGGAAAAACGGTGTAAGTCCTAATATTATATATATAAGAATTGCAATTAATCCCCAGTATTCGCCCAACAGGGCCGCAATAAACAATACAACCGGTATTTGTGGAATATATTCAAATTTTAAATATGTATATACTGAGTTTTCAGGAATGTTAAAGTTTATTTTTATTTGAGTAAATGTAGCAATCACTAAAAGAACGATACATCCGGTTATAATTGCAAGTGTTCCCAAACAAAATTTTATACGGTGATTTTCACTGTGAAATTTTTTTATTTCTGCTTTTACTCTTTTATTCATCATAAGATACTATTACTTTATTTATTTGTTTTTTTATTTTTTCAAAATTATTTTTAAATTTATCATACCAGATATTTTGAGTAAACATAATAAGTGCATTCTCGCCGTTATCCTGATAATAATTCTTTCTTACTCCGATAGATTCAAATAAAAATTTTTCATATAAAGATATAGCTGCCGTATTACTTTCTCTAACTTCCAGCGTTATATATTTAACCATTTCTTTGTAACAATTATCTATTACTTGAATTAATAGAATTTGTGCAAGCTGTAGACTTCTGTATTCTGGATGAACTGCAAGTGTTGTAATATGAGCTTCTTCAAATATTTTCCAAAAACCGATATATGCAATTATTTTACTATTTATATCTTTTACGCAATAATAAAGTGCCAGATTGTTTGCAAGTTCATTATAAAATGAATTTTTAGACCAGTGATGGTCAGGATGAATAAGTTCTTCAATATGAAAAACTTCATTAACATCATCTGTTGACATTTTCACAACTTTAACACTATGCATTTTAGCCCCTTTGGGCTAATTGTAACAAAGATGAATTAAACTTTCAAATAAACATGTGTATAAAATGATATAATTTTTTTTATGATTAAACATGCATATATTCATATTCCTTTTTGTATCCGAAAATGCAAATATTGTTCTTTTGTTTCCGGAAAAAATATAGAATATAAGGATATTTATATTAAAACACTTTTAAAAGAAATAAAAAACCGCTATAAAAATGACAGTTTGAAAACACTCTATATAGGCGGAGGTACTCCTTCTTTATTAGATGTTAAAGATTTTGAATTAATAATTTCTTCCTTTGTTTTTGATAAAAATCCTGAAATAACAATTGAAGCAAATCCTGAAACAATAAAAAAAAATAAAATAAAATCAATATATAGTCTTGGCTTTAACAGGGTTTCTCTTGGTGTCCAGACCTTTTATAATTCCATTTTAAAACAAATTGGCAGACTGCATAACGATATTGAAATATATAAAGCTGTGGATTATATAAAATCTGCGGGGTTTGAGAATATAAGTATTGACTTAATATACGGACTTCCCGGACAAACTTATGAAATGTTTGAAAAAGACTTAGAAAAAGCAATAACCCTCGATGTAAAACATGTTTCCGGCTACGGTCTTAAAATTGAGGAAAATTCTTTTTATTATGAACATCAACCAGAAAATATTCCTGATGATGAAGTTCAGGCAAAGATGTATTTAAATATGATAGATAAGCTAAAAGAAAATAATTATAAACATTATGAAATAAGTAATTTTGCCAAAAAAGGATATGAATCCAAACATAATTGCTGTTATTGGAAAAATGAAAATTATTATGGTTTTGGTCTAAATGCAAGCGGATATGAAGACAATATAAGATATAAAAATACTTCAGTATTGGAAAAATATATTGTGAATCCTGAAGAAAAAGAAGAAAAAATATGCCTTAGCCGGCAGGAAACAATGGAAAACGAGATATTCCTTGCGTTAAGATTAAAAGAAGGTATAGATATTAATTCAATTAATAAAAAGTATAATATTGACTTTGAGGAAAAATACAAAAAAGTTATATCAAAATATCAAAAACTCAATATGCTGGAAATCGATAAAAACCATTATAGACTTACAAAGGAAGGTATTTTGTTAAGCAACAACATAATGGCTGATTTTTTATAAACTCTTTTGCTGTGAACCTGTCTTGGAACCTGCAAGGATGAATGTTAAAGGTAAAACTTTTGATGTAACAGAAGATAGAGACGGTGTATCTTTTAACAGCATATTAGCAGTGAAGCACAAATCATCTGCGTGTATAAGATAATCTGAAAGTGCAACATTATGTTTTTTATCTTCATTAAAGATTTTATTGTTTACTTTATTCATTATACTGTTGCCTACTTCCATACCTGTAATAATTGAAGCTACGGTTGTAATAAATTTAGGAATATTTTTCAAAACCGGATTTATAAATTTTGCTGCTTTGTTTGATGGGTTTAATTGTGGAAGAGTAAATTTTGATTTTTCTAATAATTTATTTCCTATAGCAAGAAAACCTATTGGAAAAAGTAAATTTCCGAAAAATTGCTGTGAAGCTTCTCTTAATTTTGGTTTTACATTTTCTTTGTTTTTATCGGCGATAAGTCCGCCGGTTAATCCTCCGATAATTGAACCTGCTCCTATAGCTATTACATCCTTTTCTGCATAAGATAAGTTTTTTAATGTTTGTAATGGATTTCCTTTTTTCGATGCTATATAAATTCCGCCTACAGCAGCTGCAATACCTGCTGCACTACCTGCAGCGGCTCCGATTATTGTTCTTTTTCTGTTTCTTATAGGATCTATACTTGATTGTGTAGAATAATTTACTTTTTGTATTGACATTTTTACTCCTGAAAAGACATTTGAAATAAATTCTGAAAATATGTAATTTTGTTACTTTGTTAATTCTTTTTTACATATCTAAACAATCCGGATATATTATTATAAAATAAAAAACAAAAACGGACAATATGATAATATGATTGATACTCATGCACATATAAATTTTAACGAATACAGTAATAACTTTGATAAATTTATAAATAATTTAAAATCTAAAAATATTGAGAAGGTAATAATTCCGGGAGTTGAACCTTCTTTGTTTTCGCAAATAATTAACCTTTGTGATAAGTATGATATGTTATACGGAGCAATAGGAATACATCCTTCAGAATATTTAACATACAATTCAGAGTCACAAGAAAAAATATATGAATATACAAAACATAAGAAAATTGTTGCAATAGGAGAAATAGGGCTTGATTATCATTATGGTTTTGAATATAAAAAAGAACAAAAAATTATATTTGAGAAACAACTTGAAATAGCTTCAGAAATACAAATTCCGGTAATTATACACGATAGAGATGCTCACGAAGATGCGTTCAATATAATAAAAAAATACAATTTAAAAAATGTTGTTTTTCATTGTTTTTCTGGCGATACAGATTTCGCTTTAAAATGTGTTGAAAACGGATATTATATAGCTATAGGCGGTGTTGTTACATTTAAAAACGCCATTATGTTAAAAGAAGCAGTAAAAAATATTCCTATAGAAAATATGCTGCTGGAAACGGATTCGCCTTATCTTGCTCCTGTTCCGTTCCGGGGAAAGATAAATTCACCTGAATATCTTGTATATATTGCAAGAGAGATAGCTCTAATTAAGAATATAAATTCAGAAGAAGTTGAAAAGCAGACAACAATAAATGCAAAAAGGATTTTTGATTTTAATGGTCAGAGAAAGATTGGATAAGATACTTACTGAAAAAGGTTTTTTTGAAACAAAAAGCAAAGCTCAGGCTGCTATAATGGCAGGAGATGTTAAAGTTAACGGAATTGTTATTACAAAGTCCGGGTATATGTTAAATTCCGAAGAAAACAATAATTTCGAAATAAAATCAATGCCGTTTGTATCAAGAGGAGGATTTAAACTTCAAAAAGCATTACAAGTATTTGATATAAATTTGAAAAACAGAATATGTCTTGATGCCGGAGCTTCAACAGGAGGTTTTACAGATTGTATGCTTCAGAATGGAGCAAAAAAAGTATACAGCGTAGATGTAGGCTACGGGCAAATATCATGGAAATTAAGAACAGATAACCGTGTGAAAGTTATAGAGAGAATTAATATTAAAAACTGTGAGTTTGAAGATATATATTCTGCTGATGAGCCTCTTGCTGATTTTTTTACAATGGATTTATCTTTTATATCAATAACAAAAGTATTAAATAATATAATTAAATTAGCCGGTAATGATGGTTTTGAAATTGTATCCCTTATAAAACCACAGTTTGAAGCCGGAAAAAATCAGGTGGGTAAAAACGGGGTTGTAAGAGATATTCAGGTACATATTGAAATTGTTAATAATATTATCAATTTTTGTAATCAAATAAATCTTAAAGTAAAAAATTTAACATTCTCTCCAATAAGAGGTCCTAAAGGAAATATAGAATATTTAATCCATCTGGCAGATAAGGGAGAAGCGAATGAAATAAATGTTAATGAGATAATAGAAAAAGCTAACAGGGAAATATAATTTACTGATTTACCGCAAGGTTTAACTTTTGCTGTACCGGTTCTGCTTCAAATAAATCTCCAACATTACAGCCTAAAGCTTCACATAATCTGTCCATGTTTTCATACGATGGCTGAGTTCTCCCGCTTGCCCAGGAATATACTGTTTGCTGCGGCAGATTTAATACCTTCGCAAGTTTGTATAAACTCCAGCCTTTTTTTGATTTTACGGTTTCTTTTATTTTTATTTTCATTTCTTCTCCCCTTTGTTCAACATATACATATAATATTATATGTATGTTACATTTGTTAATATACTATATAGATTAATTTTTTATGGCTTGTATATTAAAAAATTAATTGTAAATGCTTTAAAATAAACTATTTAAGCTTTTTTTTGAAAAAATCATACGTTTAATTTATTTTTTCGGTGGAATATAACTTTTATAATTGATTTTATGGTAGAAAACTTTATATAATTAGGTATATAATTTATAATAATGTATGGTTGTTTTTATAATTTCGGAAATAAATTAAAAACAATAATGAGGATATTGATATGAAAAAAATTTTTATACTGGGTTTAGTATTTTCAATAATTTGTATAGGTACAATGAAGTCGGTTTTAGCAGATGAAACATATTCAGATGCATCTATTATAAAAGGAGCAATTGCAAAGTATAAAAATAAAAATTATTTAGGTTGTATTTCTGATTTACGTATGTACTTAACTCAGGATCCTTCAAGTGCAATTGCCTGGTATTATCTTGGAAACTCATATATGAATATAGCAATGAAGACAGAAGCTCATCAGGCTTTTGACAGGGTTGTCCAGCTAAATTCCGTACCGAAACTGACTTCATATTCAATACAGGCAAAAATATGTATGGAAAATCCTACAAAATGCCAGTATCAAGATTTTACTTATGATGAAATAGTAAAACTAAAAGCTGACCCGATGACATTTTTAGATCAGTATTTTGCATCCTTAAGCGGAGAAAATAAAGATGTAAGTCAGATTGAAATAGAAAGACTTATAGAAGGATATTATCGTAATAATATTCATCCTTCGGCAAGAGATTTTATTATGCAGGAACAGGCTAAAATGAAGCAGTTAGAAATTAATGCTAACAAAGCAAGTATTGATAGTCCGGATAAATTAGCTTATGCAGTTAAAGATTTGCAAAAAAACAATGAAATAAAAAGCATGGCTATGATGCTTGATGTTATGAACAATAATAACAAAAAGGATGATAGTAGTCTTCTAAGTTATTATAAATCCGGAAATAACGAATCAAATTCAAATATTACACCCGAAATGATTCAAACTATGATGATGTCAAATATGATGTTGATGCCGAATTAATAGAAATGAATAAAAAAGAAATAGAAAATCTTTTCTATATAAAAAAAGACTACTCCAAGATAAAAGAATTACTAAAAAATTCAGAAGAATCTTGGAGCTTTGTTATACTGGGGAAAATTTTTCTTAAGGAATTGGATGTTCAATCGGCATATAAATATTTTTTAAAAGCGGGTAAAATGTTTGAATGCGGTTATTGTAAATTTATTTCGGGAAATCTTTCCGAGGCAAAAAGTATTCTTTCCCCGATAAAAGAAAAATATCCGAACGCTAATTGGGTTTTATTTTTAATAAATCTTGTTCAAGATAAAGTGAGCAATATTTATCCTACTTATTTTCAAATAAGAAATTTTTATGAACAGGATATTGAAATGCTTTTTAAATTGGGGCAGCATGAAATAATAGAAAAAATAATAGGAAAAATTTCTTGCTTTGAGGTATTTAATAAAGAAATATACAAATATACGGCAAGAGTTTTATATAATAATAATTATAATAGCCAGGCAGAGAAGTTTTTAAAAAAGAGTCTTGAAATATATTATAAAGATCCGGAAACTCATTATTTACTTGGGGAATTATATTTAAAGGAAAATAAAAAATATCTTGCTAAACAGGAATTTATTAAGGCAGATGAAGTTAATCAGGGGTATATTCCTGCCGTTGTAAAATTAAAGGAAATTATAAATTGATTGTATAATTTATATTATGGTGTAAAATAATAATAATAGAGTCTTATTAGGAGAAGTAAAGCAATGTTTGAACGTTTTACGGAAAAGGCTATAAAAGTAATAATGCTTGCACAGGAAGAAGCAAGAAGACTAGGTCATAATTTTGTAGGTACAGAACAGGTTTTACTGGGTTTAATCGGTGAAGGCACCGGTGTAGCAGCAAAAACATTAAAAGCAATGGGTGTTACATTAAAAGATGCCAGGGTAGAAGTTGAAAAAATTATAGGCAGAGGTTCGGGCTTTGTTGCAGTAGAAATTCCTTTTACGCCTAGAGCAAAAAGAGTTCTTGAATTGTCCTGGGATGAAGCAAGACAATTAGGACACAATTATATAGGAACGGAACATCTTCTTTTAGGATTGATAAGAGAAGGAGAAGGTGTCGCCGCAAGAGTACTGGAAAATCTCGGAGTGGATTTAAATAAAGTAAGAAGTAATGTTATAAAAATGCTTGGTGAAACAAAACCGGCACAAACTGCATCTGCAACAACATCTTCTTCAGGCAAAACAAAAACCCCGAGTCTGGATGAATTCGGTACGGATTTAACACTTGCTGCTCAGGAACAGAGGCTTGACCCTGTTGTTGGCAGAGAAAAAGAAATAGAACGTGTTATACAAATTCTTGCAAGAAGAACAAAAAATAATCCTGTTTTGCTGGGTGAACCCGGTGTTGGAAAAACTGCGGTTGTGGAAGGGTTAGCTGCAAGAATAGTTAATTCGGAAGTTCCTGATATTCTTGAAGGTAAAAAAGTTGTTCAGCTTGACATGGGCCTTTTAGTAGCAGGAACTAAATACCGAGGCGAGTTTGAGGAAAGACTTAAGAAAATAATGGATGAAATCCGTCAGGCTGGTAATATTATCCTTATAATAGATGAAATGCATACTTTAATAGGGGCAGGTGCCGCAGAAGGTGCTATAGACGCAGCTAATATTTTAAAACCAGCTCTTTCCAGGGGCGAAATTCAGGTTATAGGTGCTACAACTTTAGAAGAGTACAGAAAATATGTTGAAAAAGATTCTGCACTTGAAAGAAGATTTCAGCCTATTATTATTGAAGAACCTTCAGTTGAGGATACAATTGAAATAATAAAAGGGTTGAAGCCTAAATATGAAGAACATCATAAATTAAAAATTTCAGATGAAGCTATTGTTGCTGCGACAGAACTATCATATAAATATATAACAGACAGATTCTTGCCTGATAAAGCAATTGATATTATAGACGAAGCAGCATCAAAATTAAGAATACAAACGAGTGCTCTTCCTCCTGAGGGTAAAGAACTTGAAAAACAATTAAAAGCTGTAATTAAACAAAAAGAAGAGGCAATAAGAAATCAAGAATTTGAAACTGCTTCAAATTTAAGAGATGATGAAGCTGATTTAAAAGAAAAAATCCGTGAAATGTCTCAAAAATGGCGAGAAGATAACGAAGAAAATAAACCTACTGTCACTGCAGAGCAGGTTGCACAGGTTGTAAGTATGATGACCGGTATTCCAACAACAAAAATAACAGAAGGTGAAAGTGAAAGACTTCTTAAGCTTGAAGAAACACTTCATAATAGAGTTATAGGACAGGATCAGGCTGTTGTTGCACTATCAAAGGCGATAAGACGTGCAAGAGTCGGGTTGAAATCGCCAAATAGACCTATAGGCAGCTTTATTTTCTCAGGGCCTACAGGTGTAGGTAAAACAGAACTTGCGAAAGCATTAGCAGAAGCTGTTTTTGGTAGTGAAGATAATATGATTCGTGTTGATATGTCAGAATTTATGGAAAAACATTCAACTGCAAAGCTGATAGGTTCTCCTCCGGGATATGTCGGATACGATGACGGCGGACATCTTACTGAAATAATAAGAAAGAAGCCATACAGCGTAATTCTTTTTGATGAAATAGAAAAAGCTCATCCGGATGTATTTAATATAATGCTTCAAATTCTGGATGATGGTCGTTTGACTGACTCAAAAGGAAGACATATTAACTTTAAAAATACAATTATCATTATGACAAGTAACGTCGGTGCAAGTATGATTACTAACACAAGTAAACTTGGTTTCGCTGTTGCTGATGATGAAGAAAAAGATAAATATGAAAGATTAAAAGATACGGTAATGGAAGAAATGAAAAAAGCATTCCGTCCGGAGTTCCTTAACAGAATTGATGATATTATTGTCTTTGCACATCTTTCTAAACCTGAAATTCGTCAGATTGTTGATTTAATGTTAAATGACTTGTTTAAACGCCTTGAATCTCAAAATCTTAAGATAGAAGTTACAGAAGAAGTAAAAGATTATCTTGCAGAATCAGGGTATTCAGAAGCTTATGGGGCAAGACCGTTAAGAAGATTAATACAAAAACGTATAGAAGACGGATTGGCTGAGGAAATTCTTTCAGGCAAATATAAACCCGGAGATAAGATAGTTCTTAAACTTAAAGACCAGAAAATTATATTTGAACCTGAAAGTTAGTTATTATAGGTGATATGCAAAACTCCCTCTTTAAGAGGGAGTTTTGATTTTTATATAAAAACCAGGGGGCTTTTCTTTGTAAATGAAAAGTGTTATAATTATGCTATGAGAAAAATATTATTAAACTGTTTATCTTCTTATTCATCCGACACATGAAGTCAGTGTCTGATTTTGTAGTGTCATATTTTATTTTTTAAAGAAGAAAAGGCGGTTATTTATGCATAAGTTTGCTACGTGTTTTTCAGTAATATTTTTATTACTATCAGTTATTATGCTTTTAAGTGTTTTATATTTTAATTTACCATTGTTATTGAGCGGAAATAAAATTGTTCTGTTTATTTTCTTGAATTCAATAATGCTTGTAGGGGTAGGAATATTTTTCATGCTCTTCAAAGACAGAATAATTCTATATTTTGAAAATTACAGAAGAGAAAAGCAAATTTAATTTTCACTAAAAACTTCATAGGCCTTATAAGAACTTCTTGTAAGAGGAGAAAAGAAAGTATGCTTAATTCCTGCTTTTTTTGCAAGAAGTTCAAGTTCTATATATTCTTCGGGTGTATAATATCTGTCAACTTTGATATGTTTTTTGGAAGGGGCAATATATTGACCTATTGTTAATATATCGCAGCCTATAGAAGCCAGATTATTAAAAACGCATATTAATTCTTCTTTTGTTTCTCCTAATCCAACCATAAGTCCGGTTTTTGTTAAAATTTTTGAGTTATTTTTTATATAGCTCAGAAAATCTAAAGAACGGTTATAGTTAGCTTGAGGTCTTGCTTTTTTATATAAAGACGGAACGGTTTCTATATTATGGTTAAAAACATCAGGATTAGCTTTAATCACAATATCAATATCTTCATGTCTGCCTTGAAAATCAGGAGTAAGTACTTCAACTTTTGTATCAGGGCTTTTCATTCTTATATTTTTTATAACTTTTGCAAAAATCGAAGCACCGCCATCAGGAAGGTCATCCCGTGTCACTGAAGTTATAACGGCATATTTAAGCCCGAGCTGTAAAACTGCATCGGCAATTTTTTCCGGTTCTTCATAATTTATAGGTTCAGGCTTTGAGTTGGTTATATTGCAAAACCGGCAATTTCTTGTACATTTATTTCCCATAATCAGGAATGTTGCTGTGTTTTTTGCATAACATTCACCTTTATTAGGGCAGCGTGCTGCTTCACACACAGTATTAAGACAATAATTCTTCAATATATGTCTGACAACTTTTGTTTCTTCCGTATTAATAATGCCTCGTTTTAGGTATTCCGGCAACTTTTCCCGACCGGACGGTAATGATGAGCCGGCGGCAGGTTGTGATACTATATTAAATAAATTTTGTTTCATTTTCTAAAACTTCTATGAAGCAGTACCCGTTGACCAACTGTTAAGGTATTTTTCTTGTTCTGGGGTTAAAGTATCTATCTCAATTCCCATTGATTTTAGTTTTAAACTTGCTATTTCTATATCAGTTGATTTTGGAAGAGTATATACTTTATTTTCAAGTTTACCTTTATTTTTAATAATAAATTCCGCTCCGAGAGCTTGGTTTGCAAAGCTCATATCCATAACGGAAGCAGGATGCCCTTCAGCAGCAACAAGATTTACCAGTCTTCCTTCCGCAAGAACTAAAATTGATTTGCCGTTTTTAAGTTTATATTCTTCTAAAGACGGTCTTATCTTTTTAATTTCAATGGTTTCTTTTCTTAATCCGTTAACATTGACTTCAACATCAAAGTGTCCGGCATTACATACCATGGCTCCATCTTTCATTGTAAGCATGTGGTGAACATCAACTACATTAATATCACCGGTAATACAGATAAAAATATCTCCAATTTTAGCGGCATCAGCTATTTTCATAACTCTATATCCTTCCATAGCCGCTTCCAATGCCTTTAATGGATCTACTTCTACTACTACAACATTTGCTCCAAGCCCTTTTGCTCTCATTGCTACGCCTTTTCCACACCATCCGTAGCCACATACTACAAATGTTTTTCCGGCAAGTAATATATTTGTAGCCCTTATAATGCCGTCTATTGCACTTTGTCCGGTGCCGTATCTATTATCATACAAATACTTTGTGAGGCTGCTGTTTACTGCTAATGCTGGAAATTTTAGTTCTCCTTCTTTTTCCATTGCATTCAACCTTATAATTCCTGTCGTTGTTTCTTCGCAAGAACCTATAATTTCAGGAATTAAATCTCTTCTTTGAGAATGTATTGTAGCAACAATATCACATCCGTCATCAATAATAAATTGAGGTTTATGATCTAACGCAGCTTTAACATGCTGCTTATATGTTTCTTTATCTTCTCCACTGTATCCATAGACAGGGATATTCCAGTATTTTACAAGAGCTGCTGCCACATCATCTTGTGTGGAAAGAGGGTTTGATGCTACTAAAATTGCATCAGCACCTCCTTCTTTCATTGTAATAACAAGATTTGCTGTTTCTTTTGTAACATGAACACAACTTGAAACCCTTATTCCTTTAAATGGTTGTTCTTTTTTATATCTTTCTCTTATTTGAGCCAGAACAGGCATATCTTTGTATGCCCATTCAATATTGTTTTTGCCTTGTTCCGCAAGATTTATATCTTTTATATCATAAGCCATTTCTGCTGTATTCATTATAATCTCCTTTTTTCCTATTTTATCACAGATAAAATTAAGAGTTATTTGTTTGTTATTTAATACTTAAATAAAATTAATAGTTAAGAAGATTCAAATAATCACCTTTTCTGAATTATTTCTATTTCATTTCCGTCAGGGTCTTTAATAAAAGCAATACAAAGATGTTGTATTCTGCCTGATTCATCTTTTAAATCTGCTTCATAAGGTTCATACAAAAAATAATATCCCATTTTTTGAATTTTTTCTACGGTCTCCTTCATGTTTTCGGTTTTAAAAGCAAAATGTCCAAATGCATTCCCGTTTTTATAACCATCTTCAGGAGTTTGATAATTGTACGTTAATTCTATTTGGCAAGAGTTTTCATTTTCTCCTAAATAGTATAGATCACAATCTTCAAGCGAGCTTTTTGATATTATTTTTAACCCTAATAATTCTGTGTAGAATTTTAATGATTCTTCAATATTCTTAACTCTAATCATAGAATGTAGATATTTCATAATTACCTCTTTTCTGATAAAATTATATTATAAAGTTATAAAAAATATATTTTAATGTAAAATAAGGAAATATTTTTATATGCAATTGGTACAATATGAAAATGCAGAATACGTTATGCCGTTCTTGTTTGTTCATGATTTATTTTTACCAATATTAAAAGAACTTCTGAAAGGAGAAAATAACCCTGTAAAATATATATATGGAACTGTAAATTCAGAATGGTCTGGAGGAAGAATTTCTTGCTATAAAATCAAACAACCTGAAATTATAGAAAGATATTTAGGAAGAATAATTGAAAAATACAAGGTTATACCGACATTTACATTTACAAATACAACAATGACAGAAGAACGGCTTAATGATGAATTTTGCAATACGCTGCTTGATATTGCATATAGTAAGAAATGCCATTTTATTGTTGCATCTGATAAGCTTTATAAACATATAAAAAACAGATATAAAGATGCTCAAATGGTATGTTCTGTTATTGTTCCTTCTATTAAAAATAATGAATTATTTTTTAATGAAACTGATTTTTATAATAGAATGCTTGATAAATATGAAATTGTTGTATTAAGACCAGAATATACAATGGAGAATATTGACAAACTTGACAAATTGATAAAGGATGTATCAAGAATAGAAGTTCTTATAAATCAAGTATGTCATTGGAATTGTAATGTTGCATTAAAACATTATGAACTTAATGAAGCTTTTGAAACGGGAAAAATTTCGGAAGTAGAATTTTCAGAAGGAGTATCAAGTATTTGTCCAAAGCATAAAAAAGATTACAGATCTGTTTGTATGACGCCAGAAATAATTAATAGACTCGTTTCTATGGGAATTACAAAACTGAAAATTCAAGGAAGAGATTGTTATGAATTTGATAATTTCTTTGAAGAAATGTATAAATTCTTTTTCAATAATGAAATACCCGAAGCGGAGATAAGAAATAAAATTGATTTAATATGTGCGAGATTATTGCAAGATAATAAAAAAGCACGGCTTATACTGGTGTAGTTAACATATAAATATTATTTTGCTGTTAAAAGAGCTTCATCATTATCAAAAGTAAATTCAACAAGATTGTCTTCATCAGGGAAATCAGTAATATTAATTGTTTTTATAGAATTAACCGGAATCTCGGAAGCAATTGATTGACTTATATAATTGAATCCCATGTAAATAGAAACAATAATTAAAGTTGAAATCATAAAGCCTAGAACAACCGCAGCTCTTTTATATATATTATCAAAAGAATCTTTATTTTCTTCCTGAAGCTTTTTTATTATTTTTTTTGAAAAATTAATATTAAGATTATCTTTGAAAGCGGTGATTGATTGCTTAATATTATTTTTTAATCCGTAGGCTGCTGCTAATTCAGCTCTTGCCGGTTTTGATTTCAACAAGTATTTTCTGAATTTTATACTTTCGTCATAACATAATTCATCATCAATATAAGGGGAAATATTTTTATAGAATATTTCGTATTCACGTATATTAAACATTTGATTCGACTCTATACGTTCAAATTCACTAAGCAGTTTTTCATATTCAAAATGAAGATTGTTTATTATCTCTTTCATTTCGAGATATTTATTGTAGCAATCACTGCAATATCGAAAATGATTTTCAACAAATAACTTATCTTCAAAATTCAATTTATTTTCGATATACAAAGACAACATAGAAATTACTTTTTTACATATTGTATTATTCAATTTCAATCTCCTTCAGATTAAATATGGTTTTAAACATTCCTGCATTTTATTTCTGGCACGAGAAATTCTTGATTTTACCGTTCCGACATTTGTTTTCGTAATTTTGGCAATTTCTTCATAACTTAAGCCTTGAAGTTCTCTTAAAATAATAACGAGCCTAAAATGTTCCGGTAATTTACATATTGTTTCCCTTATAATATCTGTAAGTTCTTTACCAAGAGTTTTTTCATCCGGCTTCATTGTATTATCACAAATATGGAGAATACAGTTATCGTTATCTTCATCGTTAAGCCAGAAAGAGTCTATTGAAACAGAATCTATAGATCTTTGTTTTTTCCTTAGTTCATCATAAAAGAGATTAGATACAATTTGTCCCAGCCATGATTTGAATAGTTTTGGATTTTTTAAACTTTTTATATTTTTGGACATCCTAAAAAGAGCTTCCTGTGTCAAATCGGAAATATTTTCTTTTGGTGCTCCGAGATAGCAAAAAGATGCGTATATATTCTTTTGTTCACGTTTGATAAGTTCTTCAAGAGCATCATAATCATCTTCTTGTGAAGTACAAATCAGATCGTATAAATTCATTTCTTTATATTTTTTTTTTGACAGACCTCTCAAAAAATACCCCTGTTCTTTCATAATTTTTTCTATATAATTAATAAGTAAAACTAAAATTATGAGCTATGACCTATACAGCATAAACACGTAGATATATATTTAGATGAAATGAAAAGAATAATTGATGCAAATATAAACAGAGCCTCTGAAGCGGCAAGAGTATTGGAAGAAATTGCCAGATTTTATATAGAAGATAAAATCATAGCAGAAAACTTGAAGAATATCCGACATAAAATTTGTTTATCAATGGATGATAAATATGGCTTTTTGCTTAAATCAAGAGATACTGTAAATGATATTGGTACGGAAATTAAAAATCCGACAAAAAGAAGTGATATTGCAAGTGTATTTAAAGCCAATATAAAAAGATTGCAGCAATCCTTAAGAACTCTTGCGGAATATTCTCAATTTGTAAATATTGACTGTTTAGTGTTTGAAAAATTAAGATATGAAACATATACAACAGAAAAAATAATGTGGGAAAAAATATCTATGAAAATAAATAAAATCCGTTTAAAGGGTAAAAAATTATATCTTGTAACAAATTCAGATTCATTTAAGACAAATGATGAATTTCTTAATTCGGTAGCTTCAGCATTGGATGGAGGAGTTCAAATTATTCAGCTGCGTGAAAAAAATTCTGATGCAAAAAGAATAATTGAGCTCGGGAAAAAAATAAGAGAATTGTGTTCTATATATAATGCATTATTAATAATAAATGACAGAATAGATATTGCACAGATTGTTCATGCGGACGGAGTTCATTTAGGACAGGATGATATTGATATAAAATCAGCAAGAGAAATTCTTGGTGAAAATATGATAATAGGAATATCTACTCATGCTCCTGAGCAAGCAAAAAAGGCAGCAGAAGAAGGGGCTGATTATATCGGAGTCGGTCCGATTTATACAACTCCTACAAAACAGGGAGTAAAAGCAGTAGGGTTAGAATACCTTAAATGGGTTAGTGAAAATATAACAATTCCGTACTTTGCTATAGGCGGAATTAATCTTTTAAATTGTAGTGATGTAATATCATCTGGAGCAAATAGAATAGCAGTGGTAAGAGCGATAATGAATTCGGAAAGTCCCAAGGACAGTGCAAAAAAGTTTCTGGAAAAAATAAACAAATAAAAGACTTGACTCTAAATTATGCTTTAGATAAACTTATACATGTTATAGGCTCCCATCGTCTAGAGGCCTAGGACACATCCCTTTCACGGATGCGGCAGGGGTTCAAATCCCCTTGGGAGTACCATTTACTTTGTAGAGCCCTTTAGGGCTCTTTTTTTATCTGAATAAAAATGTCTTAAGATTATCTGTGTCCTCTCAATACAGCAAGAGCTTCACAATATATTTCCAAATCCAGATTTAGTTCTTTTGCTTTAGCTTCTATATATGATATTTGTTCAAATATTTCAGGAGTAAAATCAGGCTGATGAGTATTATACCAATCTTGTTCAACACTTAAACTTATTGCTTTAACTTTGTTTTTAATAACTTCATTAAACCACTTATCTATTTCTTCATAATTGTCATTTATTCCAGGGTATAAGATAAATTTAACTTTTAATAAATTATCTTTTGATTGTGCTTTTGCATATTTTCTTATATTTTTCCATACTTTTTTATATGTTTTTACCTGTTTTATTTTCTCATAAGTTTCACTGCTTCCTGAATCGGTTGAAATTACAAGACTTATCGCTCCAAGTTTTAACCCTTTTTCTATACTCTTTGAATATTTGATTCCTGAAGAATTTATTCTTATGTTTTTACAACCCTTATCAAGGAAAAGAGCTATTAGTTTATCAAATTCATGCAGAATTGTAGGTTCTCCTCCTCCAAAAATTATGCACGATTCATCCGTATGCTTAATTACTTCCTTTTTAAACATATCTTTTATAATAGGATATAACGGGTATTCTTTATAGGAATTAAATGCTTTTTTATTATCTTTTGTATAACAGTATGTACAGTTACAATTACATTTGGTCCAATGATTAAAAGTAAAATGATTTATATAATTTTCTTCATCCCAATCTTTTTCTGTTAAATAAATACAATCTTTACAGGCATCTAAATAAATACCTTTTTTATGCATTTCTTTTTGCTGTTCTTTAAATTTAAATATTTCATTCCAGTCTAAAAGCTCACCATGGTAATTTTCTTTTATTGTAGTCTGATATTCGGTTTCTCTGCCCTGTAAATAACCATAACAGCATAATCTCAAAGAATCAGTTCTGAATTCTATTCCTCTGTTTACCCACTGACAGCTTTTATAATACATCAATAAAATCCTTTTAAAATTATTTTATATTATTTCTATTATAAAAGAAATATTTGATATCTGCCAAAGAGCTTTATTATAGTATGACTGTCTTTTTGTTTACAGTGTTTGTTTTTCATAATTACCGGAAGTATCTTTTGAAACACTTATGCATTTTTCAGGGCATAAATTTATAGTGAATCCAAAAGTGTTAAATCCTTCAGGACTTGAGTTATATAAAAACTTACCTCCGTTTAATTCGAGTAAAGAGTTTGATAAATATAAGCCTAAACCGGTAGATAATCCATCTGATTTTTGACAGAATACTTTATTTTTATCAAAAATACATTCCAGTTTGTCATCAGATAAAAATTCGCCTTGATTTTTTACTTTAAAAACAAAAGAATTATTCTCTACCGAAGTTTCTATAAAGATTTTAGAGTTTTCTTTACTGTGTGAAACAGCATTCATTATTAAATTGCACATTATTCTTTTAATATGCATTTTATCTGCAACAATATGGATTTGAGCAGTTTTATTATTTTGTTCAAATTTATGATTATGAGAATTTAATGTTAATTTATTTTCGTTAAGAATATCTTTTATTAAATCATTGACATTAAAAGAACTAACATTAACTGCTACTTTTTTATTATCAAATTTATAAAGCCATAACATATTTATAACCATATCAAGCATGTTATTGCAAGAATTCAGAATGTCGGTTAAAAAACTTCTTTGCGAATCGTTTATTTCTCCCAGATTTCCTTTTAATAAAAGTTCAAGTGCCCTTATTTGAGCAACAGCGGGTGTTTTTAAATCATGTGTTAAAGTCGCTATTATATTTTGATTATTCTCAGAATTGCAATCTTGTACATTAATGTTTTTGACGAAAACAGCTATTTCTCTTACTTTTTTATTACTGTCATATATCGGTGTTTTATATATTGTACATTTGTTCAATGAATTATCGGTATATACATCTTTTTCGCAGATAAAATTATCACCTGTTTTAAAAAGTTTTTTATCTTCTTTCTCAATTTGCTTAATATCAAATCTGGAATACAAATTCTTACTTATTTTAGAATAATCATTATCTTCTTTTATATTAAAAAGTCTGAAAAATTCCTTGTTTGCAGTAATTATATTATTATCAAAATCCTTTAAAAATGCTGCAATAGGTATATTGTTTATTATTGCAAGTAGTTCTTCTTTATTTTTTTGAGGAGAAGACTCCTTTTTATATGTATTTTTCACAAGTGCAAGCATATAAACATATATTAAAATCAAGAAAATATTGCTATATGAATTTGTTCCGAGAGTAAGAGTGTAAATAATTATCCCTGTTACCAGAAATAAAATTATTATTTTTTGTTTCATTTGAAGTACTTTATCTCCGCCGTTAAAAATAAAATAATACAAGTATAAAATAGTTTCTATAAGACAAGTGGCTAATTGTCTTTTTTAAATATTTGTGATGGTATAACTAAACAATCTTCAAGTCTTATATATATTGCTTTGCCGCACTTTGCACGAAAATGCAGACCGGGAGTTATAATGCCTAAAACGAGCCCGATGCTGGCACCTACAGGCATGCCGATAGCCAATGCTCCTTTTCCGGCAGCATTTGAACCTGCACCAATCCAGGCACCAAGTCCGGCTCCGGTGCCGTAGAATCCTACTGTATACGCTGCAGCTTTACCTACAGCTGCCCAGCTTGATGCTTTTAATGCATTATCTTTACCAAAAGGATATGCTATAATCGGAATTATATTGCCATCAGGCAATAAAACTTTTCTGAATATAATAAAAACTTTTGCATTTCTGTTGAAAAACTTTGGTTTTTCAATACACGTTATACAGCCTATTATTTTTGTGCCGCATGGTAATAAACATGTACCCTCAACTGTTGATAATCCATCTTGAAGTGAAAAATCAATGAAATCACCTTCTTTTGCAAATTTAGAATTAAAGTTGGAATTAAAAGTTATTTTAATAGCATTATTTGGCAATATAACTGCATTATCTGTTGTAATTTTTACTGTTGTTATATTCGTCTTTTTATACTGCGGTAAATGTTCTATTTTATAGGGTTCATATTCTTTAGCTTGAGTATAATTTACATTTACAAAAAATAAAAATAACAAAACTATAAGTATATTTCTAATCATAAAATCCTCTTAGACAAATATTATCAATAGCTATAATCGAATACATTATCCGGTTGAGTATTGCCCATGAAGATTTTTACAAAATATTAATACAATACTTTACAAATATAGCAAATTTTTTTATTTTTATGCGATATTATAAGTAGTTTATTATTATAATCAAAGAGGTATGAAAATGCTAACATCCGGAGTTTCTTTTGGAAAGGTAATTGCTGTTTCCGGTAATCCGAAAAAAATGATGAGAGTAAATAAAAAATTATATCCATATACTCAAAATGGCACGGTAATGATTAAAGATGTTACTTCTTTTTATAAAAATGTACCTCCGCATGGAGAATTAGCACTTGCAGCACAGAATGGTGAAATCGTTGATTTGTATATTACCAGGGAAGATGTTCTTAATGTAAAAAATAAAAAAGACGGATGGAAATCAATACAGGATATTTTAGTAAATTTAGAAGATTCATTTAGTGCTAATAAAATGTTTTTAAATGAAGTAATAAGTAGAATTGTTAGAAAATAAATTGGTGGAAAGGATGATTAAAGCATTTTTAAAAGAATTTAAAGAATTTGCAGTTAAAGGCAATGTGATTGATATGGCTGTAGGTATAATCATCGGCGGAGCATTTTCTCCTATCGTAAATTCTCTTGTGTCCGATATTATAATGCCGCCTATAGGTTATGTCCTCGGTAATGTTGATTTTTCTAACTTGTTCTTTGTTATCACTCCGAAAGGACAACATTTTGCTTCACTTGCCGATGCTAAAACAGCAGGTGCAGTTACTGTTAACTACGGAGTTTTTATTAATACTTTAATAAGCTTTGCAATTGTATCTTTTGCTGTATTCTTACTTGTAAAAGCTATTAATAAAATTAGACTTGAAAGAAAAGAAGAAACAGCAAAAGAAGAAGTTCAGACAACAAAAACATGCCCGTATTGCTGTTCAACAATAAACATCAATGCAAAAAAATGTCCGTTCTGTACTTCTGAGTTAAATTAGCAATTTTATTTTTGATTTGTTTTTTTATTAATTATGCAAGATAAAAAAATTATAAAATTTAAATCTGTTAATCAAAAAGAGAATGAAAAAGAGCTAACGAAAAAATTTCCCGAACAAAATAAGAGCTGTTTTCACTCTAATCCTATTTTGCAAAAGATGTTATTATCAAATACAATAGCAAAAAAAATAAAATTCAGTTTGAAAGATATACTTAAGTGAATTCTTTTTTCAATACATTCTTAAAATAGCATTGGAATATTATAACTTATGCTGTAATATTAAAGTATGTATAGAAAACAATTTATTGAAATATACAAAAAAGCAGATTTCCCTTTTGAAGAAGCAAAAGCAGAAGTGGATTTTGCAATAGAAATTCTTTTCGGAATTCAGCCGAAGGATTTTATTTTAGGAACATCGCTTAATGATAATCAAAGAGAAAAATTAATAAAAGTAATAGAACAAAGAACCCGGACTAAAAAACCTATTCAACAAATTCTCGGCCAAGCTTTTTTTTATGGAAGAAGATTTCTTGTAAATGAGTATACTCTTATTCCCAGACCTGAAACGGAAATTCTTGTAGCTGAGACTTTAAAATTAATACCGGATGATAGAGAAACAAAAATCCTTGATATTGGTACAGGAAGCGGTTGTATTCCTATTTCTCTTGTTTTAGAAAATAAGAATATAATTATGCAGTCAGTTGATATTTCAGAAGAAGCAATTGAAACGGCTAAAAAAAATGCTCTTTTACACAGTGTATATGATAGAATTCGTTTTTATAAGTCTGATTTATTTAGTAAAATTGAAGATAAATTTAACATAATTGTATCAAATCCTCCATATATACCGCAAAAGGAAAAACAAAATTTGCAAGAAGAAGTAGGTCTTTATGAACCGGAAAATGCTTTGTTTACAGAGGATGATAATGGTATTTCTTTTTATGAAAAAATAATACCTGAAGCAAAAAAATATATTATGAAAGATGGTTATCTTGTATTCGAAATTGGTGTAAAGCAATGTAACTTTATTAAAGAAATATTAAAAGCTAACAATTATAAGGATATAACAGTGATAAAAGATTTAAATTCAATAGAAAGAATAGTTATTGCTAAAAAATGATATTGATTATCAATTTGTTTTGATATATAATAATTTAATAATAAAACAAAAATATATAGAAATGAAAAGAAAGAGGTAAAAGATGGCAAAATTTGTATGTAGTGTATGTGGTTATACAGTAGAAGCAGATAAAGCACCTGAAAAATGTCCGATGTGCGGAGTAAGCGGTGATAAATTTAATAGAGTAGATGAGACAAAAGGTCTTACCTGGGCAACTGAACACGTTATAGGTGTTGCAAAAGGTGTAGATGAGGTTGTACTACAGGGATTAAAAGATCATTTTATGGGCGAATGTACAGAAGTAGGAATGTATCTGGCAATGAGCCGTCAGGCAGAAAGAGAAGGATATCCTGAAGTAGCTGAAGCATATAAACGTTATGCATTTGAAGAAGCAGAGCATGCTTCTAAGTTTGCTGAATTACTCGGTGAAGTAGTTACAACATCAACAAAAAAGAATCTTGAAATGAGAGCAGAAGCTGAATCAGGAGCGTGTGCAGCAAAAATGGAAATTGCAAAAAGAGCAAAAGAACTTGGTTATGATGCAATACATGATACTGTTCATGAAATGGCAAAGGATGAAGCAAGACATGGGCAAGGATTTCAGGGTTTATTAAAAAGATATTTTAATTAATGAACAATGAGAAATAAGAAACAGATGCAATATTGCATCTGTTTCTTTATGCAGGATTGAAAGATGAATAAAATATTTGATTTTTACTATTGACTAAAAAAATTTATCAGGTAATATATAAATGCTAAGGGCGTTTAGCTCAGTTGGTAGAGCGCCTCCCTTACAAGGAGGATGTCAGGAGTTCAAGTCTCTTAACGCCCACCATATAAAGAGAGTTTTAATACTCTCTTTTTTAATTGTCGTGTATCAGGGATTTTGAGAAAAAATATCGCAAGTTTAACATATTAGTCGGAAGATAAAAATTGGAAGATTCAAACAGTTCATAAAAGCTGTTTAAAAAGTGTTTAAATGGTGTTCAAAATTTATTTTATTTTTTAAAGATTTGTTATTTCAACTGCACTATTAAAATCTTTTACGTTAACTGAAATATTTTTCATCATTTTACTGAAGTTTTCATTAATTATTGGATATAACAAACTTTTATCTATTAATTTTTCATTTATGTATTTCTTTTCTTTTGTATTACCCTTTAAAGCTTCTACTTGTGGACTTAAATATAAAAATACTATTAATATAATTCTGGTATATTCAGATATTTTTTTAGATAACTCAATAGTAGCATCTTTATGTCTTTGGGATGTCCCATGAGTATAATCACAACGTATTTTATATGCATTCTCAAGATCTTTTTCTATTGCTTCCCAATATATTTCATCATAAAAATTCTGTAAAAGCTTGACACCCCTTTGAATAAAATTCATTTTTATATCTATTCTATTCACATTAAATAGAGATTCTAAAGCAATCACATTATAAGTTATTTTAGCGGTACCTATTTTATCTAATGAATCCATATAAAAATCTAATGATATTTTTTTATAATCATCTTTGTCTAAATTTTTAATGATATTCATATATTGTGGTAACAATGTTTTAACTTCTGCTATATTTTCTTTGTTAATAATAATTTCGGGTCCCCATAGACTTTGCTGATTGGCATAAGGGTTAGCAAAAGAATTCCAATTATTTATTGGATATAATGCTAAATCATTGCAACCATAGTTTTTTAAGTTTATAGTATGCGAATCAAGTTCTTGGTAAAACTTTATTTTTTCACCAAAAATTAAAACTATACTTTTAATCAATAAACTTTCAAAGTTCCAGTACTGATGGATATCATAATCTATATTTTTAAGCACAAATACCGGAGATTTATCACAGGATAATATAAATAAATTATCTAATAATTTTTCTTTTTCCAAACCTTTTTCTATATGGATATTATGTGTATAAAAAAGATAATCATTTTTATCTGTAAACTTTTCAACCAAAGAAAAGAAACTATCTAATTCTTCTTTTAAAAAACTGAAAAACAAGGTGTTATCATCTTTAATTTTGGTTTCATTTTTACAAGAAAAACTTAATATTTTCTGTGCCAATGTATTAAAAATAACAACACCTGTTCTATTAAACTTTTTAGGAAGAAAAGTTTTAATATAATTATAAAGTTCTTTGTTATTATTTACGTTAATGTAATTTTCAAAATTAAACTTTTTGATTTTTTCTTCAGGATTCTGTAAAAGCATCACCAACAATCGTGTTTTTGCATTATCACTATCCAAATTTGGGTCATAATAATATTTTTGACAAGTTTCAAAATCGGGAAATAAAATTTTTATAAACTCAAAAGTTTTTGTTTTTAATAATTCATAATCATAATCTATCAAAGCAAACCTCCTGTTGTTTCAAAACCAGAAAAGCTTATACTTAAATCCATATAATTAGATTTTGCTTATATTATATAATAAATTTGCTTCAATCATTTTACATTTTTTCAATATACCAATTAGAATTTCCAAAGTGATTAAAATTCCATTGTAATTGAAAGTAGAAATTGTATTCCATAGAGTTATCATCTTTAAAGTTATAAGAATACTTATTTAACTGTGTTGTGCGATAGCTTTCAAAAGCTGTCCGGATTTCTTTTGCAAACCTTTTTCTAAATTCAGGATATGTTATTTCTAAAGATTTTCGTGTCAGCTTATTTTTCAAAATCATCTTCAAACCCTCGTATGTTATCAAGCTCTATATTGTATCTTTTTCCTTGCTTATCAACGCAAGTCGCATAATCTATCTCTGCATCTGCAAATTTGTTTTTCCAAATACAAATCAGCAATCCGATTTCTTGTGTTTTTAAGTTTAAAACCTTTGTTCCGTATAAGTGATAATCTTTTTCTGTCATTATTTATTCCTTTCAAGTATCAAATCTGAATAGATATCATCAGACTTTTGTGGATCAATTAAAAATTCCTTCATAAACACAAATCTTTCTCCGTAGGTGTTTTCACAAATTACAGTGTCGAAGTTGTAGAAGCCAATTACTTTGTAATACTCATTATCAGAGTTTTCAAAACCTTTAATCTTTTTAAGCTTGTATTTTTTGCCTAATTCAATCATTGCTACCCCTTATATTCATTTATAGCAATGACATTCATCACTCTTAACAAGTTAAACATCAAGCAAACTCTTTTAAAACGTATCATTTAGACACAATTCATTTTTTGAACACTTTTTGAACGGTATTTAAACAGATTTTAAATACCATTTAAAAATTCTTGTTGTCAGGATAATTTATGAAATAAGCGTTTACAGTATCAGCATCTCTCCTTAAATTTTCAACTATTGGAGTAAGATTGTACAACTCTTCAATCTCTTGTTGTGTCCTGCAAAAATAATCAATAACAGTAACTGTATTGTAAATACGCTCAGCTAATTTTTCTAACTTCCTAAAATCTTTTTGCTTAATCTTGTATTTCTTACTTTTACTCATACGACCTCCTTTTCTAGGTGTCGTATTTGTTAATCAAGATAATCTGTATTTCAAGTATATTGTTAAGAAATGTTAAATACCAAATTAAATGAGTAAAGAGTATACCAATACTGACTTTAGGTATATTACAAATATTAAAAACCAGAGAATAATATCGAAATATTTTATCGCGAAATTAACATTTCGGAAATTGTGTGTTGTAATATTTGTATAGGGTAAAAAATAAGGAGTCAAACATGGCAAACTTCAAAAAAATAGTAAACGATATAAAATATGAAGAACGAAGACTTAGCGGTATTTTTTTTATGCCTGATAGTCTTTTTAGTATTGTCGAAAAATACATTGGCGATAATGTCAAAAGTGTCATTATACCTGACGGAGAAAACTTTATTGGTAATTTGGATCAATTAGCTTCTTCTCATCCAAATATAAAATTTACCGTATGTTTCAAGAATGATAAAATTTATAATAATGCTCTAGAAATTAAAGAATATTCAAATATTAAAATTTGCAGTGCAACTTTACCTTTAAATTTAAATTCAAGTTTCGATTTAGCTTTATCAATTCCTCCGTTTGGAATAAAGAGTGATTATAAGACTAAAGGGTTTTCTTCAAATGATTCAATTTGTGCTTTTGCAGAAGATCTATTAAACAATATCAATAGTAACGGAAAGGTTGTATTTATTGCGCCACAGGGGATAACATTTAATGTGCAAACACAATCATTTAGGACTAATATTTTAAATAATTACAAATTAAAAACAGTTTCATTATTCCCTAATAAATTATTTGCATTAACAAATATCCAGACAGTTTTATTTGAAATTGAAAATGGTATAACAACTGATATTAAGCTAAATGAATATGAATTAAAAAATAATAATCTTGTGGAAATAAACCAAATTGTGGTTTCAAAAGAAGATGTTGAAAATCAAGGCAGTTTATTAATACACCCATTTTTAACACAGCAAGATGATATTATGAAAAAGTATAATAGTTCGTCTTGTGAGAAAAAAATGTTAGAAAATGTAGTAAAGGACCTCTTCAGGGGTAAATCAGACATAAAATATACCGAAGGGAACGGAAATATTAAAGTAATAAACATTGCGGATGTAAAAGAATCTTATGTAGATTTCAGTAATTTGAGAAGTATTTACGAAGATGAACGTAAAAATCTCAGATATGAATTGCAAAGTGGTGATATTCTACTCACATCAAGAGGTACCGATATAAGGACTGCTGTTTTTGAAAAACCTGATAGTCAGATGTATGTAGCTGCTGCCGGATTGATTGTTATTAGACCAACTGATACTTCAATGTCAAAGTATTTGCAGATATTTTTTGCTTCTGAAATTGGAGCCAAAATGTTAGACAGTTGTAAAAAGGGTACTTCAATTATCAATATAGTTCCTGCAGATATTAGAAAATTACTGATACCAATTCTACCAACTGAAAAAATATTAAAACTGATAGAACAACATATGGAAGTAATGGATAAAATGGAAAAAGCTAAACTTGAGGCTGAAAAATTAATAAATGCTCAAAAGCAAAATATCAATAAATTTTATGAAAGTTTCTTAAGTGAAATTCTGTAAAATTAATAATTTTGACTGTGATACTATTAAATTACAAGGAGATATATAATGGCAAAAGCTAAAGAAAAATCTATGGAAGCAACCCTTTGGAATGCTTGTGATAAATTAAGAGGCAATGTTGAACCTTCTGAATACAAACATGTTATTTTAAGTTTGATATTTTTGAAATATGCAAATGACAGGTTCGAAGAACAAAGAGAGAATTTGAAAAAAGAAGGCAAAGAAGCATATCTTGAGATGCTACCTTTCTATACAAAAGACAATGTTTTCTTTGTCCCTGAAAATTCAAGATGGGATTATTTGATGTCACAAGCAAAGCAGGGCGGTTTAGCATTAAAAATAGATACGGCTTTACACGAAATTGAGATTAAAAACCCTGTGCTTGTTGGGGCTCTACCTGACAACTATTACTCAAGACTTCAATTAGAAAATAGTGTACTTGCTTCTTTGCTTGACAAAATGAGTAATATTAAACTCAAAGATTCAACAGATAAAGATATTTTTGGCAGAGTATATGAATATTTTCTTTCAAAATTTGCTATTAAGGAAGGTAAGGGTAAGGGAGAATTCTATACTCCGCAAACAATTGTTGCCTTACTTTGCGAACTTATTGAACCATATAATGGCACTGTATATGATGGAGCAATGGGGTCAGGTGGTATGTTTGTACAATCCATGAAATTTATAAAAGAGCACAATGGAAATGCAAAAAATATCTCTGTATTTGGACAGGAATCTATAACAACTACTTTAAGACTGGCAAAGATGAATTTGGCAATCAGAGGAATTTCTGCTGATTTAGGGAAAAAAGCAGTAAGTACTTTTCTTGATGACCAACACAAAGACTTAAAAGCTGATTTTGCATTAATGAATCCACCTTTTAATCAAAAAGGTTGGAGAGAACCAAATGAGCTAACAGATGATCCACGTTGGAAAGGCTTTGAAACACCTGATGTTAGTAATGCAAATTATGCATGGGTATTGAATATGATATCTAAACTTTCTCAAAATGGTGTTGGTTGTCTTTTGCTTGCAAACGGTGCTTTGTCTTCCGATGGTACGGATTATAAAATAAGGAAAGAACTTATAGAAAAAGATTTGGTTGAGGCAATTATTATTTTACCTATGAATATGTTCTACTCTACAGATATTTCTGTAACAGTATGGGTGTTTAACAAAAATAAAAAAGCTCGTTCATCTATGAAGAATGGAAAAACTTTTGAATATAGAGATAGAAGTGGTGAAGTTTTATTTATGGACTTAAGACAAAAGGGAACTCCTTTTGAAAAGAAATATATTCAGTTTACACCGGAAGATAGAAAAGAATTTGTAGAAACATACCACAACTGGCAATCGGTAAATAAAGATGAATTATACAATAATATTAAAAGCTACTGCCATTCAGCTTCTAAACAGGATCTGGTTGATAATGATTATTCCTTAATTGCAAGCAAGTATATTGAGTTTGATAATGAAATTGAAGCTATTGACTATGATTCTGAAATGAAAAAAATACAGAGTGAGTTAAAATCAATATTAAAAGAAGAAGAAAATTCTCGTAATGATTTAGTCAAAGTAATGGAGGAACTTGGCTATGGAATATAAGTTAGGAGAATTGGTAGAACAAGTTACGGAAACAAATTCTGAATTAAACTTTGGTTTAAACGATATTGTTGGTGTAACCATTGATAAAAAAATCATTCCGACAATTGCAAACTTAAAAGAAACAGATTTAAAAAAATTTGTCATAGTTAGCCCAAACGATTTTATATATAATCCAAGAACTCATGGTAAAAGAATAGGATTAGGTTATAACAATACTGATAGAAAATTTATTGCAACTTGGAATAACAATACTTTTAGAATAAAAGAAGAAAAAAGAAATACTATACTTTCTGATTATTTGTATTTGTATTTTAGTCGTGAAATATGGGATAAAGAAGCCTGTTTTAATTCTTGGGGCAGCTCGACTGTTGTTTTTAGTTGGGACAGTTTTTGTGATATGAAAATTAATCTTCCAGATATAGAAGAACAGAAAAAAATTGTCAAGGAATATCAAGTAATTTTAAATAATAAGAATATTATAGAAAAAGAAAATACAATATTAGAATCCTTGGCATATACAATATATACAGAAACAATTGAAAATTGTACGGAATGGCTTGAAATTAATCTTGGAATTTCTACAAAAATTTCCGCGGGTGGAGATAATCCTTCAGATACGGTCTTAGAAAAAACAGAAAAATGTAAAATCCCAGTATATTCAAATGGTGTAACTGCTGACGGGTTATTTGGCTATACTTCAAAAGCAAAGATAAATGAAGAAAGTATAACAATATCAGCAAGAGGTACGATTGGTTTTACAGCATTTAGAATGCAACCATATACACCAATTGTTAGACTTATTTCAATTATTCCTAATGATAATAATATAATTGAATTTTTGTATATGCATTTCAAATACTTGAAGTATGATGATGACGGTAGCGTTCAAAAACAAGCTACAAAACCATATTTTGAAGCAATGAATATAAATATTCCCAGAAACGTAGTAAAATTTAAAAATAAAATAAGACCAATTTTAAAATTGATTGAAAATAATAAACAAAAATGTAAATTATTAGAAAAAATACTGTCTTTAAGACTTAGTACAATATAAAAGAGGATAATATGTCATTTCAAGAAAAAGATTTAGAAGAATTAATTGTTGGATTACTAGGTGATATAGAAGGCTTTGAATATGCTCATGGTGATAATCTCGAACGAGCATTAGACAATGTTTTATTAGAAAAAGATTTGCGTAAGTTTTTAGCAGTAAGATACAAAGAAAATTCTATTACAGAAAGTGAAATTGAAAAGATTATTCTTTCACTCAAAGCAGTCTCATCTGCTTCTGTTTATGATGCAAATAAAACAATATTCAGAAGAATTGTTGAAGGTGAAATTTTTATCAGAGATGAAAAAACGCAAAAAGATTTTTGGTTAAAATTAATTGATTTTGACCATATAGAAAATAATATTGTAAAAGTGTGTAATCAAGTTGTAATTAAAGGGGCTGAAGCATCACGGATCCCGGATACAATCATATATATAAACGGGCTTCCGATGATTGTTTGGGAATACAAATCCACAACAAGAGAAGATGCTACAATTTATAATGCATACACTCAAATTACAACTGATTATCCACGAATTATACCGGAATTGTTTAAGTACAATGCGTTTGTTGTTATATCTGATGGTGTTAACAGCAAGATGGGATCAATATTTTCTGATTACGAATATTTTTACTCTTGGAGAAAAGTTGATGATAATTCAGAAGAAAAAGACGGGATAGATTCTTTATACACAATGATTAATGGATTATTCAGATTAGACAGAATGTTTGATGTGATTCATAATTTTATATATTTCCCTGATAATTCAGTAAATAAAGAACTAAAAATTGTTTGTAACTATCCGCAGTATTTTGCCGCAACAAAATTATATAAAAATATATTAAAACATAAAAAACCTGATGGTGACGGAAAAGGCGGAACTTACTTCGGTACAACAGGCTGCGGGAAAAGCTATGGCATGTTATTTCTTGCAAGGTTATTAATGAAAAGCGAAAAATTACACAGCCCAACAATTATTCTTATTACAGACAGAACTGATTTAGATGACCAATTGTCAAATAATTTTGTACCATCTACAGATTTTTTAGGTGATAAAGAAATTGTTTGTGTTCCTTCCAGAGAAAAACTTGGTGAATTTTTAAGAGATAAAGAAAGTGGAGGTATATATTTAACAACTATTCAAAAATTCTTTGATGGAATAGGCTTGTTAAGCAATCGAGATAACATTATTTGTATTTCTGATGAAGCACATCGTTCACAAATAAATCTTACTAAAAAGGTTGTTATAACTAATTATGATGTTAAAACTACATACGGATATGCAAAATATCTGCATGATTCTTTACCAAATGCAACATTTGTCGGTTTTACAGGTACTCCTATTGAAGAAACAATAAAAGTTTTTGGTGAAGTTGTTGAATCATATACAATGCGAGATTCTATAAGGGATGGCATTACTGTAAGACTTGTTTATGACGGAAGATTTGTAAAAGCAGTCTTAAATGAAGAACAACTTGCAGTTATTGAGTCATACTATCAAGATTGCCTTAAAAACGGTGCAAATGAGTATCAAATAGAAGAAAGTAAAAAGAAATCAATAGGCGTAAAATCCATCATTGGCGATAAAGATATTCTAACTAATGTAGCAAAATTCTTTATTGAACACTATGAAAACAGGGTAAAAGAAGGTTCAACAGTTGCAGGTAAATGTATGTTCGTTTGTGCAGACAGAGAAATAGCTTGGGATTTTTATAATATTGTAAAAGACATGCGCCCTGAATGGGTTGAAGAAAAACTTTGCCCTGACTGTATTGAATTATCAGAAACAGAAAAAGAAAAACTTAAACCAATGCCGATGATGAAAATGGTAATGACTACAAGAAAAGAAGATAATTACAAATTTAAAGGTGCAGATGAGTTTTTTGAACTTGTAGGAAACGATTCTGATCGTTCAGAAGCTGCTACCCAATTTAAAAATATTAATTCAAACTTTAAAATTGCAATTGTTGTTGATATGTGGCTAACAGGTTTTGATGTGCCGTTTTTGGATACCATTTACATTGATAAACTTTTAAAACAAGAACATAATATTATACAAACGATTTCTCGTGTAAATCGTGCATTTCCAAATAAAGATGCAGGACTTATTGTTGATTTTATCGGAATTAAAACCGGTATGGATTTTGCTCTTAAAAAATATGCAAAATATAAAGAAGATGATATTTCTAGCATTGATAAGGCTATATCTATTGTAAAAGATCAAATTGAAGTTTTAAAAGCAATGCTATCTAAATTTGACAGTTGCAGATATTTTAAAGGCTCAAACAAAGAGAAATTAGATTGTTTAAAAGATGCTGTTGAATATTTGCAGGTTACAAAAGAATTAGAGAACAGATTTATGGTAGCTGTAAAAAGAATGTCAAAAGCCTTTAAGCTGTGCAACAGTATAAAAGATTTTACCGAAAATGAATTAGACGAAATCCATTATTTTATGGCTATTCGTTCTGTATTGTTTAAACTTACAAAGGGAGATGCTCCAGATATTGCACAAATGAATAAAATTGTTCAACAACTTGTACAAGAAGCAATAAAATCAAATGATGTTCAAGAATTATTTCTTGAAACAAAAGATTTTAATGCAGGACTGGTTGATTTATTTGATAAAAAATATCTTGAAAAAATTAACAAAATAGAACGACCAAATACAAAGGTCAAAATACTTGAGCAACTGCTCAAACGTGCAATTGGTGAATTTAAAAAGGTTAATAAAATCAAGGCTCTTTCTTTTTCTGAAAGATTAAAGAAAATAGTTGAATCATATAATTCACGTTCACTAGATGCAGCGGAAGTTAAAAAAATTTTAGAAGAAGTTGCACAACAAATGACTGAGTTAATGGTTGAATTAGCTGACGAAAAAAGTTCTTTTGATGTAATGGGTATAAATTACGAAGAAAAAGCATTTTATGATGTACTCATTGCGGTAGAAAAAAAATATAAGTTTGAATTTCCAGAAATTGAAAATATAAAATTAGCACAAGAAATTCATAAACTTGTAACAGATAAAACAAAATATGGTGCTAACTGTTTTACAAGAGAAGATATTAAAGCTGAATTATGGTGTGACATAATTGTACTTCTCGGAAATAATGGTTTCCCACCAATACCATCGAAAGAAAATCCGGAAGACTATACGCAAGTATATAAAGATGTCCTTGAACAAGCTCAAAATTTCAAAAAATACTATAATAATTAAAATGGAGAAAATATTTGGAATTAAAAAGAAGAAATTATATAACTGATCAGTTTTTGTTAATAATGAAACAAAAACTAGATGAAGAACCAAGAACTCCATACTTTGACTTTAAATTCAAAGGAAGTGGCGAGTATGCAGGAAGATCCGTTTCTCAAAATCCTGAAGGAAAATATTTAACCAGATTAAAAGAAATAACAAACGTTACTGATGAAGAATTTAAAACAATTTTAAATTATTGTTATTCACAGAAATATATCTTAGGAGCTCAACAATACATTCGTATTACATATAAAGGCATGGAGCGAGGTAATCAAGTGGAGAATGAACTTATAAATCAAAAACAGAATACAACTGAAGAAAAAATTACTTATAAAGATATTAAAAACAATATTGCTAAATTTGAAATTCAGGAGAAGAAAATTATAGAAAAATTTTTAGGTATGGATTCCGGTTACGTACTGAATTTTTCTAATCGAACATTCTCTGATTTTTTTATAGAAAATTTTAAAATAAATATATATGACGATAAATATGCTGATAGAGGTGAGTCTAAAGCAAAAAGGCTGAGAACATTCTGGGAAAAAGAATCGAATACTCTTGTAGCAGATTCTATTATAAAAATGATTGAATGGTGGGAAAGTGATAGTTTAATCAATGAAGAAGAAATTACCAACAATCAAAGAGTACTAGCCGAAAAATGTAAAGAAATTGCAAATAATGTAAGAAATAGAAATACTGCCAATATGCAAAATGAAGAAATTAAATTTTTAAATAAAAAGTTTGATTCAGTAAATATCAAAACTTTAAATCTAACAACAACAATGGAAAATGTTATACAACAAAGGTTAGATGAAATAAAGAAATGCTTAAATGGCAATATTGCATTGGGTGCCATTTTTCTTATAGGTAGTACATTGGAAGGCTTACTTATAGATGTAGCTAAACGTAATCCCGAAAAATTTAATAAATCAAAGTCAGCCCCTAGTGGCTCTGATGGTAATATCAAAAAATTTAAAGATTGGTCTCTAAATTCGCTAATAGAGGTTGCTCATGAAACCAATTTTATAGGATTGGATGTTAAAAAATTTAGTCATATGTTAAGAGATTTCAGAAATTATATACATCCAGAAGAGCAAGTGATGCAAAACTTTAATCCTGATAAAAATACAGCTTTAATTGCTTATAATGTATTATTGGCTGCAATGGAAGATTTAAATAAAAGTAAAATTTGAAAGGTAAACGATTGACAAAACAACAAACTCGAGAAGGCTATGAATATCAAGATTTGATTGGAATAAAAGAACTTCTTTATTTTTCTGAAAATAGAGATAAATATGACTATATACATATAGAATGTTCTGAAATAGAGTTTAAATACATAGATGATATTGTTTGTAAATTAAAAAACGAAGAAAAATATAAATGTATTCAAGCAAAGTATACTGTTGATAGTAAAAAATACATATTAGATTGGGATTGGTTAATTCATAAAAAGGAAACAGGGAAATCTAATTTGCAAAAATGGTCAGAAACTTGCATAAAGTTTATTAATGAAAATAAATTAAGTGAATTTATTGTTACTACAAATCGTAATCTGTCCGAAGAAATAAAAAATATCTTTCTTGACAATAAAATTAGTTGGGAACTTATTCCTGATGATAAACAAAAATTTTTAATCAATCATATAGGGAGTGAAGAAAATTGTAAAACATTTTTTGAAAATTGTAAATTCCATTTGTTAAAGAAAAATTATAATGAATTAGATGAAGAATTATACGAAAATTATGTTAAATTATATAATGATTCAAAAGCTAATTGGACATTTTTCAAAGAATGTGTTCGAGATTATGCTATAAGGAAAACCGACCCAATAACATATGAAATTTTACAAAGAATACTCTATTGTAAGCCCCCAAAGCCACTAGATCAAGATTTTATGGTTCCTGACAATTATGTTGTCCCAGATATAAATTTTCATAATAATTTAATTTCAGAAATAATAAATGGTAACGAGCATTGTATAATTCTTAAAGGTTCCCCAGGAGTAGGGAAAAGTACCTATTTAAGCTATTTAAAGAAATGCATAGAAGAAACTGAAAATTATGTTGTACGTCATCACTTTTACTTATCTGTACAAGATATAAAAGCAGAAAGGTATAAATATTGGAATATAAAAAATTCAATACTTGAGCAAATTAATAATATTTTTAATTATACATTTTCCGAAAATTCAGATTTACATAATGTTTTGTCTACCGTTTCACAAGAAATTAAAAATAAAAAATTATTGATTATTATCGATGGACTTGATCATGTATGGAGAGATGAAAAAAATACGACAGTAATACAAATCATATTAAATGATATGTTTCCATTGCCCAATAATATAAAGTTAATAGTTGGAACACAGCCTATTGGAAGAGATTTTATCCCAAAACAGTTAATAGAAAATAATAATGTTTGTTATGAATTACCTTTTATGACACAAAGTTCAATAGAAAATTTCTTAAAAAATAATCCCAAAATAAATCCACCGGAACATTATAATAATTATGATTTTTATAATAAACTTGCTATATCTTTTGAAAAAATTACAAATGGGCACCCTTTACATTTAATATATTCTATAGAATATTTACTTAATAACAATATAGATGTTATCCCTTATAAAGTTGAAAGTTTACCAAAATGTCCAAATAATGATATAAGGAAATACTATGATAATTTATTATCAAGTATTGATGAAGTAAGCAAACAATTAATAAACATCATTGTTATATCAGAAATTGATTGTTTAAAAAAAGGAGATCTGATAAAATGCTTAACGGCTAATTTAATTTCAGATGCCTCAAAATATATAAAACAAATAAAACACTTACTATATAATGATGGTGATTTTTTAAAAATATTTCATGAAAGTATTAGTGCATATATAAATTCTAATATTTCTCCAGAAGACAAAACAACTGCACTAATTCAACTTCAAAAATGGATAAATCAAGATAATAGTTTAATTTTAAAAAATTTATATTTACCAATTATCAATGCTTCACTTGGTGAATATGGTAATATTATAAACATAAACAGAACAACGATATTAGAATATGTAAACAATGGATATCCGATAGAAAGAATAATAAAATTTCTATCAAAAGTTGAAAAAATCTTATTTTTTGAAAAAAAAGATATAATAAAGACTTTTGAAATTAGATATCTTTTAGTAAGACTTCAAAATGCATTAGAATTTAACACATATATTCCAGTTGAATTTAATAAAGTGTTTATTGATATTTTTGTTAATGAGGATAATTTAAAATATCTTATAGGAAACATAAAACAGTTATCTAGTTCGACTTTAATTGCATTAAGTAAACATGTAAAAAATGATGCATTAATAGAAAAAATATTTAAAAGAGTAAAAATTTTGCAAAAACAAACTAGTAGTACATCAGATGATGAGAATCTCCTTTATATTTTATCAAACTTAGGTAATATTGAAAAAATAACAAATTTATTAATAGAAAACAGAAATGTTTCTTATTTGAGAATATTTTTTAATTATTTATGTCTAAATAATAATATTAAAAATATTACTTCATATGTTAATAGAGTCCCTTTTGATTATTCAATAATTTGTAGATTATGTATATATGCAAAAGAACAACAACTTGATTTATCAAAATTGGATTTGCCAGAGGATTATTGTAAACATCCGCTCTTAGCTCTATTATTATATTTGCAAAATAACACAATTATAGAAAATACAGTTTCTCTAAATAATGATATTATTTTAAAGCGAAGAAATGACGATTATGAATATTATAATAGATGTTATGATCTTGAGAATTATTTGCATTCGTTATTTTTTCAAGCACTCTATTATGAAATCATTGAAAAAGAAAATTTAAATACACAAGGTATTGAAACATATAATGGTTTTGATAATTTTGTTGTGGTGTTAATAAATGGTGCCAGGAGAATCGCTTTTAAAATTAAAAATAATGAGAATATAAAATTAGATAGTTTATTACGTCTATGGGATGATTTTGAAAAGAGCATGATATTGGCAGAAGTTCGATTTGAATCAAAATATAAAGTTGTACAATCAACTATAACTAAAATAATAAATGATTTGGTTATCATTTTGGATATTAATAATATTTCTAATGTTGAATTTAATAAGTTTATAAAATATAAGCATATTCATAAGGAATATTGGTTAGATGACTATCTTAAATATAATATAAATTATTTTTCAAAAGACGCTATATCAGAATATGTAAAAAATAAGCAATTAACATTAAACTCATCATTGCAATATACGCAAATCAGAACAGATGAATATATAATCATGGCAACCTTATTGCATAAATATTTAATTGATGATAATGCAAAAATGTATTTAAATAAAGCATTTAATATGGCTCTAGGATACTCTCATCACAAGGACTCTACTATTTTTGAGTATATGGATTCTATAGAATATTTTATTGATTTTAATTTTGGGGATTATGAGAATAGATTAAAAAGGATTAATAGAATTATAAATGTGTTAGGAGAAATAACGGATTCTCATGAAAACAAATTTACAACACCATATGCAGAATTATTATATAAGGCAAATAATGAATTATTTTTAAACTATTATAATTATCTTGTAGATAAACAGAAATGGTTTGAAGCAGAAGAAGCCTTAAAAAAGGCTATAAAAAATAATGAAAAATTTAATAATTATTGGGATATGATTATTTCAACACTAGATTATAATCCTTCTGCATTAAATGAAAGTTTAGATAGAAATATAGTTGAAAAACAGCTTAAATTATTAGGCATTAATAATGCAATTCAAAAAACGGAAAAAGATAATGTTGTAGCTCTCCAAAAAGAAAAGAATGAGGAAATAGATTATTCTTTATATCCTGTAAATAAAATAGAAGAGTTTATGAAACTAATTGATTATTCAAATACCAAATGTGTTGATAACTGGATAGAATATTGGGTTAATAATGGATATGGATTACAAATTCTTGATGCATTTGAAAAATTTTATAGTATTGGTAATAATAATTTCTCAAATATTACTTTAGATAAAATTTTTGAACTGTCAAAAAATATGGAAGGGAAAGATGTTGCATATAAATGGTTAGTAAGAGGCATGATAGAAAATATTGGATGGAGTAGTAGTTATACATATTTTGAAAATGCACAACAAAAGTTTCGTATGGTAAAAGATTTATACCCTAAAAAATATTTAGATTTTATTATTGATTCATCAATATATAAATATAGTGATATTCCTGAAAATAACTTTTCTTTGGGTACTTCTAGATTAATATATTATTTGCTATATCTTGGTAAAAATGAAATAGCGGAAGATTTAATTGAAAAATATACAGAACTTTTAGAATTAGATATGGCTGATATGCCGATTAAGGAATCAATATGGAAATAGAAAATTTTACATTTCAATTACTAATGGAAAGACTTGAATGGCCTGATATGTTGGTACGAGAACAGACCTATCATGCTTTAAAGGATTTCATGATTAAAAATTGTGACTATAAAGATATTTTTATTACAAAACTCAAAACTCAAATTTTAGAAAGTAGAATATTAGATTTATTAGTTATTGTATATTTGGTTAATCAAGAAATTGAAAATTATTTTGAGTATAATTTGATAGTAAACTCTATTAATAAGCCCTCATTTTTATCGCAAGTAATAATTACGTATATTTTTAAAAAAAGTACAGATAATTATAAAGATGATTTATGGTATAAAAATTATTCTTTAAATTATCCAATAAAGTATATAAATAAAAATAATATAAAAAAGTTTTATGTGGATAATGAATTAAATAAATTGTGTATGCTATGTAATAATAAATTACCAATATATGACTGGTTTTACTATGAGTATGACAAATATGCAGACATATTTTATAATACTAATGATTACGAATATTTTTATGACGATAGATATTTATCATATGCAAATATAAAAACATTAGAAGCAGATATACAAATTTCAGCAATATTAAAATTATTTTCATTCTTATATGATAATTATGGTTTTCCTTTAAATATAGCTCAATACTTATTTAATTATTATATGCCTGTTGATTTTGGTTTGTTATTACTAAGGCCTAGCCAAAAACCAAATTTCTTAAAAGATATTGAATTTTTCAATATAGAAAGTTGGAAATATAAAAAGGAAGAATTTATTCCTATTTATTTATCATGTCCAATTAAAATGGATATTAATAAATATGATAATAAAGAAATTATTGGGATTGAAGCACTTCCTATATTTTTAAATGATGGTGTAGAAGTCAATGCTGATGTTTATAATGAATATAAACAGGATCTTATGCAACAAGGAGATGTTACTCCGCTTGTATGTGATATACGAAACATAAAGTTTAATGGAAATTTTCAAGGGAAAAATATAGGACTTTTATATAAATCCTATAATTATGTCCAACGGTTGTATTCTTGTGAAAATAATTTATTTATACCATCAGATAATAATATTTGTATAGTAATTAATAGTGACAAATTAATATTTAAAATAAATAATAATATAATTGGCTATTTACAATATTGGTATGATAATTACACATCATATACATATTTCAATACTATACCTTGTTCTGGTGTTATAGTATATCTTTCAGAAAATTATATAAAAGATTTAAATTTAAATAAAAATTTATACATTGTTTGCAATTATAAAAAATTCGTTTCAGAAAATATGCAACCATTTACAAATTCAATCAATGAATATAAGAAATTTGAAATATATAAAATTTAAAATTAAATACAACAATAATTCAAATCTAAAATACGAATAATATACCGTTCAAAATCTTTGTTATAGCGTTGGCCGGTGATGAGTTTTGAAATATAGCTCTCGGTCAGGTTCAGTCTTTTTGCAAGCATTTTTTGTGGCATATTTTTCTGCAGCATTTTAAATCTTATCATTCTTTCCCTACGGTACAAAAAATGGCTTCCGCCATCTTTCATACTATTTGGACTTTTGGACATTTTTTGTTCAAGCAGTTCAATCTGCTTTCTTAATTCTTTGCGCATAAAAACTCCTTAAAATTAGTTTG
>CALVAK010000008.1 GCA_944325525.1 Candidatus Gastranaerophilales bacterium
CGAGAAGGTGACTAAATGTCACGTTCGAGGAGAGGTAGCACCGTAGGTGCGCTACAGTTGAAAATTAAATACAACTAATCGGGATGTAGCGCAGCTTGGTAGCGCACCGTGTTCGGGTCGCGGGGGTCGCAAGTTCGAATCTTGTCATCCCGATTTTTTGCCGGCTCGCAAGTTCTTCCGCTTCGTGATTTTCTAATTAATAAACAAAAGAAAATCATCTCTCGGAACCCGTCAAACTACGGCTCATCCTTTCGCCTCGTTTGTCGTGGAATCTTGTCATCCCGATTTTTTGCCGGCTCGCAAGTTCTTCCGCTTCGTGATTTTCTAATTAATAAACAAAAGAAAATCATCTCTCGGAACCCGTCAAACTACGGCTCATCCTTTCGCCTCGTTTGTCGTGGAATCTTGTCATCCCGATTTTTTGTCGGCTCGCAACTTCTTCTGTTTAGTGATTTTATAACTAACTAAAAAATAGTCTGTAGCATGGGATTGACGACTTTTCCGAAATCTTTTATTTTATGAGAAATGTCTGGTTTCCCATAATCCAACAATTCTTTACATCAGCTTTTATTTTCTTCTGATTTCTTTCAATTGTTTTCTATATATTCTCTTTATTTTTGTTTTTCGTTTATTGTAATAAGACCGTTATCTATATATTCTTTAACAACTGAAGAATTTACTTTTTCAGCTTTAGGAACAACCATAACCTGTCCGTCGATAATATATTTACTTTCAATTTCAGCTTTTTGTTCCGGAGTAGAAGCAACAAGACCAGTTTTGGTATTAATACTATCAAGAACATGTTTTCTTTCAAAGTCTTCTAGCGGAAAATCATTACTTGCTATTTGCATTGTTGTATGATACAAAGCGTTTAATGTTCCGCAGTCAGCCCATGGCTCATCTGTTGGGACTGCTATTATTTTCTGGTTACCAAGCAATGCTTTTGCTTCTCTAACAACATCTACAGGAATACTTCCTTCTTTTGCATCAACTACTTTGGCTATATCTTTTGTTATTTCTTCAATATCATCTTTTTGAGTTAATGACATTAATATAGGTACAAATGTTTTAGACCAGTCTCTTGGCTCTTTACCTTTACCGGCAGGGAAATAAGGTTCAAGCTTTGCAAGAGCACCAAAAGCTTCTTTACTAACAGAGAATTGGAATGTATTTGTTAAACATTTTCCGTCTTTTTCATAACCTTCCGGAATTGTTTTTGGTTTTTCTGCAAATTCTAATATCTCATTATTTTGGCCAAGCTTCATAATTCCGAAATTTCCCTTAGCATCATCAGAAGATACTTCTTTTGCTATCATTACAATAGCAGCATTACCGGAGTTCATAATGTCTGCCATTTTACGTGAAGCCTCTGTCATTCTTGACATTGAATCATTAGGAAATAAAGTCAGGCTCTTTCTGCCTTCTCTTTCCATTTTGTTATATAAATCAACGGTAAATCCTCCGTTTCCTTTATTAACACCGGACTGGTTTAAATAAAACTTGATATTATCACCTATTTTCAATTTTCCTTTGGAACAATCCAGCAAACCTGCGTTATGTAAAGATATAAAAGTTGTTTCCATTGGAGTTAAGCCGGTTGCAGTTCTAAATACACCTTTTGTAGATTGTGCTCCGTCTTTTTTGCCGTGGAATATATTACTTGAAGAAGCATTTGTATATTCTGCTCTGGAGCCGAACCCTCCTGCAAGCATTGCCAATTGTGTATTTTTAGCATCAGGATTAGCTACAAATTGTTTTAAAATTATTTCATCATTATTAACTTTATCAACAAAAGATTTAATACTGCTAATAATTTCAGGTACAAAACGACCGTCTTCCATTCCTATAACGATTTCAGTTCCCTCGCCTATAGAAGGAGTATGAACTCTTTCTTCAACAGGTTGAACCTCAGGGGTAAATGATGTAAAGTTATTATCTTTTTGAGTTGCCTCAACGGCTAGTCTTTTTTCTTTATCAGTAATTTTTGTAAATTTACCGGCATTTGTTAATAATACATTGTTTCCGTCTTCAACAACAGCCATTAACTTACCTTTTGTGTTGAGTACATAAGTATGTTCGGGGATATCAGGATCTTGAGTAATTTTAATCTGTTGAACAAGATCCTCTTTTTTATCAACCGGATCAGTTGTTTTTCTGGGTTTTCTGACTGCCATTTCATATAATATGCCGTCAGGCAGCTTTTTTAATTGTGTTCTTGCTTCTGTAATGGTTCCTTTTTCAGAATCGGATGAAACGGTTATATTTGTTTTAATTGCATCAAAATCATTTGGTAAATCATCATAATATTTATCAATTAGTTTTGATACATAAACTCTTGAACCAACAGGTTCCCCTTCCATACCTTTTGATAAATCACGGCATGTGCTCATTTGCTGGTTTAATTCTTTAAAAGCTTGCGATAAGCTCTTTCCGAAACTTACAGTTTTGGCAAGATTAATACCATGATATGCCTGATAGGCATTCAAAAGACTTGTTGCTGTATAGTTACCTGAAAAAGCAGGTTTACTTACCAAAGCGTTTGAATTGGCAGATTTAGATAACTTTGTTTCATTTTGTTTTAAATTTGGATTTACAATTCCAGCCCCAATCTTTTGAATCATTTTTTCCCCTTTCTTATGTGCAGAAATATATGATACTACTATAAAACTCCTAAAAATAAAATTTGCTATTCTATATTATTTTTATGTTTTTTGCTTTAATATGCGAAATTAAATTTCGTTTTTTCTAATGTTAGATGGATTGCATTTCAATCCATCTAAGCTCTTCCGTTTTATAATTTTCTAATCAAATAAAAAAGAGATTTTTAGTTATTTAGTTTTAGCTTATCAATAATAATCGGCGTTAAAAGATTCCAAGCTTTTTCTGTAGGATGATAGTCTGCAGATAGATATTCTGATGAATATAAATCCACATTTGTGATATCAGGAATTTTAATAACAGTAAACCCTTTTTCTTCAAGAGATTTTTTAAAAAGGGAATCATTATAAAATGAATTATACAAAAGTATTACAAATTTCGTATTTTTCCAGTGCTTTTTCATTTCATCTCTGCTTTCAACAAAGTGTTCAATTATAAACTTTGAATATTTATCATAATTTCTTGGATTTAACACTATATTATTGACATAATAATGATGCAGTTTATTAAATAAATATAATCTTCTGTATATTTGGTGTGATTCTACTTTTGGAGTTCGGAGTAATTTCCCGTTTTTGTATTGAAATGTTAAATAATAATCTTCATTTAACAGCTGACCGGATAAAAAAGTTGTTACATATGCTCTTCTGAAATGATCCTTCATCTCTAAATAAATAACATATTCAGGTTCAGGAACTTTTTTATAAAACTCATCCTGTTTTACTTGATAAAGCATATGCTGGACTCCCCAGCCTGCAACTGCTCTATTATATACAGGACGTTTTGTTTGTATAGAAAGTTTATGTGAAAAGGTTTGGTTTTTTTTAAGTTTATATCCATAAGCATATGAGCAACCAAAAATTACAATAGGTTTATTTTTATAATTTAAACCTTCTGGTGTGCGTACATATTTATTTTTTTCATTTGAAAAAGAATTAATATCTATTTCAGAATTCTTAACTTCAGGATGAAAAGGAAGAGGTAATTTGCCAATATATTCTTCATTATATATTTTCATTCTGAGATTTTCACATCCCCATATAAAAATTTCTATGGCAAAAAGAAAAAATATAAGCAATAAGATATTAATTATTATTATTTTAAATATTTTCTTCATAAAAGTCTGTAAATACTGCCGATTATACTATATATTATAGAATAAAGAAGAAACAAAACAATAAATTAAAGATTTATGCTTTTATTTATAGATATATTCCCAAAAAATTTAATTTGTATGTTATAGCACTATATTGGATATTTTAGAAAAACATTTTGTTAAATTGTTGAGCTTTTAGCTTATATTCTTATGTTGTAAATAATTTATTCAATTTACAAACCCCCAAAAAACATATAATATATATTTGGTGTTTTATTTTGTAAAGGAGAACAGATGAAAGAAAATCTTAAGAAATATTTAACAGAGGTAGTAGGAACATTCTTCCTTGTATTAACAGTTTTTTGTTGTTCTTTTAATTCTTTAGGAATTGCAGCTCCTTTCGCAATTGCTACAGTACTTGCTGCAATGGTATATGCCGGAGGTCATATTTCCGGCGGGCATTATAATCCTGCTGTGTCTTTAGCTGCATGTATAAGAGGAGCTTTACCTGTAAAACAATTTATTCCATATATTATTGCTCAGTTTTTAGGCGGGGTTGTTGCAGTATTTACTTTCTATTTTCTTGTCGGCGAAAAAATTGTTTTTGTTCCGGCTGATTTTAACACCTGTCAACTATTAGTTGCAGAGATATTATTTACTTTTGCTCTCTGCTATGTTGTCTTACAAACTGCTACTGTTAAAAAAACTGAAGGAAATTCATATTTTGGTTTTGCTATCGGTATTACTGTTTTGGCAGGAGCTTTATCTGTAGGAGGAACTTTCTGCTCAGGTGCTTTTAATCCTGCTGTTGCTCTTTCTGCAGGAATAGCAAATGCTTTATCCTGGAAATTAGCGGGTTATACAATACTGGCTAATGTTATTGGCGGTATTCTGGCTGCTATTATCTTTAAATTAACTTGTACAGAAGAAAAATAAAAATAAGTCATATAAAAAAGACCACCAAATAGCGTGGTCTTTTTTTATATTGATTTTTTAAATTGATTTATCTTTTCTTTTTCTCTACGCAATTTTGCAACAAAATTTTTTAATCTTTCCATTGCTGTTTTTAAATTATCAAGAGAATATGCATAAGAAATTCTTAAATAACCTTCCCCGCTATCCCCAAAAGCATTTCCTGGTATAGCTGCAACTTTTTCTTCTTCAAGCAGTCTTTGAGCAAATTCTTCACTAGACATCCCGAATTCTTTTATTGACGGGAATACATAAAAAGCACCGTATGGTTCAAAACACTCTATATTCATTTCTTTAAAAGCATTTAAAAGAAATTTTCTTCTTTGATTATATGCTTGCTTCATCATCTCTACATCTTCTGCCCCGTCTCTTAAAGCTTTAACCGCAGCATATTGACTTGTTGTTGGGGCACACATAATAGCATATTGATGTATTTTTATCATCTGGCTTATAATTTCTTCAGGTCCGCATGCATAACCTAAACGCCAGCCTGTCATTGCATAAGTTTTAGAAAATCCGTTTATAAGAATTGTTCTTTCTTTCATTCCGGGTAATGAAGCTATTGAGATATGTTTATCTTTATATGAAAGTTCAGAATATATTTCATCAGACATAACATAAATATCATTATCAATAATTATTTTAGCTATTTTTTCAAGATCTTCTTTTTCCATAACGGCTCCTGTGGGATTGTTCGGAAAAGGCAGAACCAGAAGCTTTGTTCTGGGAGTAATAGCATTTATAAGTTCTTCCGGTTTTAGGCGAAATTCATTTTCTGCTTTGAGATTAATAATAACAGGTTTTGCTCCGGCAAGCTCAGCACAGGGTTCATAAGATACATAAGACGGCTGGGGAATAATGATTTCATCTCCGTCATTTATTAATATTCTAAAGCCTATATCAATTGCCTCAGAACCACCTATAGTAACTATTATTTCTTGCTCAGGATTGTAGTTAATACCTTGAGTCCTTTTTATATAGTTTGAAATTTCATATCGTAGTTCTTTTAGTCCGGAATTAGAAGTATAAAAAGTACGTCCCTTTTCAAGAGCATAAATACCTTCATCCCTTATATGCCAGGGGGTATCAAAATCAGGTTCTCCGACACCCAAAGAAATAACACCTTCTATTTCATTCACTATGTCAAAAAATTTTCTTATACCTGATGGTTTTATATTTAAGATTTTTTCGGAAAGTTTTTTTGTCATGGGCTTATTATTTCTCTTTCATCTTCATCTTTATTTGAAAGTATTGTACCGTGGTCTTTATATCTTTTCAGGATAAAATGTGTTGCTGTACTTAAAACGCTGTCAAGTGTTGATAATTTATCAGATACAAAATTAGAAATTTCTCTTAATGTTTTTTCTTCTATTGTAACAAGTAAATCATATCCACCTGAAATTAAAAAAACATCACGTACTTCAGGATAATTATAAATGCGTTCGGCTATTTTATCAAAACCTTCTCCCTTTTGAGGGGTAACTCTTACTTCTATTAATGCCGTAACTTTTTCTATTGACGTTTTTTCCCAGTCAATTAAAGTAAGATATCCGCAGATTATGCCTTCTTTTTCAAGAGCAGCCAGCTCATTTGCAATATCTATCTCATCAACACCAAGCATAATCGCTAAATCTTTCAAACCGATTCTTGCATTTTTCTCAATAACAGCAAGCAGCTCTTTTCTCATAAGTTAATCTCCGCTTTTATGGATTTTTTTCTGTTGTTTGTTATGACTGGTTATTTTTATTCAGAATAATTTTACCATAAAATTATTTTATTAAATTCCTAAAAAATCTTTTTATTTTTTTTATGAATGGTAAATCGGAAAATTCTTTTTTACCGGCAGAGATAATATTATATTTCTCAGGTTGGACAGCTCTTTTGTATGTTATATCTTTTGGTCCGAATAACATTACATATTCTGATTTATATTCTTCTGGTATTTCAAGGTATTCCGATAATTCAGGAAACAGCATCATACACATTTGCCCGAAGCCGCACCAGCAGGTACCGATACCCAGACTTTGTGCATAAAGTTCAAAATAGCTTAAAGCAATAATTGCATCTTCTTTTGCACAGGGTGCTTTTAATGAATTAGATACAACAAGAAGGTGAGGTGCTCCTCTAAATATTACATCATCTCCTCTTAAAAAAGCTTTAGTATAATGTGAAAATTTGTCTCCTATCAACTTCACAGGATTTTTTACAAGTCCGTCAATTATCTTTTTATTAACGTAATCTCTAAATTCATTCATAACTCTTATATCATCAATAAAAGAAAAATGAAGTCCGTGAAAATTGCAGCCTGTAGGAACCCAATTAAGCATATTTTTTAATTTTTGCATTGTTTCTTTATCAACATTTTCTTTTTTATATTTTCTTATGCTTCTTCTTGTCTGAATTAAATTTAAAATTATTTCAGGATTTATTTCCATTGGCTGAACTGATTCATCAGGATTTTTGTTAAAAATTGATATTGCACCTACAGGACAAACAGAAAGACAATGCTGGCAGCCTATACACCTATTAGGAGCCAATGTTTCGGGTATTTTATCTTTATTAAATTCAAGCACAGATGCTATACAATCATTAATACATAACCCGCAATGAATACACTTTTCCTTGTCAACTTTAAAATTTAATTCTTTCATTTTACATCCCTTTTTATTTTTTTTAATAATAACAATATTTTTGCCTAAATACAATATTTACCGGTTAAAGTACAGAACTTTATTATTAAATAATAAAATTATGTAGTATTATAATTATAAAAGAAAGGGGAAAACTATGTTTCATGTAATAACCGAACAAGATTATTCTGAATTTTCAAGAAAGCAAATTGGGGAATATTCAAAATTTGAAAAAGCTCTTGAAGTAGCACAGAAAGCAATAGAAGGCAAAAAAGGATTAAGGTATATAATAGAAAAGACCGACGGTCACGTTGACAGCTACGGCAATCAAATTGTTACTGTTGTTGCAGAAAGTGAATAATATTAATGTTGTGTAATGTTTGTGAAAACTTAAATAATTCAATCTGTTTTAATGCTGAATCAATCGGAATTACATATTGTACTTTGACTAATGCAACGAATGGCCTTGGCTGGCCTAAAATTCCGAATAACGTTTTTGTTAATAATGTTATTGATTGGGATAAATTTTTTGAAGAAAGAAAAAAAGAAATAGAAAACATTAAAAACTCTACTCCGAGAAAAGAATGTGAAAATTGCCAGCAGATAACCAGGCAAGAATATACAGAGAATAACAAAATAAAATATATATTACTTTCACAATGGCAGGTTTGTAATTCTGATTGTGTATATTGCCTGGGACATATTCCGCCATTGGATAAAACTTCTCAAAACTATGATGAACAATACAAAAAATTTGTTGAACCTTATGATATTATTGCAATATTAAAAGATATGATATCAAAAGATATTCTGGATAAAAATGCTAAGATTGATTTTGCAGGCGGAGAACCTACTTTATATCCGAGATTTGATGAACTTATTAATTTTCTTCTTGATAATAATTTTAATAATATCATTATTCATACAAATAATATTCAATATTCAAAAGCAATAGAAAATGGCATTAAGAAAAATGCAATAAGTTTAATGATTTCTATCGATGCCGGAAGTAAAAAATGCCATAGAATTGTTAAGAGAGTTGATTCTTTTAATAATGTCTGGCACAATTTTAAAAAGTATACCAAATCAAAAACAAAAGATTACTCAGGAAAATTGTGTACAAAATATGTTATAGTTCCGGATGTTAATGATTCGGAAAAAGAAATTTCTGAATTTATAAAACAATCAAAAAAACACGGAGCTACTCATGTTGCATTAAATGTATATAATCAGCTGCTTAACAATATGAATTATGAAGTAAATTTATTAAATCATTTATATAATTTGTCAGAATTTTTTATAAAAGAAGCTGAAAAACAAAAACTTAACCATATACTGTTTCCTAATATAAGTTATGTGTACACAAAATTATCAAAAAACTAAAAATTATTTTGAAATAAGCTGGAGGTAATATGAAACGTTCTTTAATTACTGGAATTACCGGACAAGACGGAAGCTATCTTGCAGAACTATTACTGGATAAAGGATATGAAGTTTTCGGACTTGTAAGAATGTCTTCAGTTAATAATAAAAAAAGAATTTCACATATTCTGAATAATAAAAACCTCCACATATTATATGGAGACATGACTGATGAAACAAGCCTCTATCAAGCATTAAAGAAATCAAATCCGGATGAAATATATAATCTGGCAGCTCAATCACACGTAGGGTTATCATCAGAATTTTCTGAATATACTACAAATGTGAATGCACTTGGTGTTTTAAGACTAATAAATGTATTATATTCTCTTGGTTTACAAAATAAGGTTAAAATATATCAGGCATTAACTTCTGATATTTTTGGCAATGTTGAAGAAAATGTACTGAACGAAAATACACGTATCCAGCCTATTAATCCTTATGCCTGTGCAAAAGCATATGCTCTTTGGCTTGCAAAAAGTTACAGACAAAGAGGTCTTTTTATTGTTAACGGAATAGCATTTGCCCATGAGTCAGAAAGACGCCCGGATATTTTTGTTACAAGAAAAATAACAAAAGCAGCTGTAAGAATTAAACTAGGCAAGCAGGAGAAACTATCGCTCGGAAATCTATCAGTAAAAAGAGACTGGGGACACGCAAAAGATTTTGTTTATGGCATGTGGCTTGCAATGCAGCAAGAAAAGCCTGATGATTATGTTTTTGCTACCGGTATTACTACAAGTTTAAGAGATTTTTGCACAAAAACTTTCAAGGAATTAAACATTAATCTAATTTTTAAAGGAGAAGGCGTTGACGAAAAAGCTTATGATGAGAGAACAGGTAAACTTATAATTGATATTGATCCGAAATTTTCAAGACCTCTTGAAAAATTAAATCCTGTTGGAGATTATTCTAAAGCCCGTAATATACTTGGTTGGCGGCCGTTGCATACAATAGATGATATTATAAAAGAAATGGTTAAAAGAGATTTAGAACTGGAAAAAAATAATTCTTCTATATGCATTTAAGAGCATATTTATTAATAATATATTCTGTTTTCGGCCATACATTCATAATGATGTTCTTTTCTTCGCAAGCTTTCTTAAAATGCAGGTATAACTCTCCATAATGCAATGGCAATGGTTTTTCTTCCAGGTTGGTAAACATTGCCCATTTATTATCTATAGTAAATTCTACTGTTTTAATTCCTATATCCTGCATTAAATCTATGAATTTATCAATTTCTTCAATATTATCATTTAGGTGTTCTACAACTATGTATTTAACCATTATTCTCGGATTTTGATGTCCTTTTGCATATTTCCTCAAGTTATTTACGCAGTCTTTAAACTTGTCAACTCTTTTTAATTTATAAAAAATATCAGGACTTGCACAATCCAGCGACGTAAAAAGTTGGACTTTATCCATATCCATAAGCTTTTTTATTACAGGTTGGTATATAATGTTGTTTGTTAAAATATGAAACTCTTTTACGCCGTTCTTTAAAAATTCTTTAACCATAGGTTCAAACTCTTTAAGAACAGAAATATCGCCGCCCTGAATAACAGCAACAAGATTTTTTCTATCCAACAACTCTTGTTTATATAACTGCTTAATTAACGGAACAATATCATAATAATCACTTTTCCTTGATTTTGTATCAATTTTTCCTTTCGAATCAAGCATTCTGGCACAATATATACAACCGCAGTTACAATGAGTCCAGTGGCTTATGTTAATCATATTAAAAACAGGAGAAACTATATCCGTTTGTTTTTTATCCCTTAAGAAAAAACATCCTTGACAGGGGGATTTATCAATATCTTTTTCATTCAGCAGCTTAAAAGCATCCGTTTTAATCTTCTTAAAGGCATCCCAGTCTATTTTTTCGCCTTTGTATGCTTCATAATAAACGGGACCAATCTGCCCTGAGCAGCAAGACATTATTCTGTCGTGAAAACAAGATATCACATTATTTAATTCATCACAAAAATATTGTTTTTCCATTAAATTAACACCCGTTATAAATGAAGAACAAGAGCTCTGTCATAAAACTCAAAAGCTATGTTTTCATCCATACATCTTTTTCTTATATACCTGAGTAAATCTTTAACATACTCAGGAACCTCTCCGCATTGTCTTACGAACCATTTTTCTTCTATGTCAGCAATTAAGTACTTTACATCAAGTTGTTTTGTACACAAATCAAACCACTTGTCGATTTCTTCTTTTGTATCATTAACATTAGGAATAATAATATACTTAACACCTAAATCTATCGGAGTTGCTTTCGCTGCTGATTGTGCATATTTTTTTATGTTTGTGCATACGTCTTTAAATTTATCAACTTTTTTAACTTTTTTGAACACCTCTCGTGAACCTGCATCAAGAGAAATAACAACTTTTATTTCCACATCTTTTCTTTTAAGTATTTCAGCAGTCATTTTACTGAATTTAATGCCGTTTGTGTACAAAGCAAAATATTTATTTCCGTATTTTGCAAAAATATTAATAATATCATCAAATTTTTTCAAAATTGTCGGTTCACCCATAGCAAAAGAAATATGTGCCTGCGGTGCTTTTTCAAGATTATATATCTTTTTTTCAAGAAGCTCTTTAAATAATGGAAATATATCATATCCTTTTATTGTTCTATGTTCTGAAATTTCCTGAAATGAAAAACAATAAATACAGTTGGCATTACATTCGTTAGAATGACCTATCCACAACATATCAAGATATTTGTCAAAATCAGATAGAAATTGTTCTTCGGAGTTTTCATCAAATTCCTCAATCCAATGGCAGCCTTTACAAAAAGAAGGGATATCTCCTTTTCTCATACTTTCAACAAGGTTCTTTTTTATTTCAAAAACTTTATCCCAATCTGCTTTATCTTTTGAACCTTTATATGGAATTATATAGTTTTTATTTCTTTCTCCGGGAGAATGAATAGATAAATGGCAGTGTCTGAAACAATCATAGTGTATATATAAACCATGAGCCAGATATCTGCATCTATACATTTTTCCCATTATCTCTCTTCTCCGAATTTAATAAAAATATTATATCATAATAAATTTGAAGGAAGTATTATTACATGATAACATTCTATTTATGAGATATAAAAGTTGCAGATTGTTAGAACATGGTATTTATTTTTATATTGATCCCGGCACAGGTCATTTAATCGCCGGGCATTGTTGTAATACTGATAATCTTGATTTCTCTGACAGATTATATTTGTATTTTGATTTAAAGAACGAAAAGCTTGATTGGAATTATATTTTTGAAGAAAAAAGAAAGTTAAGAGAAAAAGCAAAGAAAGGTATTTATCCTTCGCAATGTGATGGCTGTTTTGAACTTCAGGAACGGAATTGGGATGATGATGATTATATTAACCACTTAACTGCCGGCCATATTATGAAATGCAATTCAAGATGTATTTATTGTCCTACCGGAAGAATTCCAGAATGGCATAACAAAGAACAGGATGTTGATATTAAACCTGTTATTGCGGAATTACTTAATAAGAATTTATTAAAATTTAACGGTTCTCTACGCTTTGTTGGCGGTGAACCTACTTTAATGAAAGAATTTGATTGGCTTGTTGATTTGTTTTCTAAAAATAATGTTCCTGAAATATATGTTCCGACTTCAGCCATAAAATTATCTAAAAGTTTATGTAAAGCTCTTGAAAAAGTTGAAAGCGCAGCTGTTGTCACCAGCGTTGATGCAGGGACTAAAGAAACTTTTGAAAAAATAAAAGGAACTAAGTTTTATAATATTGTTATTAATAACATGAAAACTTATCTGAAACATTCAAAAGAAAAAAACTTTGTTATATCCAAGTATATATTGTTTACTAATTATAATGACCTGTCTTATGAAATTAATCAATGGCTGAATAATTGCAAAAAAATGGGACTTGTTGAAGTCCAATTTGATTCAGAGCACAGTGTTTCTTCTTCTGAAGAGTGTGAAAACAAAAAATATGTAAATAGAACACTTAAAATGCTTAAATATGCCGAGATGTCAGCAAAAAAATATGATTTAAAAGTTATTTCTTTTCTTGCTTTTATGAACCGCGCAAAAAGAATTTTTGAAAAGCAAATGAACTTTTTTAATGAAAATAAAGATAAATTTTTTGATTTATTTGTTAACTCAGATACAAAAGAAATCAATTCAGATAAATACTATAAAGATATCTACGTAAAAGAGAATGCTATTTCAGCAGAATTAATTGAACAGTTGGATAAATTAGTTTCGGAAGAAAAATTTTCACCAATTCGCCGTGTTTTTATCAAAATTTCTGCTCCCGTCAGTGATGAATTAAGTAACAATTTAATGAAACTGCTCCGGCTCGGTTTTGATTTTAATATTGAGATTGAAAATAACATTCAAGCGGATATTATTGATGAAATAATTAAAACAAGTTTTTCTAGTATCACATATCTAAAATGCAGTAAGTGGTTTGACTTTTATAAAAAGAAAAAACTAAAAACAAAATATTCCAATATTATAAAACTTTCATCCGTAAATTAATCCCAGGCTAAATTTAAGATATATTAAAAAACAGTCTCTGTATCCGCTGCTTTATTTTATTGCTATTATTTAAAAACAAGACATATATTAAGTTTTGTAAAGATTATATATATTATTTGTATACTTTTTAGCAATTTTGTATATACAAAATACTTTATATATATGTAAGAAATAAACAAATAAAAAACACAAATAAACAAGGATATTAAGAGAAAACAAACAACTAAACCGACTACAAGATTGGCATGGGAAAAGGGAAAAAAACAGTACGCGTACTAATTTTATTAAAACAATTTTCACAATCACATATACCTACACACTTACCTTACTTACTTACACACTGAGGATAGTAAAATAATTTTCTTTTACATTCCGAATTGTTTGGGACATAATATATGTCCCTTTTTTTTATTGTTTTTTCTTATATTAATAAATTTTCAGAAAAAAAAAGACGAAATGTTATTTTCGTCCCGAAAAATAAGTAACAATGTATTTTAGGCAAAAATATTTAAAGAACCATTCAAGTTATCAGTGTCTTCTTTGTCATTATTATTTTCAAGTTTAGTATAGAAGGCAAAAGGATTAGAACCTTTTTTATCTTTATCAAGATTATATGTTTCGGAAATTTGAGAAGATTCCGTAATAATTTCATTATCTGTTTTCTGATTAACAGTTTCAGAAGGAAGAACTAATTTTCCGTTATTTTCTTTTGTTGTAAACAAACTTTGAGCAGCTTGGGAATTTAAGTATTGTACATTAGCAGAAAAAGCTTTGCTCAAATTAACATCGAAATCAGTAGCAGCTTTAGCTGCCTGCAGTGCTGTTTCTCCATTAGTTCTTGCAGCATATAAATCTGTTCCTAAGCTTACTCTGTTAAATTTTGATAAATCTAACTTAGAAAGATCTACAGATTGTTCTTTATTCGGATTTAAGATTTGTTCTTTTACACGTTCAAGAGCTTGAATATCAATGACAGATTTGCCTGCCGCTCCTGATGAATATAAAGAACCCACATTTAATCCCATTTTTGCCTTCGCTCCAATTTCTTTATATTTTTTTTATCGGCAAATGAATTTGTAAACTTTAGCGAAGCATTTAGGATATTAATAATTGTTAACACATTATTAAAAAATTTTAATAAAAATTTTTCTAATTTAAAAAAGGACTTGAAGAAAAAATATGTTTTAAATATTATATAGTAACGTATAAATACAATGCAAAGGAATGTAGATATGAACCCTATAGTAGAAAGTTTAGGAAAAGAATATTTAAATAAAGAATTACCAGATTTAAATCCTGGAGATACAGTAAGAGTTTCGGTAAGAATTGTTGAAGGAAACAAAGAAAGAACACAGGCTTTTGAAGGAACAATTTTAAAGAAACGTGGAAGTGGAATAGGTAAAACAATTACAGTAAGAAAAACATTTCAAGGTGTAGGTGTTGAACGTGTATTCCCCGTATATTCTCCCCGTGTTGAGAAAATTACCGTTGTAAGACGTGGTGACGTTAAACGTGCTAAACTATATTATTTGAGAGAGCGTTCTGGCAAAGCTACACGTATCAGAGAGAAAATTGAAAAGAAATAGGTAAAAAACAATTATAATAAAAGCCATAGTCATTGTTATTGCATTGAATATGGCTTTTATGTTTATCATAATAAGCTGATAAGATAAATAATATTTAGTTCTCTGTTTACTTATTAAGAAGAAAATAAAAGGTTTTTATGGATTATATTCATTGGTATCCTGGACATATTGCCAAAGCTGAAAAAAAGCTAAAAGAACAAGTCAGCATAGTTGATGTTGTAATCGAAGTTATAGATGCGAGAATACCGTGTAGTTCTGCTTATCCTGATATTGAAAAGCTTTTGCGTGAAAAACCCAGGTTGATTCTTTTAAATAAGTCTGATTTAGCAAATGTTGAACAAACTCAAACGTGGGTAAAAAAAATAAAAGAAAAAACTAATTGTCCTGTAATATCGACAAGTGCAAATGACAATAAGGATTTATCAAAAATATTAAATAAAGTAGCAGAGCTCGGGCAGCCAAAAATTATTGCACTTGTAAAAAAAGGTCTTTTGCCGAGAGCAGTGCGAGTCATGGTTGTAGGAATGCCTAATGTGGGTAAATCCAGTATTATAAATAAGTTAATAAAAAAATCAAAAACTAAAACAGGTGCAAAAGCTGGTGTAACAAGAGAGCAACAGTGGGTTAGAATTAATCCTAAAGTTGATTTGCTTGATACTCCCGGTATTATTCCTTTAAAACAAGAAAATCAAACAACAGCATATAAACTTGCTTTTGTTGATTCAATCGGAGAAAATGCTTATGATGTTGAAGCTGTTGCTCAGAACTTTATTAATACAACAGAAAAACTTTATCCTGATTTAATAAAAAAATATTACAATCTTAACAGTGAGGAAGTTAATCTTTCTAATATTGCATTAAAGCGAAATTGGATACTTCAAGGCGGGAAACCGGATACAAAAAGATGTGCTCAAAATATTTTAAATGATTTTCGTTCTGGAAGATTAGGAAGACTAACATTGGATATTGATGAATAAAAGATTCAACTTTGATATAACGAAACAGGGAAAATATGATTATGTAATAGGGACAGATGAGGCAGGAAGAGGGCCGGGAGCAGGTCCTGTTTTTGCAGCTGCAGTTTGTTTTTTAAACCCAGATAAAGATTTGATATATGAACTTTCTCTGTTAAATGATTCAAAGAAATTGAATGAAAAAGTAAGAGAAAGTTTATTTGAAGTTATTATTAATAATTCTGTTTTCGCAATAAACCAGGGCAGTGTTGAAGAAATTGAAAAATACAACATATTAAAAACATCGCTTTTAATAATGAAAAAATCGTGTGAAGAGGTCATTAATAATCTTTCTTCTTCTAACATTAAAGTTCTTATAGATGGAAACAAAAAGATTCCTGATTTTAAATTTTGTCAGGAATGTATAGTAAAAGGTGATTCACAATCGGCTGCAATTGCAGCTGCAAGTATACTGGCAAAAGTATCAAGAGACAGATTTATGAAAGAAATAGATAAAGAATTTCCTCAATATCACTGGTCGGATAATAAAGGATATATAACAGCAGCTCATCTTGAAGCTGTTGATAAATACGGTTTAACAAAATGGCATCGCAAAAAATTTTTTGAAAAACATTTCAGTGAAATAAAACAATTATCTTTATTATAATTTTCTTATGTTTTATTTATTCTCTTGTTATTAATTTTTTTGTTTAGTATTATTTTAAAAGACAAATCTAATTAAATGCGTTTTAAGGAGATAGTTATGAACAGCCGAACATTGGAACAGGAATTATATAATTCTGTGAGAGAAAATACTCCGGATTATATAAAAAATAATAAATATATAGATATAGAAAATAAAAATGAAATTACGTTTATGTTGAAGAAGGAACATCTTCTCCCTTATGATGAGAAAACAAATCCTCAAGGTTTAAATCTTGACAGCTGGCTTCAAAATTATGAAAAAGAAGCGGCAGTGTCAACAGCAGGAATAAGAGGTCCGCAAAATATTTTATTTCCATACGATGCAAGATTTCCGATTAATATTATAGGAATAATGCTTGCAACTTATGCAAAAGCTCTAGTAGCAAAAGAGAAATATCCGGGTAAAAAATTATTAAAACTTGTAGGACGTGAAGTTAGATATAATTCTGATAAATTTCTTGATTTAATTGCAAGGGTTCAAGCTGCTCAAGGGATTGAAACATTAACAACATATCAAAGACAAACTATGCCTATTTGGCTTGCTTCTTTTCTTGCTTTTAAACTTGATTTACTGGGCGGTGAATATATTACTTCCAGTCACGGTATAAGTGTTAAAAATGCCACTAAAGATTTGAATTCTCAAGGGAGTCAGTATTTACCCGAAGAATCTATGGAATTTGTTAATAAAATTAAAGAAATATTTGAAAAAGTGAGAGAAGACGGCAAATATGAAATTAAAATAGCAAAATCTGATGATAAATTAATTAATGAAGAATTTATGAAAACCATAAATAACGGGATTAGTTTATATAAAGAATATCTTGAAAATGGTGTTGCAAATAAAGAAAATTTAGAATTAATCAGAAATTTAAAAGAAAAAATAATTATTGAAAATGTAGGCGGAAGTGCATATAAAACTTTGAGTAAAATATTAGATGAATTTAAAATTAGTGATAAATTCGTCTGGATGAATACACAAGAAGACCCTTTCTTCCACGGTATAGGAAAATATGATACAGACCCAAATGGAAACAAGTGTTTCTATGATTATTCAGTTGATGCAACAGTAACTGCTATGGATAAAAATGGCAGAATATTTTTTCCGGTTATTGATACTTTAAATTACGGAGAGAAACTTAAAAATTATCCTTCGGGTACTGTTGTTTTCATAACAGACCCTGACCATGACAGGTTAACAGTTTGCCAGGTAGAAGATGAAAAGAATATTGACTTTTTGGATAAAACAGGTATAAATTATTCGAAATTAAATGATAACAGAGTTTTATGTATATATACGGCAAACCAATCATTTTTACTTATAATGGACTTTTGGACACAACAATTGAAAAATTCAAAAAGATGGGAAAATCATTCAAGATTTATAATTAAAACTACAGCCAGTGCAAAGGCATGGGACGAATGGGCAAAGCATAATAATGTTAAAGTTGTAAATGTGCCTGTCGGCTTTAAAGAAATAGCTAACATTATGAAAAAAGTAGAAAAACAAATTATGGATAATCCTGAAAAAGATGTTATTATTACTGATGTTTTCGGGAAAGACATAAACCTCGGGAAAAATCCCAGAATGGTATTTGGAGGTGAGGAATCAGGCGGCATGATTATAGGCTCTGAAGAGCTTATTAAATCAAAAGCAGGCAGATGTGCAATTGCAATGAGAGAGAAAAGTGCCTCTGAAGCTATTATTGTTGCTTCTGCTCTTGCTGCTATGCTTGAAAAAGAAAATAAAACTCTTTCTGTTGCACTTGATGAATTATTTAAAAATAACGAAATTATTGCAAAATATGATATAAGAGAAGATATATCATATTATAATGAATCAGAACCTGATATTGTGAAACTTACTAAAGCAAAAAAAGACGGTGAAGCTTTAAGAACTAAAAATGATTTATTCTATCTTGCTTTATCGCTTGCATATTTTGACGGTAAAGTTTCTATTGAAAATATTAAGAATATACTGAGTTCTACATTTGATAATTTGAATTTTGATAACCTGATTGATATTAAATTTGTGGGAGATGGTACTTTTCTTCAATTTACCGATAAATTTATAGAAATAAGACCTTCCGGAACAGATGCAAAAACTAAAGCATACGGTGCAGGCAGTTCTAAAGAAGATATTGAAAATTTTGCACGAACTCTCGGTCATTATTCGGGTGAATTAAATGAACAATTTCTTGCAATTATTCCCGAAGATTATTACAATAGTGCTAAAGAAAAATCACTGTATCAATATTCAAAATTTACAGAAAAAGATGAAGATACAAGAATATTTGAAATCCCCGATTACAAGCAGACATTAAATATATAGAGAGGTATAGAAATGGCAGAAGACGCAAAAATATTGGCTACAATTCCGAGAAATGCAACCGAACAGCTTCAAATCAGTATTAATTCTTATAAAGATAAAAGATATCTTGATTTAAGAATATATTATACGACTGATGACGGTGGCACATGGCTTCCCACTAAAAAAGGTGTTACTGTATCACCTGATAATCTTGTTACATTAAAAGATGCTGTTGAAGAAGCCATGAAAGAACTCTTAACTGATGAAGAGGAATAAGTTAAAAAACAATATTTTGAAAATTTTGTTTTTTAATTTTTTATTTTTCGGTTTACTTTTAGCTATTGCAAATAAATATATTGAAAAAAACATATCTTCTCCTGAATTCGCTGCTTTTTACTCTAAAATTAGTTATTTGGGTAGTAATAAAGTTCCTCAGGATAGAATTAATATAAAAAGATATGAAACAGAAAAGTCTACAGTTAAATCCATAGAAAATAATGAATTAACATATAAACAATTCTGCGGGGAAAGCAGAATTGTTTTTAATAAGAATTATAAAAAAAATCCGATTATAGTTCTCGGCTGTTCTTATGCATACGGGCATGGATTAAAGAGAGAAGAAACATTTCCTTATATATTATCAAATCTTGCACAAAGACCTGTATACAGCTTTGCTCAATGCGGGGAACAAATATTAAATAATATTGATAGATTATCAGAATTTGGAAAAAGTCCTTACAATTATGATTTAATTAATAATGCTGACTATATTATATATATTTATATGCACGACCACATAAACAGATTTCTTAATGTACAGAATATATATTTATATGATTTATATGAAGATATAATTCCTTTATCTTTTAAAGAAAATAATTTATACAAAAAAGTTATAAAAATACCGCTTATAAAATTTCTTTTTTCTTCTGTTAAATTCAGAATGGTTATAAAAGGTGTCCATTATGCTGATAAAACCGATTCTTTTTTAAAAGCATTAATTATCCAATCTCAAAAGAAGTTGAAAGAACTGGCTCCAAATGCTAAATTTATTATAATATTATATGAACAAAAATTACCGGATACATATAGTCCGTTAAAAATAAAATTTGATTCAGACAGAATAAATAGCAAAATTTGGACAGAATTACAAAACGAAAATAACATAATTGTAGTTCATACGAAAGAGATCACAGGTGTTTTGTTTGATAAAAATTATAAACTGAAAGAAGATATTGCTGACTGGCACCCAAATGCAAGAGTTTGGTCAGAGTTTACTCCGGTATTTGTTAAGCAGTATATAAAATAAAATTATGGAAAAAGTAAATAAGGAAAACACAAATATTATAAATAAATATGCTCTATGTATTGTTGATGTAAAGAACTTAGGAGCAAGGACTTTTTCATATTTAATACCTGAAAAAATGAAAGAAAAAATAAAGATAGGGCAGGCTGTTCTTGTTCCTTTCGGAAATAGAAAACAGCAAATAGTTGCCTTCATTGCCGGATTTTCGGATTATTTGGAAGAAGGTATAAAAGCAAAAGAAATAACAAAAATCATTGATCGCAGGGCTGTTTTTTCTCTTAATTATCTTAAACTTCTTGATTGGATATCAAATTATTATAGTTGTGATATTAATACTGTTATACAGGCAGCTATTCCAATGAAGTTCTTAAGAGAAAATTCAGGAAAAAAGATTAAAGAAAAGACAGAAAAATATATTGTTTTTAATAAAAAAGCAGAGTTAAAATCAAGACTGCTTGAGATTTTACAGATACTCGAAACATTAAAAGAATATCCTTTAATTAAATTTGAAAAAGAATATAAAACAAGTAGAACAACAATAAAAAAGCTTGTTGATTTAGATTGTATAAAAATAATAGATAAAACAGTGTATAGAGATCCTTTGTTGATATTCGGAAAAGATATAAAAAAGGATGAATTCCCTCAATTATCAGAAGAGCAGCAAAAAGCCTATAATGAAATTTTATCAAAAATGGAAGCAGGGCAAACGGAACCAGTACTATTGAACGGAATAACAGGATCAGGTAAAACCGAGATATATTTTAAAACAATAAAAAAAGTATTAAAAGAAGGAAGGAATGTGCTTTTTCTTGCTCCTGAAATAGCTCTTGCTTCACAATTAACATTAAGATTAATGAAAAGATTCAAACCTGAAGAAATAGCAATATGGCACAGTAACATTTCAGAAGGAGAGAAGTATGATGTATGGAATAAATTAAGAGATAATAAAATAAGGATTATAATAGGAGCAAGGTCTGCGGTATTTGCCCCTTTGAATAATATAGGGCTTATAATAATTGATGAAGAACATGAAAATACGTATAAACAAACATCTCCCGCCCCAAGATATGATGCAAGAACAGTCGCCGAAAAAATATGTGAAATAAATAAAGCTTTTTTAATAAGGGGAAGTGCAACTCCAGATGTAGCTTCTTATTTCAAAGCTATTTCGACGTCAAATCTTATTACTTTAAAAAACAGATTTAACAATGCCGGTTTAGCAGAAGTTTCAATAGTTGATATGCGGGAAGAATTTTATAGAGAAACAAGAAGTATATTTTCAAACACATTAATTAATGCGGTTAATGAATCATTAAGAAATAAAAATCAAATTATATTATTAATGAACAGGCGTGGTTACTATACGAGTATACAATGCCAGACTTGCGGAGAAGTAATAAAATGTCCGCATTGTGATATTCCAATGACATATCATGCTTCAGATAAAACAATAAAGTGCCACTGGTGTAATATGTCTGTGCCGGCACCTGATTTATGCCCGAAATGTAATTCTCCCGAATTAAAAATGGGTGGTACCGGTATTCAAAAAATTGAATCTGTGGCAAGAAAGATATTTACAAACGCAAAAATTGAAAGAATAGATTCTGATGTTTTATCTTCAAAAACAAAATATATTGAGATATTTGATAAATTTCAAAATGGAGAAATTGATATACTGCTCGGTACACAAATTATAGCGAAAGGCTTGGATAATCCTAATGTGACTCTTGTCGGAGTTATTGATTCAGATATTAATTTTACAATGCCTGATTACAGGTCGGCAGAAAAAGGATTTCAACTTCTAATGCAGGTTGCAGGACGTGCCGGAAGAGGAGAGCAAACGGGAAAAGTTATTTTCCAAACATATAATCCTGATTTATATGCAATAAGAAATGCGAAGAACCAAAATTATCAGGAATTTTATAAAAACGAAATTTCAAGACGAGAAATCTTTGATTATCCGCCTTTCTGCCAAATTATAAAAATTGTTGTATCTTCGACTGATGAAACAAGAGCTGCTGTTTGTGCAAATGAAATCGCACAAAGATTAAAAATGCAAGTAGATAAAATTAACTTGACAGAGTATCTTGAAATAAAAGGCTCTATAAAATGTTTAATGTATAAAATAAATTCTGAATATAGATTTCAGATTGTAATAAAAAATAAACTTGGTAAGAAAGGACAATACTTTATTTCAAGATTTATGAAAAATACATCAGCTGCAGAAGACATAAAAGTTATAACTGATATTGATCCAATTGATATTTTATAATGGTTAGATGGAGATTCGATAAATTGTAAATACATAAATTTAACCAGATAGGCACTATAATATAGTGCCTATCTGGTTAAAACGCTAAATAAATTATATTAATACATTTTTATGCTGAATTTTTCTTTTATTTCAGATTCAACAGATTGAAGAGCAGTTCTTAAATTTTCTTTATCTTTACCTGCCCCTTGAGCAAACTGAGGTTTTCCTCCGCCTTTTCCGCCTGTTTGAGAAGCAAGTTTAGAAACTATTTGTCCTGCGTTTACACCCTTTTGGACAAAAGAATCGCTGACTTTTACAACATAAGTTATTTTGTCTTCATCAATTGAAGCTAATACAATAATACTTTCACCGAGTTTAGATGAAAGAATTTCACTTCCAAGTTTAATTAAGTGAGCAGGATATGCTTCCATTTCGGTAATAAATAATTTCCCGTCTTTTATATCCTGTGCTCGTGATATAAATGATTGGAATTTTACTTTAGTTTGTTCTTTCTTCAAGTTTTCAATCTCAAGTTGAAGGTTTTTATTATCAACAACAAGCTTTAATATTCTTTCAGGCAGTTCATTAACAGTAGTTTTAAATGCGTGAGCCATTTTGTCAACAATATCTGATTTCTCACAAAGATATTTAAATGCATAATCACCTGCAACAGCTTCAATTCTTCTTGTTCCTGCAGCAATTGCAGATTCAGAGAGGATTTTTGTTAAACGAATTTCCCCTGTTGATTTAACGTGAGTTCCTCCGCAAAGTTCTTTTGAAATGTCGCCAAAATTTACTACTCTGACATTTTCGTCGTATTTTTCTCCAAATAGAGCCATTGCTCCTGATTTTTTAGCCATTTCGATATTCATAATTTCGGTGTTTTGTTTAATGTCGTCAGATATCCACTGATTAACAAGCTGTTCCACTTCAATAATTTCTTCTTTAGTCATAGCTCTTGGAAAAGTAAAATCAAAACGTGTTCTGTTTTCTTCAACGAAAGAACCTGCCTGATGAACTTCTTCACCAAGAACTTTTCTTAATGCAGCCTGTATTAAGTGTGCATTTGAATGATGTATTGTTATTTCTTTTCTTCTTTTTGTATCTATTTTTGCTTTTACACAGTCTCCTGTTTTAGGTTCTCCGTTAATTATTCTGCACCTGTGAACAAACAATTTATTTACTTTAAAAGTATTTAAAACTTCTGCCTTAAATTCATTATTTTCAATTATACCTGTATCCCCTGTTTGACCGCCTGATTCAGCATAAAAAGGTGTAGTATCAAGCATAATATCAATGAAGTCACCGGCCTCAATAATCGCTATAATTTTAGCTTCGGTTTCATTTTGCTCATAACCGGCAAAATTAGTTGATCCGAATTTGTTTTCAACATCTACATATATTAAATCATCAGTAAGACTAATTTTATGTGCAGCAGCTTTTGCTTTTTCTTTTTGCTTTTTCATTTCATTGTTGAATCCATCTACATCAACGCCTACACCATTTTCAGCAGCTATTTCGATTGTAAGCTCAAGAGGAAAACCAAAAGTGTCATATAGTTTAAATGCATTTTCTCCGTCAATTTGTTTTGAATTTTGCATTAATTCTTCAAGAAGTTTATATCCTCTGTCTAAAGTTATCTTAAAACGCTCTTCTTCTTGTTTTATTGTTGATTTAATTTTCTCAGAATTTTTAACGAGGTCAGGATATACTTCTTTATATAATTTAATTACGGTATCAACAATTTCATTAAGGAAAGGCAATTCAAGTCCTAATAATTTCCCGTGTCTTAATGCTCTTCTTAATATCATTCTTAAAACATAGTTTCTACCTTCATTTCCCGGAATAACACCATCATTAATCATAAAAGTTACACACCTTGCATGATCGGTAATAATTCTTAAGGAAATATCTGTTTTTTCACTTGATTTATAAGGAACTTTACTCATTTGTGAAACTTTGTCAAGAATAGGTTTTAAAAGATCAGTTTCAAATGTTGATTCTTTGCCCTGAACAACCATTGCAATACGTTCAAGCCCCATGCCTGTATCAACATTTTTCTTTTCCAAAGGAGAAAAATTTCCTTCTTCATCTTGAAATAATTCAGTAAAAACAAGATTCCAAATTTCAACCCATCTATCACATTCACAAGTTGCAATAGAACAGTTGTCAGAACATTTTAAATGTTCGCCCAGATCATAGTGAATTTCGCTGCATGGTCCGCAAGAACCTGTAGCACCGGGAGGGCCCCAAAAGTTGTCTTTTTTGCCTTTTCGTATAACACGTTCAGGCGGAATTCCGACGTCTTTAGTCCATATCTCAAATGCTTCATCATCATTTTCATATATAGTAATCCATAATCTTTTAGGATCTAATTTTAGATAGTTTGTAACAAAATCCCAGGCCCAGGGAATAACATCTTTTTTATAATAATCACCGAAGGCAAAATTTCCGAGCATTTCGAAAAAGGTATGATGTCTGGGGGTTCTTCCGACATTTTCTATATCAGAATCTTTACCACCGGCTCTGGCACATTTTTGGCAAGAAACCGCTCTTGGCGGATTATATGGAGGTTTTTCAAGTCCGAGATAATACGGTAAAAATTGCAGCATTCCCGCAGTAGTAAGAAGAACTGTAGGATTATTTGGAACAAGACTTGAGCTTGCTACTTCTGTTGATTGATGTTTATCTCTAAAAAATTCTATAAAAGCTTTTCTTATTTCATTACCTGTTAATGGAACTGTCATTTTTTTATCCTTTAATTTTCTATATGAATATTCTACAACAAAAAAGAAAGACCAATAAAATTTTAAAGTAATCGTGAAAGGACATTGATATATGTTTGACGAAAGAAACTGGTTGTGATAAATTTTAATTAATCCAAGGGCGTGTGGCGAAATTGGTAGACGCACCAGACTTAGGATCTGGCGCCTCAGGCATGGGAGTTCGAGTCTCTTCACGCCCAGACCTTACAAAAAAGAGCCTTTACAGGCTCTTTTTTAGTGGTTTTCAAAAACACCCGGACAGTATTATTCTAACAACAACATAATAAAACAATATATATTTTTGATTTTTTATTGAACAAACATAAATATATACTTAAATACAAAAGCAATAATATAACTACCGAAGAACAAAGTTAAAAATGTTGTTATTAACAAAGCAGGTCCGAACGGAAGAGAATTATACCCCTGCTTCTTAACCTTTTTTATTCTTATTATTGTATCAAGCCCAAAGAATATTAAAGCAATGATAAAAGCAAAAATTAGATATATATTCAGTTTGTATATATTCGATAATAGAAAATATAATGCTGCAGTAATAAAAAATATTCCTAAAGAGAATAGGAGTCTTTTTTCACCCTGTTTATACAATTTTATAAGAAACTGGGGCAATATACAAAAAGCTTGAAGAACAATAGCCAGAATAACAGCAGCTATGAAATATTTCCAGCCGAGCAAAGCTCCTGCTCCTGCAGCTATGTATGTATCTGCCTCACCAAAAGCACGTTTATACTTACTTACATATTCATCAATACTAAGTTCTTCTTCAGAATCAGATTTTTCTTTGCTCTGAATTTTAGTATCTTCACTATTTTCGTCATTTTTCTTTCTAACAATATAATATGCAGATCTTGCAATGACTTCCATAATCAAAGCACCAAGAACAAAACCTGTGAATGCGAAGTTTACATCATTTTCATATACGGAATATATTAAAGCCGTAATTATAAATATCCAACTGTGAACATTAAAAATATATTCTTTTTTTATATCTGTAATTGTTATAACAATAGAAATACATAGTAATATCAATAATAACAATGTTTTAACTGTAAAGCCGAAAGCAAGAAAAACAGCAAGAAATATTACAGCACTAACAGCTTCTACAACGGGATATTGAATACTAACTTTTTCACCACAGCTTCTGCATTTACCTCTAAATGTCAAAAAATAAGATAATACAGGTATATTATCATACCATTTTATAGGATTATTACATTTGGGACATTTTGAAGAAGGGAAAATAATTGATTCTTTTGCTATTGCCCTTAAAGCAACAACGTTTAAAAAACTTCCTATACAAGCTCCGGTAATAACAACAAAAATTAAAGCCAATATATATTCATTAAAAATTTCTGCCAATTTTAACCAACCTGTTCTTTTTCCGATAGTATATTAAGAAGCATATTTAAAGCTTTTTTTAATCTTCTTGAAACCTGCATTTGAGATATACCGAGTTTATTTGCTATTTGCGTTTGACTCATATCTTCAAAATAATTCATAACAATAACTTCCTGCAATTTTACATCAAGTTTACTTATTGCATCTTTAATAAGTATTTTATCTTCCTGAAATGATTCCAAATTATAATGATTATCGTCGGCAATTTTGTCAAATAACAACAATGATTCGTCATTACCCGTATTAATAAATTGGTCTAAAGATATAGTCTGTTTTCTTCGTTCTACATCAATAACTTCTTTTATTTTACCGACAGAAGTACCCAATTCTTCTGCCAGAACCGCTTCTGAAGGTTCATTACCCTTTTCATCCTTTAACTTTTGCATTAACTTATTTACACGATAAGCAAGTTCATAAATTTCTCTCGGGGCTTTTATCATAGAAACTTTATCACGAAGATAATGTCTTATTTCACCGGTAATAAGATATGTAGCATAAGTTTTAAAATTTTCGCTTACCTTCGGATTATAAAGCTGAATTGCTTTAACTAACCCGACACTTCCAACCTGAATAATATCCTCTACAGGGTCCGTATTCCTTCTGGCAAGGCCTCTTGCTATTTTTTTGACAAGCGGCATTGCCGCAAGAGCAATGATATTTTGTAAATGTTTTTTTTGTTTTTCATCTTCCGCCGCTTTATATAATTTCAGCCATTCTCCGATTTCTTCATAGTTTACGGTATAATCAGCCACCAGATAGTCCTCTTCTCTCTCACAATATGTATTATATCATATTTACGCTAAATTAAATGAAAAAGGGAATATATCATCAATTTTATATACACTGCATAATGAATTTTCATCTTCAAGTACAACCTCTATGTGCTGTCCTTTTTCAAATTCCTGAAGCCATTGCCTGCAAGCACCACATGGAAAACATTTTTTTGTTTTCGGCGAATATATAGCTATTTTTAATATCTTTCCTTTTTCACCTGCAGCTATAGCATTAGAAATAGCATTTCTTTCAGCACATAAAGATAAACCGAAGCTTGAATTTTCCACATTACAGCCTTTGTATATATTGCCGCTTGAATATAAAACACAGGCACCTACAGGAAAACCCGAATAATCGCAATATGCATTTAATGATACTTCTTTTGCCTCTTCCAAAAGTTCTTCATTTGTTTTCATACAATATTTCCCATTTTTCATATATAATTGTACATATAAAAATGTTGTTAGAATATACAATGTTTGAATGATATAATTTATTGTGTTTACAATAGTTAATCTATTTACCACTAAACTCATAAAGTATATTATTATGTTATAGTAGTAAATAATAAAAATTCTAAAAGATTCCGGAGGAATTTTGGCAGAGAAGATTAGGATATCAGGGGGCAGGCAATTAAAGGGAGAAGTTTCAATAAGCGGTGCTAAAAATGCCGTATTGAAATTAATGGCCGCTGCTTTGCTTGCAAAAGGAGAAAGCAAAATATATAATGTTCCGGAACTTACCGACGTTATAATAATGCTTAACGTTATTGAACAATTAGGTGCCAAAACTTCATACGATAAAGAAGAAAAATCAATTACTATTGATGCGTCAAATATAACAAGCGTAACGGCAAGTTATGAACTTGTCAGCAGAATGAGAGCTTCTTTCATAGTACTCGGAGCTCTGGTGGGAAGATGTAGAGAAGCAATAGTAGCACTTCCCGGAGGATGTGCAATCGGAGAAAGAAAAGTTGATTTTCATATAAAAGGACTTGAAGCCCTCGGAACAGCAATAAAAATTGAAAACGGATATGTCCATGCCAAAGCAAAAAAATTAATCGGTACAGATATATATCTTGATATTCCTTCTGTTGGAGCCACAGAAAATATTATGCTTGCCTCCGTACTTGCAGAAGGTTCTACTCGCATTCAAAATGCTGCTCAAGAACCAGAAATAGTTGATTTGGCTAATTTCCTGAATGCAATGGGAGCTGATATTATAGGTGCAGGTACCTCCGAAATAGTGATTAACGGCGTTAAACAGGAAGACCTAAAACCTATTGAGTACACTACAATTCCTGACAGAATTGAAGCAGGCACTTATATGGCTGCATTTATAGCAACAAAAGGAAAAGGAATAATAAGAAATATTTTCCCGAATCATCTTACTTTCTACACTGCCAAATTAACAAAAATGGGTGCGGATATTAAACTTATAGACCCAACCTCTATTGAAGTTTCCTGCAAAAAACGGCTTGAAGCAATAAATATCATAACACAGCCATATCCAGGGTTTCCCACTGATTTACAATCAATGGCAATGGCTCTTGCGACAATTGCTGAAGGGGTAAGTATTATTACTGAAAGTTTATATGAAAATCGTTTTATGCAAGTTCCGGAATTAAGAAAAATGGGTGCAGATATACATCAGGAACGTAACCATGCCCTTGTAAAAGGAGTTAAATATCTTACAGGTGCAAATCTAAAGGCAAGCGACTTAAGAGCCGGAGCTTCCCTTGTTGTTGCAGCACTAATGGCTGATGGTGAAAGCACTATCGATAATATATATCATATAGATAGAGGTTACGAACTTCTTGAAAACAAGTTTAAAATGATAGGTGCGGATATTATAAGATATTCCGAAGAAGATAATTCTATCATTTCTCAAGGTAAAGGAAATCTAAGTGAGTCACAATTATAAAAGATGGTATGATCATGATCCTGTTTTACTTGAAGTAATAAATCTGCTTCAAAATTATCAAAATGAATTAAAAGCACAGGCAGAGATATTCTTACAAGAAATCGAGAAAAAAGTTTCAAAAGAAGCAATTGATAAATTTTATGAAATGGTCAGACCAAAAGTATGCAACCGATGGTATGATAAAGATCCTGTTATTTCAAGAACTGTTGAATTGCTAAGAGTTGTACCCCCTGATGTTCAAAAGGCTACCGCTCAAAGTTTTTTAAAAGCTCTTGAAGAAATGGGTATTTATAAAAAAGTTTAATCTAAAACTTCACCGGTTACTATATTAACTCTCATCTGTTTAAAAAGTCTTATGTATAAAATTTGACCGTCTTTTGCGGTAAATTCTTTACCTTTAAAAATCACACCTGCCGCCTTTTTTACTTTATTACTTTCTACTTCCGGTGCTTCACATTCGGCGACACCTAAAATTCTGGTTAATAATGTTTTGTTATTAACAGCGGAAAGCTCAAATATTAAACCGCCGTTTCTCACAAATGGCCTGCCATCTGTTACATCAAGTATTTTTCCTATAAGAATAATATCTTTTGACAATAGCAGATGATGTTCATAATCTACAATATTATTAGCAAATCTTGCCTGAAACATTTGCCCGGGTTTTGCATCTTTCGTACTTATTTGACCTATGACAGTAATAGGAAGAACTGTTTTTTCTGGTATTATAACAACATCATTATTTCTTATAACATTTTCAATGATAATACCTTCAGCAATTTTAGGACTTTTCTCCTCTCTTATCTTTTCTGCAAGGTATTTATCCGTTTCTCGTTTCATATTAGCAATGAATACCGCCATTTGAGCCCTTGTGACATTTTTATCATAATCTAGATAATTCTGTCTCGGCGGTTCTTTTGCAATAATATTCAATTTTTCTGCTTTTCCTGCCGTTACCTTAAACCAATCCGGAATATCATCAAAATCAGTGTATGCATTTTGAAGGGCGATAATAGCTTCTTTTTTTGAAATGTCTTCAGTTCTTAATAAGTTTACAAGAAATGTTATAATCTCAGACCGTGTAACATAATCATCAGGGTAAAAAAAGCCGTCTGAAGCAGGTTTCAATATATCAAGATTTAAAGCTCTAAGAACATACCCCCACGCCCAATGTTCAGGGCCTATATCTTCAAAAGAATACATTTTTTCTATAGGAATTTTATCCTGTTTTAAAGCTTTTATAACTATTGCAGCATATTCCGCCCTCGTTACAAGCTTTTCCGGCATAAATAAATTATCAGGATAACCATTTATTACACCTTCATCAGTTAATTTATCTATTTCCTGATAAGCCCAAAAACCATGCTCTACATCTTCAAACTCCATTGCCTGTATACTTCCGGGAAACAGAAAAAAGAATAAAATTATTATTTTTTTTAACAAATGTTTTCTCATAAAATATTATTCCTTTGTATTTGTTATCAGCATAATATATTTTAATAAAATTTAAAAAAAGATTAATTTTTATTAATTTTTTATTTAGACAAGCAAAATATATATTTACGGATTTTAATATCTGTGTGTTTATTATATAAGGAGATAAAAATGCATATTACACCTGTTTCTATGAATACAAATTGCCATAGAGCTTCAGTTCAATTTAAAGGAAGCGATAATCAAGAGGCAAAACCGCTTATAGATATTGATCCTGCCACTCCGGGTAATAGAGTTGTTGCATATGGTACCTGGGGCAGCAATTATGTTTATCCTATTACAGCAGATCAAGTTAGAGCAATGAATGCGGAAAGAAGAATTCTTGATTCTATGGATGCGAAAAGAACACAATACGAAAATACAAAAGAAGATGAAGCAGAATATCTTAAAAGAAAATTATACAGTACTGAATGGACAACATAATTATTTATAATCATTAAAAAACCGGAATTTAAATTCCGGTTTTTTATTTCTTTTTATCTTTATTATTTTCTTTATCTTTTTTATCAACTTTTTCCACTTTTTTTGTTTTAATTTTATCCGTCATATCTTCTTCATCAAGGATTGTGGTTTTTCTCTTATTTCGCAATACAGATACGACATTTAACAGAGCAAGAGAATTTAATGAAGCACGTAATTGCATGCTTCTGTCAACATAGGGCTGATTTTGTGAATCCTGTTGGTCTTCACCTTCTTGCATAAAATATTCAGTTCCTTGACTCGCCCTGTCATCCGAGGTTTTGGCCGCAGTACCGGAGATATCTCCGCTTTTAAAATTTATACCCCCGCCAATACCGAGAATTCCGGCCGACCTGTTGTCAACCACTTACTTCTCTCCTTTACCTTTTTTGCCTGAATTATTATATACTATTTTCCAGTTTTTAACAACTCGACATGATTTTAAAACCGGAATTAATTTTTTTTTGCCGTTTTTATTTTAAATTTTAAATTATATTAATTCATTTCAAAAAACTGTCCGCAGGAAATTTAGCAATAAAAGAACTGAAAACCTTAGTCAATTTAACGCTGAATTAAGTCTTTAAATATATCAGGAATTGCTTCAAAAGGCATATTGCTATTTGCAGCTTGATTTTTCATTTCTTCCTTACGTTTTGCTTCTTCTACTTTTCTTTCTGTTACTTTTCTGTTGTATTTTGGAAGGAAAATCCCGAGCATAAGGAAGGAGAATAATATATCGGCAACTCTGCATATATTTCTCATATTTCTTACGTTAATACTTGATACTTCTGCGGCAGTTTTAAGTTCTGTATTTTTAACCCAGTTGCCGAATTGTTTTGCTCTGTATCCTGCTGATGAAAGAATTTTTTTACTTATAGCCGCCCCTTTTTCAATTACCGGTTTTGCAACTTCTTTTTTACGGTTTAATAATACAACTTCTTCACCTATTAATTTAGAACCTGTTTTTGTTTTTGCAAAAGCTTCTATTCCTGAAGCAACCGACTTTTTAGCATAATCACCAAGAAAATATAATCCGGCAAATGAAGCAACATCTCTTACTGTAGATTCTCTTAATTCATTTTCATCTTCAGCAGCAAGCATTCTGCTTGCAAATGTTGAAGAAGCTATCCATCTGCACTGGTCGAGGGTAGGAAAGATGCCTGAAAATTGAAACATTTTTAAAGAAGGTTTTTTCATCATTGATAATGCAGCTAAACCATACATCCCCAGTGCTGCTGCAACTTTTTTGGCAAAGAATGTTTTCTTCTCCTGTTCATTCATTTTCTGGGTTGTATCTTTTTTCCCGAAATCTTTATATATAGGAGCACCTTCTGCTTTGAATTGTTTTTTTGTTATTGCTCTGTTTATTTTTTGTACACTTACCGCTATGGCAATAACTACCGCCATACCTATTATACTTTTCTTATTCACCATTTTATTTAAAGAAGCTGCATACTTATCAATAGCTCCTTCAATTGTTGAATAGACTTCAGGCCTTTTTATATCATCAACCGATACACCCAAAGAACTGATAGTACGCTTTTTAACTGCTTCAAATTTTGAACCCATATCTGCAATATCACGCAGAGCTTCTTCAAGGTTAGAATGAGCAGTTCCATTAAATTTTAATATTCCTTCAGCCTTTGTTAATCCTGCGATTTTAGACTGAGCTTCTTTTAATAATGTCTTTCTGTTTTTACCGTCAGAAGATATTGCTTCCGTGACTTTCAATATAGCTTCCTGAAACTCTGGATTAGAAGCTTTATCCGAATATTTAATCCATTTTGTACCTTCAAGCCCCTCTATTGAATTTAGAGCCCTTGAAACATATTCCTTTGTAGTATCTGCAACACCTGATTTTTGAGCTTCTGTATATACACTTTTTAATTTTTCTATAGCATCACTATTTGCCCAAGAACCTACAACATCTGTTCCTTTTAATTCTTCTGCTTTCGGTAAAAGCTTTGCCACACCTTTTACAATAAATCCAGGCATTAAACAATTTACTATTAATCCTGAAAACTCACGCCTCATTGTTTCAAGAGCAGCAGCCAATCCGGTTTTTAAATCCACAAGCGTTCGGGGTATATCCGTAAAAGCAGAATCAACAAATGAAACTTGTATCATCGGATTTTTATCTAAAATACTAAATCCTTTATCAAGCATATTAAAAGCAAAATTAGAAATACCACCTTTAAAACTCTGGTATTCCTGATAATCTGCTCTTTTTATTTTTTCATTTTTTTGCAGATTGGTATTTATATTATTTTGTTGTCTACCTACACTTGATATTTTCACTTATATCTGCCTTTTTTGTTAGACCCTTTGCAATAATATCAATTTAATATCCAAAAACAAATTTATTTGCTTTTTTGGTTTTATAAAAAACTAAAAAAACTAAAGCTTTTTTGACATTTTGAACATTTTTTTAGCGTTTTTTCGATTTTTATATATATTTTATTTAAAAAATGATAGTTTTTATTAAAAATTTGTAATTTTATTATCAAAAAAATTCAAGTTTACAATTTTTAATCAAATTTGACAAAAAACTTATTTTTAAGGTTTTATATAAATGATATTGTAATGAGATGAAAATGAGAATACAGCCGATAACATCTCCCAGCAGAGTAAATATAAAAAGCAGAACTAAACATAACACAAATATGTATAATTCTGCATATCAATTACTACAGCCTGATTCACGATTTATTCAAACCCCAATATCAAAAAAAATAGCAGACTCAAGTTTTTCTTTTCCTTTTAATGATATTTATCTAAAACCGGTCTTTAAATCTGCATATATACAAAATTCTTATGAAAAACACTATCCGGTAAGCTTTTCAAAATCAAGAAAATTCTCTACAGACAAAAAAAGAATTGCCGAAAAGTCAGGGAATTTTTATATTTGCCGCTATGATGGAACACCATGCCCTGCATGCGGCAAGAAAATGATGAATTTATCAAAATTCAAACAAATATCGCAAGAATTATCAGAACTCCAACCCGAAGAATATCTGGATTATCTGGGACAATATAAAGAATACATGCGTCCTGTTGAAGAAAGTGTTTTTAATGAAATATATGAAAATTCAAAAAAACCAGGTGCTTCAAAAGATATAAGAACATTACTCGTTGAATTAAGAGATGAAAAAATGCCGATTTTACAAAAAGTACAAATGAGGCAGGTAAAGAAAATGCGTGCTCTTGCAAAAACTCTTCCCGAGAAAGAAAAGAAAGTTTTGATGTCAAAAGTTAACGAACTATCAAGAATGATAAGAAAAAATAACGCAAGTGCACCTTTCAGGCGAAAAGTAATGATAGATAGAATCAGTAAGGTTAAAATAGAAAATCAAAAAAAATATGAAAAACTGCAGAATATTGCGAGAAGTTTTCCTACTTCTGCTGATATGAATTCAGCATGGATTGTTAAATATTCAGGAAAAAACAAATTAAATATCGACTGGGATTCATATAGTATTGCTTTAAGATTTTTAGCTTCATCTATTGCAAATACCGACCATATTCTTGCTTATGATATAGAAAACAATCACGATGATATTTCAAACTATATGGCAATGCATAATGCCTGCAACACTCAGAAAAGCAATAAACCTTTCCTTCAATGGTTGAACGAAGATAAAGAAAACAGAATTAAATATATGGAAGATTATTTTAATTATGTTAATGACTTATTAGAATCCGGTAAAATAAAGAAAAAGAAATATAAAAATTACGTTGCTTATGCAACAGAAACAATATTTGAAGTTTCAAAAGGTCAGGTTAAATTATTTGACAGTGACAATTAAGTATTAAGCAATATAATCATACTTTTTTAATGATTGAGTAGCTGCATTTTTATTGGTCTTATTAAAATGGAATATTTTTTTAGGCGGATGATTAGGTGAAGTTTGTGCAATATCAGGGTCTCTTAATGTATATATTTCTTCAACTCTGTTTTTTAGAGCGGAAGGAGATTGTTTATATAAATCAGCAGCATAATCCATCTCCGGATCTTGAACACCGTTTGAGTGCTTAATCCAAAATTTTGTCGCTATTTCATAAGCATCTTGTTCTTCTCTTACAGAAGTATAAGGATCATTATCTTTAGCGTGTACTGACTCATGAACAAGATAAGCAGCAATAACCTGTGGAGCCGCATATTTATAGGAACTTGACAGTGTAATTGTGTTATTCCAATTTTCATACTGTGCTATATTTGATGTTCCACCCATAGCTGCTGTCTCACCGAATTTTATATTAACACTTGCTATATCTTTCATATATTCAGGAGTCAAATAATCTACGGCAAGCTTAAGTGCTTTTTGTAAATTCTGCATTGAATATACCTGTTTTTCCTGATATGCTCTATCCGGAGAATAGCAGGCAAGAATATTATTTTCAGTTTCTAAAATACTCCTTCTTGCAAGGTCATTTGCAGGTTCTATATTTAATGCAGTTTTAAAACTTTCAAGGGCATCCTTATATGAAGCTTTCTGTCTTTGAGCTTCCCCGAGTTCAATCCAGGCTTCTGCATCCTGACTATTTTGGGACAAATAAATTTTATAATTAGCTTCGGCATTATTATAGTCTTTTAGATGATAATATGCTTTACCAAGTTTTTTGTTTATACTTACATCTTCTTTAGCCATATCTAATGCTTGCTGATATGCGTTTAATGCTTCATTGTATTTATTTTCATTTAATGCTTTATCACCCTTTAATATAATTTCTGAAACATCAGCACCGGAAAATCTGCAAACAGCTTTATTTTTACTGTTTACAGAATTAATATTTGATAAATTTACAGGGGAAATTGAAATCAAGGTTATTTCCTTTTGTTTTTTTTACGAAAGGTCATAAAGAAAAAATGTTGACAAAAAAACATAAATTGTTAAGAAATGTTTTCTGTTAATTTTTCTATCGCTGCCTCGGGAGTTATTAATTCGATTTCTCCGGTTGCTCTTGTTTTAAATTCAATAAGATTATCTTTTATTGTTTTTCCTACTGTAATTCTATATGGAATACCAATTAAATCTGCATCTTTAAGTTTAACTCCGGCTCTTTCGGCTCTATCATCAAGGATTACCTCAACTTTTTTATTCTGCAATTTTTTATATATTTCTTGTGCGACTTCCATTTGCTGTACATCTTGATCACTGACAGGAACAACAATCACAGTATATGGGGCAATAGTTAAAGGCCATATTATACCGTGTTCGTCATGATGTCTTTCAACAGCCGCAGCTGCGGTTCTTGATATACCTATTCCGTAGCAACCCATTATGAAAGGTTTTTCTTTTCCGTCTTTATCCGTAAAAGTAGCATTCATTGCTTTAGAATATTTAGTCCCTAACTTAAAAATATTACCTACTTCTATACCTCTTGTTACTTTCAAACTGCTGCCGCATTCTGGACATTTATCATTTTCTTCGACCAGCCTTATATCACAGATACGATCCGGCAGTTCAACATCAACTCCCCAGTTTGCACCAACCATATGTTTATCATTCTGGTTACAACCAATTATAAAATTCTTTAAATCTTTAACTGTTTCATCTGCAATTATTTCAATGTTTTTTAATCCTTTTGGGCCTATAAATCCGGCAACAGCATTAAATCCGCTTTCTTTCATAATTTCTTCTATTTCGCCAGCACTCGCAATTCTTATTTCATTTCCGCAGAATGCATTCATTAATTTTGTTTCTTCAACTGTTCTATCTCCTCTGATTAAAGCAAGAACATATTTCCCGTCTATTACATATATTAGTGACTTACATATAATTGTTGAAGAAACATTAAGGAATTCTGAAAGCTCTTCTATAGAATGAGTAGAAGGAGTATCAATAATTTCTGCCTTTTCATATTTACCCGTAGTTACAGCTTCATTTAATACAGAAACCGCATGGTTTGAATTTGCACTGTATGAACATTTTGTACAATAAAATACATCATTTTCGCCAGCATTATTTTCACTCTTATCATTTACTAATACCATAAATTCATGTGATACACTTCCACCTATCGCTCCAGAATCAGATTGAACCATTTTCGTTTCAAGTCCGCATCTTTCAAATATCCTTTTATAAGCCTCGGCCATGATTTTATATGATTTATCAAGTCCTTCTTCGTTTGCATCAAAACTGTATGCATCTTTCATTATAAATTCACGTCCCCGTAAAAGTCCAAAGCGTGGCCTTATCTCATCTCTGAATTTTGACTGTATTTGATATAAATTAACAGGCAACTGTTTGTATGACCTTATACCTTCTCTTCCTATAGACGTTATAACTTCTTCATGAGTCGGTCCCAGACACATTTCACGATCATGTCTATCTCTAAGCCGCATAAGTTCTTTGCCGTATACGTCCCATCTGCCTGACTCCTGCCATAATTCAGCAGGCTGCACAAAAGGCATTAAAAGTTCCTGTGCTCCTGCATTATCCATTTCTTCACGTACTATATTTTCTATTTTTTTAAGTACACGCCACATTAATGGCAAATAATTATATATACCGTTAGCAAGCTTTCTTATATATCCAGCTCTGACAAGCAATTTATGACTTGCAACCTCAGCATCTGAAGGAAACTCTCTTAAAGTCTGAACAAAAAGATTTGACATTCTCATATAAAATAAACCTCTAATAGTGTCTGACTATTTTATATTAACACAATTAAAAATTATTGAAATGTTTCTCTTCTTGCCTGTTCTAATTCAATCTCACGCAATTCTCTTATTGCTGAAGGCATTATTAACTCAAAATGTTCCACAACCGCAGGATCAAATTGCTTTCCTGAAAGTTCTTTAATACGACGAAGTGCTTCTTCGGGTGAAATATGCTGCCTGTATACTTTTGGAGTTATCATACTGTCAAAAGCATCTGCAACTGCAATTATTCTTGAACCTATCGGTATTTCATCTCCTTTTATTCCGTATGGATATCCATTTCCGTCATAGTGTTCGTGGTGATATTTAATAATTTCCACAACATCATTTAATTGTTTTATATCATCCAATATCTTTACGCTATGCTGAACATGTTTTTTTATTTCATTGTATTCTTCAGGTGACAGTTTCTCTACTTTTGTTAATATATCATCGGAAACACCTATCATACCGATATCATGCAAAAGTCCTGCCAGTTCTATCTTTCCTGTTGACATCTCACTTAAATGAAGAGAATGAGCTATTTTTACCGCATAATATGTAACTCTTCTGCTTCTTCCTAACGTATATGAATCTTTTGCATCTAAAGCCTCAACTATCGCCGTAATAGTTCCTGCAAATAATTCTTTTAAATCGTTTATCAAGGCACTGTTATCCATTTTTAATTGAAGATATTCCAGAGCATTTTCAACAATTAATAATAATTCATCAGGATTATAAGGTTTTTTGATATATCTGTATATTTTTGCGTAGTTTATTGCATCAATAAGTATTCCTGCATCTGAATATGCAGTAACAAGAAGTCTCATTGTATCGGGAGAAATTTCATAACATCGTTTTAAAAATTCTACCCCGTCCATTTCCGGCATTTTATGGTCTGAAAGTATACAATGAAATTTTTCTTTTTTTAACATCTCCAGAGCTGTCAACGGCGATGTTGACTGAGCTATATCATATTTTCCTCTTAACGTACGATACAATAATGCAAGGTTATCCGGTTCATCATCTACTATCAAAACTTTATATTTATCTGTCATTAAACTTCTCCTTTGTTTAAAATTCCGGCATTAAGGTTTTCTCTATCTATATTTATAGGTAATGTAATGGTAAATTTAGTACCCAACCCTTTTTTTGATTCAACTGTTATATCACCTTGATGATTTTTTATAATTTTATAAGTAATAGACAGCCCAAGTCCGGTTCCCTGACCTACAGGCTTTGTTGTAAAGAATGGATTAAACACCTTTCTTGTTGTTTCTTCATCCATTCCGGAACCGTTATCCTCTATTTCAATTACTAAATTTTTCCCTGATTTGTCAGTGTTAATTCTTATCCATATATCACCTTTTTCTTTGATAGCCCCGGCAGCATTGTCCAGAATATTCATAAATACCTGATTTAACTGACCTCCGAATGCTTCAATTTTAGGTACATTTTCCATATATTCTTTATGGACTTCTGCTTTATTCTTTAATTTATTATGAAGAATATTCAATGTTGTATCTATTTCATGAGGAATATCAACATCTGTAATAGATACTTCTTCCATTCTTGAAAAACTCTTTAAATCTTGAATAATATTCTTTGCTCTATCCGCACCTTCTTTACAACTTTTTATTAAATCAGGCATATCTGATTTTAAAAAATCATAATCTATTGATTGTTTAAGATCTGTTATTTCTTTAAGGTGTTCTGGCGTTAAGTTATCATTAAATTCCGTATATTTTTCTATTATTTCAACTAAATCTTTGGAATAATTGCTCAGATGTGTCATATTCCCGTATATAAAATTAATCGGATTATTAATTTCATGCATTATACCCGCAACAAGCTCACCGAGAGATTTCATTTTTTCTGAATGCACCATCATTGCCTGAGTATTTTGAAGTTCGGCATATGCATTTTTCAATTCTTTTGTTCTGTCCTGCACCTGTGCCTCTAATGATGAATATAACCTTTGAAGAGCATTTGCCATCATATTATATGACTGTACCAGCTGGTTTATCTCATAATATTTTGTATAATCAAGTCTGCCTGACAAATCTCCTTTTGCTATTTTTGAAACTGTTTCTTCCATTGTTGCAAGAGGTTTTGATATACTCCTTGCAAGAAGAAAAGATGCAAAAATACTTGAAAGAAGAATTATACTGAAAAATATTTGAGCAAATGTCTGAATATTATATAAATAACTCTCTATAAAATTACTTTGTGTCATTCCTATATATATGTGATAATTGATTTTTCTAACATATATAGTACGCAAATCTTTTTTATTAAAATCAGGAGCAACACTAAGCTTAAAAGATGCTGGATTGTTTGGTGTCCTGAATATATACTTTGAATCTTTCGGAAGTGAATTATATAATTCTTTCATATTAGAATCTAAAATAACAACATATTTAACAACATAACTTCCGGCTAAAATATTATTTAAATCTGTTTGTATCAAACCAAAATTACCGTTATATAAATCTTGATTAAATACTCTTATATTCGAAATAAAATCCGCTGACAGGTCATTTTGCAGACTTTTTATATTATCCTGTGAGTAAACATACATTATTAATTCAACAATACTCACGGTGATTATTATTACAAGCATTATACTCAAGGTAATTGTATTATTAAATCGAAAGGAAAATCCTCTGAATTTTATTTTTTTCTTCTTTTTTTCACTTTTTCTAATCACTTAACTTTCACCCGTATTATATTTATAAAACAGTATGTATAGAAATATTTAACAATATTTTTTAAGTATTTACAAGTTTATTTATTACTGTTTTCAATTTGTTTTCTGAAACAGAATTGTACAAGAGCAATTCTATCAAAATTTGTTATCCCCTTAAAACGCCCTGAAGATACATATTTATCATTAATTGCTTCAATTCTTATCGGTTCAAAAACACATTTAATTGATTTGTTTTCAATATCAAAATTTATGTTGTATTCAGTCAAGAGTTTAAGTTGTTCCTCTGTTGACAGTTTTAAACCTCCTGCACTTATATCAACTATTTTTGCATTAATTTTTGATGAATCACTTTTGAGTATTACTTCTTTTTCAAGCTGAATTCTTGAATATTCTCTTCTCTGTAAATATTTATATGCAATCGGGAACCAAACAGAAAGAATATCGTCTTTAACTTCTTTAACAATCGTTTCAAAATATAATTGACCTTTCGGAGTCGAAGTAAATAATTCAACCGATTCGTCTGTTTCATATTTGTAAATATTATCAAGCTTTATCTTAAAACAATCCTCACGTACTTCTGTAACACGGCATTTTGAAGCGTTATCAATGCTCCTCGATAATATACAAAACTCTTTATCTTTATATATTTGTTCTCTCATTACTTTTTCTTCTTTTTCTTTATCATTTTACAATTTTTTAGCAGATTTGTCAGGTCCTACTACCGTATACACATATGGTTTTGAAAAATATTTATTAGCAGTTTTAATAATATCCTGCAACGTTACTGATTTTATTAATTCAGGGTATCTGTCAATAAAAGTATAATCTTTATTCATAATTTCTAAAGAATTCATAAGAGAAGCTTTATCCATATTTGTTTCCATAGATAGAACAAAGTTTCCAAGAAGCTTATCCTTTGCTTCTTCCAGTTCTTTATTTGTTACGAACTCTGTTTTTAATTTTGCGATTTCTCTAAACATACCTTTTTTAGCAATATCGACATTATCAGGATTTGTTGCAATATACAATGCAAAAACTCCTTGATTTACCCCTGCCGAAAATGAAGAACCAACCTGATATGCAAGACCCTGTTCATCTCTTAATTGAGTAAACAGTCGTGAACTCATTCCAGAACCCAAGATTGAATCAATAACCTGTAATGCAGCCCATTCTTTTTCATTTATTATACCATCTGTATGCCAGCCAATAATAATCCAGGAGGCTTGTGAGTCTTTTACAACATTTATAATGCGATTCTTTTTTAAGGTTTTATATTTTGTCTTGTATTGAGTTAAATTAATTCTAGGTTTTCCGTCATTTTTAAGAAGATTAGAAAAATAACTTATATATTTTTGGTCGTCTACATTTCCATTAATTGTTATAACTACATTTTCCGCAGGAAAAAGGTTATTATAAAATTCAACTATATCTTCTCTTTGAATTTCAGAAAGTGTTTTTTCAAGAATTTTTCCGGTATTTCCGTATGGAGTATTTTCCCATATTGCTGTTTTAAATTCGTCGAAAGCAACTGTATCAGGAGTGTTCTTCTGATTTTTAATTAAATACAATTTGTCAGCTTTTACTCTTTCAATATCAAAAGCATCCAAAGAAGCTTTATTTACAATTTCAGCAAATATATCAAGAGCAATATCACACTCATTTTTCGTAAATTTAGAAGCAATGCTGAAAGAATCACCTCGTGCTGACGGAACAAGTCTAATTCCATTTTCTTCAAGAAGCTGTGAAAGTTCTTGATTCTTATACTTTTGAGTTCCTTTTAGCATGACATCAGCAGTAATTGTAGCAATGCCAGGTATTTTTTCAAGATTGTTTCCTCCTCTTGAAGCCATTTCAAGGGCAATAATATCATTTGCACTATTATGTGTAATTATAAGAACAGCTCCGTTTTCAAGTTCATATTTTGTCGTACTTCCGTTTTCGCTTAATACTTTTGCCTCGTATGTTTTATTTTCATTTTTCTTTATTTCCGGTTTACCTTCTTTTTCAGGAAGGATAATTGATATTACAGCAGAATCTTTATCTAAATATGTCTTTGCTGCACGTTTTAAGTCTTCTGCCGTTACTTTATTTATATTATTAAGATAATTTTTATAATAGTCTGTTCCGTCAGTAAGTGTAACAGTATAGCCTATTTCGCCTGCAATATTTGAGACAGACTCTCTTGAGTAAAAAGTATCTCTTTCTATTATATTTTTAGCTTTTTTTATTTCCTCAGGGGTAATTTCATTTTTATAAAGTCTTTCTATTTCGGTAAAGATAGCATTCTTTAGTTTTTCAATATCTTCAGTGATATAATTTGCGGAAACTAAAAAAATAGAATCATCTTTCATTGATGCATGAGATGCAGAAATGCTGTGCACAAGCTGTTTTTCATCTTTTATGTTTTTGTATAAGCGTGAAGACTTACCGTCGCCTAAAATTGTCGAGAGAACATCAAGTGCATACGAATCTTTACTGTCAATCGGTTTACAACCTTTAAATCCAATTAATATATAACCGGTTTTAACCTTCATTTCTTCTTTATATTCAATTTGTCTGTCAGGTTTTTTATCCTGTTTATAAACTGTTTTTTTCTTCTTTGAGTCAACAGGAACCGTTTTATTAAACTTTTCTTTAACCAAATTTAAAGCATTTTGGGTATCCACATCACCAATTATAACTGTTGTCATATTTTCAGGAGTATACCAGTTATTATAAAAATCAAGAATCTGTTCTCGTGATATTGTTTCTATTACTTCTTTTGTACCTATAACATCCCGTTTATAAGGATGAAGTTTATAAAATCCTTTTATCATATTTCGATACAAAACTGTTGTTGGTTTATCGTTATTTTTTGCTATTTCCTCAATTACGACTTTTCGTTCCTTTTCGAGTTCTTTTCTCGGTATTAATGGATTTAATAGCATATCGGAATGCAAATCAAGTGCCAGCTCAAAATACTGGGATGGTATTAATATATAATAATGAGTAAAATCTTTACTCGTTGCTGCATTTGTTATTGCACCTTTAGATTCAAGAATTTGATCAAATTCTTTTGCAGGATGTTTTGATGTTCCTTTAAAGAATAAATGCTCAAGAAAATGTGCAACTCCGTTATTTTCGTCTGTCTCATTTATTGAACCTGTTTTTATCCAAGTATCTATAATCACTATCGGGTTATCGTGAACCTCTTTTATAACTACACTCTGTCCGTTATCAAGTTTATATGTTGAACAATCCTGGGCAAAAGAAACAAGTCCTATAAAAAATACAGCAAGTAATACTAATATTTTACGCATTTTATATCCTCAATATTTATCCCCAACAAAAAATATTATACTATAAATTTTGTTTTATTTCTTTACTACTATACAATATAGTCTTTTGGCTAATGAGAATATTCAAACCGCCTTATAAGCTTTATGTTCTTCTTACAAAAAGATAAGCCCCTGAAATGAGTTCAGAGCAACATTTTATATAACATTTTTATATTTTTTGCCGGATTATAAAAAAACATACATTTTTCGTAAAATCAAAGTTTTTGGATAAGACAGTCAATCTCAACCTCCGGAATTTCGCTCTCTTGAAATTCCTTTTCGCTCATTGCTGTCGCTGGCTTCTCTTCGTTCCCGCCAGCTTCGCATTCGCCTTCCGGACTCCGTCCGTCCGGAATTTCGCTTCTTTATGCCGAAATATCTAGCATTGCCCCTGCTATTTGTGATGACATATCAACATATTTAATCTTATCAATTACATCTTTTTTGGGCTTTACACTGTTAGTTGCTATTATCTCTTTAACAGGTGCATTCTGCAATTTTTCCATCGCATCTCCGTTAAACAAACCGTGTGCAGCACATACATATATATCTTTTGCACCACGTGTTTTTAATAACTTTGCCGCTTCTGCTATAGTTCCTGCTGTATCAATTATGTCATCAAAAATTATACAATTCTTACCGAAAACATCTCCAATAAGTGTCTCTGCTGATGCTTCATTATGTGCATGACGGTATTTATATACAATTGCTTTTTCGCAGCCAATTGCTTTTGCAAGTTTATCCGCTCTTTTTACTCCGCCTGTATCTGGACTTACTATTACCGTATTCTTAAGATTTTTACTTTTTAAATATTCAAGCATTACAGGCATAGATTCTAAATTCGTAACAGGCATGTCATTACCTGCAAATCCTTCTATTGAAGCAGAATGCAAATCAACTGTAATTATTTCGTCAACACCTGATGCCTTTAGCAAATCCATATTTAATCTTGCTGCTATAGGCTCATTTAACCCTGATGCCCGCTTTTCTTGTCTGGCATAATAAAAACTCGGCATAACTGCAATGACTTTTTCGGCTCCGGCTCGTTTCGCCGCATCAGCTTTTAAATATGTTTCCATTAAATTTTCATTTACATTATCACCTGATGCAGGCATTATATATACATCTTTTCCACGAATCTTACCATCTATATTTACATACGTTTCTCCATTCTTAAAATGTTTCACCTGCGTATTTAAAGCATTTACCCCCAGTTGTCTTTCTATATTTTTTTCAAGACCCGTTTTATTTACAGATGGTATAATTGCTATTTTTTCCGATAATCCACTATTTTCATTTTCCCCTTTAAAACTAAAAATATCAGCATCGTTTTTTTGAGATGCTGATATTAAAGTTCTATTGAGCATACTACTCTTATGGTAATCTAAAAATGGCATACCTACAGAACTTATTCGCATATCTTTTACCCTTCTCAACTTATTATTATCACAAATTAATTCACAAACTATAATGTAAAGTACTTATTTCGATTATTATTTTATCTTAAATAATAATTTTTCTCAATAAAATCTCAGTAATAATTATTACAATGTAACATATAACCATAATCCGGCAAAATCATCATTATTGCTTTTTTTATAATTTACTTTATACTTTAATTAATTGCCTTTTTAATTATTAAAATATAAATAATTTTGTAAAAACAAATATAAACAATGTTGACCAATTACTTGAACTATTTAAATTTTATAAACAACAAACTTAATAAATTCTTTATAAGCCAGAAACCGTACATTTTCTGCAAAAAAGGATGTTCTAAATGCTGTAAGAATGCTAAATATTTCTATTCAAAAATAGAGTTTGAATACTTATCAGCAGGCTTAAAATTATTAAACAGCGAAGAAAAACAGATTATTATAAATAACATAAATAATCTAAAACAAGAAAAAAAAGCCGGCAGTAATAAAAATTTTGTATATGAATGCCCGTTATTAATAAACGACAGTTGTTCTGTCTATGATTACAGAGGAATTATTTGCCGTACTTTTGGCTTAATGACTGCATATAATGACGGCAGTATAAAAATTCCGTTTTGTGCTTACAATAATCTTAATTATTCAAATGTTATTGATACTGAAAATGAAAAAATTTCAGTAGAAAAATTTAAAAAATTAAATATAAAAGAAGAACCACTTGCTTTTAATATAAGTTATGAATACCTTACTGATTCTGATTTTGAAAAACTTTTTAATTTCCAATTCGGAGAGAAAAAGCCCCTCTTCAACTGGCTTATAGATTATTCAAAAAGAAAGTCGGCGGTAAGCTGCGACACTAGATTATGTATCTAGTGATGTTTTTTTATTTCATTACTCATAAGAAATGCGACAGGAATCAATATAAAAGCCAGCATTGCGAATATAGCAAAAACATCAACATAAGACATAAGTCTTGATTGAACAAGCATTTGATTGTATATATACGCATTTGCTTTAGTCTGGGCAAAACTACTTGATGCACTGCTTATAAAAGTGTGAATAAGCGATGTCATTTTCTGTTGAAAAACAATATTAAAATTAGAAAGATTTTCTACAAGATAAGTTTGATGTATCTGTGAATGCCTTGCGACAATAGTTGAAGATATGGAAACAACAACAGCTGCTCCGATTGTTTTGCAGAAATTATGTAAACTTGCACCATTAGGCAAATCCTCTTCCGGCAATGTACCCAAAACCAGTGCCGACACAGGAATAAATACTAAAATTATACCTATTCCTAAAAATATATTCGGAATTGACACATACAAGAATGACACCGATAGATTAACATTTGTGAACATAAACGTTGCAATTCCTAAAAACAAAAAACCAATTGCCATAAGTAATCTGTTATCATATAGTTTCATTAACGGTGTTATTAGAAGGAGCATAATAACACACGATATTATTCTCGGTGCCAGAGAATATCCGCTAAGAAGAGCTGTATATCCTAAAATGTTTTGTAAAAACTGTGGTGCCAAAAACATTGTAGTAAAAACAATCATTGTAACTGATGTTGATAATATTGTACCAATGAGAAAATTCCTGTCTTTAAACAGTCTTAATTTCATAAATGAATTTTTATTTTCACCTTCCCAAACGATTAAGAACACAAACATAATGAGAGAAAAAATACTAAGCCAAAATATCCAGGCACAGTCAAACCAGTTATACTGCTGTCCTTTATCTAAAACTATCTGCATAGACACAAGCCACAAAATAAGAGCAGCCATTCCGACATAATCTATATGCATATGTTTAGTATCATGGGGAGTGTCTTGTATATATTTGTTAACCATCATTAATGATACAATTCCAACAGGAATATTAACGGAATATATGTACTGCCAACTGAGGTTATCAACAAGAAATCCGCCAAAAGAAGGTCCCAGTACAGCAAAAACCATTACAGCAAGTCCGAATAATGACATTGCTACTCCTTTTTTATCAGGAGGAAAAGCTGATAATAATATAGTTTGTGCCATAGGGGTCATTGGACCTCCACCAATTCCCTGTATAAATCTCCCGAATACCATCACATTTAATGTTGGAGCAGCAACACAAATAAAAGCTCCAATTGTAAAAATAGCAATAGAAATTTTCAAAAAAGTTTTTCTTCCCCATATACTCTCAAGCCACCCTGACAGCATTATAAGACAGGCATTTGCTACCATATATGAAGTTACAACCCATTTTACTTCATCACTTGTAGCCGCAAAATACCCTGAAATGTGAGGTATTGCAACATTTGTTGCCGATGTGGCAAGTGCGGAAAATGATGTGGGAATAAGAATTGATGCAGCAACAAGCCAGAGAGGAATGTTATTTTGTCTTACACTATCTCCCATTTAGTCCACCTTTACCGTCGGAACTACTGACATGCCAGGAATTATATTGTAATCTGAAATATCATCGGTAAATAATATTTTTACCGGGATTCTTTGAACTATTTTTACGTAGCTGCCGACAGCATTTTCAGGCGGAAATAAACTTGCCTTAGCACCTGATGCCATTTGAATACTGTCAACGACACCGTTAAATGTTTTATTACCGTACGTATCAATCTTTATTTTAACTTTTTGTCCTTTTTTCATACGGGCAACCTGGGTTTCTTTATAATTAGCAACAACCCATACTTTTCTCGGTACAATTGCAAACAAAGGCTGTGCAACCTGTATGTAATTGCCTTGTTCTACCGTTCTATGAGTAATTACCCCGTCTTCAGGAGCATAAATTTTTGTATAAGACAAATTCAACTTATCCTGCTTAACTTCCGCTTCTAATCTTTTTATGGATGCTGCAATTTCCTCTTTTTTTGATTTTGATGAATTACTGTTTGATTGTGCGGCAGTAAGATTATTTCTGCTGTTATCATAATCTTGTTTTGATGATATTCCTTTTTCATACATTGCAGAATATCTGTCATAATCACCTTTTGCATAATCCAATGCCGAATATGATTTTATTATTTCATTATCGGCACTTCCAAGAGCAGCATTAGCTTCTTCAAGTTTTGCCTGTGTTTGTTCTAATTTGACTTCATAGTCATTAGGGTCAATTTCAAGCAGTAAATCTCCTTTTTTCACTTCCTGATTATCATCAATATTTAATTTTACGACAGGGCCTGAAACTCTTGAAGATATTGTTATTATATGCCCTTCAACAAATGCATCGTCCGTAGTCTTATAATATATTGACCTTATGGAAACTATTGTTCCCAGAACAACAATTAATACAGCAACAAAAAAAGGTATAAATACTCGTTTTCTTGCATATATCGGTTTTTTATCGTCTTCATTTTCTTTTGTTATTAATTTTTCGGCATTCTTTTCTTCCAATGTTATCTCCTTTTTGACTTTATATTTGCAATTTAACTTTATCTCTAATATTATTATTCATTTTCTCAAGTGTACTGAAAGTTATAGCAAGTTCTTTTTCCGTTATATTTTTTGTTATATCAGCCCGCAGTTCTAAATCAGACGGGAAAATTTTTTCTCTCAACTTTTTACCTTTTTCAGTAACAATTAACTTATATATTTTTCTTCCACAAGCATCAGGAACTTTTTCTATAAGTTTGTTCTTATGCATAATGTCTATAATTCTTGATATATTAGCTCTATCTTTAAAAGTTATTTCGGCAAGCTGCCTTTGATACATAATTTCATCATTTTCAAGCAATAAAGATAAAATTATATATTGATCCGGTGTAACTCCGAATTTTTTCTCGGTAAATGTCTGGCTGGAAAACCCCCTAATCAATGTACCGGTTATATATATTAATGCTCCTATTCTTGTTTTCAGATATTCTCTGTACATATACATTTTCTTTTCTTCTTATTTACATTATTTTTTTCTTGTGCTGTAATTATAGCACAAGAAAAATTTTAAGGATTTAATTTATGAAAAAAAATTTTTTAATTATACTGCTAATTATAATAATCATGCCAATTTTAGCTTATGCAAAAAATACAGATGAACAGCCGGCAAATCACATTGAATATATGAATCTGGCATGGTGGAAAAAATATAATGACGAATATTTAGTGAATAATTTAATAAAGTTATATGAAAACAATTATGATTTAAAAAATGCTGCTTTAAAAGTCAAGGAAAACGAACAGGCTGTCAAAATGCAATTTGCCAGTGAACTTCCTTATTTAGGTTTATCCGGTCAACTATATAGAGAGTTAAGATCGTCCTTGCAGCAGTTCGGTGAAAGCATGCAAATTCCCAGTTATGCACAATACAACTATTATCTTCCCTTAACAGCAAGTTATGAAATTGATATCTGGGGTTCTAACAGACTAAAAACAAAAAGCATTAAGCAGAATCTTGAAATTATAAAACAAGCCGAACGTGCAACTTATATTTCTTTAACCTCTGACTTTGTAACCGATTATTATAATCTTATAAGAGCTGACGAACTTTTATCCATACAAAACGAAATAATAAAAACTCAGGAAGAAATTGTTGAAAAGATAACAGACAAACACGAATCAGGACTATGTTCTGTTAATGAAGTTCTTACCGAACAAAGAATTCTTACGGCATTAAAGGAAGAAAGAAACAGACATATAAAAACCAGAGATATATTAATTGATTCAATGAGAGTATATCTTTCTGATTCTTCCGCAGACATAATAAGAAGCAGCTATGAAGATATTATAATGCTAAATAATATTCCGCTAAAATACAGCAGTGATGTTATTGAAAACCGTCCTGACTATAAACAGGAAGAAGCAAATATAAAACGTATCGGCTTTGATGTAAAGGTCGCAAAGCGAGAATTCTTACCTAAATTTATAATTTTCGGACAAATCGGGCTAAATGCATATCATCTGGACACTTTATTTAATTCTGCTTCTCATATGGCAAGTGCCGGTATTTTGCCATCTATTGATTTATTTTCCGGCGGCAAAAAAATTGCTCTTCTGAAATTAAAAAAGTATGAGTACGAAGAGGCATTAAACAATTATCAAAAAACAATACTCAACGGAATAAAAGATATTAACTCAGGACTAATTGAATATAAAGATGCACAGGAAAATTATAAAGAGAGTACAAATCGCTTAAACATGCAGGACAAAACATATTCGTTAATGAAAGACAAGTCAAAAATAGGCTCTGCAAGTGATTTAGATGTATTATATGCAAAAGAAGCCTACCTGACAGTTAAAAAAGAAAATGTTTCAAATAAAATAAATTCTTTAATTTCAACTATAGGACTTTATAAAGCAGCCGGAGGAATAGACTTATACAGTTTAAACGAAGATATTTAATCCGCATTTTTATAAAACAAAAGAATTTTATATTACATTAACATAGAAAATAAACGTAATAATCAAATCGGCCATTAGTAGAAACACAGTTGTTTTTATAGCAGCTTTAGTTGTTGAAATACCGACACCTTTGGCTCCTCCTGTTGTTTTATATCCCTGAGTCGAGCATACAAGAGGAATGATTATACCAAAAATAAACCCTCTAAAAACGCTTATATAAATATCACGTGTATTTATCCAATTCCAAACAGAAGACATATATCTGTTAGGATGTAGTCCTATAGCAAAATAAGATATAATCATACCGCCTAGTATACCGAAAAATTCAGCAAGTATAACCACAAAAGGAACAGTAATAGCCCCTGCTATAATCCTTGGAGCGAAATAGTATCCTACAGGATCAATTTTTAATGTTTTAATTGCATCAACTTGTGATGTAACCTGCATATTTGCTATTTCAGCACTTATAGCAGTACCTGCTCTTGCACTTATTGCTAAAGCCGCAAATCCTGGAGCAAGCTCTCTTATCAGAGCAACTGCAAGGAAACCTCCAACATAGCTTTCAGCTCCGGACATTAAAAATTGTTTCGAAATTTGCAGTGCAATTATTACGGACGAAATAAACACTATACTTAAAGCTATCGGTAAAGAATCATAACTTATCATTGCAGCTCTCTCAAGTACCGAACGAATCTTTACATTACCGCCTAAAATATATTTAAGTGTCTGTATGAAATATTGTGTACAAAGACCTAAAAAACTAATCATGGTTATATTCTATCATATAATATTCGTTTTAAAATTATAAATAACAAAATCAAAATAAAATTTTAATTATTTCTGATAAAATATGATGCAATTTCTTTAATAGGAATAAAATGAGAAATCGGTCTGCCGTGAGGACAGGTGTAGGGATTTTCGGTCGATCTTAATTTTTTTACAATTTCTTCCATCTGCCACAAAGTAAGTTTATCACCTGCTTTTACGGATGCTTTACAGGCTGTTGTTATTAATATTTTTTCTTCTTTTGTATCAAGATTACTATCTTTTGAATACTTTAAGTTATTTAAAAGTTCTGAGAGTATATCCTGCGGTTTTACATTTGATAAAATTTGAGGAATTTTTTTAAAAATTATCTGATTATCAGATATCTTTTCTATTTTATAACCGAATTTAAACAACTGATTTTCCGCATTTTCCAATAAATCCAATTCTTCAGGCATAACATCCAGAACATCTGAAACTATCAGCAGCTGTGAAACTATTTCCTTCTGTTTCTTTAAGTTTTCATATATATATCTTTCTTCTGCAATATGCTGATCTATAATTTCAAGATTATCTTCATTTTCAACAAGAATATAGGTATTTTTTAACTGACCAATAACATTTATTTTTTTAGTATCAGTTTTATAATCAAAATTTATTCCAATTTGAGCCTGACTGTATTCTATATTATTTTGACCATATTTTTGTACCGTTTTATCTTTCACTCCTATAGGAAATATTTTTTCTTCAGAATAATCATTTGAAGGTTCATTATTAAAAGAAGAATTTTTAAATTGGAGGATTTTTTCTGATGATGTATTTATTCTTTGTCCGGTCTCGATTTCTGCGTTGTAATCTTTTGAAAATCCAAAAACTCCGCATGAGTCATTTTTGTCTTTATCAGCATCTGATATTAAATTTGCAGCTATATTATTAACATTATTGGAAAAAGCATTTAGCGAAAAGCTCAAAGCACTCTGCACAAAATTAAATATTTGATTCGGATTTTTATACCTGATTTCACGTTTTGTCGGATGTGCATTAACATCAATTTCTTGAGGATTTATATCAATATTAATAACAACAAAAGGATATCTGCCTATAGGCAGCATATTCTTATAAGCATTATCAATTGCTTTTAATAAAACAGGACATTTTACAATTCTTGAATTCACAAAAGTGTAAATTGATTTTTTACTTGCCCTTGTATAAGAAGGCAGCGAAATATAACCGGTAATTTTAATTCCTGACAACTTATCGGTTTTTTCAACTTTTTTAAGTTCATTTATAATATCAGAAGAATATATTTCTGAAATTCTTGTAAGTAAATCCGAATTTGACGTTGTTGATATAACCGCAGTGTTATTATTCTTTAATATAAAAGCAATTTCTGGATGAGATATAGAAAGAGACTGAACAAGTTCCTGGATATATGCAAATTCTGTTTTCTGGCTTTTTAAAAATTTTAGGCGTGCAGGTTGATTAAAGAACAAATCATTAACTTCCATAATCGTACCCTGAGCACAACCAGTTTGATAAGAATTTATAACAGAATTTTGAGATTCAACTCTCGTTCCGTATTCAAAATCTTTTGTTCTTGTTGTACAGGCAAGTTTTGCAATAGATATAATACTTGCAAGAGCTTCTCCTCTAAATCCAAGAGTATTAATATTAAACAAATCAGCTTCATTTGACAATTTACTTGTTGCGTGTTTAGAAAAAGCAAGTTGAATATCGTCAGGATGAATACCTGAACCGTTATCTGCGACACGAATATTCCTACACTCGTTAGATATTGAAATTTCTATTTTTGAAGCACCGGCATCAATAGAATTTTCAACAAGTTCTTTTACAACACTTGCCGGTCTTTCAATAACTTCACCTGCAGCAATCTGATTTATTAAATTTACTGATAACTGTTTTATTCTGTTCATATAGAGTATTTTAATATCATTTGCTGTGGGCATGCTTTTAGAAAATAAATAATGTTACAAATATTATTTTATTTTAAATTTTAAAGTAGTATAATTTTATAAGACTTGCGGGTGTAATTCAGTGGTAGAATGTTTGCTTCCCAAGCAAAATGCCGGGGGTTCGAGTCCCCTCGCCCGCTTTTTATTACAATTAAAAATAATAACAATATGAATAAAGATACATTAATCTTCGATTTAGACGGCACACTTTTAAATACTCTTGAAGACTTGCATGCAGGATTTAATTATGCACTTAAAATCTGCGGATATAAAGAAAGAAGCCTTGAAGAGATAAGAAGTTTTGTAGGAAACGGAATAAGAAAGGCTATAGAACGTGCTTTACCTGAAGGAATTGATGAAAAAGAAACAGACAAAATAGTTAATATTTTTAAAGAATATTACAAAGGGCACATGCATATATATACAAAACCTTATGAAGGAATAGTTCCGATGCTTATAGAGCTTAAAGAAAAAGGGTTTAAGCTCGGTGTAGTTTCAAACAAATTTGATGATGCAGTAAAAGGACTATGCGGAACATATTTTAACAATCTTATAGAAAAAGCCGTTGGAGAAGGTCACGGTATAGATAAAAAACCCGACCCTAAAGGAGTTTTTACAGTTGTAAAACAACTTGATTCATCTATAGAAAAAACAATATATATAGGAGATTCAGAGGTTGATATTCAAACCGCACAAAATGCCGGTGTTCCATGCATAAGCGTATTATGGGGATTTAAAGATAAGGACTTTTTAATATCAAACGGTGCAAAACTTTTTGCCAACACCCCTCAAGATATAATAAAAATAATTGAAAAAAAAAATTATTTAAGCTAATATAAGTTTAACGGTAATGAGCCGAAGTGGCGAAATTGGTAGACGCATCAGACTCAAAATCTGACGCAGCTCACCCTGTGTACCGGTTCGAGTCCGGTCTTCGGCAAATAAAAAGAAAAGGTATTATTTACCTTTTCTTTTTTATTATCTAATCAAATGTCTCAACTATGTATGTATATCAGCCAGTCTTCTTAATTCGTCAGGTCTTTGTGATTTAGCCAAAGCATCTTCAGCAGTAACAAGCCCTTTCTTATACAGTTCGCTTAAAGCCATTTCAAGAGTCTGCATGCCTTGCCCCGCCCCTGTTTGTATTGCTGAATACAATTGAGCAGATTTTCCTTCTCTTATAAGGTTTGATACCGCATTGTTTTTTATCAGAATTTCCTGAGCCATAACTCTTCCCTTTTTTGTTTTATCCGGCTGCAACCTGGGCAGCAATGTTTGAGAAAATACAGCTTCTAAAGTACCTCCTAACTGAACTCTTATTTGTTGCTGCTGACCTTCCGGGAATACGTCAATAATACGGTCAATGGTCTGGCTTGCTGAAGATGTATGCAGTGTTCCAAAAACCAAATGTCCTGTTTCTGCTGCAGTTAGAGCCAGACTTATAGTTTCAATATCACGCATTTCACCTACCAGAATAATATCAGGGTCTTCTCTTAATGCTGATTTAAGTGCATTTGCAAAAGAACGTGTATCTTGCCCGAGTTCTCTTTGATGAATAACGCTTTTTTTTGACTTATGCAAAAACTCAATAGGGTCTTCAATTGTAAGAATATGTTCGCTTCTTGTATCATTTATATAATCTATCATTGAGGCCAGGGTGGTTGATTTTCCAGAACCTGTAGGCCCCGTAACAAGAATTAATCCTCTCGGTCGCCCTGTTACCGTTCTTACAACTTCAGATAAACCTAATGTATCAAAAGACGGTATGGTGCTTGTAATTGTTCTAAATGCTGCCGCATAAGAGCCTCTATTTTTATATATATTTACCCTGAATCTGCCAATATCCGTTATACCGTACGACATATCAAGTTCCCAGTTCTGCTCAAGATTTCTTCTTTGTTCATTGCTTAACATAGGGAACAATAAATTTTCAATATCAGATGGGGTAAAAGGATTATATTTTGTACGCAGTAAATTGCCATCAACCCTTATTACAGGAGGAAGTCCTGCTGAAATATGTAAGTCACTCGCTTTATAACCAATTACCTCTTTTAACAAGTCATCTATTAACATTTATAACCTCTTCTTTTTCATAGCTTAATGAAAATATGATACCCTTTTATTTTATTTTACACAAGTTTTTATACTCTTAACTTTTTGCCATATTAAATATACAGGAATGCCGGAGAGAATAATAAATAAAGTTTTTATTGAGTTTGTAAATTTGTATAATGTAAGAGCATATATAATAAAAGAACCGATAACTATAAAAAATATTCCGTAAATATTGTTTACTTTTTTCTCAATTTCATATTTTCTTCTATAAACAAAAATTCCAATTACGGTAAGTACATAAAAAATAAGAGCGGCATATATAACAAAATCTAATAATTCAATATAATTCCCGCAGAAAAGTATAAAACAGCCTGACCAGAAGCATTGAAGAAGCAAAGAATTCACTGGAACTTTTGTTTTTCTGTTTATAATTGCAAGATTTCTAAACAAAAGTCTGTCTTTTGCCATTTTATAATACACTCTTGCCCCGGTCATAATTAAACCGTTAGCACTTCCGAAAGCAGAAATCATAATAATTAATGCAATTATAACTTTACCTGCTTCACCTGCTATTCTTTCCATTAATACTACTGCTACTATATCTTCAGGAGCGGTCTTTATTTGCTCAACCGGAACGGAAAATACATATAATACATTTATAAGTACATACAAAACCATAACAATGATAACGCCCCAAAAAAGAGCAAGAGGAATATTTCTTTCAGGATTTTTTACCTCGGAAGAAATAAAAGTAATATTATTCCATGTTACCATGGCAAATATTGCACCAACAGTTGCAACAGCTATGGTTTCCATATTAGCAAATGTTATATCGGAAAAAGTAATTAAATTATTAAAATTAGCAGCTATTACATCATAATTGCAGCCTATAAATATCCCGAGAATAATAATCCCTGTTATTGATAATATTTTTGCGGCAGTAAAAAGGTTTTGTGTTATAACCCCATATTTGATACCTTTTGAATTTATATATGTAAGAAAAATACAGACTAGCATTGCTATAAGCTGCTGTGACGATAATTTAAAAAAAGATAAATCCAAAATATATTCCGTTGAACTTATACAGGGAAAAATAATACCAAGAAATTTACCGACAGCAATACATACAGCTGCAATAGTTGCAGTTTGTATAACAGTCAACAGTGACCATCCGTATAAAAAAGCAATCAAATCATTATACATTTTTTTAAGGAAAATATATTGACCGCCGTCTTCTTTTATGTTCAATACAGGCTCACAATAGGCTATTGCTCCGGACAAAGAAAATAATCCTGCAATAATCCAAACAAATAATAGTGCTGAAGCGAAATGTACCTGCCTTAAAATATCAGCTGACACAATAAATATACCGCAGCCTATCATTGAACCTGCCACAACCGAAACAGAATCAGCTAAATTTAAAGTTCTTTTTAAATCATTGCTCATCTTTAAACCAAGCTTTATTCATTTTAAAAATTAAATTGTGTTTTTTACAATATTCAATTAAATCACTTTTAATATCTTTTATTAAAATGAATATAGCAATTAAGTTAGGTGCCGCCATAACAAGATATGTAGCATCCGTAAAATCTATTACACTTTGCAGATTCATTGATGAACCTATTATTATAAATAAACAGAATATTAATTGATAAAACTTAATACGTTTATAGCCTTCTCCGACCAGAAAAGTCCAGGCTTTTTGTCCATAATAAGCCCATGAAAGTATTGTTGATAATGCAAACAATATAATTACTATAGCTAAAATATACGGGAAGAAAGAAAAAGCACTTTGATATGCTGCTGATGTTAACTCAACACCAGATATACCGTCCCTGTAGTTTAAGTATTCTCCCGTAAGTATTATTACAAAAGCAGTCATAGAACAAACAATTACGGTATCTAAAAAAGGTTCTATCATTGCAACAAAACCTTGAGAAACCGGTTCATTTGTTTTTACAGCGGCGTATGCAATCGGAGAAGAACCAATACCGGCTTCATTTGATTGAATAGAACGTCTTAAACCTATAATTAATGAACCTATCATACCTCCGGCTACAGCTTTAGGGAAGAATGCTTCCGTAAATATAGTGTATATTGCGTGAGGAATATGTGCAAAATTCATAATGATTATTATTAAACTTGAACCTAAATATAATAAACACATGATAGGAACAATCTTAGTAGTAACTCTTGCAATACTTTTTATACCGCCCATAATAACAAGACCTATTATAAAAGCGACTATTAAGCCAAAGACCCAGGTATGCATTGCAAAAAAGCTATTTTCACCACCTGTAATATTTATAAATTGTTCTGCTGCCTGATTTGTTTGCAGCATACATCCGCCGCCAAACGTACCGGGAATACAAGCAAGAGCAAATACATAAGCAAGTGTTTTACCTAAGCTGTGATAGCCTTTCTTAGCAAGACCTCTTTCTATATAAAACATAGGTCCGCCGGATACGCTTCCGTCTTTATTAAAATGTCTGTATTTTAAAGACAGTGTAACTTCGCAAAATTTTAAAGCCATACCAAATATAGCACCCATACACATCCAAAACATTGCACCCGGGCCGCCTATTGATATAGCAATTGCAACACCAGCAATATTCCCAAGCCCAATTGTCCCTGATAATGCTGTTGCTAATGCACCAAAAGATGAAACCTCACCTTTATGATCCGGATTAGTTTGTTTAGGAAAAATTTGCGAAAGAGCATGCTTAAATCCCCATAAAGCAGTACATCTTAAATAGAATGTACAAAAGATACTTGCCGCTATCATAAGAAGTATCAATATAGGAACTTCAGCACCAAAAATTTCAACCGGAGCAAAAACAAATGCAGAAAAATTATCCGAGAAAGGTGCAAAATATTCCTCTATTGTAGAATCAATTCCTCTTGCGTATACTTTCTGAGAACCAAGAAGTATGCTCATAAAACTCAATATTGTTATGCACCTTAACATATTCTCTCTCCTTTTTGTCTATTCATTCCTGTTGTCAAAATTTCGGCTATTCTTCACAAGGATAATAAAAAGATAAATTCAAAACAAGTTTATAATACAATCGTCTAACAAAGTGTTACAAAATTGTTTTAATAATAATTTCGGTTATTATATATTTAGCCCTGATATTAACCTGCAAATAAACGGTTTAAAGGTAACATTATTTATGGAATATATAAAAAAATTTATATTTACAAATAAATTTAATTTAGTTCTTTTACTTATATGGCTTTTTGTCGTAATTTTTATATCATCATACCATGAGTTATGGCGTGACGAAACTCAAGCGTGGTGTATAGTAAGAGATTGTTCTTTAATTGACATATATAATAGAATCAGGCTGGAAGGACATCCTGTTTTATGGTATCTGATTTTACTGCCTTTCGCAAAAACCGGAATCAGTGTTATTTCTATGCAGATTATAAGTGTATTTTTGGTTTTTACTGCAGTCGTTTATTTTTTATTTAAATCACCCGTAAATAATTTTATCAAAACAGCTGTTGTTTTAAGTTCGGGAATGATTTATTTTTTGCCGGTTATAGCAAGAAATTATTCTTTAATACCTGTTTTATTATTTATTCTTGCCGATTTATATAACAGAAGAAATAAAAATCCGTTTCAATACTCCGTTATATTAATACTTCTTTCAAACACTCATATTTTAATGCTGGGATTCTGCTTTATCCTGTTTTTATTATTTGTTTTTGAACAAATTAAAGAATTCAAAAAAGAAATTGACACAAAAAAAACGTCTAATCCAATATCACAACATGGTGCAGACTCTCTTAAAACTCCTTCATCTCAGGGAAATGATTTATTTTGCTGTAGTTCTAAATCCCCTTTTATTATCCGGGTTATACTTTGCATAATGCCGTCTATTTTTGTAATGCTGAATTTTTTAGTATTGTTTTTTATGTTTAATAATATGCAGAATACAAATCATGCAGTTGCTTTTTATACTCAAAATACCCAACCGTTATTTGAAGCTGTTAAAAACTTTGCTTTATTGTATTTTTTATATCCATTGAACATATTAAATAATATAAACATTTTCATTTTCTATTCTACACTGGCAGGAATTTTATATTTTTTTATAAAACGAGATAAAAAGCTTTTTATTATACTTCTATTCTCAATTTTATATCAATTTTACATATACTATAAAATCTGGTATCAAGGTATTGTATATCAGAAAGCATATTTACTTTTATTAATTATTTTATTTTGCTACTGGGTATACGGACAACATGCCAGGAAAGAAAAACTATTATCAGTTTTTGTTGGATTTTTATTTTTGACAAGTCTTATTTCAACACCGTTTGTATGTTTTTTGGAATATAAAATGCCTTTTTCCTCCACGAAACAGGCAGCAGAATATATAAAAAACAATTTAAATAAAGAAAAAACTTTTTATGCTGTAGGATATCCTTTTACTTTCACAAGTATTTCAGCCTATCTGCCGGATAAAGAATTTTATTCATATATGAACAATTATTATATTTCATATTATGATTTTGATTTATCATCAGATAAAAAAATCAGCAATCCCCCTGACATTAAATACTATATCGTCCAGTCCGACTTTACTATGGACGAAAATATTTTTGAAGAAATATATACAACGGATAATTTCAATATAAGTACGCAGGAGTATAAGGAAGCATTCAAGATATATGTACGGAAATAACACTTATATAAAGAAAAAAGCTATGATTTTGTCATAGCTGTAGATTAGGGATATGTGTATCATCGTTTTTCCAAGGAATATAGGTTAATATTAGCAATACAAATCTGTTTTTAAATCATACATAATTATGAATAAATTAATTAGCTTTTAAATTTTTTCGTATAAAAGTAGTATGTACTATAAGCGAAATAGTCTGCTTAAAGAAACATTCACGGCAAATACCTTTTGATTGAGAGCTAAAAGCCTTAAGCAAGAAGTTTTCCCAACTTTATCAATATAGTATCGTAATATTTTAAATACATCCTCAGGTTCATTTATCCATGAATACAAGTACATTCAAAACTAAGTTTTTAGTTCATTTCATAAGAAAATTCCCGCATACCTCAAATTTATTGTAAAATTTTCCCCGAACTAATTAATTTAATTGTTTATATCAGGTTTTTATGCTATTAATATAGATTATTAGGATTAGGGGAAGAAATAATGAGCATAAACTCTCTTTTAGCACAAGCACAAATGTATATAGATAATGAACAGTACGAAAGTGCATATGAGTTATTGGAAAAATCATATGATAAATTTAAAAATGATGCACAATATCTTGAAAAAATAGCATTGCTAGCAAAAACAATGGAAAAAGAGGAAGAAGCACTAAAATACTGGGAAGAGCTAGTACAAGTCGACCCTAATTCTCTTATCGGTTATTCTGAATTACTTGATATATATGTAAATACGAACAAATATAAATACTACATAACAAGAGCTAAATATAAAATTTTAAACCAGAAAATAAGCCAGTCTATTGATGATTATAAGAAAGCATTAGACTCTACAACAGATGAGCAAGAAATCATTAATGCAAGATTTTTAAGAGCAAAATCTTATGAATTTCTCGGAAAAACACAAAATGCAATTGATGATTATTTCAGAATACTTGAGTATAAGGACGATATGGCAGTATATCATAAGCTTGCTGATTTATATAACGAAATGGATGACAGATTTTCTGCAATATCTGTTTTGGAAAGAGGGGTTAAAGCATTTCCTGAAGTTGTTGAATTAAGCGAATATATGGCTGCTTTGTTAACAAAAGAAGGTCAATTCGATAAAGCACTTCAATATGCTAAAAATGATTATACAAAAATAAAAATTCATCTTATGAAAAATGAGAATGAAACTGCTTTTAATATGCTTGATAAAATTGAAGATAAAACCTCTGTAAACTATTTTGCATTAATGGCAGAATATTATTTCAATATGAAAGATTGGGAAAAAAGCCGTGAATATATAAATAAATTCAGAGAGCTTGAACCTCAAAATCCTCTTGCATACCAGATGCTTGCGTTAGTACATGATGAAAACAATGATGCATTTGGATACCATTTTTACATGGGAAGATGTTATTCATATAAACAAAATTATGAACTTGCATTAGCAGAATACCTGAATGCTCACAGAATAGAACCTAACAGAACAGAAGCAATAAAAGAAATAATTAAAATTAATGAGTCAATAGGTGATTCCACAAGTTTAATGGAATTTTATGAAAAATTATACCGACAAGAGCCTGAAAACACCATAGCACTTAAAGGACTCGGGGATGTTTATGCAAATATGTATGAGTTTAAAAGTGCTCTTGATTATTACAAAAAACTTATTAAAATTGATAAAAATAATAACGAAGTATATAAACAAATGGGATTTTGCTATGAAAAACTAAGAGATATCGCTGCGGCAAAAGAATGCTACGAAAAATATCTTGCGAATGCACCTTTATCCCCAGATACAGAAAAACTAAAAGAAAAGGTTGCAAAAATGCAGAATGCAACATCTATTCAACAGTCCGGTATTGAAGAAGAAGGTTTTATTGACAAAATTATGAAGATATTCGGTAAATAATCTTTTTGAAAGAAAGTATAACTGCTTGATTATTTTTTTTATAATTTTGTTATATAATAAAATATGTTAGTAGATAGAAACAGGGGTAGAAATGACATTAACTGCCGAAAAAGAAGGAATAATTACCCAGATTATAGGACCTGTAATTGACGTTGAATTTAAATCAGGAATCCTTCCTGAAATTAATGACTCGATTGAAATTATTGTTGATGACAATAAAAAGATTGTTGCTGAAGTCCAACAACATCTCGGAGAAAACAGAATACGTTCGGTTGCAATGTCATCTACAGACGGAATAAAAAGAGGGATGAAAGTTATTAATACTGCAGAACCAATTAAAATTCCGGTTGGAAAAAACATTCTCGGAAGAATATTAAATGTTCTCGGAGAACCTGTAGACAATGAGGGAGCTATCGAAACAGATACATATTTACCTATACACAGAAACTCACCGGCACTTGTTGATCAGAATACTGATATAGAAATTCTTGAAACAGGTATAAAAGCCATAGACTTATTACAGCCTTATCAAAAAGGTGGTAAAGTTGGTTTGTTTGGCGGTGCTGGGGTAGGAAAAACCGTTTTAATTATGGAATTAATTCACAATATTGCCTCTGAGCACTCTGGAGTTTCTGTATTCGGCGGAGTAGGAGAAAGAACCCGTGAAGGTAATGACCTGTGGAACGAAATGAAAGAATCAGGTGTAATAGATAAAGTTGCTCTCATATACGGTCAAATGAATGAACCGCCTGGAGCAAGAATGAGAGTCGGTCTATCGGCTCTTACAGCAGCAGAATATTTCAGAGATTATTCAAAACAGGATGTATTATTATTTATTGATAATATTTTCAGATTTGTACAGGCCGGCTCAGAAGTTTCGGCATTATTAGGCAGAATGCCGTCAGCTGTAGGATATCAACCTACTCTTGCAAATGAAATGGGAGAATTGCAAGAAAGAATAACCTCAACAAAAGACGGTTCAATTACTTCTGTACAGGCAATATATGTACCGGCCGATGATTTGACAGACCCGGCTCCTGCAACTACATTCTCACATTTGGATGCCTCAACAGTATTATCAAGACAAATTGCATCTCTGGGAATTTATCCTGCCGTTGACCCGCTTGCTTCAAACAGTAAAGTTTTAGACCCTCTTATTATAGGTGAAGAACATTACAATATAGCGAGAAAAGTTCTTGAAATACTTCAAAAATATCAGGAATTACAAGATATTATAGCCATTTTAGGCATGGATGAACTGTCGGAAGAAGATAAAGAAACTGTTAACAGAGCAAGAAAAATACAAAAATTCCTTTCGCAGCCATTCTTTGTTGCAGAAAAATTCTCAGGTATTCCCGGAAGATACGTAAAACTTGAAGATACAATTGCCGGCTTTAAGGGTATTGTTGAAGGGCAATATGATAATATTCCAGAACAGGCTTTTTATATGGCCGGAACAATTGAAGATGTATTGAAAAATGCAGAAAAAGTTAAGTAGGATTTTGCGAAATGTCTGATAAAACCATACATTTTAAATTAATCACTCCTGAAAAAATTGTATTTGAAGATGATGTCAATGCAATTTATGCAAAGGGAGAAAAAGGAAGTTTCGGAATTCTTCCCGGGCATATTCCTTTTATGTCTTCTCTTTCAATTGATATTGCAAAAGTAGTAAAAAAAGATAAAGAAATTACTTTTTCCATAATCGGAGGAGCTTTTCAATTCAAAAATAATGAAGCAATAATATTAACTGAAGCAGCAGAATGCGGAAGTGATATAGATACGGCTAGAGCACAGCTTGCAAAAGAAAGAGCTGAAGCGAAATTGAGTTCTGCCGAAACAATTCAGGATATAAAACTTGCTAATGCAGCATTAGCAAGAGCAATGGCAAGATTAAAAGCAGCTGCCAAATAAACTGGTTTTTGATTATAGGTTTGAATTTAAAATTCATTTATCAGCTTTTTACAAAATTGAACTATTTGTTTTTCAAAGCAAATACCCTCAGGAGAGTTATAATATTTTTCCTTCCACCAGTTCTTTTTATATTCCTCATCAGGAAAAGAAATTTTTAAAACATCTATATTGTTCGTGTTGTTAACAATATTTTGAGTATCTATAACAGCGAGTCTAAACTTTTTATTGAAACATACTGAATTTAATACGTTATACAAATTTTCAGTGTCATCACAATCTCCTAAAATCTGTACAAACAAAACCGGAGTTTTACTCTTTAAAGCATTTCTGAAATTATCAATACGTTCATTATATTTCATTATTAATTTATCTTTATCGTTTTTTTTGTACTTTTTATCATGAACAAATTCAATACAATCAGGTTTTTTAATCCAGATATGTTTTTTTTCGTCAAAGTCTATATCATAAAAAAATTCTTTAAAATCAGTTTTTATTTCTTTTGTAATTTCTCTGGTTTCAAAGACTGCAAGATCAAAAGGGTATGTAATTTCACCAAAAATTTTTCTATGTTTCAACCCCCACCTTGTAAGTATAGTGCGGGGCATGCAATTTTGTCCCAGTGCAATTATTTTTATTTCTTTTTTTTGAGTATTTTCCATAATATCCATAATAAATAATTTTATATATTTTATCAATTTTAATTTATCAAAAGGTATACTTTATTGTATAATCTACAAAAGAGGGATTTTATGAAAACATATATTAAAGAATATTTCTTTTTGGCACTCGGAGCATTAATATATGCATTTGCAATTGAGGGATTCTTAATGCCCAGCCGCATAATTGACGGAGGAATTACCGGTATATCAATGATATTAAATACAATAACAAAAAAACCTTTAGGAATATTCGTTATATTAATAAATTTACCTTTTATAATACTGGCACTTAAAAAACTAGGAAAAAGATTTGTTTTCTCAACATTTTTTGCAATACTAATCTTTGCAATAGGTGTAACCATATTTTCTCAATGCTTTCACGGACATTGCATAATTGATAATCTTGAACTATTTCTTGTTGCGGTATTCGGAGGTATTGTTCTGGGTGCTGGAGTCGGGCTTGTAATAAGAAACGGAGCTTCACTTGACGGAACCGAAATTTTAGCCATTTATATTACAAAGAAAATAAGTTTTTCTGTAGGCGAAATAATAATGTTCGTTAATTTGTTTATATTTACAATTGCAGGATTTATATATGACTGGCAGCATGCTCTTTATTCCATAATTACATATTTTATAGCATATAAAACAATGGATATTGTTATAGAAGGATTAAATGAATCAAAATCCGTTTTCGTAATAACTGACTACTCTGACGAAATTGGAAAAGATATTATGGAAAAAATGGATGTAAGTGTTACATATATTGATGCCCTTGGCGGATATTCAGGATTGAAAAAGAGAATAGTTTATTGTGTAATTTCAAGATTACAGGTACAAAAATTAAAAGAGATTGCAAAAAATATTGACCCGAGAGCTTTTATAGCAATAGAAAATGTATACGAAGTTGAAGGTGTCAGAGTAAAAAAGAGAAAAATTTAAATTTTCTTTGAAAAAATAATATTTTTGAGTTAAATTTATAATAATTTAGAAGTGAGAAAACAGGAAACAGAAATGATTACAACGACATCAATGAAAACGCATGGATGCGGTGAAATAACAAAAAATGAAACAGGTAAAACAGTAACAATAGCAGGATGGGTTTCTGCAGTTAGAGATCTTGGCGGAATTATCTTTGTTGAAGTAAGAGATCGTTCAGGGTTTTTCCAATTAGTATCAGATCCTCAAAAAAATCCGGAAGTATATGATATTTTTCAGAAATTAAGAGATGAATATGTTATAAAAGCTACCGGTGTTGTTTCTATAAGACCGGAAGAAACATATAATGACAAGTTACCAACCGGAGAAATAGAAATTTATCCTTCTTCCATAGAAATTTTATCAACCGCACAGGTATTACCATTCCCGCTTAATTCGGATGATGTCAGTGAAGATATAAGATTAAAATACAGATATCTTGATTTAAGGCAGGACAAAGTATTAAACAATTTAAAACTAAGACATAAAATTGTAACAACAATTAGAAATTATCTTAACAATCACAATTTTATGGAGGTTGAAACTCCAATATTAATAAAAACAACTCCAGAAGGAGCAAGAGATTATCTTGTACCGAGCAGAGTACAACCTGGTAAATTCTATGCCCTTCCCCAATCCCCGCAAATATTCAAACAATTGCTTATGGTCGGCGGGATTGAAAGATATTATCAAATTGCAAAATGTTTCCGTGATGAAGATTTAAGAGCTGACAGACAGCCCGAGTTTACTCAAGTTGATATGGAAATGTCTTTTGTTAATCAGCAGGATATTATGAATACCGTTGAAGGTCTATTAAGAGAAGTATTTAAGCTGGTAGGATATAATACACCTGAAAAATTACCTGTAATAACATATAAAGAAGCAATGGATAAATATGGTTCAGACAGACCTGATCTTCGTTTTGGACTTGAACTGTTTGATATCGGCGATATCATTATGGAGTCTAATTTTGAAATTATAAAGGATACATTAAAAGCAGGCGGTATTGTTAGAGCAATAAAAATTCCGGGAATTGCAAATTATTCAAGAAAAGAAATGGATGATTTAACAAAACTTGCAGTCTCATACGGAGCAAAAGCATTAGCTAATATTATGTATCTGGAAGACGGAAGTGCAAAATCACCTGTTCTTAAATTCTTAACCGAAGAACAAGCTGAAAGAATAAAGCAAAGAGGCAACGCAAAAGCCGGAGATGTTATTTTCTTTGTTGCAGATAAACCAAAAACAACATACGACGTAATGGGCAGATTCAGATTGTATTTTGGTGAAAGATTAGGATTAATAGACCCTGATGCTCATGCACTTTTATGGGTTGTTGATTTCCCGATGTTTGAATTTTCTGAAGAAGACAACAGATATGTTTCTGTTCATCATCCGTTCACTATGCCAAACCTTGAAGATATAAATAAAATGGAAACAGATCCTGCAAATTGCCGTTCTATTGCTTATGACATAGTATATAACGGTACTGAACTCGGCGGAGGAAGTGTAAGAATTCATTCTTCTGATATTCAACAAAGAGTATTCAAAGCTCTTGGCTTATCAGATGAAGAAATAAAAGAAAAATTCGGATTTATGATTAATGCATTCAAATACGGAACTCCTCCTCACGCAGGGCTGGCATTAGGTCTTGACAGAGTTGTAGCAATGCTTGCAAAAACAAATTCTATAAGAGATGTAATTGCATTTCCTAAAAATTCGGCTGCCAAATGTTTAATGACAGAAGCTCCGGCAATGGCAACCGAAGAACAGCTAAGAGAATTACATTTAAGACTTACTACAAAAGTTAACTAAAATATTATTTATATATAAGAAATGGAAGACGTATTAATCAAAAAAATATGGGATGATGTCCTTAATATATTAAAGGATAATATTGTGGCAACAACGTATGAAACATGGATATTGCCGCTTGTTCCGCATTCATTTGAAGATAATTGTTTTTGTGTTTTATCAGGACAGAACCTGGCGATACAAATAATACAAAAGCACCAAAAACAAATTAATAAAGCACTTTCTCAGGTTTGCGGAAAGGAAGTTAATTTTAAAGTTATATATGATGAAAATTTGCACAAACAGATTGAGAAAGAAAAACAAAAAGCCAGAAAAGAAGAACAGAAAGAATTTATTAAAAATCTTGAAACCCGTATTACTTCATCAAAATATGACGGACTAAAGCAAATGTACTCATCTTGCAATTTAAATTTAAAGTATAAATTTGAGAATTTTGTTGTAGGAGCAAACAATAAATTTGCTTATGCCGTTGCAGTGGCAGTGGCAAAAGACCCCGGGGTACAGTATAATCCTTTGTTTATATATGGAGGTTCAGGTCTCGGAAAAACACATCTTTTGCAGGCTATAGGACATGATATTTTATTTAATAAGCCTAAATTAAAAGTTAAATATGTAAAAGCGGAAGAATTTATTAACGACCTTGTAAATTCACTTGCAAAAGGAATGGATAAAACCGGCGACAAAAATAAAAAAATGAATGAATTCCGCTCTAAATACAGAAATGTTGATGTATTACTTGTTGACGATATACAGCTTATAGAGGGTAAAGCAAGAACGGAAGAAGAAATGTTTAATACATTTGAAAGCCTTCATAATTCAGGAAAACAAATTGTTTTTACCTCAGACCGTTCACCCGACAAATTTGAAAACACACCTGACAGATTAAAGACAAGATTTCAAATGGGATTATTAGCAGATATTCAGGTTCCCGATATTGAAACAAGAATGGCGATATTAACAAAATTAGCAAATGATAACAATATAAATATGCCCTCTGATGTAGTTGAGTTTTTATCTTCCGTTTATAATAAAAATATACGGGAATTAGAAGGTGCATTTAATACTGTTAGTGCATATACTTCTATAAACGAAATTCCTATTACCGTAGATACAGTAAAAAAAATTATAGGATACAGTGACAGACATAAAAATACAACAGTAGATGGAATTATTGATATTGTTGCAGGATATTATAATGTGTCTGTTGAAGATATTAAAAGTACTAATAGGGCCGCAAAAACTGCTTATGCAAGACAGATAGCAATATATCTGGCAAAAGAAATGACAAATGAAAGTTTTCCTTTTATAGGAAATTGTTTTAACCGTAAACACACAACTATTATGTATTCTCATCAAAAGGTTAAATCAGATTTATTAACAGATAAAAATCTAGCTGCAGACCTTAAGTTTATAGCTGACAAAATTAATGAGTAAAAAAGGACTTAAAAAAGTCCTTTTTTATTCAACATACATTAAAACTTGACCGAATTCAACGCTGTCACCGTTTTTAACACAAATTTCGGTAATTTTACCTGATACTTCAGCTTCAATTTCATTCATTAACTTCATTGCTTCAATAATACATACAACCTGACCTATTGCTATATTATCACCAACCTTAACAAAAGGTTCATCATCAGGAGAAGGAGCAGAATAAAAAGTTCCGACCATTGGTGCTGTAATTGGTTTTCCTTTAGGTTCAGCAGCTTGTTTTGGTTTTTCTGCCTGTTTCGTATTATTTGGCTGAGAAACAACCTGTGACGTAATAGTCGAAGGCAAAACAACCTGAGAAGGAGGAACAATTTGCTGTTTTTCTCTTTTTAAAGACAAAGCTTGTTCTTCATCTTCCAGTGTTATTTCAGAAAGGTCATTTTCATAAACAATATTAGCTAATTTTTCCAAATATTCAAGATCAAATTTCATATAAAATTATTCCTAAACTCTGTCTAAATACTCATTTGTTCTGGTATCAACTCTTATAATAGTACCGTTTGTAACGAAGAATGGCACGTTAACAACAGCACCGGTTTCCAATTTTGCAGGTTTTGTTCCGCCCTGAGCAGTATTTCCTTTTTCAGCAGGAGGAGTATCTATTACTTCAAGTTCAACAAAATTAGGTATATCAACACCAATAATGTTATTGCCGTGAAGCAAAATAGCAACATTCATATTTTCTTTCAAATATTTAACACCGTCGCCAATTTTATCAGCAGCAACATTAATCTGCTCATATGTTTCAAGATCCATCATTACAAAATCATTACCTTCTTTGTAAAGATATTGCATATCTCTTTTATCAAGAGTTGCTTTAGCAACTTTTTCACCGGCACGAAATGTTTTTTCAACAACATTCCCTGTTTCTGCATTTTTTAGTTTTGTTCTTACAAATGCTGCACCCTTTCCCGGCTTAACGTGCATAAATTCTACAACATTCCATAGGCCGCCGTCTATTTCTAAAGTTAAGCCTGTTTTTAAATCATTTACCGATATCATTAATTTTTCCTTTTCTAAGATGCAATAAACTTCTTTTTCAAATATACCATAAAAGTATAAATTTTCATAAATTATTAATTACAATTCGTTAAGAAGCCCATAATTAATCCGGTTTTTTTACTAAATTAAATCAATCTAAAGTTAAAAAAGAAGCAGTAATATAAAAGCAACTATATCCAGAGTCTGTCATTTTGATTATTGAAACATTATCAAAGATTTGTCCGTTGGAGGCTTTTGCCGTTTTATAAAGCTTCCTGTTGAAATTAACAAAATAGAAAGTCCGAAAAATTTTCTCTTTTAATTATAAGTGAAGCTTTTTGTCAGGATAAAACTCAACATTATAAAAAATTTTTGCCGGCAATTTAATATTCATAAGCAAGATAATCCAAAACACTCCTATTTACCAGCCATAGCTCTTCATTTGATTCATCTTCAGGCAGTTCTAAAGTTATTATAGGAATATTTCTTTCAACTCCAATGTAATTACCAAAACTTCCAGGGGTAGGATAACCTATATCCCCTTTAACAGGATATCCCGTCAGCTGAGATATTTTTTCAGCCAGCTGTTCTGCAGGTCCATCATAATTAACAACTTTAAAAGGAGCATGGATTGACAGTGCAGCATCAATTTTATAATTTTCAAGAATTTCAATCATGAACCTTGTTTCAATTTCACTTGCAGGAGCAATCCCACCAAAATATTCATGTCTGTTTGAGATACACCAGTTTTTTGTCGGAAAATTTCTATTTAAATCTATTCCGTTGGCATTTTGTCTTTGTCCTCTTGCTTTCCCGTCAGGATTAAGACATGGAACAAATAAAAGTTTATTTTTTATTCCGTTTAAGTCAAGCTTCAAATATTCATTAACAATATATTCACCCTGAGGCTCTTCCCCGTGGAAAACAGCAGTTATCAGAATTGTTTTATCAAAATTTATATTCTGGGTTTCAAAGAGAAAAATTGTATTATTTTTAAGTGTTTTGACAGCTTTAACAATCTTTATCATTATTCACCCATAACTTTAATTAGTACTCTTTTTCTCCTCTGTCCGTCAAATTCAGCATAATAGACCTGCTGCCACGGACCAAAATCCAGTCTGCCGTCAGTCACAGGAATTATAACCTCGTGACCTATTAAAAGACTTTTTAAATGGCTGTCACCATTTGTTTCACCTGTATGATGATGATTATAGTTAATATTAAAAGGAGCAAGTTCATCAAGCCATTTATCAATATCCGAAATCAATCCTGATTCTGCATCATTAACATAAACCCCCGCAGTTATATGCATTGCACTTACCAATATCATTCCTTCTTTTATTCCACTTTCTTTAAGTGCATCTTCTACTTCTCCTGTTATATTTATATATTCTCTATGTTTTGTTGTGTTAAACCAGAGATATTTTGTATGAAATTTCATTCTTTTTTCTCCTAACTTTTATTTTTATTATAGAAATAAGACGTAAACATTAATATTACACCTGCCGATATAAATATTATAAGCCTATAAATCATATCAATTTCTGCCAGGTCAACAAAAACTATTTTACAAATTGCAAGAAGACTTATAAATATGCCGGTATTTTTCAAATAACATTGTTTGTTTAATATACCAGAGAAAGTAACTATTCCTGCATATAAAAGCCATATTACGGAAGTAAGGCATTTTATATCTGACAAATCAAATCTGCATATAAAGTCTGTTACTTCAAAATTTAATAATAAAAAGCCTAACAATAATGCTAAATATTTAAAAAATACCGATTTGCACCATTTCGAAAAAGCAACTGCGGATATTATTGCTGCAGTATATGCGATAAATCTTATATTCGCTACCGGAATAAAACTCTCAACAGGAATATACTCTATTCCAAATATCAATAATAAAATAAAAGATGTTATACCAATTAAACCGCTGAATATTTTGAATAATATATTATTATTCATCTGTGATATTTTATACATTTGCGTTGAATATTTAAATCCGATTGTTGAATAAAGCATCATCTTTATAAAGTTTTCATCTGTATTGTAATCAAGAATTTTTGCAGTAAAGAAATTATTTATTTCAAAAATAATATAAAGATAAATCAGTGAAATATATATAAGCCTTAAATTTTCAGATAATTTTTTAACCAGTTCATTCTGGTTATTTCTTATTAATAAGTATGTAAAATATGCAGATAAAACAGGATATACAAAAGCAGTAAACCTTGTATTAAATAGTGGGTTATAGATTTTTTGCAATATTACACCGTCAATAAAGAAAATATTTACAGCAGCAGCACTTAAGAATAATAATATAAAACTGCACAAATAATTCTGTTTATACTTATAAAGCACATAACCTAGAGTAAATGCTTCAACAGACCACAAAATTATCCTTGAAATTCCTTCTGTCATAAAATATCCTGAAAGGAGTGCGGCAATAAGCATTAAATGAACATAAGGTCTATATTCATTTGTTTTTTTCCTAACAAAATAAAATATAAACCAGCCGTATATTAATCCGGAAGAAAGCAATAATATTCCTATGTTTAATCTGTCATTACTGTAAATAAGAATTGTAAATATTGCAAATACAATAAAGTTAACCCAGTTGAGAATCATATTTTCTTTTGCAGATTCAGAACGTTTCTTTTTTTGTATAAAATCGTAAACAAGATAAATAAGCCATAAAGTAACGGGGAAAAGTATATTTATAGAAAGCCCTTCGAAAGCAAATAAAGAAAGAGTCTGCCTGTAAATAATACATAGAAATGCAGCAATAAGATTAATAACATTAATTATTGATTTCTCAGGATTTTTATAAGTATATAATACCGATAAGAGGTTCAAGAAAATTATATAAGCAAAAGTCAAACTATCATTAGAAGCAAGACCAGCGAAGAAAATGTTTAAGTAGCCGCCGGTTAAAGCAACCATAATCATTGAAACGGTTTTTTGTTTATCTGCAATATAATATGCGGCAACAAGAGTTAATGTCGCCAACAATATACAAACAGCCGGAGAAAAAGTCTTAAATAATGCAGTAGACAAATACACAGTGGTAAATAAAACCGCAAATCCGCACCCGGTAAAAATTTCTGAATAGCGTTTCAAATTCTCACGTTTCATTGAAAGTCCGCCTAAAATCATTGTAATACCGAGAATAAAACCAATTATAGTTTTCATAATCGGGGTATAAAATATAAACGGCGAAATTAATTTTATAAATACAGCACAGCCAGAAATTACAGCAATTGCACCTATTATACCGAATATATTACCCAGAAACATGTTTTCAAGACTGAATTTTTCTTTTATTTTTTTACTTTCGGTTTTTCCAATGGCTGTTTCAAAGTGTATTTGAGCAATATCAGACTCAGGATTTATTTCTACTTTTTGTGGAATTTCATCTTCTTTATTAATTGTTAATTCGCAGGGAATCTGTTTAGTTTCCTGCATTTGTTTTTTAATATCAACAAGAATTTTTTCGCAATTAACAATCTTATTGTGTAAAAACATGCACCATATAACAATTAATATTAGTAAAAATAAATCCATAATAAATAAATCCATAAAAAGTCTTTTATTATTATCAAATCCGGCAAAGTTAGTTTTTAGTTACAAATATATTCAATCAAACTTCTTACACCTATACCGGTAGCATTTTTAATACCTTCCGCATTTGGTTTATCAAGAAAAGCAGTACCTGCTATATCAAGATGAATCCAGGGTGTATTTTTAACAAACTTAGATAAGAATATACCGGCAGTACTTGAACCGCCCATTCTGCCGCCTGTATTTTTTGTATCTGCAATATCGCTTTTTAGTGATTCGCCATATTCTTCATACATAGGAAGCTGCCAGAATCTTTCCCCGGCTTTATATGCAGTTGTTATAAAATCGGATATCTTTTTGTTATTATTACCCATTATTCCGCTTGCAACAGTTCCCAAAGCGACCATGCAGGCACCTGTAAGAGTTGCTATATCGATTATTACATTAACACCTATTTCTTCCGCATAAACCAAAGCATCTGCAAGAGTAACCCTTCCTTCTGCATCAGTGTTATCGATTTCAATACTTGTACCGTTTTTAGCAATTATAACATCACCGGGTTTATAACTGCTGCCTGAAGGCATGTTTTCACAAGCAGCTATAATGCCATGAACCTCAACGTCAGGTTTAATTTCAGAAATCGCACGCATTACTGATATAACAGCAGCAGCACCTGACATATCATCACGCATTGTCAGCATTGATGATGGCGGTTTTATGTCTAATCCGCCGGAATCAAAAGTTATACCTTTTCCTATAATTGCGATTTTTCTTTTCGGCTTTTCAGGTTTATACGACATATGTATAAATTTTGGTTCATGAACACTTCCCTGTCCGACTGCAAGAAAAGCATTCATTCCCATTTCTTTTACCTGTTTTTTATTGTATACTTTTGTTTCTGTTCCTGAATTTTTGCAAGCATATTCTGCAAGTGTTTCCGGATATAAATATTGAGATGACTCGTTAATCAAATCTCTTGCACGATTAACAGCTTCTCCGACTATCAACCCTCTTGCTACACCTAACTTTGCTTTATTGTACTTTTCTTTGTCAATTTCTGCGATAATAAATTCCTTAATAGAATTTTCTTTTTTCTTTGATTTATATTTATCAAAACTATATATACCGCTCAAAACACCTTCCGTAATCATTTGAGCACAACCTTTGGGACAAAGCCCGGCAATACCGGCACCGTGAAGAATAGAAACAACTTTTTTAACATTACCGGAAAGCATAGCTGTTTTTATTATTTTTGAAGAAAGATTTCTTATTTTTACATAATCAAAATCTTCCTGTTTTCCAAGTCCTGCAACAAAAATTTTAACACCGGATTTTACAACCGGCAGTTGATATATTTCACCGTATTTTCCCGAAAAATGTTCTTTTTTTATAACATATTCCGATATTAAATTATCATATTCTTTATCTATAATTCCCGTAACCCCTTTTGGATTTTTCACTCCTTCAAACAGATTAACAACAATAACGTCTGCAGGAATATCAAGTATAGACTTGTTTTTAACTTCTACTTTCATAAAAATATCTCCTATTCATTATAATTATCATTAAATTTCTTTATCCATCCGAACATAACCGATAATTCATATGGTTTCGGAAGATACAAATCAGCACCAGCATTTAAAACCATTTCTTTATCATGCAAAGTTGTTGTAAATATTATATTGGCGTTCAAATCAGGCATTTCATATTTTAATTTTCTGCATATTTCAAGCCCTTTAAGAGTCTGAGAATTTCCTGCATCCAATATTATTACAGCGGGATTATAATCCTGTATAGCCATATATAAATCACCAAATTCATTTACCACTTTAACATTATATCCTTGCATTAAAGCTGTAGCTTCAAGCAATATAGAAAGTGCTTCATCCGGTTCCACTATAAGAATATTTTTATTCTCTTTTTTCTCTTCAACCGCATTTTCACCGCTTATTTTAGGTCGCTCCATTACATAAGAAGAACCTTCTTTATATTTTGCAAGCTTATGTGTTGACATTAATGAATTCATTACCTGTTTTACATCTGAATACTTTTTATACTGATTCGATATTATACCTATATTCGTTGATACCAGATTAACTTTATCTCCTGCTTCATCATCTCCTCTTAAGAAAATATATCCCCTTTGAGCATCTGCTTCTGAATAAAATTTAGAAATTACAGTATTAAATGCATAAATCAAATAATTTGCAATCTTTTCGGATTTTTCAACAGAAGTAATAACAATAAAATCATTATCAGAAAATTGACCTAAATAATCAGTATTATCAATAGAAGATTTTATAATAGCTGAATATGTCTGCAATAATTTATCAGCTGCAAGTTCACCGTATATTTCTTTATAAAATTCAAGATTATCAATGTCTATAAGCAGCATTGCCCATTTATTATTTTCATTTATTGCTCTTTTTATCATTTTTAATGTTATCTTAGAATTGAATAAAAGAGTTTTTTCAGAAAAACAATTTTCAAAATTCCTTCTTAAATGGGCAGATATTCTTGCCTTAAATTCTTCCTGATTTATTGGTTCGCTTAAAAAATCATCAGCCCCCGAATCAAGATAATCTATTTTATCCTGTATATGATTAGATTTTGAAAGGATAACAACCGCCGGTCTTGTATTATAAGTCAGAACCCTTATTTGTTCTATTGTTTTCTTCATATCAAGTTTGATACTGTCTGAGATTAAAATCAAATCCGGTTCAAAAGAATTCATAATGTTTAATGCAGCAGAAAAATCATTTGCAACAAAAACAGTAATTTCACTATTTTCAAGTATTTTTTTATACTTGACAGACTGTTCTTTTCTAATATCAATTAATAAAACAACTTTTACTAACATAACTGCTCTTTTATCTTTTTTAATCCGTTATCTTCAGGTCCTGCCGCTTTGAAAATTACAGTAAATTCACTGCCTTTATCCGAACTTTGGACTTTAATTTGACCATCCATTTTTTCCACAAGAGTTTTTGTAATAAATAACCCAAGCCCGTTTCCCTGGATTTTCCTCGTTAGAGGAGAATCTATCCTTGAAAATTTATTGAAAATTTTATCAATGTCTTCTTTTGGAATACCAATACCTTCATCTTTTACAGAAATAATAAGAGTGTTATTATCAAAATCCTGTGAAACTTTTATCCATATACTTTTACCATCAGGTGAATACTTAGAAGCATTATCAAGTAAATTAAGCATAATCTGCTGGAATTTGTCAGTGTCTACAAGAATTTTAGGAAGATTTTTGTCATAATTACAAATATAATTATGTGATATATATTGACTTTTTATCATTTGAACTGCAGCATCAATAAAAGGTAGAACATCAACGGTCTTATATACCAATAAGTCTTTATTTGACTGCATTTTTGAAACAGTTAAAAGATTTTCAACAAGTTTTATAAGTCTGTTTGATTGATCTTTTATTATTGAAAGAAATTTAACTCTTTGCTCAGGAGTAAGTCTATCATAAGAATTTAAAAGAGTATCCGCAAAACCTCTAATACTTGTCAAAGGAGTTCTTAACTCATGACTTACAGTAGATATAAAATCCAGATGTGCCTGTTCCAAATCATTCAGCTGTTTTTCATCAAGTTCTGTCATAGATATATTATATAACCGTTTTAAGATTTAAGCCAATATAAAATAAATTATTATATTTATAACAAATCCGTATCAGATGTTTCAAGCGGGACCCCTATTACTCTTTCCAGGCTTGCTGCTGACACATGATAATCAAGCAAAGTAGAATAATAGCTTAACTGTGAATTTCTATATGTTGTCTCAGCATCTTTTAATTCTATGGCATCGCCAAGACCAACTTTATAACGACCTGAAGCCTGATCATACTGTTCTTTTGCTTGATCCATAGATAATTTAGCAACACCAATACTATCTTGTGCATTTACTAGATTTATATATGCCTCTTTTACTTCAAAATATACGGTTTGTTTAGTGTTTTCATAACTTGCCAAATCACGTTTGTATGTTGCTTTAGCTTCATCCACCTGCTTTTTAAGCAGCAATAAATTTACTGATGAATAAGAAAGCTGTGCCCCAAATTGATAACCGTAATCGGTATCAAGTTTTTTACCGCCTCGTGTATAAGAAGCAAATCCTGTAATATCAGGAGCAAAAGCTCTTCTTGAAGCTCTTACAAGAAGCTCTGAAGCATCTGCTTTTTTCTTTGCAGCCAATAAATCCGGTCTTGTTTCAAATGCTTTATTTACTGCATCATCAACATTTATGTTATATTCCTTCATTGTAAGATTATCTCTTACCTCATAATTATTATATTCAGGCAAACCCATAGAATTACTTAACTGCACATAAGCAACCTTAACTGTATTTTTTGCTTTTATCAAGTTTAATTTTGCATTGCCTAAATTGTACTCCGCAGTTAGAACATCTATTTTTGGTTTTGTACCGATATTATAATAAGCAAGAGCCTGCTCAAGATGAAGTTCATAATCTTTAACTGTATCTTCATATACTTTTTCCTGCTGGAGAGCAAATAATAAATTAAAATATGCCTGCTTACAATTAAAAATTACATCATTTATACTTGATTGCAGATTATGTTTTGATGATTCATAGGTACTTTTTGCAATATCCGCCTGAGCTTTAGTTTTACCAAAGTCAAATAACAACATGTTAGCCGAAATATTCGGAACATAAAACATATCATATTTTTGAATAGGAAAAGCAAAATTTGACATTTGCATATCGTTTCTTGAATAACTTAATCCTGCCGACAACGTAGGAAAATAGTTAGCCCATGCCTGTGCTATCCTGCTTTTATATATCTCAGCATCACTCATTGCAACATGAATGGCAGGATGATGCTCAAGTGCCAGTTTTATACAATTATCAACAGAAATTATCTCACTTGTATTTATACTTCCTTGATATGCTGTATTAATAAGCGTTGTTTTATTTTTTTCATTATCATCTACAGCCGGAACTTCTTGTTGATTTTTATTTGATTCCGACTTATCAGCTTTTAAATTTTTATTTTCTGCTACAGAAATTATTGTTGTTTTTTTATCATTTTTATCTTTATTTTTTTGTTTTTTTAGTTTATTCTTTTCTTTCTTTTTAGTTTTTTGTTTGGTATTCTTTTCAGACTTTTGAACTTTTACATCATCATCTGTAATTTTTGGTTCAACAGCAGAAACTTCTTTAGCTTTTTTTATTTTGTTTTTCTTTTTATCAGAGGAAAACATTTTTTTAATTTTCTGCATAAAAGTTGTTTCCCCTTTTGCGGGATTATATTGAATATTTTCAAGCTGAGGTTCTTTTTCGATAACCACTTCTTCTTTAACAACATCTTCCGCAGCCCAAACAGGACTTGAAGCTATTAAAAATAAAAATATAAATATTTTCTTGTTCATTTCATCCACTCTTCTTTGAATAATTTTAATTATTAAACCTTATCCGTTTTTTTCTTGTTTGAAACCTTTTCTACTAATGACTGAACTAAAACGTAGAATACAGGAGTCAATATTGTACCAATAGTTGCAGCAGCAACCATACCGCCGAACACTGTTGAACCAACCGACACCCTGCTCTGAGCACCTGCTCCAGTTGCAAATACCATAGGCAATACACCGAATACAAATGCAAGAGCAGTCATCATAATAGCTCTGAATCTTATCCTTGCGGCTTCAATAGCAGCATCTTCAATTCCAAGCCCCTTATTTTCATGAAGGTCTTTCGCAAATTCAACAATCAAGATAGATTGTTTAGCCGCAATACCTATTAACGCAATCATACCTACCTGTGAATACAAGTCAAAAGACTGACCGAGCATCATCTGGAAAACGAGAGCTCCAAGTGCTGCTACAGGAGCAATTAACAGTACGGCAACAGGAATTGACCAGCTTTCATATAAAGCAACCAGGAACAAGTATACGAAGGTTAATGCAAGAGCAATAACTATACCTGTTTGTCCTGCGGATTCACGTTCCTGCAGCGAAGTACCTGACCAGTCATACCCTACATCAGAAGGAAGTACCTTCGTTGCTACATCTTCCATTGCACTCATTGCTTCACCTGAACTTTTTCCTGCTGAAGGCTGACCTGAAAACTGAACAGAACGATACTGGTTAAATCTGGTAATTGATGCAGCACCGACAATTTGTTCAAGGTCTATCATTGTCATTAACGGAACCATCTGTCCCAGTTTATTTTTAACATATATTTTCTGCAGGTCAGTAGCTTTATTTCTAAAATCATCTTCCGCCTGAAGCTGAACTCTGAATACACGACCTAATTTATTAAAGTCATTAATGTAATATGAACCTAAAGTTGAAGCCATTGTTGCATATAATTCCTGTATATCAACATTTTGTGCAAGAACTTTTTCGTAATTAATGTTTAATCTATACTGTGGAACATTTGCCTGATATGTAGTATAAACACTACTCAAACGTGGATCAGAATTAGCGGCAACAGTCAACTTGTTAGCGAAATTTTCAATATCCTGAAGAGAATGTTCACCCTTTGACAGCATTTGAAATTCAAAACCACCTAACATACTCATACCGGATATAGCAGGAGGAGAGAAAACAGCTATCGAAGCTTCATTTATAGTTGCTGCCTGTTTTCTTATCTCATCCAGTATACCATTATGTGATAAATCCGTAGGCCTTCCCTGTACTTTTCTTATTACCCAATCCCATGGGTAAACTTTTCTTTCTCCCCAATCTTTTAACGGAACTACACAAAAAGCCTGGTTCGTAGGTCCAAGACCTCCGGCAAAAACAATAATTCTTTCTTTTTCAACACCATCTAAATTTTCAATAGCCTTTGTAAATTTTTCAAGTACTTCCTGAGTTTTATTTAAAGCAGAACCTGGAGGAAGTACAAACTGAGCCATTAATACAGCCTGATCTTCATCGGGAATAAATCCTGTAGGAATTATTTTAAATAAAAATCCCATAATTATTAAAAATGCTGTATACAAAACTATTGTTAATTTTTTATTATATACAAATTTCTTTACAACATCCAGATACATTGTCGTTAATTTACTAAATTGCTCATCAAAAGCAACAAAAACTTTTTTAATAAATGCAGTAATAAAGTTGCTGGGTTTTCTGTTGGGATCTTCAGCCCTTAAAATTATTGAACACATAGCAGGAGAAAGAGTTAAAGCACATATAGCAGACAGTGCAATAGATACAGCAATACATACCGCAAATTGCCTGTACATTAAACCTGACAAGCCTGATACAAACGAAACAGGAACGAATACAGCCATAAGTACCATAGCCATTGCAACTAAAGCTCCGCCAACCTCTTGCATTGTTAATTGAGTAGCTTCAACCGGTGTTTTACCATCTTCCAGGTGACGTTTTACGTTTTCAATAACAACAATAGCATCATCAACAACGACCGCCACGGCCAAAACCATCGCAAACAAGGTTAAAAGATTGATAGACATACCGAACACCGGCAACGCCGCAAATGTACCTATTAATGACACCGGAATTGTTACACATGGAACAAGAGTTGATCTCCAATCTCCCAGAAAGACGAATATTACAATTATTACTATCAAAGATGTTAATAAAATTGTAAATACAACTTCTTTCATTGACTCACGTATAAATTCTGAATCATCATGCATCATTTTTACCTGTAATGTTTCAGGCAGCGATTTATTTATTTCAGCAATTTTTTTGTTTACCAGATTAACAATACTGATTGTATTTGCTCCGGGCAGAGGAACAACCTGGATAAGTGCTGCGGGTTTCCCGTCTATCATACCTAAACGGTCATAGGAATATGCACCGAGTTCAACTCTTGCTATATCTTTTACTCTTATATTTGAACCGTCTGTATTAGCACGTACAATTATATTCTCAAATTCAGTAGGTTCTAATAAACGTCCTTTTGTCAATAAAGTCATTCTTAATGTCTGATTTGTTTTGCTCGGAAGAGCCCCGAGAGCACCTGAAGAAACAAGAGTATTCTGTGTTGTAATTGCAGCCTGAACTTCCTGAACAGAAACATTTAAGTTTGCCATTTTGGTAGGATCAAGCCAGATTCTCATACTATAGTCAGCAGCACCAAATACATTTACATCGCCAACACCTTCCAAACGTTTAATTTCATCTTTAATATATATTGTTGCATAGTTTGTCAAATCCAGCTGACTCCAAGAGTTGTCCGAAGATTCAAGGTTCAATATACAAGCCCCTGCTCCTGATACTCTGTTTGTTGCGGTAACACCTAAACGCTTTACGTCTTCAGGCAGCAGTGCCTCTACCTGTGACAGTCTGTTTTGAACATTTACAAGGTTAATATCTTTATTTGTTCCAACCTTAAAGAAAATATTTAATGAATATGTTTCATCATAACAGGTTGATGACATATAAAGCATATTTTCAACACCGTTTACCTGAGCTTCTATAAGCGATGCAACCGATGATTCAATAACAGAAGCACTTGCTCCAGGATATGAAACGGAAACTGTTACCTGCGGCGGTGTAATATTAGGATATTTTTCAAGCTGCAAGCTGAATATTGATACCAACCCTACAAGCGTTATAAATATCGATATTACCATCGCAAATCGTGGTTTTCTTATAAAAAAATACAATTCATTCTTCTTTTTATTATCTTCCATTTTTTCAGCCATTTTCTTTTTTATTTGTTTTCATTTTCATTTTTATCATCACTTACCAAAGGTTCAGGATTAACAACCTGCCCTTCGGCCTTAATACTTTGTATACCTTTTACTATATAAGTATCAGTATAATCAAGTCCGCTTTCTACCACCCAGTTCTTATCAATTTCTTCCGAAACCTGAATATTCTTTCTTATAACTTTATTATCTTTATCAACTGTCCACACATAATAGCCCTGAGCATCATTAAGAGCTGATGCCTGAGGAACCAGCATTACGCTGCGTGGTTTACTTGCAGTAATAATTACCTTTACAAAATCTCCGGGTACAAGTAATTCATCTGCGTTTTCAAAAGTTGCTCTTAAATTTATCGTACCCATTGTAGGATCAACTTCATTATCAACAAACTCAATTTTTCCGGTTTCTCCGTATATACTTCCGTCTGCTAGTTGAATTTTAACTTTCATATTACTAAAATCTGCAGAAGAATCAATTTTTCTGAACTTTAAAAAGTCACTGCTCTTTAAAGTAAAATATACATATATAGGATTAATACTTACAATTCTGGCAAGAGCACCTGATTGTGTACTTACTAGGTTACCTTCTGTAATAATTATTTTACCTATTTTTCCGTCAATAGGAGATGCTATTTTAGTATAGCTTAAGTTCAATTTTGCTTCAGCAAGCTGAGCTTTAGCTGAATCAAGTGCAGCCCTGTTCTGATCTCTTGTTGCAAGTGCCTGATCATAATATGATTTACTTACATAATCATTCTTTACAAGTTCTGCTGCTCTTACAAGTTCTTTTTCTGCATTTATAAGAGCCGCCTGCGTTTGTCTCACCGCAGCTGATGCGTTACTTACCGCAATTTGATATTGATCAGGTTCAATTAAAAATAAAGTCTGACCTTTTTTTATTTTTGCACCTTCTGCAAAGTATGTTTTTTCAAGCCATCCGCTTATTCTTGCAATTACATCAACTGCATATTTTGCTTCTATTCTTCCTGCTGATTCTGATTTTGAATATATTTCCCTTATCTCAGGAGTTTTTACCTGTACAACTTTTGGTATACTCATAGCTTTTTGCTGCATTATTCCGGTAATAATCGAATCCACCTGATGATACAGAATAGGAAGTATTATTAATGCTACCAGAAATGCTATCCATCTTATTTTCTTATTCTTTAAAAATTTCATATTTTATCCTCTTTTATAATTATTTTTTATTAATCTCTTCTTAAACTATCTCTATATAGAGCAACTATCTTAACTAATTCTTCACATTTTTTCTCGCCAAGACTATCAAGAGCCTTGTATTCAACCTCTCTTACCTTTGACATTATATCGTCGGCATATTTTTTACCTTTTTCAGTTAACACAATTATCTTATTTCTTTTATCGGAAGATGACTCTACAAGTCTTTCTATAATTCCGTTATTATTAAAAATTTTTATAATTGCATTCACTGTTTGTTTCGGCAAACAAGTCTTTTGTGTTATCGTTTTCTGTGTGCAATTATTTTCTTCCCATATTATACCAAGAACCTCCAAACTTGCATAAGTCAGTCCTACAGATTTTGCATACTCATTATAAAACCCTGAAATATCTCTGTGAAATTCGAGTAACTTTTCCGAATGTTCTTTTAGTTTCAGCTTATCCAATTGCTATCCCCTGTAATTAGTACGAAACTATACTGTCTAATTACGGACTATTATAATAAGCAATTTTTTTTATGTCAATAAATTTATTATATTATTTTTTCTTTATTTAACAAAATTTTTACGGACATTAAGATAGTTATCCAATTCCTCTCTCATAACAGATTCGTCAGTCGTAGCAGCCAGATTCAAACTGAATTTATGATTAATTTTATTATCTATTATAAAGAGAGAAGGAAATCCCATTATATGAAATTTATTCACCATATCAACATTTTCTGGTCTGTCGCAGTTTATTGCCGCAAAAGAATATTTATCTTTATATGCTTTAGCAAACTCAACAAAAACAGGCATATATTTTCTGCAATAACTGCACCAGTCAACATAAAACATTGCTGCAATCGGTTTATCCGTTTTTTCAGCTTCCTGAATAGTTAAAATAAATTCCCCCGGAACTTCTATGGGTGCTTGAATATTTTGCTGAGGCTGATAAGAATCTTCCTTTTCCCTCAAAACCGAACCGGCAAAAACAAATAAACCAATTGCAGCAGCTATAAATAATATTACAAAAAATTTTTTTCTTTTCACAATTCCGCTCCTTTCGGGACTACTGTTATACCGCCTGGAGAAACAAGAAAACCTCTTTTTTTGTCTTCTTCTTTATCTATACCAATTTTCGTATAAGGCGGAATATTTACATTCTTATCTATTATAGCTTTTTTAATTTCACAATATCTTCCGACATTAACATTTTCCATAAGGATAGAATCAGTAACATTTGCATAGCTGTTAATTCTTACCGAAGGAGAAAGAATACACCTTGATATACTGCCGCCTGAGATAATGCAGCCCTCAGACACCATTGAATTAGTTGCCATACCAACCCTGTCACCTTCCTCCCATATAAATTTAGCCGGCGGGAAATTGTAATTGTATGTTCTGAGAGGCCAATCCGTACAATAAAGATTTAATTCAGGCTGATAATTCAATAAATCCATATTTGCCTGCCAGTAACTATCTATACTTCCTACATCACGCCAATATCCTCTCTCTGAATTCGACATCCCCGTATATTCATTTTGTGAAAAATCATACACATAAATTCTTCTACCTTCTTGAAGCATTTTAGGGATAATATTCTTTCCGAAATCGTGATTAGAATTTATATTTTTCGCATCCTCTTTAACTTCATGCATTAGTATATCCGTTTCAAAGATATAATTGCCCATAGAAGCAAGGCACATATCAGGTCTTCCTGGAATACATTTGGGCATTGTCTGAGGTTTTTCCTGAAATCCGGTTAACTTCCAGTTATCATCTACTTCAATAATCCCGAACTCACCTGCTTGTTCAATCGGAATCGGAATTGCAGAAATTGTAAGTTCTGCTTCTTGTTTTTTATGGTACCTCATCATTTGAGATACATCCATTCTATATATATGGTCACCGCCAAAAACACAAACGTGCTTTGGTTTCTCATCATTTATATGTGTCAAATTCTGATACACTGCATCTGCTGTTCCCTGATACCAGTGTCCATCTGTCCTCATCTGGGCTGGAACAAGATCTATATATTGACCCAAAATTGGAGACACAGGCCAGCTTCTCGCTATATGTTGGTTCAATGAGTCTGATTTATACTGGGTTAATATTTTTATTTTATAAAATCCGGAATTAATAAAATTATTAATTACAAAATCAATAATTCTGTACCTTCCGCCGAACGGGACTGCGGGTTTAGCTCTGTCTCTGGTCAAAGGGTATAATCTTTTGCCTTCACCGCCTGCCAAAATCATAACAAGTGCTGTATCAAGAGCCAAAACAACCTCCTTTAATCATCGTTTAAACTTAACACTGCCATAAATGCTTCCTGGGGAACTTCTACTCTTCCTACTGCTTTCATTCTCTTTTTACCTCGTTTTTGTTTTTCCAGCAGTTTTCTTTTCCTTGTAATATCACCGCCGTAGCACTTATCAAGTACACTTTTTCTTAAAGCTTTTATATTTGTTCTTGCTATAATTCTTCCGCCTATTGCCGCCTGTATTGCCACTTCAAACATCTGCCTCGGAATTATATCCTTTAATTTTGATGTCAATTTTTGTCCTGTATAAAAAGCACTATCTTTATGAACAATTGCACTTAACGCATCAACAACTTCTCCTGCAAGAAGGATATCTAATTTAACAAGATCCGAACGTTTATAGTCACTAAACTCATAATCAAGACTTGCATATCCTTTAGAACGTGATTTTAACTGGTCATAAAAATCCGTTATAATTTCACTTAAAGGTATTTCATAATGAAGAGAAACACGAATTTTATCCAAATACGTCATATTTTGGAATATTCCACGTTTAGATTGGGCTAATTCCATTAATAAACCTACATATTCATTGGGAGTTATAATTGTTGCTCTAACATAAGGTTCTTCAATATATTCACGGTATTGAGCATCGGGAAGATTTGCCGGATTATCTATTTCGACTATTTCTCCGTTTGTTTTATGAACTCTGTATATAACACTTGGAGCCGTAGTTACAAGAGAAAGATTATATTCTCTTTCAAGCCGTTCCTGTGCAATTTCCATATGTAGCATACCTAGAAAACCACATCTAAAACCAAAACCGAGAGCTGATGATGTTTCAGGTTCAAAAGTAATACTTGAATCATTAAGTTTAAGTTTTTCTAATGCCTCTTTTAAGTCCTGATACTGGTCATTATCCACAGGGTACAATCCAGAAAACACCATTGGCAAGGCTTCTTTGTATCCTTCAAGCGGTTCTAAAGCTCCGTTTTCAACGTGTGTAACAGTATCACCTACAAATCTTGTTATTTCTTTTATTGAACATCCCATATATCCTACATCACCGGTTTTAAGTTCTTTTACAGGAACCCTGTGCGGATTAAGATATCCGAGTTCAGTAACTTCATATTCTTTGCCTGTTGCCATGAATTTTATTTTATCGCCGAGCTTTATATTTCCATCTACTACTTTGAAAAAACAAAGCGTTCCAAGATATTGATCATAAGCACTGTCAAAAACAAGAGCTCTTAAAGGTTTATCTGATGTATCTTCAGGAGGAGGTACAAAATCAACAACCGCTTCAAGCACTTCTTCTATCCCTATTCCTTCCTTAGCACTTACAGGAATTGCCATTGAAGCATCAATTCCCAATACTTCTTCAATTTCTTCTTTTACTCTCTCAACGTCTGCTGAAGGTAAATCTATTTTATTTATAATAGGAATTATCTCCAAATTCTGCTCTATAGCAAGATAAACATTAGATAATGTCTGAGCTTCCACCCCCTGGGTAGCATCTACAATAAGGAGAGCACCTTCACAAGCTGCTAAAGAACGTGATACTTCATAAGAAAAATCCACATGCCCCGGAGTATCTATAAGATTTAATACATATTCTTTTCCGTCTTTTGCTTTATAATTCATTCTGGCGGCATTCAATTTTATTGTAATGCCACGTTCACGTTCTATATCCATAGTATCAAGCAACTGATCCTGCATATCTCTTTCGGCTATTGTACCTGTTTTCTCCAACAACCTGTCAGCAAGTGTAGATTTACCATGGTCAATATGTGCAATAATACAAAAATTTCTTACGTTATCAATATATTTCATAATTTTAGTCTATTACAGAAATGTTTGTTTGCCAATATCTAATCTGGTTTCTTGTTGTTAGGTTTTAACCAAACCAAAGACTACAGACTCAAAAAATTCACTCTTTTCTAAAGCTTATCTAAAATTTAATCTAATAACTTTGCTTATAGTCTACAAACCCCTGTTTTTCCTTGATAATTATATTTTTCATGACATAATAAATTATAAAACATATTACTTAAAAATTTATTGAAAGTTTATATGAAAATCAGAAAAGTTATAGTACTAATATTTTGTTTATATAGTCTATTCTTTCTTTTTGGTAGTACGTTAGCCCCTATATTAGCATATTTAAAATGCTATGAACTGTCTGCGAAGTTAACATCAACTTATATGTTTTCTTGTCATCAACAACCGGATAGAAGTTTCTGGTTATTTGGTTATCCCGTTGCTTTATGCTGTAGATGCTATGGTTTTTATCTTGGTGTTACATTAACTGGATTCGCAGCACTCTTTGACCGGATTAAAATAAACCTAAAATTATTTGCTTGCTTTTTAATATTTTGTCTTGTTGATATAATTACTAATGTAGCCTTTGGACACAGATTTAATACAGGCAATACAATACGTTTTATAGCAGGTATCCTTATGGGAATACTCTTTATAACCGGATTAAATTATATACTTAAATTAAGAAGGAGACAGAAGAATGAAAATTAAGAAAGTTATTGCAGTTTTTTTACTAATTTCAATAATTTCTATATTTAATAATCCTTTATTTGCAACAGCGCAAACTACATCAGAAAATATATCATTGTATGAATTTATCAAAACAACAGAGAATATACAGGCTAGCTATAACTACCCGGCAATGAAAATATCAACAAAAGCTACAGGTAAAGCAACACTTCCTGCACATACTCCTATTATAATTCGATGTACAGAAACAATATCAACGAAAGACGTAGTAAGCGGAGGAACTGTCAATTTTGCAGTAGTTTCTGATGTAAAAGATAACAACGACAATATTCTAATTAAAGCAGGAACTCCGGTAACTGCTGAAATTACATTTGCAAAATCAAAAGGAATGATTGGAAAGTCAGGAGAAATTATAGTTAATGATTTTCATACAACAGCAGTAGATGGCACATATATTCCGCTTTCCGGTTCAGTATCAGCAAGACCCGACGATAAAATGACACTTTCAATTGTACTAAGTGTTCTTATATGTCCTTTATTTCTTTTAATGAAAGGAAAAGAAGCCCAAGTGCCGGTTGGAACAACAAAAACAGCATATACAGTAACAGAAGTTTATATAAAGGTCGTAAAATCTTAAAAGACTATAAACTCATATAGAATAAATAGCTTTGGAAAAAGACATGGCAACAATATTTGCATTAAATTAACTGGCTTAAATATTGTCCATGCTTTCCTTGGTTTATAACAAAAAAACATAATCTTAAATTATGACTATTGGTCATTGACCTTTAGTCATTTATTTGTTATAATATTTTATTATCAGGAGTATTTTATGAATAAAAGACAAAAATCAGCCATTGAAACGAAACGGAAACTTATATCCGCAGGGTTGGAGCTAATTAAAGAAAAAGGCTTTGATGCAATAAATGTTGAAGATATTACAAAAAAAGCCGGAGTCGCAAAAGGTACATTCTATATTTATTTTAAACGCAAAGAAGATATTGTTATGGAAATCAGCAGAACACCATTTGGTGAAATTGCCGATGAACTTGAACAAATGAAAAACGCTGAATTATTCGACAAACTCAGACATTATTTTCGTCGTTTTATGGAGCAGGTTGAGTATTGTGGTATCCAGATTTGCCGTGAATGGATAAGAAATGTAATTGACCCGAATAATGTACCTGAGACAATGGACAGCAAAAAGTGGTTCTATGATTACGAAATGCTTGAAAGTATCCTGAAAAACTCAAATGAACTTAAAGAAGATACTCCTATTAAGTTATTAACACATATTGTAATAAGTGAGCTTTATGGAATGATGCTCTGCTGGTGCATGTCAGACGGAAAATTTGAACCATTAGACTGGACAGACAGATTTTGCGATGTTCAACTCAAGGTTGTATTTAAACCTTACTTGAAATAAAGGAGAATTACTTATGAAATACAGAAAATTAAGAAATATAGAAGTATCTGCTGTTGGTATAGGCTGTATGGGGTTTTCTCACGGTTACGGGGCAATACCGACAGAGGAAGAATCAATTAGACTTATGCATAAAGCCTATGATTTAGGCTGTACACTTTTTGATACGGCAGAAGCTTACGGTCCTTATACAAACGAAACTCTTGTCGGAAAAGCCGTTAAGCCTTTCAGAGACAAAATAATTTTAACTACAAAATTTGTTCCTGTATTCCAGCCTGGGCAGGAAATTCCGGAAGGAAAATTAAGCAAAAAAGGAGTTACTAATGCATTGAATGATTCTTTGAAAAGATTGCAGACAGATTACATTGACATCTATTATGAACACAGGGTTCCTTTAGATTCTAATGTTGAAGAAGTTGCAGAGTGGATGGGCGAATTTATCAAAGAAGGTAAAATCCGTGCATGGGGACAGTCACAATCTACACCCGAACAGATTAAAAAAGCCCATGCAATTACTCCGTTAACTGCCATCCAAAGCGAATATTCAATGATGGAAAGAATGTTTGAGTGTGACGTTATTCCCCTCTGTCAGGAACTGAATATCGGTTTTGTAGCATTTTCACCTATGGCAAGCGGATTTTTGAGCGGGAAATATAATAGAAATACTCAATACAAAGGCGATGATGTAAGGCGAGTAATCACAAGATTTGCACCTGAAAATGTTGAGAAAAACCAGCCGCTTTTGGATTTGTTAAATGAAGTCGCAAATAAAAAAGGTATAACTCCGGCTCAAATTTCTTTAGCGTGGATGTTACATAAATACCCTCATGTTGTGCCGATTCCGGGGATGAGAAAAGATGAAAGAGTAATAGAGAACCTCGGTTCAGCGGATATTGAACTCAGCGAAGAAGAATTTAACAACATTGAAAAAGAATTAAACAAAATCACTATTTACGGAAACCGGACGGACGAAGATATTCACAAACTTGGAACGGTAAAAGCTATAGATTATAAAGGAGAAATTATTAATGATAAATAAAAAAATATATGTGATAAACGGTTCACCTAGAAAACAATGGAATACTGCTCAAATGTGTGAAAGTTTTGCTAAAGGAGCAAAAGATAATGGCACAGTTGTTGAATTTATTCATCTTTATGACATTGATTTTAAAGGATGCAGAAGCTGTTTTGCGTGCAAATTAAAAGATGGAAAAAACTTTGGCAGATGTGCATATCCGGATAAATTAACACCATTATTAGATAAAATCTCACAAGCAGACGGGATTGTTCTGGCAAGTCCAATATACTGCAGCGATGTAACTGGTATGATGAGGTGTTTTATTGAGCGTCTTACATTTCCGTTTTTTGAATACAAGCAGGGCTATCCTTCAATTGCCCCTAAAAGGCTTAAAACAGCAATGATTTATACTATGAATGTTACAGAAGAACTGGCTAATCAAATGTATCCTGATATGTTCAACAGAACAGAGTTTATGATAGCAACAGTATTTACAAAACCTGTCAGAATTTTTGCTTATGATACATATCAATTTAGCGATTATGATAAATATGTTGTCGAAACTTTTGACAAAAACAAAAAATTAAAACAAAAGGAAGAACAGTTCCCGAAAGATTTACAAAACGCTTATGATGAAGGTGTCAAAATGGCAAAACGTATTTTACAAGGAGAATAAACATGCAGACAATAAAATTAAATAACGGTGTTGAAATGCCGATTTTAGGCTACGGGGTATTTCTTGTTAACCCCAAAGAATGCGAAAGATGTGTGACTGATGCTATTGATGTCGGTTACAGAATGATTGATACGGCACAGGCTTATTACAACGAAGAAGGTGTCGGCACTGCCATTAAAAAATCAGGGATAAAAAGAGATGAATTTTTCTTAGTTACAAAAGTCTGGATAACAAATTCAGGGGAAGAAAAAGCTGCAAAATCTATTGATGAATCTCTTAAAAAATTACAAACAGATTATGTAGATTTACTCTTAATCCACCAGCCGTTCGGCGATTATTACGGAACCTATAGAGCAATGGAAAAAGCCTATAAAGATGGCAAAACAAGAGCTATAGGTGTCAGCAACTTTTTCCCTGACAGATTTGTTGATTTGTGCAATTTTATTGAAATTAAGCCGATGGTTAACCAGATGGAAACACACGTATTCCAGCAGGAAAAAACTTTACGTAAATATATGGATAAATATAGTACACAGCTTATGTCATGGTCTCCTATGGCAAGAGGTGAAAATAATTTCTTTAAAAACGAAGTATTAAAATCAATTGGAGATAAATACAATAAAACAGTTGCACAGGTCGCACTGAGATTTTTAACACAGGAAAATGTCATTGTTATTCCAAAATCTACGCACAAAGAAAGAATGAAAGAAAACTTTGAAATATTTGATTTTGAATTGTCCTGTGACGATATGAATACGTTAAAAGCCTTAGACAAAGGCGAAAGTATCTTTGTAAACCACTATGACCCTGAATTTGTGCAGAATATTATAAACTACTAAATATTCAAAAAAAGAATTATTTATTAATAATAAAAAACGGATTATATAAATCCGTTTTTATTGTTAAAGAAATTTTAAAATAATCTAATCGGACTTTATTTACTTCAAAAGTCAAATAATCGTTTTATCCGTGCAAGTTAGTAAAATCTGGACAAACGGCGGTTATAATTTGGTTTTCACAGAAAAGATTATGAATTCTTAAGGACATTTTTGATACCCAAAAGAGACTTTTCGTCCGGTTTCATAACGCATAAAACGATTACTTCCGACCGCCAAAACTTAAACACAAAGCCAACCTTGCCGAATTATCCTTTTATTCGTTCAAGTAAAATGTCCCTGTAAAGAGATAGATGGTATGATTTCTTGTTCCACATAGTTTGATTATTTTCGGCAGCTTGTGACTGAAAATTAAAATAAATCACAAACATTTAATCTATATTCCTTTTATATAAACACGGGATATTTTCTTCT
>CALVAK010000009.1 GCA_944325525.1 Candidatus Gastranaerophilales bacterium
TATTTTTTTATTCTCATTATATTTATTTTCATATCTTATTTCGTATCTTTGAGGAACTTTTGTTCCTCTTTTTTAATCTATATATACGGTTGTTTTTTTTCTTTGCGGTATAATAAGGAGGGAAAAGAAGACAGGTATAAAACATGTGGAATTATTCTGAAAAAGTTATAGATCATTACAAAAATCCAAGGAATGTAGGCGAAATAGAAAATGCTGATGCTATAGGCGAAGCTGGGTCACTCTCCTGCGGAGATATGCTTAAGCTTTATTTAAAAGTTGACAAAAATGGTATTATTACCGATGCAAAGTTTCAAACCTTCGGTTGCGGTAGTGCAGTAGCAAGTTCAAGCATGTTAACAGAAATGGTTATAGGGAAACATATTGACGAAGCAAGAAAAATTACAAACCAACAAATAGTTGATGCTCTGGGAGGACTGCCTCCGGAGAAAATGCACTGTTCTGTTATGGGTCACGAAGCTTTAGAGGCTGCAATTGCAAACTATTATAATGAAGAAATCAATATTTCTAATGATGAAATAATATGTCACTGTTTTAATATCACTAAATCTGTTCTTGAACATGAAATAAAAAATAACCATCTTAAAACAATAGACGATGTTACAAACTACACGAAAGCAGGAGGAGCCTGCGGCAAATGCAAAGGAAAAATCCAAGAGATTCTTAATTCCATAAATATTCCTGAAAAAAAAGAAGAAAAACTTACTAAAACACAGATGATAATTAAAATAAACAATATAATTGAAAAATATATTTCCTCTGAATTAAGAAAGGATGGCGGGGACATTGAATTAATTGATGTTGAAAATAACAAAATAAAAGTTAAATTAACAGGCCGCTGTCAGGCTTGTAATCGTTCACAATTAACATTAACCCACTTCGTAGAAGCTACATTAAAAGAACATATTGATGAAAATATAGAAATAATTCAGGTGTAAAAATGACAAATTCAAAAATTATATATTTAGACAACAATGCTACTACAAAAGTAGATGAAAAAGTGTTAGAAGAAATGCTGCCGTATTTTTCTCAAAATTACGGAAACCCGTCGAGTATATATGAATTTGGCGGCAGAAATTCAAATGCAATAAAAGAAGCCAGAGAGAAAATAAAAGACTTTTTTAATGCTTCAAGTTCAAAAGAAATTATTTTTACCGCATCAGGAAGCGAAAGTGCAAATACAGCAATAAGGGGTATATTATCAGCAGATCCGTCTAAAAACCATCTTATTACAACAAAAGTTGAGCATCCTTGCGTTTTAAATTTACATAAACAGCTTGAAAAAGAAGGTTTTAATGTTACATATATAGGTGTTAATTCCGCAGGAGAAATTAATCCGGATGAAATATATGATGCTGTTACCGACAAAACCGCTCTCGTTTCTTGTATGTATGCAAACAATGAAACAGGAACAATTTTCCCCGTTGAAGAAATAGCTCAAAAAGTAAAATCGAAGAATAAACAAACAAAAGTCTTTGTTGATGCAGTCCAGGCAGCAGGAAAAGTCAAGCTGGATGTAAAAAACACAGAAATTGATATGATGGGGATATCCGGACATAAGTTTCATGCACCAAAAGGAATCGGAGCATTATATGTAAAATCATCAACATTGATTTCTCCTCTTGTTATAGGAGGACATCAAGAAAACGGAAAAAGAGCCGGCACAGAAAATGTTCCTTTTATTGTCGGTATAGCTGAAGCCGCTCAAATAGCAAAAGACGCATTACCGCAAGAAGAAACTTATGTTAAACGATTAAGAGATAAACTGGAAACAGGTATTTTATCAAAAATATACAATGCAAGATTAAATTCTTCTTCCCGCAACAGAGTTCCGAATACAACAAATATCGGGTTTGAATATGTTGAGGGTGAACTTATTTTATTAAATATGGATGAATACGGTATCTGTGCAAGTTCAGGAAGTGCCTGCACTTCTGGAAGCCTTGATCCCAGTCATGTATTAAAAGCAATGGGAATTCCATTTACTGCACTTCACGGAAGTATAAGATTCAGTCTTAGCCGTTATACTACCGAAGAAGAAATAGATTATACAATTGAAAAAATGCCTCAAATTATTGAAAAATTAACCAAAATTTCTCCATTCCAAAAAGAACTTACAGAATTAAAAAGAAGAAAAGGGCTTATTTAAAAATACAAATATCCGACAAGATTTAAGTCTATACTTCCAAAAATAAGTCTTATTCTGTTGTCGTCAATAATTTCTGCATCACAAAAAGATATTGAATCCTGTTCAAGATCCTGTTTTGTGTGAAAAGCTTTAACAGACAGCATTTTTTTATTACCCTGTGATAAATCAAGTACGTATTCATTTTTAGCAATTTTTCTGCAAGAAAGTTTATAATATCCGGGAGTAATATATGCTCCGTCTTCGCTATATGCTTTCATAGGTATTAATACAGTATGTGAAAGCCCAAGCCCATCTTCGGCTGTCTGAGTTTGAGTAAAAGTTTTTAAATGTTCAAAATCTGAAGACGGCGATAATGGTTTTACTTCTTCTCGTATTTTTTTTTGTTTTTTTGTCAATGAACGTTCTTTTAACATATCTATTGTTTTTTTTAGTTTATTATCCGTAACCGGTTTTTGTCCTTCAAATGCATCATTGAAAACAGAAGAATTCTCACCCCATGCCTGAGGCGTTTTTTCTTCCTGTGCATACAAAAAAGAATTCACATTATATATAAATATAAAAATCAATATTAATTTAAAAAGCAGTCTCATATTATTTATAATACTGATATTTTTGCTGAAGTAAACATATAAATACATTATTTAGATAAAAGGTAAATTATTCTTTCAGAGTTTTTCACCTGCTGTTTATCAACAATATTAAAGTATCTTCCAAATTCTTTTTCAAAATATTCCTGATTATATAAAAGGAAAATATCTTTTCTTGTAGAAAGAAGAATCTGCACTTTAGAATCATTTTTCGGAACAAATTCAAGTATTAAATTATCACAAATTCCGGCAAAAAATCTTGCTATTTCACTAAAAGGCAAATTATTAGATATAGCAAGATGGTGAATTAAGGCAAGAGCCAAAACCAGATTAACTTTTCCTCTTTTCTTTAAAGACATTCTCTCAGAAAAATTCCAACCTATTGACGAAGACGGATTTGTTAAATCCATTACCAAAGCAAGAATATTTTTTTCTTTCTCCTGTTTTATTCTTAAATAATTTTTTTCAACAGCAACAGGATCTAAATCAAAAGCAACCGATTTTACCCCTTTATTTGCTGCAATTCTTGTAAAATACCCGTTGTTAGCACCTAAATCCCAGCAAGTTACAGGTGAAATCTTTTCTATATATTTCTCAATAATTTTTCCTTTATCAGTCATAGCTTCATCAGAATAATTCGTAAAAGAATAATAATCTCCCCACTCGGTATTTTTTGGCTGCCAGTTAATTGATTTAACAAAATCTATTAATTCTTCTATAATAGCTAACTTTTGTTTTTTTGTAATAGAGTGTATTTTTACTTTTCCGCTTGACTCATAGCCTGACTGTAATTTTGAATGCAAATTAATATGCATAAAAATTGCAGGGTTTAATAAACATCTCTTAGGCAAAAGAGAAGTTGTTAAATCAAGAGGAATACCGTCAATATAATTTTTCATAAGCGATTGCAGTCTTATATCCCTGTATGCCATTAATAGTAACGGGGCTAAAAAATGTTGACAAAATTGTTTATATGCGACCCAGGGCATATTATCATTTTTTTCAAAGGACAATGTATCGATAAAAACGGGTCTTCCATTTTTGAACTGAATATTATAAGCCGTTGCATCCTTTAAACTCATATCATACTTTAATGCTATTTTTTGAATTTTAAGAGTCAATAATGCGGCATCTTTATACATAGAAAATGACCACTCATAAGGATACGAAATAAAATCAATCATTTCAGGCTTTATAGTTTTATAACAATTATCATCTTCTACTTTTTTATCTATTTCTATGTGTTTAATAAGAAACCCTTTTTCTGTAAGCTTATCATATAAACCACTATTCATTAATAAATCATAATCATCTTTATAAGAATAATTTACTTGCCTGTAGATTTCATTATTTACTCTAAAGATAAATCCTGAAGGATCTCTAAAAGAAGAACTTTCTTTTTCTAATATTTCCGGCATTAATCCTCCTCATCTTCCGACTCTTCACTGTTTTTATCTGACCTTTTGCCAATATGCAAAACTGATTTAATCGACTGCCAGATTGTTTTAAAGAAAATTGCAACAGTTGCAAATGCAGCAATTAGTATTTGAACAATCAAACTGCCTGTTCCCGGGTCTAAATATGCATATGCCGGCTGCATTGATACACATAGTGTAAATAATATAAGTACGACGATTTTTTTCATTTATTGCCTCTTTTCTTAATTCCTTAATTTAAATATTTCTCTTTTACTAATTTTTCCGGTTTTTCTACAGGCTTACCGTCTTTTACAAATATATACATCCCTCTTGAAACAGAAATATCAGATTTTTTATTTTTCAAAATATCATCATTTTCTGCCAGAGAAGAAAAAATATATCTAAAAAGATTAACCCCTGATATAACAACACTTTCTTTTTTTCTTACACTTTTTGGCCACTTTATTGCACACAATACATTAAAGTAGTCCTTTGCAACGGTATCTGTATCTATATTATATTCAGCCATTCTTTTTTCTAATGTTTTTAAGCCTTTCACATCCATATGCAAATATTGAAAAGCCCCATGGTCTCCTAATAAAACAATAACAGAATCAGGATCTTTTTCCTCTATATAATTTATTGTGTCAAGAATTATTGTATTTTCTTTTTTAACCTTCTCTACATAATCATTTGCCCACCAGTTTTTTAACATATTATAATCATAGTTATCCGACATATTTCCGTCCCATTTGGCAAATTTTAAATATTTTTCGGGACATATATTATTAAGAGATACATGCATAACGCCATTATTCTTTTGATTAATATAATCCCATTCAAGTCCAATTTCCATAAAAGTAAACTGAGGCTTTTCACTGTTTGAAGCCTTATCAATATTAGTTCTTACCATATAATGGTATGAATTGCTGTCTATCGCTGAAAGCATCATTGATTTATTATGCATTACAACATAATTCTGCCATCCTTGAGGCATACCATAAAGTAATAGAGCAAGAAATTTTGAATATGGAATATTAAAATTATCTACAATTTTATTAGTTTTTCTTATTATATATGATCTTGGAAGTACATAATTTATATCGTACCCGTTATTTTTTAATATATTTACAACTGTATTATACTTATCTCCCTGTATAACTCTTATTAAACCATATCCTTTTCCGAAATAAAAATGGTGGTTCATCAAAAATACATCACATAAGCTTGCAAGCGTATGATCCCAGTTACTATATGTATCCGGATATATAATAAAATCTTTTTTTCTTAGCTCAGAATACAATTGTTCATTGTCAAAATTATATAGTTTCTTAAGTGCTTCCTGCCCGTGATATGACTCTAAATAAATATAGTATATATTTGGTTTATTCTTTAACTTTAAATTTTCAAATTCTTTATTGCAGCTGTATTTATTTCCGTTTAAATAGTATGATAAATCTGCAATAATAATTTGCTGTGAATATTGAAACAAACATAAAATACAAATAATACCAAGAAAAGTATTAATGATTTTTTGTTTACGATAAAACATTAAAATCAAACATATCACTGAAAAAGAAATGAGAAATATTACTAAATTATTTTTTTTAACAAAAACACTGCTAAAATGCAGCCACAAATTATATTTGTTTATTATGTAAATTAAAATTACAAACATAATTTCTTTAAAGTAATATGTGATTTTTTCTTTTATTAAAAACTTTGTAAAAATTTCTAATAAAAGAATTAAACAAACACAAACACCAATCCCCGTTAATATTGTTACACAATATTGTTCAAAAGAATAATTAAGATAATTAGAACTCATATAATATAAAACAGGGAAAATAACTACCAAAACTAACAGCATTGAATAGCTGTTATAAAACTTCTTTAAGCTCTCTTTACCCCCCCCCCATTAGGAATTTAACACTTTTATTAAACAACTTTTTCATTCTCTTTCCTTCTCTCCTGCTCTCCTTCCCCCCCCCCTACAACGTTTTAATCTTCTGACAGAATAATACTATTACAAACACGATTGTAATTTTTCTTTTTAATATTATTCTTTACAAAATTTTACGAGCAAAAATGTTACTTTTAATATTCAGCAGGTATAATTTTTATAGGAGAGATTTACACTTAGGATAAATATGCAAAATACACAAAAAATTCAGTTTGGAAAACTTTCCAAATTAAAAAAGTTATATGACATCAGAGAAATACTTACTGAAAACGATAAAGAGCTTAATATATTATTTAAAGAACCTTTAAAAGAACTTGATAAGTTTAAAATTATAGATGTAGAAAAAGAAATGGCTCTTGAACATTTAAGAGCATTAACAACAAAACTCCAAACAAGAAGATTAAGAGAAAAAATAAAATCTTCAAGCAGATATTTTACAATATAAAACTATAGCTATAAATAGCTATTTATATAAGTTCTTTGATAAATACTATTCTGAATATTCAGAATGGATTTCTATAGGAACAGTTTTATATTGACTAAAAAAGAATCTTTTGTTCTTTTTAAATTGAACATAATTTTTTTCATTTTCGGTTTTATCACCGACCTGAAGCTCTACAGCAAATTTAATCAATCTCGGATTCATACTTTACCCCAAATTTTCTAACCATTTTTTACTACTTATATATAAAGTATTTTTATGTGAAAAAATTGCCTGCTTTTTATTTTAAAATTATAAATAATTTATAATTTATGATAAAATATAGTTGTATGTTTGTAGTAGAGTTACAGAAAAATAAACAATATCCTATAGAAATTCCGGAAAATGTTATTGTAAAACCAAATGACATGGTAATTGTTCAGACTCAAAAAGGGGAAGAAGCAGCAAAAGCAATACTTGTTCCATCCGAAGTAGAAAAGAATATAAGAAGGAAAAAAATTCCCTCAATTCCCTTTGTAAGAGTTATGACAAAGGAAGATATTGCTTCTTATGAAGAATTAAAAATTCTTGAAGAAAAAGGATTTAAAGATTGTCTTGAATTAATAAAACAACACAACCTTCAAATGAATTTGTTCAAATGTCAGTATACTTTTGACAGAAAAAAAGTAACATTCTATTATACAGCACCCGAAAGAGTAGATTTTAGAAATTTGTTAAAAGATTTAACAAAGGTTTTTAAACATATACGTATAGATTTGAAACATATCGGGGTAAGAGATGAAACGGCTTTATGTACAGGTTCAGGCTTATGCGGAAGACCTTTTTGCTGCAGCACATTTAAAAGACAATTTGATTCTATAAACATAAAACTTGCTCACGATCAAGGTATGCCGATAACACCCAGCAAAATTTCAGGAACATGCGGACGATTATTATGCTGTCTTGATTATGAATATAAAAACTACATAGAAACGGCAAAAGAAATGGTTCCTATCGGATCAGGAGTAATGACTGAAGACGGTGTGGGAAAAGTTTGTGCTCAAAATATACTTACAAAAAATGTATCAGTTAAACTTTCTGATGGTAAAATAAAAGAATTTGCTTCATCTGATGTTGAAATGATAGACGCTGACGTTAATATTGAAATAGACATTAATCATTCCGGATATAAGTATGCTTCTATGCAATCAGATGAAAATGACAATATTGATATCAGAGAGATAGAAGATGACAGAAACAGCTCAACCGATGACATTTAATATTACAATCAAATTGTAACTTAATTCCGGTTAATAGTTTTATCTATACATTCTTCCGTCCGGAAATTAATCTAATTTGTAAGAGGAAGACTTAAAATAAAAGAAGTGGTTCCTTCTTTTTCATTATTTACAGCTATTTGGCCCTGATGTGCTGCTGCTATTTGCTGTGAAATGTAAAGACCAAGGCCTGTTCCTGCCTTTTTAAACTTTGAATAACCTGAGTAATATTTATGAAAAATTAAATCCAAGTCTTCTTTTGATACAATATTTCCGGGATTTGAAATAATAAATTTTATAAAATTTTCTTCAACAAAAGTTTTTATATTAATTTCAGAATCATTAGGCGAAAAAGAAACAGCATTTTGTATAAGATTTTTTATAACTCTTTTTAACTGAAATTCATCAATATTTATCATAATATTTTCAGTATTATTTAAGTCAAATAAAATTTTATGATTGCTTTCATATATAATAGGTGACATTTCTTCTATAATTGACAATAAGAATTTGTTAAAATTACAATTAGAAACATTTAATTTTATTTCTTTCTGTTCAATTTTATATGTTTCAAGAATGCTGTCAATTAACTCTTTAAGCTCCAGATTTGATTTTTTCATAAGGTTCAATAGTTCAAACTGTTTTTCATTAAGAAAACCAAAACGACCATCCAGGAGATAATTAATAGAATTTAATTCGGCAATAATAGGAACTTTCATATCATGTGTCAATGTTGCTGCAAATTCTTCTTTAAATATACAAAGCTGCTTTTCATGCTCAATTTTTTCTTGAAGAATCATGTTCTTTTGTGATAAAGAAACTTGATATTCTTTTATCATCATTTCTCTGTCATATATAGTTTCAAATAATCTATTTATTGCAGCTTCAATTTCTTTGTTTTTAAGATTATCAACTCTTAGATTTATATCTCCGTATCTGACCCTTTTTATGGCGATAGAAAGCTTATTCAAATCATTATCAACTGTATTTGTACAAGAAGAAATTTTAATATATTTAAGTAATAATATAAAAAAAATACTACTTAGTATAAAAACAATTATAATTAAGCCCAAAACTATAAGATTCATAATTGAATTATAACATAAAAAAGAGGGCAAAAGCCCTCTTTAAAATAAAACAATTTTTAAGCTATTTAACCATTTGATTCATAACTTCTTCGGCAAAATTATCCTGTCTTTTTTCAAGACCTTCACCTAAAGTCCAGCGAATAAATGATTTAATTTCAAGTTTTCCATTAATTAAATCTTGTACGGTTTGATCAGGATTTTTAACAAACGGTTGTTCTAACAAGCATTTTTGAGCCATTAATTTATTTACTCTGCCCTCTACGATTTTAGCTCTAATGTTTTCGGGTTTCTTAGCCAAATCTTCTTTACCCATTTCTATTCTTGTTTCTTCATCAATAACTTCTTGAGGAATTTGATTTCTTGAAACAAATTCAGGAGCAGAAGAGGCAATATGAAGAGCTATATCCTTTAATAAAGTTTCATCCTGCTTTGAAGCAGAAATAAGAACGCCTATTTTGCCGTTATGTACATAAGTAGCTAAATCCCCTTCCAGGACAGCAAATCTTCTGATACTTATTTTTTCACCGATTGTAGCAATTTTATCTTTAACAGCATCTTCTATTTTCATATTGCAAACCGGACAAACAGAAGAATTTAATTCTTCTAAATTTGCAGGCTTTGTTTTTGCAATATGTTTAGCAAGTCCGTTTACAAAAGCTTTAAAGTCATCGTTTTTTGCAACAAAGTCTGTTTCACAATTAACTTCAACAATTGCACCCGTACCATTTTCAATATAAGTTGCAACTAAACCTTCTGCTGCTATTCTGTTTTGTTTCTTTTCAGCAGAAGCAATTCCTTTTTGTCTTAAGAATTCCATTGCTTTTTCTATATTACCGTCGCATTGTTCCAGAGCTTTTTTAGAATCCATAAAACCTGCACCGGTTTTTTCTCTCAGCTCTTTTACCATTGCTGCTGTTATTGTCATAGTATAATCCTTTCACTTTATTCTTCTACAGAGGCTGCATTTTCTTCCTGCACAGCAGGTTCATTTTCAACAGCATTATCAGCAGGGATATCTGCCTCCTCAGCCTTTACTTCTTCAGCAATACCTGCATCTTCAGGTTTTACAGCCTGTATTTTAGCCATTTGATTTGCTTTATTTTCTCTTAATTGTTTTCCTTCAGCAACTGCATCAGCTAATTTTGAACAAATCAATTTTATTGATCTTATAGCATCGTCATTACCTGGAACTATATAATCGATTCCGTCAGGATCAGCATTGGTATCAGCCAGGCAAATAACAGGAATGTTTAATTTATTTGCTTCAGCAATAGCAATAGCCTCTTTTTTCTGGTCAATAACAATTAACAAATCAGGCATTCCTCTCATTTCTTTAATACCGCCGAGGGTTTTTGTTAATTTTGATAATTTTCTCATCATTTGAGAAATTTCTTTTTTAGGAAGCTTTTCAATTTGACCAGAATTAGCAAACTCTTCAAGTTCTCTGAGTTTATTAACTCTTCCTCTGATTGTTTCAAAGTTTGTAAGCATACCGCCTAACCATCTTCTGTTAACATAATATGCTCCGACTCTTGAAGCTTCTTCTGCAACAACATCAACAGCCTGTTTCTTTGTTCCGACAAAAACTACGTTTTTACCTTTTGCAGCACAGTCTCTTACAACATCATAAGCTTCATCTAACTTATCTGAAGTTTTTCTCAAATCTAGTACATAAATTCCGTTTCTTGCACCGTATATATACGGTTTCATTTTCGGATTCCATCTTTGTGTCTGGTGTCCAAAATGTACACCTGCATCCAGTAATTCAATCATTGATGCTACCGGCATCGTTTTTCTCCTTTTTTTACTTGTAACCCTTGAATTGCTTTCCCATCTTTTTCAAGACTAAGTATATTGATTTATAATCTAACCTATCGGATTCACAATTCAATTAATATGTTAATACAAAAAAATAAAATGTAAAATGCAAAAAGAAATCTTACATATTTTTTATAGATTTACTTTACATAATTTAAAGTTTAATATTTTCATCATAATTTTGAATTATAATTTTCACAATTGTGATTGTTTAGGAGAAAATATTTATGAAAATTTTTTTTAAGATAACCGGAATATTGATAATATTACTTTTATTGATACTGTATTTACTGTTTTTATTTGTACTTCCAAAAGCAGTTGATTTGAACCAATTTAAACCCGATTTACAAAAAATTGTTAAAGAACAGACTAACTTATTATTAGATTTTGACAATCCGCAAATATCAACAACACCTTTACTTTCTGCAGGTGTTACTGCTGAAAACATTTCAATTAAACTGCCCGACAATTCAGAAGTTATAAAAGCAGATTATTTTAAAGGAAGAATCTCTTTGCCTTATCTGCTTCTTTTAACAGTAAAAGTATCAGCTGCGGAAATACAAAATCCCATTATAAATATAGATATAGCAGACGGAAAAGAATTTAAAGCGGTAAAAGCTTTTGAAGAAGTTTTAAATAAAAAAGAAGAAAACATAGAAAAAACTCTTCAAATAACTCAAGAACCCGCAATAGATCCTTCTTTAATCAAAATTATGGTTCCTGCAATTAAAATTTACAACTATATTGCAAAAATCAATGACTTAAAAACAGGCAATTACTTAAAACTTCAAGGTGATGAATTAATTCTTGGCTATAAAAACGGAAAATCTGCTTCAATTAAAACTTATGCAGAACTGTTTGTAAACGAAACAAAAAATATTATAGCAGACATAGATATAGATACTTTTCTGCCTGCACCTGCAGTTCTGGATGAAGAAGATGATAAAGCTCAAAGAGTTGAAATTCCATTCGTTAACCCTGTAGCTATGTATATGGCCTATGATTTAAAGACTAATATCAGCTCTAAAATAAAAATAAGAAACAGAAATAATACAATTACTTCAAACGGTTATTTTAATGTAGATAATTTTACTCTTAACCTTGATGGTATAAATCTTCCGGAAAGTAAACTTCATATAACCACAAAAGGAACAAAAGCAAATATTGATTCTGACTTATTTATAACCGATAAAGAAAAAATAACTCTTTTAGGAATGTTGAATTATTCAAAAAGACCTTCTTTAGATATAGCAATAAATACAAGTCAAATTTCAACGGATAATATAATAAGCCTAATAAGAGCAACACTCAATTCGCTTCATATTCAAAATGAATTACAACAAATAAGAGGTGAAGGTTACTTTAGTGCGAACACAAAAATCAAAACTAATTTTAAAAAGCTCAATTCGCAAGGCAATATAACAATTAAAGAATGCATAATAAAAAATATTAAAGAAAAGAAAACCCTCGCAAAAATTAATTCTATAATTTCTTTAGACAACAGTATACTCAAATTTGTTGATACAAATTTAGAAATTGCCGACACTATATTTAAAATAGACGGGACAATAGATGAAAAGTCAAATGCTGATATATCTGTATTTATGGAGAAAATGCCAATTAAAAAGATATTTGAACTATTCCTTCCCGATGAAATACAAAATCAGTATAATGTAAAATCAGGTTATATAAACCTGGATACAACAATAAAGGGAGAATTAAAAAACGCAGTTGCCGATTTAACTGTATCAGTTAATAATCTTGATTTAACAGATAAAATCAACAAAATAAATTATTTAAATAACTTATTAACAGCAAAATTTAACAGTAATTTTAAAAATTATACAGGCGAAATCAACAATTCAGATTTTAAATTAACAATGAACTCAACCTCTGTTGACTGTGATAAATTTTCATTATTAATAAAAGAGAAGGATATAATAATCCCTACTTCTAAAATAAGCATTAACAATTCTACCGTAATTGATATTTCAGGTGATATAAAAAATTACATAAAAAATCCTGAATTCAATTTTAAATCAACGGGAAACCTTATAACAAAAGATATTAAAAAGTTATTAGGTCCGGATCTTGCTATATATATAAAAGAAAAAGGAACAATTCCATTTAATGCTGAAATAACCGGCGATAAAAAGAAACAAACATTAACCGCTTCTATTGAAGCTGATAAAGATAATTATATTACACCGGTAGATATTGAGTCTGTAGCAGATAAAAACACGATAATAAAAACAGTTATTGACTTTAAAGGTGATAGATTAAAAATAAAAGATACAGGTTTTTATATAAAAACAATTACACCGGATGAAAAAGACCCGGAAAAAACAATTGTAAATTATGAAGAAGTAATAGGTATTGACGGGACAATTACAAAACTCAATACATCAATGCCTAATATAAACTTAATAAAAGTAAAAATGCCGCAGGTTGAAAATGTCATTATATGTGCATTTCCGCAATCAAAACTGGCAGCAAAAGGAAATATGTATATATTCGGTGATTTACTTGCTCCAAGAGTAAGAGGAGAATTTAATATCTGGAATATGTCAATTCCTGAACTATTTATAACAATGAAAAAAGCAAATGCCAAATTTGAAGGAAAAGACCTTGATATTAATATAAAAGATTTAGTTGCAAACGGCTCAGATTATAATATATTAATTAATGCAGACATAACTCCGGCTGAAAATTTTGTCATTAAGAACTTAAATTTAGTTTCTCAAATGACAGATGCAGACAAATTAATGGTTGTATCTGAAGCATCAACAAAATATATGCCACAGGCAGATTCTGCACAAGTGTCAAAAAACACAAATACAAAACAGGCAAATATTCCTGTACTCATAAAAAATGGTAATATTGATATGAAACAAATAAAAACAGGTAATATCGTTTTAACCAATACAACAGGAAATATTGCTCTTAATAACAATATATTTTATATTACTAACTTTTTAACCTCAGCTTTTGAAGGAAAAATCAGAGGCAATGTTGCAATGAACTTAATAACAAGTGAAATAAAAGCAGCACTAAAAGGAAATAATCTTAATACAGAAAAAACTTTACTTGATGCTGCAAATATGAAAGATACCTTAACCGGTACTCTCAATTTTGATACAAATATTTCTCTTAAAGGTGCAACATATGAAGAACAAATGAAATCTTTAAACGGAGACCTTTCTTTCCTTATAAAGAACGGAACATTAGGACCTTTCGGGAAATTAGAAAACCTGATTCTCGCTGAAAACATTAGAGAATCAGCTTTCTTTGAATCAACAATCGGAAGCGTATTAAATTCTTTATTATCATTTGACACAAGTCATTACAATGAATTAAAAGGAAATATGACCTTTAATAACGGAATTGTAAATATTAATCCTATAACATCATCAGGGGATATAATGGGAACGTACATTTTCGGTGATTTTGACATATTAGAAAATCACGTTGATGTAAAACTAAGAGGAAGACTCGGCTCTCAGGTATCCGACTCATTAGGACCTATATCAATGATAAACCCTGTAAATTTAGTTAAAGCAACCCCTGGAATGAGCCTGGTTTTAGGTAAAATTTTCTTCCTATTCTGTGAAGAAGTTACAGAAGAAGAGTTAAAAATGATCCCTGATCTCGGTAAAGATATTTCGCATACAAATTCTACAAAATTTCAGGTTGTTATAAGGGGAAATGCAGCAAAACCACTGACATTAGTTAAATCATTCAAATGGTTAGCCCTCGCTTCAGAAATAAATGCAGCAAAAACATATCTTGACACAATCCCGGAAGATACAGTTCCTGCAATTGATATAACAACAATAAACGGTGAAGAAATAAAAACAAAAGCAGAAGAACAAGCAAAAGAAGCAATAAAAAACACTGTTTCAGGATTAGTAGATGATGAAACAAAAGAAACAATAAAAGAAAAAAAGAAAACCTTAAATAAAATTAAATCATTATTTAAGAAAAAAGAAGAAGTTCAGTCTGCTGAAGAAAATATATTAATTGAACAGCAGCCAGAAATTGTTGAATAAAAATAAAAATATATAAAAATAAAAAAGGGCCGTTAACCGGCTCTTTTTGTTTTATTTTTTGACTACATCTTAAAAAATGATATACTTAGAATATTAATTTTAAAGAAAGGATAACTATGGAACTTTGGATTTTATTTATAATTATATCAATAGTAGCAATAATTGTTGAGATTTTTATTCCAACAATGTTTTGCATAAATTTTGCATTTGCCGGAATTATAACAGCATTAGTTGCAATTTTCTGGGGGAATATAACAACATCATTTATATTATTTATAATACTTTCTCTGCTCTCAATAATATTTATAAAACCACTGTTAATGAAGCTTATAAAAAAAGAAACAAATGCAGACTTTGACACACAATATATAGGTAAGGTAGTAAAGACCATTGAACCAATAACCACAACAAGCGGAGCTGTTACCATATATGATGAAAGATGGGAAGCAAGATTAGATTCAGAAGGGGAAACAATCCCCGAAGGGGAAGATGTTAAAATATTAAGAAATGACAGTTTAACATTATATGTAGAAAAAATTCAATAAGGAGGAAAAATGAATATATTAATACTGGTTGCATTAATTGCTGTAATAATATATGTAATAAAAGGCATAATAATAGTACAACAACAGGAAGCCGTTATTGTTCAAAGGCTGGGACAATACAGTAAAACATTAACACCTGGGCTCCACTGGATAATACCTATTATAGAATCGCCAAGACCAATATTAAAAATTGACAGACAGAAAGCTCTAAATGGACAAGTATATTCAATTATAAATTATTCAAAAAGAATAGATTTAAGAGAAACGGTATATGATTTTCCGAGACAAAACGTAATAACAAAAGATAACGTAACAATAAGTATTAATGCTCTTTTGTATTTTCAAATTATAGATGCAAAGAAAGCTGTATATTCAATAGAAAATCTGCCGGAAGCAATAGAAAAACTTACACAAACAAACTTAAGAAACCTTGTAGGGCAACTGGCCCTTGATGAAACTCTTGTTTCAAGAGATATTATTAACGATAAACTAAGAGAAATTCTTGATAAAGCAACAGATAAATGGGGTGTAAAAGTAAATCGTGTAGAACTACAAGACATAGTTCCTCCGGCATCAATTCAACAGGCAATGGAAAAAGAAAAGAAAGCAGAACAAGACAGACGTGCAACAATTCTTGAAGCAGAAGGTGTAAAAAAAGCAGCAATATTAACAGCAGAAGGTGAAAAAATAGCAGCAATAAATAAAGCAGAAGGTGAAAAACAAGCAGAAATATTACGTGCAGAAGGTGTGGCTCAGGCAAGAATAATTGAAGCCGATGCCGAAAAAGAAGCTATTAACAGAATCATTAATGCTCTGGCTGACAAAGGAAAACCTGATCAGTATTTAATTGCAATGAAATATCTTGAAACTCTTTCAAATATTACAAGTGGTGAAAACAATAAAGTTGTATATATGCCTTATGAAGCAACAGGAATATTAAGCTCGGTTGACGGCATCAAACAAATGTTTGATAAAAAGTAAATTATATATATAAATAATTATTATATATAAAGAGAGCAAAAATGCTCTCTTTTTTATGTTAATATAAAATCTGGAGATATGCATATGAAAGGTATTATATTTGATTTCAACGGAACACTTTTCTTTGATTCCCAACTTCATTATGAAGCCTGGAGAATTTTCTCAAAAAAATTAAGAGGCAAAGAGTTCACTGATGAAGAAATGCGGCAGAATATGTTTGGAAGAACAAATGCCGACATAATTGAATATGCAGTAGGTAAAAAACCTGATCCGACTCTGGTGGAACAACTTGCGAAAGAAAAAGAATCTATGTACAGAGAAATGTGCATAAAAAATAAAACCTGTATTACTCTTGCCCCCGGGGCTGAAAGTTTTCTAAATTTTTTAAAAGAACACAATATTCCCAGAACAATAGCAACTATGTCCGAATGGGACAATGTTAAATTCTATATTGATATTTTTCATCTGGAAAAATGGTTTGATATAAATAAAATTGTATATTCAAACGGGAAAATAAAAGGAAAACCAGCACCTGATATATATGAAATTGCATCTAAAAATATAAACATACATCCAGAAGACTGCATAGTTTTTGAAGATGCACTATCAGGAATTATTTCTGCATATAAGGCAAAAATCGGTATGATTATAGCCGTAGCCTCAATTGAAAGCGAAAATTACTATAAATCTATCCCGTATGTAAGTAAAATAATAAAAAATTATGATGAAATAGACAAAAATTTCTTTCTATAATTTATCATATTAAGTTTTGTAACGCACTAAAACACAATCCAGCATTAGATTTTTAAAAAAAGTATATACTTTTTATAAATTTGAGTCAATTCGTCAACTCGAAAATTTTTTATTAAGTTATACGAGAGAATAATACGAGGATAAAAATTATGACGATTAACAACACGAATTTTGATGCAATTCGCATTCAACAATTGCAAGGACAACAAACAACATACCCCGGTCAAGTAAATCTTGACAATGAGAATTTATTCGCAGATGGTCTTTCTGACATATACGGGGCAGACTTAGCAACAACAGAAGCAGATTATTTAGCAGCAGCTGAAGCAGCAGGAATCACAGCTACAGAAGAAGTTGATGAAACTGAAGATTCAGAAGAAGCTAAAAAGATTAAAGAAGAAATCGAAAAATTAGAAGAAGAAAAACAAGAAAACATCGAAAAGATGGAAAAAATAGAAGCTGAAATTGAACAGCTCGCAGAAGAAGCAGAACAAGCTATTATGGACGCAGTAGCTATTCAAGAAGCCGCAGTAAAAGAACACGAAGAAGAAACAAAAGCAGCATTAGATGAAAATATACAAGCATACATCAACGCCAATAAAGAAGGCGGCGAAGGAATGACAAGGGATGAACTTCAAGCAAACATTAAAAATTCATTACCTAACACTCCTGAAATAGCTGATGCAGTTGCAAAATTAACAGCAGCAAGCGAATTAGTTAACGAAATTGATTCTTGCTTAGGCGAGTTAAACAACTTAATTCTTGATACACAAGCTATAGATGCAGAAATAGACGTAAAACAAGGCGAATATGATGCAGTAAAAGAAGCTGAAAAACAAGCAGAATGTAATCCTCAACCTTGTGAACCTCAAGGATTCCAAGACAATGAAGGAAATCAATATGACTTCTTTATAGATAAAGACGGCAACGGCGACTTATCAAACGAAACCGAATTCCTTGGATATGAAGGCGGTAAAGAAGGACAAGCAGCAGCTTGGGCAGAAATGACCGACCTTGATACAAATACGGACGGTATTGTAGATGCTGAAGAGTTAACAGCAGGTGGAGTTATGGTTTACAAAACCGATGAAAACGGCAATCAACAAGCAATGACAATTGAAGAAGCATTTGGTGAAGATTCTGACTTAGCTATAAGCACAACTCAACACGATGAAGCTAAAGAAGGTGTTGGTCCTAAAAACTTCAACGAAGGTGAAGGAAGCGAAAACAATGAACTCTGGGGCACATTCGATGTTACATTAAATGGTGAAAGTTTAAACGGATATCAAACAAATGATGACTTAGAATGGTTAAAAAATAACTACAACTTCACAGACTATGCAAATGGTGAAGAAGTAACTGAAGAAACTGAAGGTATTCAGTACTCAGAAGAATTACAACCACACGTTGACTTCTACGAAATATATACAGAAAAATCTCAAGATTTAAAAGAACAAATAGCTGAAGGTTTCGAAAATATCGGACTTACTGAAGAACAAATAGACGGTATTAATCAGGCAACAAAGAAAGAAGCTGACGAAAATGCTGAAGACTTCCTCGCTTCATTAGATGTAGAAGATGAAGAAGATGCAACATTAACAACAGACGAAACTGAAAACGAAGGCAATGAAGATGAAGAAGGAAAACCGGCAGAAGGTGAAACACCAGTTGATCAAAATTCTGATCCTGTAGAACAAGGAACTCCTGATGTACAAGATCCAGAATTAGGAACTCCGGTTGATGCTGAAAATCCTGATGAATTTCTTGAAGAACTTGCAGCATAATTAAATAAAAAATTTCAAAAAAGAAAAGCGGGAAATTAAATCCCGCTTTTTTTATACAAAAGAACAGACATAAACCCCAAATTCGGGATATTTACTCATTCTTTCTTCTATTTGTTCAAATGTTAAAAATCCATTTTGAGCTCCAAAGTTGCCGACAACGGATGCTGCTGTTACAGATGCATATTTTAATGATTTTTCAATATCTCCGCCTGTTTTGTCAAAAGACGCAACAAATGTAGAAGAAAAAGCATCACCAGCCCCAAGCGTGCTTACAACTTCTGCCGGAAATTCATCACAATGATAGAAGTTTTTCCCATCATATGCATATACACCATTTTTTCCATCAGTAATTATTGTTACCTTTGTGTTTTCTTTGTTAATTTCTTTCAACATTTTTATTATATCCGGATGTATAACTTTATCTGAAAATTTTTCTGTTTTTGTATCAGGTCTTACTTCAATTCCGGTAAGCATTGTCGCTTCATCTTTATTAAGAATAATAATTTCTGCAGTTTTAAGAACCTGATATAAAAATTCTTTTCCTTGTTTTATACTGCTTGTTCCGACATTAATAGCCATATTTACATCATGTTGTTCAGCAAAATCAGCTATTTTGTCTAATATTTTCGTTGAATTTCCATTTAAGGGAGCCAAGTATAGCCATTTAGAATTTTTTATAGCTTCAAAATTTACATCATCAATTTCAAGCTGAGCATTTGCACCCCTGTGTGCAAGGACAGTTCTGTCTCCTTGAAAACTTGTCAGAATAATAGAAAATCCTGTTTGATATTTATCTGATTTTATAACATTAGACACATCTACACCAAATTTATTTAAGGTATTTATTATATTTTCGCCTTGTATTTCATTACCGGTTTTTACAATAGTTGACGTATTAAGTCCGAGAGTTGCGAAATTTGTCGCAGTATTTATACCGCCCCCGCCGGTTTGGAAATCAAACTTATCAATATCTATTTTTGCCCCGTAAGGATATGCCATAAAATCTTTCTTGTTGTATGTTGTACATACTGAAACTATTGTAGCTACATCTGTTTCAATAAAGGCATCAAGAGTTGCACTTCCAATTGTTATTACGTCAAACATGTTATTATTCCTTTTTTAATATAGTTCATAAATTATTATATACTAATTTGCTCTGGGATGTGCAACAATATAAGATTGTCGTAAACGCTCAGTAGAAACGTGCGTATAAATCTGGGTGTTACTAATACTGCTATGCCCTAAAAGTTCCTGTACAACTCTTAAATCAGCCCCGTTTTCAAGAAGTTTTGTAGCAAAACTATGCCTGAATACATGAGGAGTTACGTGTTTTGGCAGTTCTATAGCATTAACAACTTCCTTTATTGCAAGTCTTACGCTCTGAGGTTGAAGTCTATATCCTGTTTTATTTATAAAAACGGGATTTTCGGGATTATTTTTCTGATCTTTATATATCAGAAATCTCACTGTTTTTATATATGTTTCAAGAAACTTCTTTGCCCGGTCAGAGACCAAGACAATTCTTTCTTTTGCACCTTTTCCGAAAACTTTAATTTCATTTTCTTCTAAATTTAAATTTTCAAAATTCAAATTACTAAGTTCCGAAATACGCATACCCGTTGCGTATAAAAGTTCTAAAATCACACGGTTGCGATATCCGGCCGGTGTATCTATTTTTATATTATTTAATATTTGCTCTATTTCTACTTCTGTCAAAAATTCAGGCAGATTTTTTGTTTTTTTAGGAGAATGCACACCCAGTGCAGGATTTGTTTCTATTATTTTCTCTCTGTACAAATATCTATAAAAAGTTCTTAATGATGCAATTTTTCTTGCTGTAGTAGTTTTTGTATAGTTAAACTGCTGTATATACAATAAATATTCTTTAATTAAATTGTAATTTACATCTTTAATATCCCTATCATCAAGCCATACAAGAAAACTTAAAATATCACACTTATAAGCAACAACCGTATGCTTTGAGAAATTTCTTTCTACTTCAATATAAAGCAGAAATTCGTGCAGATAATTTTTTGAGTTCTCTTTCATAGTGAAATAATTGTAAAAAATTTTTAATAAAAAATCAATAAAAAGTAAGTACAAATCAACTATATTAAGAAAAATTAAGATAGTTGAAATCATGTAATCATGCATGTTTTCATGATTTTTGGGATTTATAAAATACTCATTTTTTTGTTTAGTAAACAAATTGTTGTGTTCTTATGAATCTTTATATATAATATTTATTGTGTTTTGAATAAATAAGTAAACAAAAGGAGATTTTTCTTAATTTAAATGGATAAAGTTCGTGAAAATTTAGAAAAAATCAAAGCACAGGTTGCACATTATAATCCAAAAATAGTTGCTGTTACAAAGTATTTTGATGAGTCACAAATAATCAAATATTATAACCTCGGAATCCGGGACTTTGGCGAAAACAGAGTTAAAGATGCATTAAGTAAAATCGAGAAACTACCGGATGAAATAAAAAATACAAGCAGATTTCACCTGATAGGACATTTACAAACAAATAAAGTCAAACTAGCTGTTGGTAATTTTTATTTAATTCACTCTGTTGATTCTGTAAAGCTCGCCGAGAAAATTTCTGAAGAAGCAAAAATAAAAGGTATAAGACAAAAAGTTCTTATACAAATTAATAATGCACATGAGGAACAAAAGTCAGGATTCTATCCGGAAACCATAAGAATTGAGTTCGGAAATTTGTTAAAACTTGACGGAATCGAAATACTTGGAACAATGAATATGGCACCATTAAATATTTCAGATGAAGAACTACACAAATTATTCAGGAATATCAAACAAATAAATGATGACTTACAATCTGAATATAAAGTAGAATTAAAAGAAATATCGATGGGTATGAGTAATGATTATAAAATAGCACTAGAAGAAGGTGCAACAATTATAAGACTAGGAAGAATACTTTTTAATTAATACTAATAATACTTGAGGAGGAAGAAAAATTGGCAGTTGCAGACAAATTTAGATCAATCATTGATTTTTTAACATCAGGATTTGAAAACAGAGAAGACAGTATTTACAGTGAAATGATGGAAGAAGCAGATGAATATCCTATGCAGGATAATTTAGCTTTAAATCCTTCTTATTCACAGAACGATCAAAAATCACAAAATTTAAAAGTTGTATCTCATCCGAATTATCGTGGTTATGAAGTAGTTGTTTCAGAACCACGTTCTTATGAAGATTCTATTTCGATAGTAAAACATTTAAAAGACAGAAAAACAGTTGTTTTAAATCTTCATTTACTAGACAAAGAGCAAGCATTAAGAATTGTTGATTTCTTATGCGGAGCGACACATGCATTAAATGGCAGCCAGCAAAAAATCGGTGATTCCGTATTTATCTTCACTCCTGTTAATGTTGCATTGTCTGCAGAATCTCAAAAAAGCAAATTTTTAAGAGATGCTTTATGGAATCAACCTCAAGTATAAATTTTGGGGATAAAATAAAAAAGAAGAACGATATTCGTTCTTCTTTTTTATTTTAAATATTAGCTTAGAGTATGAGTTTTATACACATACTTACGTGTTATCATAATTTCTCCTTAAGACAACTTTAATGTATCGTATTTTCAACAATAATTCTCACAATATCTTCTTTTGAGTATTCACCGCTTAAACATTTTAAAGTCAGGTCAACAGCCTCATCATTATTTAATAATAAAATATAATTATTCATTTCTAAGAAAATGGTACACGCTTTAAACCCAACCCTTTTATTTCCATCAATAAAGGGATGATCTTTTGATAATGATATTAAGTATGCAGCCGCCATTTCTGGTATTGTTTTATACAAATATTCTCCATCAAAAGTAATCTGTGGCTGATACACGGCTGACTTTAAAATATTGGAATCACGAACACCAAATGCCCCGCCGAAATCAACTATACAAGAATTATGTATTTCTATAATTTGTTCCTCTGTCAAAAAAATTATTTCATTATTTTGATAGAACATCAAGAGCCCTTTTATATTTGATATGCACTTTATCATTGATTATTTGAAAATCAGAAGGTGTAACTTCTGTAATTGAATATCTTTTTGCTATCGAAAAAGATTTCTTTATAATTTTTTTTGTGATTGGAATAAGAAAATCAGCATTTTTTTCGGCATAAAAAAGATAAATACCACCAAGCATAATATAAATTAAATCCTGAACCGGAATTGTATCAAAAGATACATCTTTATCGTCATCTGTAGAATTTTCCAGTAATTCTTTTATATTAAAAAATTCATTATTATTAATTTGTTGAACTCTAAAATTAGTATAATTAAAAATTTCAATTTCATCATTATCTAATCTTAAATATTTTCTTTTTAAATTTTTATCAGGATATTCTTTCACCATATTAATTAATTTTTTATTAATAGAATAAAAGGATTCAAATTGCGTTGTATTTATCAAATTAATTTCAAGTAATAATAACCAAAAGGCAAATAACTTTTTATTATTAACAAACGAAACAAATTCTTTACAGTCTCTATATTCTGTTAAATTAGAGATTTCATTAATATAAGACTCTTTATAAGAATTAATATTATTAATATTTTCTTCAGATAGAGTATTTGCTAATCCCACGCAGCAACCTTTCTATTAAATAGTGAAATTATAAGAAATAATAAAGATCTAATTATATTAATTATAACACATTAAATAATTAAAATAATATTACTTTTGATATACCACACAAACTATATAAAAAACAAACAACAATAAAAAAAGAAGTAAGTAAGTAAATATAGCCAAAAGAATTAAATTTATAAAATTTATAAATCAATTTAGTTATATACAAGAATGAAAAAAAATTGTAATATGGAGTATAACAAAAATTTTAAGAATTAAGATGAAAAAGATTTTAATTTTTAAAATAAGTGAGGGAAGTTGAAGAGATATTTTGCTTTCTAAAAAAGAAGATAAAGCTGATGTGGTAAAGACCATATCAGCATTTTGCGTTTTAAGACATTTAATAAGGTTTATACGATGAGTGACGAGAACAAGAATGTAGAAAATAAACAAGAAGAAAATCAAAATAGACAAGAATGCAATAAAATATGGTGGAAAAATTGTTGGGTTAAAACCCAACCTACAGGCTTTAATTTAATATTTATGTGTTTGGTATCAATTTTAATAATTCCAAACGGCAATATATCTTTTGCAAGTAATTTTGATAAATTAGAAGGACATTTTGAAGTAATAACTACAAAAGAAAAAATAATCGGAAATCTCATAAAACTAAAAGATGGGAGGGTTTTAGGAAACGGAAAAGGCGAAGAAGAAAGTCCGTTATTAAATAAGAAAATATATATTTTTGATCCTAAAACATATAAAATTACTAAATTAGGAGAATATAACAGTTATTTAGAAAATGCAAATAAAGGTATAATGCTTAATAATGGAAAAATTTTATATGTATGTCCATATATACATTCTCCCGAATCTGAGTTTAATGGTCCAATTGGAATATTAATAAGAGATAAAGTAATAAGTGATTATCGAAATAATAATAAAACAGAAAGACCTGCAACTATGTCAATTCCAGACTACAGAAGAAAGGTTGAGAAGTTAGCTTGGCAACACTATAAAAATTTGTCAAAAAAAGAAAGAGAACAGATTTTTATGCCTTTTCTTAAAGAAAATCCGGAGCTTTTACAAAAATATAAAGAATATGAAGAAAAATATGAAAAATCAATGTATGCACAGTTACTTGATCCCGTAACAGGAAAATTTGAGTATACAGGTAAAGTAAATATTAGAAGAAACTATACAAATAAAATATTATTAAAGAATGGAAATGTTCTTATTTGGGGTGGAGTTTTTCTCTCTGAAGAAAATATATATGGGAATATAGAAGAAGAACAAAAAAGAAATGAAAGTATAATAGAAATGTATAATCCGCAAACAGGACTTTTTTCTGTTGTTAATGATACACAAAAAATTAATTTTTTAACAGAATATCCGATATTTCTTGATGATGGAAGGATATTTTATTATGGGACTATATATAATCCGGAAAATAATACTTTTTTTCAGTCTGAATATAAAAATCATTTAAGAGGTTGCTTTAATTTCATCAAATTAAAGAATGGTAATATTTTACTTAGCGGATTAAGTGAGGGAAAGCATAATTCAATAATAGAAATATATAATCCAAATACAGATGAACTTAAAAAAATAGGTGATTTGCTTATTCCGAGAGGTGAAAAATATTCAATGACCCTTTATAATGATGATATTGCATTAATTTATGATGGTACAAATTATAACAGATGTGATTATAGCGGATGTTATCGTGAAGAAAGAATGGAAATTTTTAATATAAATACAGGAGAACAAAAAGTATTAAAATTAAAACTCAAAGAGAAAATCAATTCGCCAATAAAATTAGATGATAACAGAATAATGTTCTTATCGAACGGAAAAATAAAATTATTTTCATTAAAATAAAAGGAGAAATAAATGACTACTTCAGATACAATTACAGGAATGTATAATGAAGCGAAAATTGAATATGATAATACCGCTATTTATAAAGATGATAGCGGAACAAGGCTAATAACAGCCTTGGGGAATTATAAAGTCTGTAGGTTGGGTTTTAACCCAACATCAAGAAATTGGGATATTGAATCAAAATTAGCAAAAGTTGCATAAAGTTACGAAATAATGTAATTAAGAACAAAGGGAACAATGTTAATGAACAATGAAAATAATGAAAATAAGCAAAATATAGAACAAGAACAAAATAATAACAAGAAAATTGTTGGGTTAAAACCCAACCTACAAGCTATGAGTGACGAGAACAAGAATATAGAAAATAATCAAGAAGAAAATCGAAATAAACCAGAAGACAATAGAAACTGGTGGAGAAAATTGTTGGCTTTAAACCCAACCTACGGGTTTATTATATTTTTGACTTTTATATTCCAAGCTAGTTTTGTTTGTGCTACCACTAATTATGATTATATAAATGGAACTTTTGAGAAGATTAAAATTGATATAAAATCTATCGTTTCAAAACCAATAAAAATAGGTAATGAAGTGTTGTTTATTGGAGAAAATTATGTCTATATTCTTCAAGAAAATGGAAATATAAAGAAAATAGAACAAAAAATTAAAAATGCTAAAAATTATTCAAGTATCAAATTAAATGACAATAACATTTTATTTGTTGGTGCATCAAATTTATTACCTTCAGAAAAATTTAGAGATGAGATATATAATATTATTTTTAGAAATAAACCTAATTCATATTCAAAAGTAAAACGATATAATTTATTAACAGAAAGAGAAAAAGAAGAATTTTATCTTCCTTTTTTTAAGAATGACGCTAAGTTCTTAGAAGAATATAAAAATTACGTTAAAGAATATGAAAATTCAATGTATGCAATATTATATAATGTAAAAACTAATGAATATAAAAAGGTGGGAAAAATTAATGTTAGAAGAAGTAACCCAAAGCTTTTGTTGCTTGAAAATGGTAATGTTTTAATTTGGAATGGATATGCTATTGCAGGAAAACAGCATGAAACCGAAACTTTTGAGCTATATGACTCAAGTACTAAAAAATTTATAATTCTAAAAGATTTGAATTGTAAAAACTGTTCTGTCTTTGAGCTAAAAAATAATGAAATTTTTTCTTCTAAAGGTGAAATATATAATATAAAAACAAAAAATTTAAAGAAGTTGACTGAAACATATTGGTATAATCCAATTGTTATTAATGGTGAAATGATACTAAATGTTTCTGGAGAATTATATGACCATAAAACAGGTAAAATTCATAGAGTAAAAAATTTTCATTTAAATAACCATCAGAAAGTTTTAAAACTTCAAAATAATAAAATCTTATTTAATAGTAAATTGTCTGATATTAACATATACAACATAAAAAACGACATTGTTGAAGCACAATGTTCATTTCTTGCAAAGAGAACAGATAATACATTTAATATGCTTCTACTAAATAACGGTCAAGTATTGTTTTTTGGTGGTCATTATAATGCACATAAAAATAACTCTATTAGTCAAATTTTGAATTCAGAAGGGTATTATCAAAATAAATTAGAGTTATTTGATCCCGAATTAAATCAAACAAAACTAATAAAACAAAGCTATTCTTCGTTTTTATTAAATCCAATATTACTTGATAATGGCAAAATCCTTTTTACATCTAAGAATGAATATATACTTTTTATTCCAAAAAAATAAATTTACTTTAATACGAAAGGTTAAGTGTGTAAGATGTCTACAACTAATGAAACAAATACTGAGATCGGTGGAATTGAGTATAACAAGAATTATATATACTCTCAAAATGATGTTGATACAAGATTAATTGATGTCTTGGGAAATCTTAACAAATTGGAAGCAGCTGGTGCAAAAGGACTTATAGAAGGAGAAAATTTTACTATTCCAAGAAATGGAAATATTAATGATCCTGTACATTTTCAAATTATAAAAGTACATGAAAATAAGTTTAATGGGTTTTGTGGTGCTATAATTCAAAACTTAGATACAAAAGAAAATATATTATGGTGCGATGGTTCTAAAGGATTTGATAATCCACATACATTTAATAATGACTACGACAAAATAGTTGATTGGGTAATAAATGATGTATTAGGAGTCTGTAGGTTGGGTTTTAACCCAACATTAAAGGAATTAAAACAAGCGGCATGATATTACAATATAATGTAAATATAAAATAATCAAATTGCATAATATTGTAAATAGTGAAATCAATGTAAAAAACAGTAAACATTTAGAATAATAGCGTTGTACAAAGAGTAATTAATATAATATAATATAGCAATTATACGCGTATGTTCGGGATTAAGAAAATTTTATGAGTGACAAGAATAAAGAGAATATAGAAAATAGTCAAGTAATAAATCAGAATAAATTTAAAAAAAATGAGATTAATATAGAGTTAATAAAAAGAAAGTTGTTTAGCTGTTTTATATTATTTATATTTACTTTAGTTTTATTAAATATGATAAATTTTTCTTTTGCAAAAGCTATTAATAATAAAGAGACTCTATTTAAAATTATCGAAGATAAAAATGTAGGCTATTTTAAAGTCGTAAAAACAAATTTTAATTTACCAATAAATTTAATTAAATTAAAAGATAATCGAATATTATTTATACTTTCTAACAATATGTATATACTTGATTTGAAAGCTAATCACATAAAAAAATGTAATACAAAGTATAATTTTGAAACTAAGAGTAATACTGCAACTTTATTAAAAAATGGGACAATATTATTTATTAACCCCAAAATTGTTACGCCACGTGAAAAATTTAGAGAACAAATAAAATGTACATATAATGACTGCAGTATATTACCATATAAAGAAGCTGAAAAAATATATTTACCCGAAATAAAAGATAATTTAGCACTTATAGAACAATACAATAACTATAAATATCAATATGAAGAAGAGTCAATGCATGGTTATATATACGACACAGAAAAAGATACTTTAACACCGACAAAAGGAAGGCTAAATATTAGAAGATATAACCCTATAACACTATTATTACCGGACGGAAGAGTTTTAATATATGGAGGAACAATTCCACGCGATAGTAGAGGCGTGATAAGCGAATATATCGTTAAATACAGAGATATGCTAGCAAGTCAAATAGAAATCTACGATCCGATAAAAGATGAGTTTAAGTTACTTAAAAAACAAGATCTTTTTCTTCCCTCATATAAACCAATACTAACAAAAGATGGCAAAGTAGTAATTTTTTCAGAAAATTTTTTAAATAAAAAAATACATTATTATACATATTTTAACCCAAATACACTGAGTTTTTCAGAAAATAAAGAATTACCTGATTTTGGAGGCTGCCATTATACATTACGATTAAAAGATGGCAAAATGTTATTTTTTTCAACTCTAAAGAATAAATTTACAATAAAAGAATTAGAAAAACACCCCTATTTCTCTAACATAAAAGCAAAAGAATATTATTCAGACTGGTATACAGCCGATTCAAGATTTATATTTATGTTTGATTCAACAAAAGAAGAATTTTCATTAGTCGGACAAATGGCAGTTCCAAGAGGAACTAATTTTATAGCTACAGAACTTTACGATGGAAGAATTCTCATTGTTGGTGGAAATGAAAATGAAGCAAAAAGTGGAAAAGGACTTTTCTTCGACTTCCCGACTAAACCTCAGAAAAAAGCTGAAATATTAAATATAGAAACAGGAAAATCAACAATAATAGGTTCAACACATTATCCTTATTATGTAACAACTTCTTGTATTTTATCATTAACTGACAGCAGAGTTTTGTTATATGGATATTACAATAAATCAGATATAGAGCTATATATACCAGAAAAATTGTGAAAAATATAAAGGAATATTTTTATGATGTTAAAAGAAGCAAAGACTTTTTATTCTCAGAAAGATTGTGATAATTTGTATATAGATACTGTTTTATCAGTAATAAATACACAAAATTCAGTTTTATCTGATAATCTTAATAATAAATATACAAGTGAATATGTAAAAAATGTATTAGAAAAAATTGATTATGATTCAACAATACCTATTTCTAGAAATAATCTAGATGCTCGTTTAATTGATGCTTTGGGAAATATTTTCGTTTAAAAATTGCATGTCCTTATTATACCATAGTTTGTAGGTTGAGTTTGACTGCTTTTTCCAAAATCTCTGATTTTGTGAAAAATGTCCGGTTTCCCATAACAAAACAAAAACTTTAAAAGTACTAATAAATGCTGCATAAATTATAACCAAAATTATTTTATTGTATTACATTTCCCACAACCTACAAACTCAAACTGCCTGTGATAATCAAAATGGGCGTAAAATATAGTAACAAAAGGCTTTAGAAAAATTCTAAAGCCTTTTTTATATGGTCGGGATGACACGATTCGAACGTGCGACCCCTTCGTCCCAAGCGAAGTGCGCTACCAAGCTGCGCCACATCCCGATATTTAGTTTTTAATTGTTGAAGCACACTACGTGCTACCTCTCACAAAATGATACTTAATCATTTTCTTTAGCAGAGCCAAGTTACACTTAACAGAATTTACTAACTCAGTCATTGCTAAAACCAAATTATTTTTATTTCACAAATCAATATATTATTCAGAAATAATATCATTAAATATTTGAAAACTACACTGCAATATATCGTGATTTATATTAAAATGTTAATGTACAATTAAGCATAAAACTTTTCATTAATTAAACTTTAACAACAACATCAGCTATAGTCAAGGTTAAATATTTTTAACACTAAATAAAATTGTTTATAATTCATATTTATGTATATAATATTTCTGTAAAAGCATCATTTGGAGGCATAAATGGAAAAAGCAAATTTAGTATCCGGTATGCGTTCTACCGGCAAATTGCATTTTGGACATTATATGGGAGTACTAACAAACTGGGTCAAACTTCAGGATGAATATAATTGCTTTTATTTTGTTGCAGATTGGCACGCTTTAACTACAAAATACGATAAAACTGAAAACTTACGAAAAGATAAGATTGACGTTGTATTAGATTGGCTTGCTTGCGGAATAGACCCAAACAAATCAACTATATATTTTCAATCAAAAGTGCTGCAAATAGCTGAATTACACGTTCTTTTAAGCATGATTACTCCTAATAACTGGGTAGAACGTGATCCTACGCTTAAGGATATGGTAAAAATATTAAAAAATAAAACAGGAGAATCTAGTGAAAACATGCCGCAAATGAGTTATGGACTGCTCGGTTATCCGGTTTTAATGTCTGCTGATATTATGGCATTGAACGCACATGTTGTTCCTGTAGGTATTGATCAGCTTGCACATCTTGAAATAACACGTGATATAGCAAGAAGATTTAATAATATATATAAAACAGATTTATTTAACGAACCCAAACCCAAATTAACACAGATTCCTTTATTAATGGGTGTTGACGGACAAAAAATGGGCAAATCTTTCAATAATGATATTAAAATTTCAGATGATGAAATAGCAACATCAAAAAAGATTATGCAATGTATTACAGACAGAAGCCGTGTGAGAAAAGATGATATAGGGCATCCTGACAAGTGTGAAGTAGCATTTAAATATTATGAAGCCTTTGCCAATAAAGAAACAGTACAACAAGTTAAATGCGAATGCAGTGCAGGAAAAAGAGGATGTGCTGACTGTAAACGACAACTCGGCAATATAATAAATGAAAAATTCAAACCTATACGAGAAAAAAGGCAAGAATTCGAAAAAAACATTGATGCAGTCTATGACATTATAAATGAAGGAAGCAAGAAAGCTGCTTCAGAAGCTGAAAAAACAATGGAAAAAGCTCGTGAAGCCATAAATATATAACTATATTAGAAAGGTACACTTGTGAAAAAAAATAAAGTTTTAACCATATTTGGAACAAGACCTGAAGCAATAAAAATGGCTCCATTAATAAAAGAAATTGAAAAGAGATCTGATAAGCTTGAAAGTTTTGTTTGTGTTACAGCACAACATAGGCAGATGCTTGATCAGGTACTTAATCTTTTTGAAATTAAACCGGATTTTGACCTTGATATAATGAAAAACAATCAAAATTTATGGTCTTTAACCAGTGATGTACTAATCAAAACCAAAGAAGTTATAGAAAAAACTAACCCTGATATTGTACTGGTTCATGGTGATACTACTACTTCAATGGCTGCAGCTTTATCAGCTTTTTATTCCAAAGTTCCTATAGGTCATGTTGAAGCGGGACTAAGAACATTTAATAAATACTATCCTTTCCCTGAAGAAATAAACAGAGTATTTACAGATGCCGTTTCAACACTGCATTTTGCTCCGACAGAAAAAGCCTGCCAAAATCTCATCAATACACAAATTCCGAAAGATCATATTTATAATACCGGAAATACGGTAATTGATGCCCTTTTGTACACCGTCAAAAATCACCCGGGAGAAATAAAAGGATTAAAATTAAATACAGACTTAAAAACCATCCTTGTAACTTCGCACAGAAGGGAAAACTTTGGAGAACCTCTCAAAGAGATATGTTCTGCAATATTATCACTTGTTAATAATAATAATGATATCCAAGTTGTATATCCGGTACATCCAAACCCGAACGTAAGAAAAACTGTTTATGAACTTTTATCCGGTAATGAAAGAATTCATTTAACCGAACCGTTAGAATATGCAGAATTTTGCTCTCTTATGAAAAAATCACATATAATTTTAACCGACTCAGGTGGAGTTCAAGAGGAAGCACCGTCACTAGGCAAGCCGGTTTTAGTTCTTCGTGACACAACAGAACGCCCTGAGGCTATTGAATACGGAACTGTGAAGCTTGCAGGAACAAACAAAGAAAAAATTCTTTCACTTGTACAAAACCTACTTGACAACAAGGAAGCCTATAAAAAGATGTCAGAAGCTATTAACCCATATGGTGACGGGTTAGCATCCAAACGTATTACAGATGTACTGATAAATTTTAGTTAATTATTTATTTTTTCAAACATAAGAACAGCGTTATGACCGCCGAATCCGAACGAATTAGAAAGTGCTACATCAACATTTTTAACTTTTGATTTATTTGGCACATAATCCAAATCCGCAACTTCCGGATCTTGGTTAACAAGGTTAATTGTAGGTGGAACAACACCATCTATAATTGTTTTAATAGCAACTATTGCTTCAGAACTGCCTGCAGCACCAAGCATATGTCCAACCATAGATTTTGTAGAGCTGACTGAAAGTTTTTTATTAACATTTTTATCGCCAAAAACTCTTGCAACTGTTTTAGATTCTGCAAGATCACCCAAATGAGTACTTGTTCCGTGCATATTAATATAGTCTACATCTTCAGGATTTCTGCCTGCCTCTTTTAAACAATTTCTGATAGCAAGTTCTGCCCCTCTTCCTTCAGGATCAGGAGCAACCATATCATAAGCATCTGAACTTTGTCCGTAACCTGTTATTTCAGCATATATTCTAGCTCCACGGTTAATAGCATGTTCTCTTTCCTCTAAAATCAATACAGCACCACCTTCCGAAAGAACAAAACCATCTCTGTCTTTATCGTAAGGTCTTGATACTTCTTCAGGAGGTCTATTACTTTTTGAAAGAGTTCTTGCACTTGTAAAAGCACCAATTCCAAAGTCACAAACACTGGATTCAGCACCACCTGCAAACATAACATCAGCATCACCACACTGAATTGTTCTGTAGCAGTCTCCAACAGAGTGAGCACCAGTTGCACATGCTGAAAGAACAGCTTTGCTGGGACCTCTAAGTCCATATTTAATTGTTATTTTACCGGATGCCATATTAGCTATCATCATTGGAACCGTAAAAGGAGAGCATTTATGAAATCCTCTATCCATCATATCTCTATAACCTGTTGTAACAACAACAAGACCGCCAGCAGCTGTTGAAACAATAGCACCAATTCTTGTTAAATCTTCAATTTCCAAATTCAAACCTGAATCTTTGAAAGCATCTTCCGCTGCAATTAGAGCATATATTATACTTTTATCAAGCCTTTTTGCCTCTTTTGGGTCAATATATGATTCAATGTCAATATCAACAGGCACCTGACCTGCAATCTTAACTAAGTGTTTCTCTTTTGCAAGGTTATGTTCTTTTATTCCGCTTATTCCGTTTTTTAAATTATTCCAGAATTTTTCTACCCCTATTCCATATGGCGATACACAACCCATACCTGTAACAACTACTCGTCTTTTTGACATTTCGCCCTCCAAACAGCAAAATTATTAATTATATAATTATTTTTCTAAATATGATATTACCTTGAAAAAACTCTAAAATCAACAATCAAGTTTTAATATGGTTTTGCCGAAAATTCACAATAATTATAATAAATAAGGAATATTGACCCGGTTAATTCCTAACAGCAGATTGAGTTTTTTCATTGGCTTGTACAAAATCAGACCTTTTCACAAATGAAAGATTTTATAAAAAACAGTCAATTCAAAACAGTAAATATTTTATTATTATTTTTTTTCATTAATCAAATTAGTTATAACGGCAGCTATAACAAGTGTAATTGCACCTGTAAAGAAGCCATATTCCCAATGATAATTAATGCCTGCCGGAACATCATAACTACATTGGCTAATAAACCATGCCAGCAGAGTACAAACAAGAACCTGCGGCCCCGCAATAAAGATATTAAAGATACCCATAACAGAACCTTCGGAACCTTTATGGATAAATTCAGACAACATTGCAAAAGGAAGTGCAAGAACACTTGCCCATCCGATTCCTGATATTGCCATACAGACTAATACAAAACCAGGTGTTTTATTTAATCCCATTCCTACAAAAGTAAGTGCAAGTGTAATTAATGCAATAAAATGTACTTTTCTATTACCAAACTTTGTCGATAATAATCCTATAGGAATTGAAACAAGAAAACAAATTAAATTTTGTATTGCAAAGCATATTGATGAAAAATTAGTAGCTTTATTCAACAAAGGCAAATATGCATTCTTTGCTTCTTCAGTCAAATTAGACAAATCAGGAATCCCATAAACTGTATGTATTGAATACTGTGTAAAGAATATATTTAAACTCATTATTCCAATCCAAGTGAACAGTTGGAGAGTGCATATTTTCCCAACCTCGGGTGATGATTGGAAGAAATCAATAACTTTTTGTATAAAAGACGGTTCGTTAATAATTGTTTCATCAAGTTTTAAATCTGTTTTTATTTCATTCTTTTTATACTTATGTTCTCTGATAGTAATACAAGTCCACAACATAGCAAGAGAAAAAGCGAGAGCCGCCATAACAAATTGAGCATTAATACTCATTTGATAATTAAATACATACTTTAAGAAAGGAGCAGTTCCTGCAGCAACAACAGAGCCTAGTCCTATAGCAAAACTCAAATAAGCATTAGCCAAAGAATGTTGTTTGGCAGGTACAAGGTCAGGTACCAATGCTCTATATGGACCTTGAGCAGCATTAACACAAGCATCGATAATCCATATCATTATTGCAGCAATAATTAAACCGCCAAATAAAGGTTCTGGGATATGGAGGAATGCAGCTATTTTTTCAGAAATTAATGCCGAATTAGGAAAAGCCCATAAAGCAAGACTTGCAAATATTGCACCTGCAAGCAGATAAGGTCGTCTTTTCCCAAAGATTGTATGAGTATTATCACTTAACGTACCAATTATCGGCTGAACAACCATTCCGGTAACAGGGCCTGCCAGCCATATCAAACCAAAAATTAACGGCGAAGCACCCAACGTCTCAGTAACCGGACCTGATAATATTATTCTCATTTGCCATGCAAATTGCAAACCGAAAAAACCAAGACAAAAGTTTAATAATTGAATTGTTGTAAACGGTTTTAGTTGATTTTCTTGTGCATTTGTCTCACTGCTCATTTTGTTCCTCTTTATCTATATTAAATCTGTTTATTAATTCCGGCAGTATTGTAAATAAATCTCCGACTATTCCCACATCTGCATATTTAAATATAGGAGCATTTTTATCTTTATTTACAGCTATAATTTTACCGCTATTTTTGATTCCTGTTAAGTGCTGGTCTGCACCTGATATACCTATAGCAATATACACCTTTGGTGCAACTATCTTACCGGTTTGCCCGACTTGTTGCGATTTTGTTATATATCCTTTTTCAAAAGCAATTCTTGATCCTGCAATTGAAGCATTTAATTTTTGTGCAAGTTCATATATAAGGGCAAATCCGTTTTCTTTGCAAGCCCCGTTGCCGCCAGCAACTATTATTTCGGACTTCGTTATATCATTAAATGAAAAATTATTTTTAGATTTATTAATAATTTCAATTTTATTTTCTATTGTATCCAGATTTTCCCATTCAAAAATAACATTTATATTACCATCATATATTTTTTCAGCTTTAAACACATTTTGCTGTACTGTAGCCATTTGCGGAAAAGTTTTGCAAAGAATATTTGCAGTTAATTTACCACCAAACGTCGGTCTTGTAGAAAGTAAAAGATTATTTTCTCCTATATCAAGATCTGTACAATCTGCTGTCAATCCTGTTTCAAGTTTTGTTGAGGTATACGCAGCTATTTCTTTTCCTTCTTTTGTTGCTCCTATTAATATTATTCTTGGCGGATATTTTTTAGCAATTCGCACAAAAATTTCGGAATAATATGTTTTATTATATTCTTTCAGTCTGTCATCATTAACAATTACAACTTCATCACAGCCATATAATGAAAGATTATTAATTATTTCTTCATAATTCATCCTCGGGCCTATGACACAGGTCATAATTCTTTGATTCCAAATTTTTTCTTTCAATTTACGTGCTTTTGAAAGTAACTCTTCAGTAACTGAGGTTACATTATATTTTTCATCCAATTGTGCAAATATAAGTATTCCGTTAGGTTCCATATACTACTTTCTTTATTTCATCGTAAATTTCATTCAAATTATCTTGATTATAAACAATTATTTTACCATTTCGTGTATCTTCACATCTATAAACACTTGAAACATATGTCGGAGAACCTTTTAAACCTGCATCGTCTTCAAGTATATTTATATCATACATATTATAGACTTTATAATCATATTTTTGAGATTTTATATATCCTGCAATTTTGGGAATTCTTGGCGGAAAAATAAAGTTATTTATGCAAATGAGAGCAGGTAACAACACCTTATAAACAGTTTGTACTCTCTCATATTGAGAACTTACTATTATATATTCATCGGTAATCTCAAGAATTTCGTTTACATTATCTAAACATGGAACATTTAACCTTGCACCACAGCAGGGACCAGTTTGTCCTGTTTCGCCATCAGAAGCACTTTGTCCGCATATAATTAACCGCACATCAGGAAACAATGTTTCAATTGCTTTTGTTAATATTTTAGAAGTTGCAAGTGTGTCAGAACCGGCAAATTTTGAATCACAAAGCAAAAAAGCATCATCAACCCCCATGGCAATTGACTCTTTTAAAATATCAAGTGCTTTTTTAGGTCCCATTGTAAGTGTCACTACATTTGCATTATTAAGCTCTTTTATTCTCAAAGCAGCTTCAATAGCCTGCTTATCGACAGGATTCATAATACTTTCCATATTTGTTCTGTCAATGTTATTATTTTGAGTCCAAACAACATCGTCAGTATCGGGAACTTGTTTTATTAACACGGCAATATTCAAATTATAACCCCTTATTACATAATCGTGAAAGTTGTTTATAAAAACTGAAAACAACATACCTCACACCATATATTTTGCTATAAAAACAACAATAGTGCAAACTTTTTTACTATCTTAAAATACAAAACACAAAAATAAAGCCAATAAAACTTTTAATAAACTAAACCTCAACATCCAAAGAAAGCAGTGGTGTAAGAACAGCTATATATGTAGTTTCGTTATTTTGTTTATTGAAACATTGTCATAGCTTTGTCTATTTGAGGCGTTAGTCGGGCTGTAAAGCTTCCGGTTGAAATTAATAAAATAGAAACGGAATATCCAGGCTGCGATTACATTACTACTTAATAAATTAATTATGTGTTTAAAATAAGTCAACCTATTATGCATATATTATAAATAAGAACCCCCTCAATTAAGCGGGGGTTTCTTATTTGTGAATGGGATTTTGTTATTTTACTTTTTTAGATATAGCAGCTGTAATATCGTCACCGCCATAGAGAACTGCACCCTTTGCAAGAACAAGATTATAACCGCCTTCTCTTGCTTCTCTGGCAATTGTAGCACTAATACTCTTATCAATTGCTTTTAATTTTGCAGCATAATTATTTCTTATAGCTTCCTGCTTTTTAGCAAACTGGGCGTCATATTGTTTAATTAATTTTTCTTTGCCTGCTTTTGTAGATTGCTTATTCACATCTGCTCGTACAGTTTGAAGCCATTTTTGAAGTTCTTCAATTTTTTGTGCATTTTCAGTTCTCAATGCTTTTACCTGGGGAGATTTAGAAACAACATCATTGACATCAACCACTGCAAATTTAAAATTTGAAGGAATTGCCGACATAGCGAAATTGTTAATACTCAAACCTGTTATAAAAGCCAGAAGCATAGATATAATTATTAATTTGTTTTTCACTATATTTCTCCTATTTTATATTGTTTAAAGATATCTTAGTTGCTTCTTTTTGAGGGAACTTAGCCTGAGCTTTCTGAGTTTTTGGCTCTTCATTTTTACCTAATACCCATCTGAAGCCAGCCTGTAATCCTACACCTTTTCTACCACCTTGAGTAAAGAAAGCCTGTAAGAAGCCTGTAAATCTTTCACCCCAAGCTTTTCTTAAACCTACCCCATATTTTACAAACGGATCTACAGAAAGGTTTGGAAGTGATACGTCATTAGCCTTGAATTGTGTTCTGTCCATTATATTCCATACAACACTGACTCCAGCATAAGGCTGCCAACCGTTTTGAAGATTACCAATAAACTTCAATCCCGGTTCTAAGTGTATAGCATGCAGTGGGTCTGAATCTATTCTCGTTCCTGCACTATTTGTAAAGTCAAATGTATTTATGAATGAATAAGACATTAACATACTAGGCTGAATTATAAATTTACCATCAGCTAATTCATAGTTATAACCTGTCTTAGAAGCGATACCTGACATTAACATTGTGAAATCGTCAGTACCAAACATCGTATTAGCATCACCGACACTTGCACCTACGTTTGCGGTTAAACCTGTAAAGAAGTTATCTTTATATGCCATACCAACAACACCCAGAGTACCGCCGTTCTGCCATATACCTACACCGTCATAAGCCTGATGTGAACCGTTGTAGCCGGCATATACACTTAACATACCGTCCCATCCGTGACCTAAGTCATACAGCTCTGAATCAGTTCCTATGAATGTACCGTATGCTACATTTGATACATCCGGTCCGTTCTTTAACGGCACACTTTCGAATGTTGCGTATGGTCTGAACCATCCGGCTCTATTCTCATACTGAGACACTGTAGGATCATATACTAATGCACTATCATCGCCTGCTGCATATTTATTTCTTAACTTCATTGCCTGTCTTTGTTCTTTTGTCATTAGCATATACATATCCATGTTTCTGAAGGCATTGTCATAAGAATTTAACTGAACCAGATATCCGCCTAACTGTGCTGCAACAGGAGCTGCAAATACGTCGGGATTATATGAGCTGTATCCGCTGCCGCCACCAACTCTTGTAAAGTTAAACATACCGTTCATCGGATCATATGCTGCACTATATTTGAATATAGGTGAATATGTTATATCTCCGCCTGTATATTGTATTGCACCGGCAAGAGCAGTTCTTACTGCTTCATCCATTCCGCTTCCTATTGGCGATATGCTGAAGGATGTTGCCTTTGTAGGCTCCGTTATTAAAATGTCTGCTATATTTATGCTGTTACCGTTGGCATTGAAGCTGTTTGCAGTAATTGTATCAATCTGATTTTGTGCAAAGTTACCGTCAAGCATTAAATCAAGGTCTTGATTTAATGTAAGATTTCCAAGATTAGTATTTTGTATTGCACCGTTTTGCAGACTCAAAGTTCCGCCATTAGCCACAAATGAATTTGCATTTGCTATATCTGCATTTTGAGTTAAGCTCAATATGCCTGCGTCGAGTTTAATATTGTTTCCCGTTACTGAAGTATCAATAACAGAAGATTCTTCTATGTTTAAGTTTCCACTTCCTGTTACAGATTGAGAAACTGTTCCACCTAATACATTATAATCGCCTGTATTATTAACAGTACCTTTAATATTGTCGGCAGATGATGATAATGTACCGGCATTATCAATTACTGCTACAACATCCGCATGTGTAACCAATCCTGCACCAGAAGCAATAACAACTTTACCTTGCTCAACAGCTGCATTATTTTCAACATATCCTGATATATTGGTTGTACCTGTTCCTGTAACAGCATTTCCGATAACTCCTCCTGAAAGGTTCATTGTCCCATCACTGTTTACAGTATTTTTAAAATCAGTAGCAAATGCATTTATAACAGCACCGGATTCTACATTTAATTTGTTTTCAACAGCATTAACGAAAGTTGTTTCACCGTCTAAAATATTAGTTGTACCGTCAGTACCAGTAATTCCTGCTGCAATCTTGTTTGTTCCGGATAAATTCAATGTACTACTATTTGCAACGTCGACATCGTTACCGCTGAAATTAATATCTTTAAGATTTAATTCGCCGTTATTTGTAAATGCAGTACCAAAGTTATTTACAGAGCCTGAACCTCCGTCTACTGTTAATTTATCACCGGCAGCAACTGTTATACCGTCTTTCTTATCTGTAAGACCATTATTTATGTTGTTACCGTTCATATTAACAGATAAATTTGTTTGTGTACCTGAAGTTGTACCAATTGACTCGCCTTCAAATAAGTTTTCATCTTTTGTTAATGAATAATTATTTGCTGTTTTTTGACCGGTAATATATTCAGATAAAGAGTTTGTTGTTTTATCTATTTTGACAGTCAAATTGCCGTCTGTACCTGCAGCAAATTCATATCTGTTATCTGAAGTCAGCGTAACAGTGCTGTCATCTTTTACCGAATAGTTAATACCTGATGTTGTACCTGATATTACAGCAAGGTTTTCTTGATAATTAGCATCTGAATATTCTTGTGTAACATTAACTTTGTCAATAGTTATATTGGCATTGTTTGATGTTCCATCTGTAATATTAAGTTTATCAGCACTTAGATTAGACATATCCGCATCAATTTTAATAGTACCGTCACCAACGATATGACCAACATCGTGAGAGGTAATCGTGTGCGGATCTGTACCAGAATTGTTTTGGATATCCAGTACTCCACTATTTAAATCAAGCACACCGGCTACTTTAGCACCATCTTCAAATATGAGAGTTCCGTCTATTTTTGTAGTACCTGTACCTAAAATTTCTTTGTCTAAAGCACCTGAAAGAGCAGAATTACCCAGGTTTGTAACTGTTCCTGTAAGCTTTTCAGCTTCTGATATTAAATTTCCTCCCTGTTGAATGTTTATTGCAGCAGATATTACATTTTCATTCGTTACCTGTCCGGCAATATTAACTGCATCGCCGGTTATTGTACCTGCAGTAATAACACCTGCCTGATTATCATTTTTGATAGTTACAGCTTTATCGGCAGAACCTATAACGAAATTATCACCTTTAACAGTAATAGTTCCGCCATTTGTAAGGTCATCTTTTAATATAACACTATTATCTCCAACTGTCTCTACTGTCATTGTACCTTTAGTATAAAGGCTGTTTCCAGCTTCAAATACAGTATCAGAATTCTCAGCTTTAATATTTAATGTAGAAGTAGATGCAACTGCATGTCCTGTACCGTAATCAGGATCAGTAGTATTTGTACCGATAAACTGAGTATCAATGATATTTACAGTACCACTTGAATTATTTATGGGAGTACCTGCAAATGATTTATTATCTTCAAATATACTGTTTTTTATTGTCGTTGTACCGCCCTGGGTATTATTTATAACACCGGTATTTCCTGTATTGTTTCCGAAATAAGAATCGGTAATCTCAACTTCACCGCCGTAATTGTATATTACAGAGCCGCCAGAGAGAATATAATCATGTACGGTAGAGTTATTTACAAAGTTAGAATCATCTATTTTAAGTGTTCCTGAATTATAAATAACACCTCCGGTATTCATAGCACCTTGTACATTATTGCTGAATGTAGATTCATTAATATTTGTTACACCAAAATTTGAAACTACAGTACCTGTATATTGCTCTGATGTAGTAAATCCGGTAAAGCCTGTATTTTCAATATTGTCATGACCATCCGAAGCAGCCTGACCTACGTTATTTATAGTTAGTACATTAGGCTTACCATTATTATTTTCAACTCTTATACCATTACCGGTTCCGTCGCCTTTAATGTTATATCCGCCGGCATTTATTACAAGAGAAGCACCTTCTCCGCCCATAGTACCTATTGAGCCTGTAACTGCTTCGTCTTCAGCCATATTATATACTCTGGATGAATCAGTATTTGCAACAGCCTGTTTTAAATCATAAGTGCTATTATATGTCAGATAACCATCTTGATTATTATAAGCTAATGTATAACTTATATTTGAAGGTTTTGTAATTGCAGCATTGTCATCAAGTTCAACAACTCCCATCAAATTTGAATCTGCTACCTGTGTTTTTACAATTTTAGAATCAGCATCAGATAAAATATTAACTGCATTTATAATTACGTTATTACTGCCTTTTACTGAAGTTGCTGTCATCATATCTGAAGATGGAGTTCCTTGTAAAGCAGCGTCTATTGCAACATTCAAATCACTATTTGTCAGATCCAAATTACCAAGATTTGTTGTCTTGATAGTGCCATCTTGCAGACTTAAAGCACCGCCGTTAGCAATTAAAGTGGTATCAGGGGCAAGGCTGCCGCTTGTCTTAGCAACATTTACTCCCCAGACATCTTCTTCATATTCATGTGTACCGAGTTTTAGAGTACCCGCATTTAAGTTTATATCTGCATTCTGTACATAATTATTAAATTCAACAGTACCTGTGCCACCGTTTGCGTTAATATTAATTGTATTATTGCCTGAACCGCTGATACGGTCATTAAATACAATATTATGTTCTGAACTCTTTGCATCAAGGTTTACTATATTCTCATTATATAATGCATTTGAATTTCCATTGGCAGTGTTTCCAGTAAATACAACATCCTTATTTTCAGATACTATATTTACAGTACCATCTTGATTATATATAGCACCGCCTCTTGTACTGGCAGTATTTGCATAGAAGGAAGTATCTTTAATTGTTAGTGTTGGTTTTTCTCTATTAGAATAACCATTTCCGTTATAGATAGCACCACCCATACCGGTACCATCTCCTGAACCTGCCTGATTGGATATAAATACAGAATTATTTATTGTAGCTGTACCTTCAAAGTTAGTTAATATACCGCCATAACCTTCTCCTGAGGTAGAATTTGCAGAAGTATTATTTGAAATTACAGAATTATTGATATTGAGAATGCTATTATTATATAATCCGCCAACATTATCACCATTACTATTAGGACCAATTAATTTTCCGCTTACAACGTTAAAACCTGTAATACCGGAATTAAGAGCCGGATTATCTATATCACCGATGTTATTTACATTTAATGTTACATAATCTTCAATTGAGATAATTGCATCTTGAGTACCTATAAAATTAAATTTTTGTCCGTCTAAAGTTGCAGTAAATCCTGACTGAACAGGATAATAAAACCCATGAACCTTGTTCGTGGTGATATCACTAATATCCTGCGTAAATGTAAATGAATTATTAGCAGGTATACCACCTGTAATATCACTAAATGAATCAATATCCACCGCACTAACCGGCTGTACACTGATAAGCATTGACAACGCCACCGCAGCCAACAAATAATTCTTTTTTTCCATCTTTATGCCCTTCTTTTTCATCATTTTATCTATAATGATGTATAAGCTAACCTCTACTTTAGAGAGTTAATATTAAACGGTATATTTTTTTATTCAAAAAAGAGGTTTCAAATGTTGCAAAAAATTTAATAGTTGTGTTATTATTGACAGGTAAGTAGATATGCATCATTATAGATAAATCATTTATTAAGCATTGTTAAATTGTAAATATAAAAAATTATAAAAAATATATACAAAAGTTATTGTTATACTATTACACAAGCATCGTAACAAAATTTGAAGAAATTATATACTAACTGACCAAAATTTTTGCTAGTTCAAAAGCCAACCTGCTATATATGATTTAAAGAAAGCAGTGGTGTAAGAGCAGCTATATATGGAGTTTCGTTATTTTGTTTATTGAAACATTGTCAAAGTTTTGTCTGTTTGAGGCGTTAGCCGGGCTGCAAAACTTCGGGTTGAAATTAACGAAATAGAAACGTAATATCCAGGCTGTGATTATATCACTGTTTCTTAAATTTTTTCTTATAATTACATATCAAGAGCAATATCAAGAGTTTTCACTTTCGCTACAATCGCACTCGACGAAATTACATCAACACCTGTCTTTGCTATATCTGCGATTGTTTCAATAGTTACATTTCCGCTGGCTTCAATTAATGCTCTATTCTCTATTATTCTTACACTCTCTTTCATTTGCTCACAGGTCATATTATCAAGCATTATAATATCTGCACCAGCTTTTATTGCTTCATCTACCTGCTCTATCGTATCACATTCAACTTCAATTTTATGTGTATGAGAAAGGTTCTTTCTTATTATATTTACAGCATTTATTATTGAACCTGCATATTTAATATGATTATCTTTTATCATTACACAGTCAGACAAATTAAATCTATGAATCCTTGCACCGCCAACGAACACTGCATATTTTTCAAACATTCTGAATCCTGGAGTATTCTTTCTTGTATCGGTAATCCTTGCCTTATAACCGCATATAGCATCTTGATATTTTCTTGTTTCTGTAGCTATAGCACTTAATCTCTGCATATAATTTAATGCTGTTCTTTCTCCAGTTAAAATTGCTCTGGCATTACCTTCAACTACAGCAAGCGTATCACCTTTTTTAATTCTGTCTCCATCATTAAACATTTTTTTAAACTTAATATCGCTGTTTAAAATTTTAAAGACAATTTCAGCAACGTCAATCCCGCATAGAATTCCATCTTGCCTTGTATTTATTTTTGCAGTTATTTTATCTTTATCTGAAAAAAGAAAATCCGTTGTTATATCACCAAACCCAATATCTTCTTTCAGGGCATTTTTTACATGTTCTTCTACCATAAATTTTTGTAATAATAACGGCATATCTATCCTTTCATACCCGCAAAACGGGATAATTCTTGAGATTTAGCTATTTTATCTCTTTGAGGAAAATCTTCTCTGTAGTGTGCACCTCTCGACTCTTTTCTGTTTATAGCAAACGAAGTGATAAGTTTTGCGATTGTCAACATATTTCTTATTTCATAATTACTTCTGTCAGGACATTTGTAATTATAACTAAACTCTTTTGATATATTTTCAAGCACTTCTTTTGCCTTGTTTAACTTTTCTCCATTTCTTATAATTCCGGCATTTTCCCACATCAACAGCTTTATTTCTTTTATAATATTCTGAGCATCACTATTTGAGTCATTAAACAATTCAGCTTCGTATGTTTCTATTATCTTGGATATTTTATTATCCTGAACAAAATTATTTTCAAGATTTAACATCTTTAAATGATTAACAAGTTCAAAAGCAGTAACAGCACACTCAAGAATAGAATTTGAAGCAAGCCTGTTAGCCCCGTGAAGTCCTGTACAAGCAGCTTCACCAATTGCATACAGCCCTTCAATTGATGTGGTTCCGTTTACTTTTGTTTTTATACCACCCATAAAGTAATGTGCGGATGGAGATACCGGAATATAATCTTTTGCAGGGTTAATATTATATTCTCTGCACGTTGCATAAATGGTAGGGAATCTTTTTTCAAATTTATTTTCCTCAATATGAGTAGCATCAAGATACACATTCTTTGTGCCTTTTTCCCTCATTTCATTATATATTGCCCGTGTTACAATATCTCTGGGTGCAAGTTCAAGACGTTTATCATATTTTTCCATAAATGTAAAACCATCTTCATCAACAAGTTTTGCCCCCTCGCCTCGTACAGCCTCAGAAATAAGAAACATTGTTCCCTTCTCAGTCAGAGCAAATGCGGTTGGATGAAATTGAACAAACTCCATATCTTTTACTACAGCTCCGGCACGATATGCAAGTGCAATACCGTCACCTGTTGTTATATCAGGATTTGTTGTATACTTATACAACTGTCCTATTCCGCCTGTTGCAATTATTACTACAGGGGACTCTATTACTTCATATTCATTTTCACTGTAATTATATGCAATTACTCCTCTGTTTATATTTTTAGAGTCGGTAAGAAGCTCTACCGCCAGAGTCTGTTCATATACATCAATGTTTTTATCTGACATTAAATACTTTACAAGAGCATTCTCTATACAAAAACCAGTTGCATCTCCGCCGGCATGAAGAATCCTATTAACACTGTGTGCCGCTTCTTTTGTAAACTTCAACCTGTTATTTTCATCTCTATCAAAATCAACACCTAAATTTTGCAGTTCTTTTACAACACGGGCACTGTTCTCTGAAATAAATTCCGCAACCTTTGCATCAGAAAGACCTGCACCGGCTTTTAATGTATCTTCTATATGAAGAGTACAAGAATCAAGCTTATTTTCAGGCATAACACACACCATTCCGCCCTGTGCGTATTTAGAATTAGATTCTATTAACTGTGACTTTGTTATTATTAAAAGTCCGTCAGGAAGATTTGCTTCTTTTCTCAATTTTATTGCCGCATATAAACCTGCAATACCGCTTCCTATTATAACCGCCGAATATCTGGTATGTTTCATTATAACCTTTTCCTTTGCTTTCTAATATTGTAAAGCAAAAATAAAAAAACGTATCTAACCTTTTAATCTTTTATTTTTATAACCGTAAAAAATGTATATTGCAAGCCCTATTGCTATCCATAAAAGAAAATATAGTGAAGAATCACCGCCGGATATCCCTTTATATATCATAAAACATCCGCACATTAATACACCGAGAATCGGAAACAATGGACAAAACGGTACTTTAAATGGCCTTGGCCTATCAGGTTCTGTTTTTCTTAATATTAATACTTCAATACATATAATTACAAATGATGCAAAAGTTCCGTAATTACAAAGCTCGGCCGAAATATTTAAATCCATAAACAAAGACCCCAGAATAACGAGTACACCTGAAATCCATGTAATAATATGAGGTGTTTTATACTTTTTATGAACTTTCATTATATTCGACGGAAGAAAATTGTCTCTTGCTATTGCATAGAATATTCTCGTAGTCCCCAGTTGGTATACTAAAAGCACTGAAGTTAAAGCACATAATGCACCAACTGAAATACAACCTGCATACCAGTTCTTACCAATAACTCTCATAGCATGTGCCAGAGGAGCCTGAGTATCTATACCGTTAACAGGTATTATTCCTGTTAAAACCAGGGCTACTGATATATATAAAATCGTACACAGAATTAATGTACCCAGTATAGCTGCAGGCAAATCCCTTTGAGGATTTTTAGTCTCTTCTGCCGCCGTCGATATTGCATCAAAACCTATATAGGCAAAAAATATTATAAATGTCCCCGCAAGAATACCCTCAAAGCCATTAGGAGCAAATGGAACCCAGTTCTCGGGAGCAACATATTTCGCACCCACAACCACAAACGATATAATTATTGATAAGTTTACAAAAACCATTATTCCTGCAACTCTTGTGGATTCTTTTACTCCTTTTATTAACAAAATTGTTAATATAAGAACTATCAATATAGCAGGAACATTTACCGCTACAGGTATTTCCAAACCAAACGGCAAATTAATAAACGGCATTTTATCATGAACATCCCATCCCCACTTATCACATATAGCATACATAGACCTAAAATCATTTCTCAGCCATAACGGGAAATTAACCACAAAATCAGGTAATATATGTTTAAAACCCTTTAATAGTTGCCCGAGATATCCTGTCCACGCAGTAGCTACCGTTATATTACCTATTGCATATTCAAGCATAAGTATCCAGCCCACCATCCATGCCATAAATTCACCCATTGTAGCATACGTAAATGTATATGCACTACCCGCAACCGGTATCATTGCCGCAATTTCAGAATATGCCAGTGCTGAAAACAAACTAGCAAGAGCAGCTATTAACATAGATATTATTACCGCCGTTCCGGCTCCTGCACCTCCGCTGCCGCCGACTATTGCACTGCCTATTATAGTAAAAATACCCGTACCAACTACCGCACTTATTCCTAATATTAATAAATCAAATATATTTAATGTCTTTTTTAATTCAGTAGACTTACTCTCGGCAATAAATGTATCAGTAGACTTTTTGCCAAGCATATTCTTTATTACAGTTAATGTCTCTTGTTTCATTTTCCGTTATTCTTCATTTTGTGGCTTTTTTCGTCAAATATATATTTAAAAAAATTAAGTATATTATAAAACAAACATTTTTATTTTGTTTAATGTTTATCATCTCTCTATATTCGCCAGATAATTTGCCGCCGCAAAACTTATTGTATACCTCTTTATAGTATTCTCCATATTTTTGTATATATTTTCCGTTTCTTCTTTTCCAATACTTATAATATTTTCAATACATTTTTCTAATTCAACACAATCAGGCGAAATTAGAAAAGCATTTTCTTTGTCTTTTAATATCCCGTCTATTCCATCATTTTTAGAAGCAATTATTAAATTTAATGCCGCCATTGCTTCAAGATAACTTAATCCGAATGTTTCGTTTTGGCTCAAAAGAATAAATACAGTTGATTTCTTTAAATAAGAGAAAACTTTATCTCTTTTTATTTCACCTAAAAATTTTATATTTTTCTCAAGTCCTAAATTTTTTGTTAACTTCTCAAGATTACTTCTTTCTTCACCATCTCCAATAATTCTGAGGAAAAAATTCCGACTTTTAAACTTCGAAAGTCCCTTTATTACAACATCAACATTTTTTCTCTTTATTAATGAAGCACATACAACAATACTAAGCTCTTTGTTATAAATAAAATCCAAAACTTTAGCATTATATCTCTCAATATCTTTTACAAGTTCATCATCCACACCTGAATATGCAACAAATGTTCTCCCTTTCACTTCTGGAATAATTTCTTCTATTCTCTTTTTTAAAATCGGACTCCTTGCAGCGATTTTATCCGACATTAAATAAGCACTAGTTAATCTCTTCTTGAAAAATAACGAATATATTTTCTTTGTCAATACCGCTATATCTGAACAATGAACCCCGCAAATATACTTAATTTTTTCTTTTTTTAAAAGTTTTTCCGCCATTAAAGCTCCACACGGCATGTGAGATATCATCACATCATAATTTTTAAGCGAAAAACCATCCGGCAGTTTATTATAAACATTAAATAAAAAAGGAGTAGCAAAATTAAGATTATATATCTTTATTCCATTTTCATAATATATCTTTTCTTCTATTATCTTCCTTTTCCTAATTTTTGTGTTGATACAAAAATTTGGTCTTATAACTTCAACCTCATGACCTTGTCGTTTCCACTCTAAAACAAAGTAATATAATGCCTTTGCTATTTTTTCATTTCCTATCGGGTATAAATCTGTAACAAAAAGTATTTTCATTATCCTAATCATATCAGATAAATTGAGGAATATAAATATTAATTTTAAAAGTCTTTTAATACAATTGTTACGAATATTAAATAATAAATCGTGAATTATTAAAGTCAAAGCTAAAATATTCCGAGAAAAAACATGAATAAGGTTGGAAAAAATGAGTAGTGAATCTGTAAATTTAAACAGTTCTAGTAATATAAGACAATTATTGTCTAATAATAATATTGAAATGTCAGATGAAGAACTTCTGTCTGTTTTTTCAGATTCAATGAACTCTGAAACCTCAGGGGTGGGGGAGTTAGCCTCTGAATGGATTATAGTTGAAGCAGAAGAAAACAAGACCTTAGGCTTTTTGTGGAAAACCGGAACATATACATATAACACCTCAAGTGAAGTAGAGATAACACTTGAAGATACAGAAAATGTTCAAATACTTGAAAATTCCGAAACAGGCGAAGTAATTGTCATTGGTGCGGACGGAGCAAAAATAAAGAGCGGTTCTAAAGATGCAACACTTAAAATATATGATTCGAATATAGAAAAAATAGAAACAGGCAAAGGCAACGATAATATAAGAATATATAATTCTAATCTCACAAACATAAATACAGGTAAAGGTACAGACTCAATAACTATTGAAGATTCGGTTGTAGATAATCTGAATACTGGCAGCGGAAATGATTTTGTATCTGTCAGCGATTCTGAAATATCCGGAATAAATACAAGCAGCAATTTTTTGTGGGGAATACTGGATAACGGAGAAGATACGATATTTCTTGAAAATACAGAAGCTAATGAAATAAAAACAGGCAGAGGCAGTGATAATATAATTGCCACGGATTCTGCCATAGATACATTGAAAACCGGCGGCGGAAGTAATTTGCTAAATATTAACGAAACACAAATTGATAATCTTAAAACCAATAAAAAAGATATGACCATATACAACAGCAGCTATCTGGATATTGATAAAGAAACCATTTCTAAAATTAAATCGGATGCTCAGATCACACTTGAAGATGGAAGTGTAATTTCCGTAAATGATTATACAAATTATATCTTATCCCAAGAAATAGGATTTCAAACCGAAGAAGAATATCAAGAATATGTTATTTCCGTGATGACTTCAAATCTTGAATCAATGAAAAGTACGTTTGAGCATCAAGAAGATGCAGACGGAGCAGTTTCAGACGGATATAATCTTGTAAAAGAATTAAGCGGATTAGGTATTACTTCCGATGATGCAGAAGCTATGATAGCAGAACAGGAAGCAATAATTGAAGGTCTTACCGCCGCTTTGAACGGTAAAACTACAATGTCTTTTGAAGAAGCATATGAGTATTATACAGGTACTGTTTATTCTCAAGAGAAAATTGACAAATACATGGAAGTTTCTCAAATGTATTCTGCAGTTATGGTCGGCTGTCAATATGACGAAGATTATATTGATAAATTTGAGGAAGCAACGGGAAAAAGCATTGAAGATATTTCAAAAGAATATGCATTGTGCCAATCAGATACATTCGGGAAAAGCACGGGATTACAAAATCTTGTTGAAAAATATGCCGATGACCAGAATACATTTGCGGATAAACTTTCATCAATTATTTCAATTGCCGGTATAACGTGTATAATTGCAGGTGCCGTTATTTCGTTTGCATTCCCTCCCGCTGCCGGAGTAGGTATGTCTTTAATGACCGCAGGAAGATACATTTCTTTAAGCGGTATGTTTGTTAATAATGCAATGGATTTAGTTGATGACTCAACAGATGCTGACGGTTTAACAAAAGAAGAAATTGCAGATATAGCACTGGAAACGGGTGTTGAAGCTGTTTCATATGCATCAGGCCGTACAATAGGCAAGTTTACAAACGGTTTAAATACCTTAGTATCAGGAAAAGCTGCTAGTGCAGGCATGGGGAATATTGGTTCTCACATAGCAGGACAGACTGTCGAAACAACTGCTGATACAGTAATGTCATTAGGTGCTGATTTTGTAATAGCCCAAGGACAGTCTTTAATAACAACCGGTGAGTTTATGACAGCTGATGATTACTGGTCTATGGATAGATTCTTAGGTGAAGGCAAAAACCAATTAATTGGTATATTGACAGGTTTAGCATCAGGCAAGATAAACTCATACCAGCAGGGGATTTATGCATCGGCAGCAGCAAAACTTTCAAATGAAGATCCGGCTTCTATAAAACAATATATGGAAAATAGCGGCTTATCCAATGCTCAAATTGACAAATTCTTTGAAGGCATTGATATAGAAACAGTCGCAAAGAATTCAACATTAACAGCTGCAGATAATCCGACATTATCTAAAATGTTAGCGGAAAATAAGTTAACGGCAGAAACTGCAGATATTTTCGCAAAATACGGTTTATCCGATTCTCAAATAAAAAAAGCACAAAATATGATAGCAGACGGTTTAACGCCAAACGAAGCTGCAATATGCGCAAACTACAATCTTTCCTCCAAAATGTATAACAATGCTCGTAAAATATCCGATAATAATGCCGATATATCTTTTGCTGTTGCGGCAAATATTTCAAAAAATTCAGATGTATATAATATGCTCTGTAGTGAAAGAATAACACTTGAAGATGCATCAATTTATGCAGCAAGAAATTTCAATACATCTCAAATCAAAGCGGCAATGGAATTTAAAAATAAATATCCAGAAACAAATACAAGTCAAGCTGCTATAATTTCATCAAATAAAACAATTTCCAAAATGTTTGAAACAGGCAAAATTTTAAATATTGAAGATGCAGTAATATATTCAGAAATGGGGCTTACAAAATTTCAAGTTCAAAATGCACAAAAATTACAACAGGATGAGCAGCTTTCAACGAGTGCAGCATCTATTTTAGTAAGAAACGAAGTTGTATTTAATATGTATAAAAAAGGTGAAATAACATCTCTTGATGATGCCCTGCAATATGCACAAGATTATAAATATAAGGGTGAAGTAATAAAAGCAATGGCAGAAAAAGAAAAAACTCAAAGTTCTTCAAATAGTTCTGCATTACTTGGCAATATAGTACAATCCTCAACAACGAGAAATAATGCTGTATCTTCTTCAAAATCTCCTCGTATAGAAGGCAGCTCAAAAACAACATCGGAGCTTCTACAGGATGCTATAAAAGGCACTGAATTTGAAAGTTATATAATTATTGACGATATAAGCAGATGTATAGATTACGCCTATAACCGATTAACAGAAAAAGGCGTACAACTTACAAGAGAAGACATAATTCAAATTTCTGAAAAGATTGGTTATTCCGATACTAGTATCATAGACTTAACAGGAAGGACAAATGAATTTGGAAAAGCATATATGCTCTCTAAATTGATGGACAATTCTTCCGTAAGTGAAGATGTAATGGCATCAATAACAAAAGAGATAACAGAAACAGCAATATTTAATATTTCATACAGGGATCATTTTACAGAAATATTAAAAGCATCAAATTTAGCTAACGATGCAGAAGTATATGAAAAAATTGCAAAAAGTATCACTGAAGGTAAAATTTCAACTATTGGAGCAGACATAATTTTAGAAAATATTGAGTCTTTTACAAGTAGTGATATAAAATTTATTGTAGAAAATTTTGCTGATAATGATTTCTATACGGAACAAGAATACATTCAAACGTTTTTATATTTCAAAAATCTGCAGACAAACAATGGTACCAGGATATTGAATATGGACGAGATTGCCAATAAAATTCAACAGTTTGGCATGGGTGATACAGCTGCAAATATAGATACAGATGCTATTTTATATAAGAATATAAAAGCAATGATGGATATAGACCCGTCATCTGTAAATGCCAGCTATATGACAATGCTTATTGATTTAATTCAAAGAGGTGATGTAAATGCCAGTGCATTGCGTTCTCTTGACAGCGTAGATAATTTAAAATCCCTTCTGTATTCACTTGCGGGAGAGGAAGACCCAAATCCTATCAATAGTGATGACAAGTGGTCATTTTCCCCAAATTTAATAAATGATATAGATAAAATGTGTAATGTAATTGCATCTAATCAGAATAAAGTAGATTTACAATCTGAACTTTTAGATGCTTTCATTCCGAAGGTACAACAGGATTCTGAGGGAATAAACAAAGTTAATATTGGCGATGTATTTAAAATTGAAGGTGAAGACGGAATAAGAATAAAATCTTCTGATACAGAATCTGTATTATTAAATATTTCTGAAGAAACATATTATAAATTATTCCCGCCTGTTGAAAGATATGCAACTTCGCAGCAAGTATTGGGCAATTGTTATTGTATAGAAAATATGATGCTGTTATATTCGCTTCCCGACCAAAGAGTCAAATTACTTGAAATGTTTAGTGAAGATGACGCCGGAAATATTAAAATAAAATTGCCTGGTAGTGATTTTGAGATTGTTTTTGAAAACGGTGAATTCCCAGAAAATCAGCAGGCAGATTTATATTCAAGCGGTGCAAAAGGATATAAAATGCTTGAATATGCTTATGCTAAAGTATTAGTGGAAGATGAAATCAAAAAAGCTGTTCAGAATTTATCCGGTGAAGAATTATCGGACTTTTGTGAGTTTATTGAACAAAACCCGAATAATGTATTTGTATATCAGAATGAAAACGGTCAAATATCCTATATGAAATATACTGAAGCATTTGAGCAAAACCCGAAATTAATAGAGGAAGTATTAAAAACAAGAAATGGAAGTGACAGTCTCTTTGGAACACTATATCCTACATTTGCTTCAACATTATCCGGTAATGGCGGTACACAAGTTGGGGTATTAGGGTGTTTAGGTTATGAATCTTCTCTTTATCTTCCGTCTATGGAACTCCCTTCAGATAGAGAGATAGATTTACAAATAGAAGAAATAAAAAATAACCCGAATCTGGATCAAGACACAAAAGATGTTACTATTCAATGTCTTGAAGGAATTAAAAATATGACACCTGAAGAAAAGCAAGAATATCAACAACAAATAGAAACAATATATAAAACTTATGAAAATTATGGGGTTGAAAGAAATAAAATTAAAACAATAGATGAAACCCTAAACGAGAACTTAAAGAATCCCAACTTTTATAAAGAAAACATTGTGCAACTCGGAATAGGGGGTCATGCCTATGGTTTAACATGTGAAACGGATTCAAACGGAAATATTGAATACTATTTGTATAATCCTCATCATCAGGGTGTTCCTATCAAAATAACAGATATAGATGCATTTTTTGAAAAGGAAGATTTAATACAATTTATGGCCATTGCGGAAAGGAAATAAATAACATTATGGATAATAACTATAAAATTAATATAAATGCTACTTCCCAACAAACAGAAATAAATTATCCTTCAAAAAGTAGTGCATTAAAAAAATTAAACACTTTTAATGCAAAAATGACTAAATCTGATTTTAATAATTCATATACAAGATATTCAATAGAATTAAAATTAATTGATGAAGCCTTAAAAGATTTATCGGAAAATGATTCAAAAGATATTATTAAACAATTAACGGACAGAAGACAAGTTTTGCTGGGAAAATTAAGAAGTTATGGTATATCTTACAGTTAAAAAATAAAAGGCAAAACTTAGTTAGTTAGCTCTTTTGTAGTAAAATATTCATATTCTTATTCATATTTCAGGAAAATAATATTTTGAAAGAACTAAATATTAAAAATTATGCCCATATAGGGGATGCAGTATATGAAGTGTTTATAAGAGAAAAAACAATATACCTCACTTCTAATCTTAACCGGTTGCATAAATATACCGTACACTTCGTTAATGCAGCATTCCAAACTGAACTTCTGGAAAAAATAATTCCATTCTTAAATGACAAAGAAAAAGACCTTGCCCGAAGAGCAAGAAATATTCCTACTTCCTCCGCCAGAAGGATTAATAAACAACTACACTCAACTGCTACTTCTTTAGAAGTTATCATTGGCTATAACTATATTCACGATAAACAAAGATTTACAGAATTGTGCGAAATTATGGAAAATCTTATAGATTTTAATATAGAAATAAAATAACCACGAATTTTATTCTGTCAGCCTTTTATTAAAGATTCTTCCCTGACCTTTATTTCGAACTCACTGCCTGCCGGAAGTTTTATTGAACCACCTTTAGTAAAAATAGCAATTACCGGTGCAAAAGTAAAGTTAACCGTATAAAATACAGCACCGCCCACTAACGGCACAAATGAAAACAAATTAATTATTGGTATATTTGACATAGCATTAGCCGCAGTTTGGGTTGCACCAAAGAAACTTCTGCCGGGTTTTGTTACTTTTGCAAAATTTTTCCAGTATAAACGTTTGCCTTTTATATTACTGAAAAATATCTTTTTTGAATTTGCCAGACTAATTTTGGTGTTTATCTTTGACATTACTCCATTATAATATATCTCATCTATAGTTAGTTCTATTAACCCTCCGTTGCCTGTTATCTGCGGTGGATGAGAGTCTGTAATTTTTCCTTTAAATATTGTTCCGGCAGGAATTATTGCACCTTCTTTTGTTAAAAAACCGTTCGGACAATAAAAAGAAACGCTGCTTCCTCTTGGCATTCTGTCTGATATTACTTGTTTCGAAACTAAAGGAATTTTTGTTCCTTTTTTTATTGTATACGTCTTTCCTGTAGGATTAGCCGCCGGAGCAGGATAATCGCTCACTGCTGTCGGCACTGTATCTGGCAACTCTGGCAATACAGACTCTTGTGCCTGTACATTATAATTTTTTCTTATCTCCGTATCTATAGAGGTGTCAAATTCTACTGCATATACTTGCATAAATGTAAAATTAAACAGCATTAACAATGTAATTATCTTTTTCATAATTCCATTTTATTATTAATGCTTTATTTTTTACTCATTTAATTGAGTGAATTATTTTTTATTTTCTTCAGGTTTCAGGGGCTGTGCATATTGAAAACTTATATCAGTCCAAAAATGATCATATTCGTCTTTCACTACATCTTTGATAGAGCCGGTATCTTTATATTTCTTGTATAATTTATCACAATAATTACCTAATTTACTTAATACAATACCTGATATAAACGAGAACATAAGGTTCTTTGCACCTGATAACATCTTTGAAGTTCCATATATAAAGGTTGCAAACGTACCAACGAGAGGTACACACGTTGTTAATGTTGCAGATATTCTTTCGTCTTTATCTTCTCCTTTAAGTATTGCATAAGCTCCAACACCTATTGGGAAGAATAATGATAAAACATCAGTTGCAGCTGATCCTACCTTTAATTCAGCCTGTTTTAAGAAATATTCACCGGTTTCTAACTCTGTCGCCTGAGTAAAGTCTTTTGATATCTTTGCTGCAAGCTTTCTATATTCTTTTAACTGAGCATTTGAAACAATTTCTTTGCCGCCAATTTTTATTTTTTCTTTATTTAAACCATTGATAAGTGTCATTATTTCTTCTATAGAGCCTTTTGAACCGACTCCGGCTGACATTACAGTATCTTTTGCATTTTGAAGCAATTTCATCATTTCTTCTTGCTCTTCCGGAGTATACCCCGTAGATTTCTTTGTCATTGAAATTAATTTATCAATTGCAACTGAAATCTCTTTGGAAACTTTTCTACGGTCTTTTACTTCATTAGGACCTGAAAGTTTCTTAAATGTATCCATCTGGCTTTTTAACTGTTTTAATGCTTCTTTCAGTGTTTCATCATCAGGTTTCAATTGTTTTGAAAAATCACTTAAAGCTGTTCTTATATTTTCATTTATTGTCGTAATATTATTTGTAATTGATTTTCTTGCCGTTATTATTTCATTTTTTAATTCTTCTTGTGCTACTCTTGTTACATCATCAGTAACGTAGGTTTTATAATTTTCTGGATTTAATAAACTCTTTTTATCTTTGAAAAATCTTTCACGTATTGCTGTCGGCAAAATTTCAAGCATTTTCGAACGCTTTTTATCTCTAAGTCTTCTTGCCCCTAGACTGAATGCATCATCATATAATGTTTCACACTTTTGAGCATGCTTTAATAATATTTCCTGAATTTCTCCAAGAGTATAAACCTGTTCTTTTATTTTTACTTTTTGTAATTTTTCCTTTGCTGTCATGCCGGAAAAAGAATCAGCCGTAATATGTTTTACAAGAGATGTTAGATTTTTTACATTAACTTCAACTTTATCATATTTTTTTCCGAGTGTCTTATCAACAACTCCCTTAAAAAAGAGCTGCGTAGAATCAGCATATTTCGAAGTTACTTTGTTTGAACGAAATATTTTATCAGCAACCCAATCCTTTAAAGCAGTAAAGTTTGATGAAGCATCCATCATCGAAATAGCTTTATCAAACCCTCTTCTTCCTTCATAAATCGCTTTATTTGTATATTCTTTTGCACTCATGTTGTTTTGCACGGGTACTTTCGCTCTTTTTTCTAATTGTCTTATAATTCTCTTAAACGAACTGCCGTGAAAACCTTTTGCAAAAAATAAGCTTAATACTCCCGCTACAAATATGGTAGAAGCAAGTGTTGACCCAAATATTATTTTTTTTGTTTTACTTTTATTATTTTTATCTGAAGTTGTTATTTGCAAAGAATCCTGGTCTGACAAATTTTCTTTTGTTCGGACGGATTCTGCAAGAATTCTTTTATTTTTCTGTTTTGGAGCATACTCCGCCATTTCCAGATTATATGCAGGAAACAAATTAAATATATTATTATTTTTTATTTGATTGTTTTCTATCATAATAAAATAATTTTAATTTCATTAAGCTTTTTTTGTAAATTTACTTTGTATACTTTTCCATAAAGAACCAAATTGACTTGATATTTTCTTCCCGATTTCTTTTTGTCTAACCCGAGTTATAGCTGAACTAAATTTCCCTTTTAAATCTAGATTGCCTATTTTCTCTCTTACAAAATTAAAACCTTTTACTATGTGAGATCTGCCTTTAAATACAGCAAATCCCGCACCCGCTGTTAAAGCTATTGTAGCGAGTGATGATAAAATTTTGTTCGGACTTGCAGCTTTTTTATTTGTTTCAACAGGTTCTTTATTTACAGTATATTTTCTTTGTAAAGCCTTGGACCCGTACTTTGACTCATATGAGGGATTATTTATACCAATAATTTCCATACCTTACTCCTTTTCTTCCATATATATAAAAACAAAAAAGACAAAAAAATTGTCTTAACAGAAGTTATTATTAAATTTTGTATTAAAATGAATTTTTTCGACCTACATTAAATGCAGTATTTTAGCTACTCAGGGGTTTATTTTTTGTGAAATTTATCGGATGATAGAATAAGAGGAATAAAAGTAAAATGTTTGAGGAAAAAACAAATAATACTTTTGAATCTGTGCAGAATTTTGACTATAATTCTGCTGCTCAAATATATCTTGAAGAAGCACGTCAACACCATGAACAATATCTACTAAAAGGAACAAGATTAGATTTAGATAAAGCTGTTGACGGATATATTGATGCAATAAAATATAACCCTAATATAGCAGAAGCATACTACAGACTTGCAACATTGCTCTGGGATAAAGGAGAAATAAACCTTTCTTCCGCAATTGAACAATGCTTATCAGCAGTCAATATTTCACCTTTAAATCCAAATGCAAGAATTTATGCCGGATTCTTTCTTGAAATGGCAAAACAATATGATGAAGCAGAAAGAGAATTTAAAGAAGCTATAAGATTAAATCCCTTAAAATCAGCACGTTCAAGACTTTCTCTGGCTTCTTTATACATAGATAAAATGCACGATACCAGAATAAATATAAAAGATTTTTCTCAATCTATATACTATATGCTTTCAGGTGGATTAAGTATTCCGCTTGACCACACATCAGTTAAAATGCTTTATAAAAATATAAGTAAAAATCTATCTATACTTTTCTATGATTTCGTTGGAAATATATTTGAAAAAACAAAAAATTATACTGTTGCTTTAAAAGCTTATGACATGGCTGCAAATACAACAGGAAGAAAAGAAATTTATTATAGAAAAATAGGCGATATAAACATAAAAGAAGAAGAAGTTAATTCAGCAAGAGACTCTTATATAAAGGCTCTTGAAGCTAATCCATACGATAAGGAACTTCTCCTTAAAGTTGCAACATTAACTCAAATCTATTTTGAAGATGATATTGAAACAGCTATAGATTGTTATTCCAAACTTCTTGAAGTCGAAGAAGATAGTGCAAATATATATTACGAATTAGGTCATTTATATTTAAAAAAAGAAGATTTTATTAATTCAATAAATGCATTTAATCTTGCTCTTGAGAAAGATGAAGAAAATCCTTTTTATCACAATGCAATAGCATATGCACTTATAAGAGCAGAACAATATGAAGAAGCTTGTGATCACTACAAAATAGCAATAAATAAAAATCCAAATCCTGAATGGACAGCAATAGTCTGCCAGGCTCTTGCTTCTTTATATCATAAAGTTTTTGATGATATTGACTCTGCTATGACATTCTTAAAAACAGCTATAATCCTAGATGAAAATAATGATGAAGCGTTTATTGAACTTGGCGACATCTATCTTGAATGCGATGATCTTGACAGTGCAATCAAATCATATTGTGAAGCTATTAAATTAAATCCTAAAAACCCTGTTTCATACAATAAATGTGCAATGGTTCTATGGCAGAAAGATTATATAGAAGAGGCTATTATTGCATATAACAAGTCTATCGGAATAGATCCTGACTATTATGTTGCATATAACAACCTGGGAGTTATATACCTTGATGGAATAAGGAATCTTAAAGAAGCAAAACGTTTATTTGAAAAAGCAATAGAATTAAACGAAAACTACGTAATGCCTCATTTTAACCTCGCAAGAGTTTACGAACAAATGAACGATAATATAGAAGCTGCAAAAATGTATCAAAAAGCAATTGACCTTAATGAATACAGCAATGAACTTGATTCTGAAGAAATAAGACAAAGATTATATTCTCTTTTTGAAGTATAAAAAACAATGCAAACTTTTTTAATAATCGTAATGCTCTTTTTTATTGAGGTATTCTCTTACCGTATTTAAAGAAGCCTGAATAATTCTTGTAATTCTTGAAGAAGAAAGCCCTATTTGTTCTGCGATTTCCTTCACCTGCATATTTCTATAAAATCTGTATTCTATAATAGTTCTTTCTTTTTGAGGAAGTTTAGCTATTGCTTCTCGTATAACTCTTCCCAGTTCGGAAATTTCTGCTTTTTCATCAGGAAGAGCAGCCGGATCTTTTATAAAGTCAAACGGAGAATCATTATCAGAAGCAGCTGCGGCAAGACTATCAATTGACAATATAGTCTCATAAATTGCTTCTCTTACTTTTCCGGGTGTAATTGTATTATCACTACCATCTTCCCCTGTATCACTCTCATTAGAATCAACATTTGTATGTTTAAGCGAATACCATTTATATCTGTTTCTTAATTCATTTCTAATAGCCCATCTGACTGCTGTAGCAATATAAGCATTATTATACCTTGCAAGTTGTTCTTCCGTTTTATCCTTTATCAACACTTGTATAGCTATAATACCTATGCTCACAAGTTCATCATAATCAACCATGTGAGACGGAATACGCTTATGTTCTACCCTTGCTACCTTTTCGATTATATCAATGTAATCTTTTATTTTTGTATGCATATTTTATAATCTGTTGTCTTTTACTTCTATATTACTACCTTTTTGAGTATTTCGCAAATTGTATACAAAAATCAAAATTTCAGCCACTGCTTTATACAATTCCGGCGGAATCGTGGAATTAATTTCAACCATACGAAAAATAGCTCTTGCCACAGGCGGATTTTCTATAACCGGAATAGAATGCTGTCTTGCTATTTCAATTATCTTTTTTGCAAATAACTCGGTACCCTTAGCAAGCAGCTTGGGTGACTCCATTTCTTTTGCATCATATTTTAATGCACAGGCAATATGAGTAGGATTTGAAACAACGAAATCAGCATCTGGAACAGAATCCATCATCTTCTTTTGAAGCATTTGTTGTCTTCTCTGGCGTAAAGCAGCTTTTACGTGAGGATCACCTTCAGAGTTTTTATATTCATCCTTTACTTCTTTAAAAGACATCTTTTGATCCTGCAAAAATTTCCACCTTACCATCCCGTAATCAGCAGCAGCAATTATCAAAAAAGCTATTCCCGCTTTTATTACGAAATCTATTACTAATGCTCCGAATTCATTTAATATTGCAAAACTGTTATCAATAGCCGCAAGTGCCATTATTGCTTCTAAATGGTCATTATATACCATCCAGCCTATAACTCCTAAAAGAGCAACTTTAACTATGTTTTTAACAAGCTCAAATAAAGTTTTAGGCGAAATTAAGTTTTTAAAATATTTTGACGGGTTTAATTTATCTAACCTTGGTTCTAAAGGTTTTGTTGTAATAAGAGGTCCTACTTGTATAAAGTCACCTAATATTGCAATAAAAGCAGCTGCAAGTAATATCGGACCTATAATAAGCAATGCGGGAATGCACATTGCTGCGGCAAGATGAGCATACCCTATCTCATCAAGATGTTTATCAGGAATTTTATCATACAGATATACAAACAACTGAGATATTTGATCCCATATAAACGGCGATAATTTAAGTATTAGAATAAACATTACAAGCAGAGCAAGAGCTGTTGAAAAATCTTTTGATTTTACAACCTGTCCTTCTTTTCTTGCTTTTTGCAATTTTTGCTGGCTCGCTTCAAATTGCTTATTCTCATCACCCACTGCTTAATCCTTATTTTAATATGTAACCATTGAAACAACATCAATATCAGAAGGAAGATTTTTTCTCCCATTTAAATCAATAAGTTCAATTATAAATGCAGCAGCAACAACATTAGCTCCAGCTTTCTTTAATAGTTTACAAGCGGCACTAACAGTTCCTCCGGTCGCAAGAAGATCGTCTATAATTACAACATTTTTACCTTCTTCTATTGCATCTTTATGTATTTCAAGTTTATCCGTTCCGTATTCCAAAGTATACTCTTCTGAAATAGTCTCGGCCGGAAGTTTGCCAGGCTTTCGTATTAATATACACCCCGCATTTATATTATATGCCAGTGCCGAACCAAAGATGAAACCTCTTGATTCAACTACTGCAACATAATCTATCCCTTTATTTTGAAATTTTTCCGTTAAAAAATCTACCATTGCTTTTAATGCATTCTTATCTTTTATTGCAGTTGTTATATCTCTAAATATTATTCCCTTAATCGGAAAATCTTTTATATTTCTTATTTTTTCTTTTACGAGCTGTATATTATCCATCTCTTTCTCCTTCGTAATTCCTCTTATATTATTTTATATTACTTATTTTTGTATTTTTTCAATCATTTTCTTCAACATTTTTACCGGCAATCCTACAATATTATTATAATCACCTTTTATTTCTTTTATAAAACATTCCGGTAGTTCCTGTATCCCGTAAGAACCAGCTTTATCAAATGGTTTATATTTTTTTATATACCTGTGAATTTCTTCATCACTAACCTTGCAAAAAGTTACTTCACTTGTTCCATTTTCTATAAGCTTCTTACCTGAGAGCGTATCAATAATACAAACCGAAGTTACAACCTTATGAGTTTGACCATTCAGTTCTTTCAGCATTTTATATGCGTTTTCATAATTCTTAGGTTTGCCGAGTATTCTGTCATTATGGATAACAACAGTATCTGCACTTATAATAATTGCAGGTGATTTTACTTTTTGTACAATAGAATAGCCTTTTTTTTCGGCTGTCATTTCAACTAACTTATAACTGAATTCTTTATCTGATATATTCTCATCATAATCCGGCAGCTCAACAACAAAATGTATACCTGCTTTTTTCAGCAGTTCTCTTCTCCTGGGTGAAGCAGATGCCAGTATTATTTTTTTCATGTATATTCCAATATAAAATAATTAACCTTTAATTATATTTTAATTAAAAGTTAATTATTTTGAAAAAATTAAATTATTTTGATTTCAGTTTGTTTACAATTATCTTTTTCTTAATTTCGGCGGATTAAAGTTTAATTTCAAATATACAACCGATTTTGATGTCACATCTGAACATATATTTTTTAATTTTGCATTCATATCAATCATACTTCTTTGCATCATAGCATAATCATTCATAGCTGCTAACATCTTTTGAGAATCAACTAGTTTTGTTGTTTCGGGGTTGTCCATTTTTAATTTTGCATATTTCCTAACCAATTCTTTGTCTATTTTATCCTTTGCCCCAACTGCCATATTTTATAATCCCCTGTGATAATCTATTCCTCTTGTATATATAAAAATTTTTTTTTGGCTAAAATTGCTTTTTATTTTTTTATATATAAACTTTTGTTAAGCTAGCAAAAAGAGACTAAAAAGCTTGTCATTGTTGTATTTTATAGTCTTTTACATCAACAATAAGGCAAAATAATGTTAAGAAATGTTTAGAAACCGATTAAACTAGGCAATTCTGTAAAATCCATATTTAATGATTTTGCTACACCCTTGTTAGTGAGTTTTCCCTTAAAAGTATTTATCCCTTTAGCAAGCGAAGAATCCTTCTTTATTGCATCTATAAGTCCATTATTTGCGATTTCAATAAGATATCTTAATGTTTCATTTGTCAGAGCAATTGTAGAAGTTCTTGCTACAGAACCGGGAATATTTGTTACACTGTAATGGATTACACCGTATTTTTCAAAAGCAGGGTTATCAATAGTTGTTATTCTATCAATAGTTTCAACTATTCCACCTTGGTCGATAGAAACATCAACTATGACAGAACCTTTTTTCATATTTTTGACCATTTCTTCAGTTATAATACAAGGCGCCTTATATCCCGGAATCAAAACAGCTCCTATTAACACATCCGTTTCTTTTGTTAATTTTTTCAATGTTTCTTCATTAGACAAATATGTCTTAATTTTTGAACCGAATAAATTATCAATATATCTTAGTCTGTCAGTACTTATATCAGTAATGCTTACATTTGCCCCCATACCGACCGCAATTTTTGCAGCATTAACACCAACATGCCCTCCACCAACAATCAAAACCTTTCCGGCAGGCACTCCGGCTATTCCGCCCAGTAATATACCTGCACCTTTATTTCTGTTTTCAAGTAAATTAGCAGCTATTTGTACAGACATTTTCCCTGCCACTTCACTCATTGGAATTAATAAAGGCAGCCTTCCATCCGGCATTTGTATTGTTTCATACGCAATTGCTGTAAGTTTTTTATTTAATAGTTCTCTAGTTAATGTTTTTTCAATAGCAAGATGTAAATAAGTAAAAAGTATATGATTTTTCTTTAAATATTTATACTCTGAAGGCTGCGGTTCTTTAACTTTAACTAACAGCTCAGCTTGATTATAAACATCCTCAGAACTTTCTGCAATTACTGCACCTGCTTGTTTATAATCTTCATCATAAAAACCGCTGCCTTCACCTGCCTTTTTTTCAACAATAACTTTATGGTTATACTTAATAAGGCTGTTAACTCCTTCAGGAGTAATAGCAACCCTATCTTCTTTAATTTTTATTTCTTTTGGAATACCAATTATCATAATTTACTCTTTTTCTTTTAATGCTATAGCCTCTTCTATTTCTGTTATTATAAGTTTTGCAGCTGCTACAGGATCATGTGCCATTGTTATGGGTCTTCCGATTACCATATAATCTGCCCCCGCTTTTATTGCATCAGATGGTGAAACTATTCGTATCTGATCGTTAACTATTGCCCATGTAGGACGAACAGCCGGACAAACAACTATAAAATCTTCACCGAGTTCTTTTTTTATCTGTCCAGCATCCGTATCAGGAGCAACAACCCCTGCCAGACCTGCTTCTTTTGCAATTTTTGCAAGCTTTAGCACGTATGTTGATATATTCATATCAACACATAATTCATTTGTAAGCGTTTTTTGTCCAAAACTGGAAAGAAGAGTAACCGCAAGTATAACCGGAGGTTCAATATCATTCCTTTTTGCATAACTATTGCAAGCATTCAGCGTATTTATCATCATTTTTGAACCGCCTGTTGCACTTATATTAAAAAAGTCTATACCTCTCTTTAAAAGGTTTAAACTTGTTTGAGCAATTGTGTTTGGTATATCTTGAAACTTACCGTCAAAATAAACTTTTCCACCGTGCTCTTTTATTACTTCAGCCGCTTTAAACCCGCAAGCTGTAAATAATTGAAGTCCTACTTTAAAATAACCCACATAATCTTTGAGTAAATCAACATATTTTATAACTTCTTCAATAGAATCAACATCAAGAGCTAGGATTATTCTGTCTTTTGCTTGTTTTGGTTTTACTATTTCCATTTTGTTTTTCTCAAAATCCGAACAATGCAAATATATTATCACTATAAAAATTATGAATCAATACTTTATATCTTTTTGTATTGATTCATAACTTTTTTAATATTATTACAGCCTACTCTGAAACAGCTATCCCTGTTTGAATAAACTCTTCCTGGGCAAGTAAAGCTTTAATATATGCTTCTGAAGGATCTAAGCCTTCTTTTAAAAATGAATTATATAATATATCAAAAATTTTGTCGCTACTGTCTAAAACGATAGGTTTTCTTCTCATTAGTTCAACAGCTTCATCAACACTTCTTGACACATCACCGTGCTTTATATTTTTTACCTGAGAACGTCCTAATACTCCTGTATCCGGCACATAATTTACAGCACCTGCTTCTTTATTTTTATCAAATTCTCTATCTTTTATAACTTCAGGCTCTTTTCCTCTTATTTCTATTTTTTCTCTGTTTATACCATAGCCTGATATATTATTATTTATTTCAGCCATTTTTATCTCCGTGTTCATTTCGCAATATATTTTAAAACCTGTTACAAAAAATTTTTGCTAGTCTTTTTATAAATATATACTATTTTTTTTATTTTTATAACTTGAATATGCTTGAAACTCAACTATATCAAGAAAAATTGGTTTAAATTTTTTCTTAATATTTCTTAATATTGTATATATTATTTGCATAAACATTATTTATTATACACAAAAATATAATTTTTGATTAATTTTATTCAAATTGTCAGGTGTTTAAACGATTGAATTTATAAGGTTTTTAATTCACAATTAATATATGAAAAAGATATTTATTGTTTTAATAGTCTGCCTCTTTGCCTTGCCGGGTTTTGCTAAAACCCAGGAAAAGCTTGACGTAAAATCAGGAAGTTTTATAGATTTAGGCAGATATATTGAAACTTTAGAAATAAATGAAGAAGAAAATCAAGAAGAAAATGATGAAACAGAAACAAAAAACTACGATGAAACATTTGAAGAAACTGCCATTATAGATGTTGCAAAAAGATATGAAGAAAATGCGATTGAGCTTAATTTGGATGACGTTAATGATAAAGCATTAGATATAGTAAATAATACAGAAGTATTTAAACTTCAAATAAATGAAACACAATATAATATAGAAAAAAATATAAAAAATGAGAATATGATATGGGATGGTTCTAAAGCGTTTTCGCAAGCCTTTTTTTCAGATTCAAGACAGATGGCACCAATTCCCGGAGTTGTAAACTCACAATCAATAGATGCAAATATATCACCATATTTAACTGCTTCTTTAGGTCAAACCTTTTTAAACAATTCATTAGGAACTTCTGTTTTGTTTGTAAGAACTAATGAATCGACATACAACACTGGTTCTGTAATATCATATAAAGGAGATATCCTTAATCTTGCTGTAGGGTCTTTTTCATCATCGTACAACAAAGCCTCATCCGGCGGTGCTATTTTAACGACTACTCCGTTTAAGCTTCCTAAGAACACCGGAAATTTCAGTATAGGAGGTGCATACTTTGCAAATGAAGCACAGGAAGACAATAAAACTACAAGCGGATTATTTGGTGAATACACATTTAAAAGATTAAAATTAAATGCACAAATCGGACAAAGCAAATATTCCAATTCTGTTAATTATGATACAAGTTTATACTTTGTACCGGAATTGAGAATTTCAAATTCTTTATATTTAAAAACACGATTTATAAGAAATGTAACAAGAAGAACAATGCAAGATGAACTTGTTTTAACGTACAAACCATTAAATAACAAACACAATCTTGAAATAGAATTAAATGCCTCAAATCAATATTCTGATACAACTTCCATTAAACAAAGGCTCAAGCTTTCAACAAAATTCAGCATATAGATATTAACATAACTTAACAAATATAAAAAAATAAGTAATTTTCAATACTAATTTTTTTTTAAATATGGGGATTAGGAGAATCATATGCCAATAAATATTGGTCATAATTTAGAAAGTACATACGAATATAGCAGATTAAATGCAGAAAAAGAAAATTTATCTGTAAACTCACCTACAGACAATATTTTTATGGATTTTTATGATACACCTAAAGAATACAGTACAGATGTTTTTGAAAAAACAACATTTTCAGAGGACAATGAACAAATAACAGACAATAATACAATTAAAGAAAATCCTGATAAAGAAAAAGATATAACTTCTTCACCGGAAGAAAATAATGATAAAGATTCTTCTGTACTAAAAAGTCCGACAAACAGTTCAACAGTTAACAACTCATCATCAACTGGTGAATTTGAATCAGCAAGAAGTGCTTTGAAAAGTACAGAAAAAATGTAATAGAAAATGCTATTCAACAAATGTCTGAAATAGAAGCGGATCCAGACTCATCTATACTTGTAAAAACTGCAAGTCTTGCAATGCAGCAGAGTGAAACCACATTAAAAACTGCTGAAGAAGGGCTTGAAAGAGCAAAAGAAAATGAAAAATCCGCTCAAGAAGTACAAGAAACCGCTCAGAAAGAAGTTGAAGAAGCACAAGAAAACGAATCAGCAAAAGAAGAAAAAGTAAAAAGTCAAGAAGATGTTGTTTCAGAAAAAGAAAACAATTTGCAAAATGCAAAACAGAAGGTTACTGAGGCACAAACTTCTGTTTCAACAGCACAAGCATCTGTAGCTGCAGCATCTGCAGCACTTCCTTTTTCTGCTCCTGCTTTAGCAGCCGCACAAGCGGAATTAGCGGCAGCACAAGCAGAGTTAATGCAGGCTCAAGCAAATCTTGCACAGGCCGAAGCTGAAGAACTACAAGCAGAACAAGAACTTAATGAAGCAAAAAGACAATTAGAAGAAGATAAAAATGCTTTAAATGAAGCATAACAAAAATTACAAGAAAAAGAGCAAAATCTTGACATTGCAAACCAAAGTTTAGAACAGGCGAAACAAGCTGTTTTAGATGCTGATATTGAACTAAATACAGCAAAAACTGATTTTAATGAAAAAAAAGAAAATTATGAGAATACTAAACAATACATACAAAAAATGGCTGCTTCATTAAGAAAAGAACTTGAAAAAAGGCTAAAAGAATTAGATAAAGGAGAAAACAATGCTACAACTCATAATGCAGAAGGAATACTCGCTTTATCAGGAAATAACAATTTTAATAATATGAATATGACAAACTTAATACAAAATGCAATAATGCCAGAAAAAAACGAACAAGATAATTTTTCTCTAAATACTTCTAACAAAAACTATACGGAAAAATTTAATTTATTTACGTTATAAATAAAATCAATAAAAAAAGAGAGGTTTTAAATAACCTCTCTTTTTTATGAAGCTTATACACCACAGGCAACGGCACCCTTAACTATTTGTACAAAGCTGTCAGCTGTTAAGCTTGCACCACCAACCAATGCTCCATCTATATCAGATTGAGCCATTTGTTCTTTTATTGTTCCGGGTTTTACGCTTCCGCCGTACAATATTCTTATTGAATCAGCTGTAGTTGTATCATATAATTTTCTAACTACATTTCTTATCATTGCTATTACTCTATTAGCTTCAACTGAATCACAGGTTTTTCCAGTTCCAATAGCCCAGATTGGTTCATAAGCAATAATCGATTTTGAAACTTCTTCACTTGTTAAATCTCTTAAAGCTTTTGTTATCTGAGATGATATATGATAATCAGTAACACCTGCTTCTCTTTGTTCTAAAGATTCTCCGCAGCATATAATAGGTATTAAACCGTTTAACAATATTGCTTTGGCTTTTTTATTAACCATTTCATCTGTTTCACCAAAATATTCTCTTCTCTCGGAGTGCCCGATAATTATATATTCGCAGCCGGTATCTTTTAGCATTTCAACTGAACATTCACCGGTGAAAGCACCTTTTGTTTCAAAATAACAATTTTGTGCAGCTAATTTTACTTTTCCACAGCCACAATCATTAATTGCTTTATTTACTACATATAAGGATGTAAAAGTAGGAGCCACTATAACTTCCGGAAGTGTTGATTTTTCTTCGGATTTTAACTCCTGCATAATTCCATTTGTTAATTCTATTGCTTCTTTTTGCAGGTTGTGCATTTTCCAGTTTCCTGCAATTACAGGTCTTCTTGACATAATTCTACCTTCTTTCTTTTGTGTAAATTACATTAAGATATTAGTCAAAACAAAGCTTTTTATCAAGTTTATGTTTTATACTCCGGTAACACTCTTTTAAAGATTTGCGGAACCAACAAACTAAATATAGTAAGCTGCTATTTGCGATATTTTAATGAATATATCCGGAACAATACAAATTATAATTGTAATTAATGCTAAAGAATACAAAATTATTTTTTGCATCAAATATTTACCTTTTATATATATTCCTGTCTGTGATTTTTCAAATAATTCTTTTATTACTTTAATATACACTGCAAGACTTATTACAAGAGCAATAAGAGCGAATATAAGCAATAAGATAAAAATCAAATCACCTCTGATTATTGCGGTAAATATATATAATTTTGCCAAAAACCCGCTTGTAGGAGGTATTCCGGCAAGTGAAAAAAGAAATATTATCAATGCAATCGAAAAATATGGATTTTTATAAAACAATCCTTTATAATCACTTATCTCATCCGTATTATATTCATTATTATAAATTGCAGAAGCACACCAGATACCTATATTCATAAAAATATAAGTTATTATATAAAATATCACACTTGATATTGAATATACATTAACTACACTTAATGCAAGCAATATAAATCCTGAATGAATTATACTGCTATATGCATACAAACGCTTAATATTTGTTTGATGAATTGCTCCGATAGAAGCATAAATTATTGAAATCACGGCAAAGAATGCAAGAATTAACTGTATAACCGGGCTAAAATTAAATATGAACACAAAAAGCCTTGAAATAAATGCTGCAGCAGCCATTTTGGGAATCAATGAAATATACGCACAAATTGTGTAATTAGAACCTTCATATACATCAATTATCCAATTGTTAAAAGGGATACTTCCAATTTTAAACAGCAGTCCGATTAATATAAAAAACGAAGAAACAATGAATAACAAATTAATTGATGAATTTAAATAAATATCATTAATTACAGAAAAATTAATACTACCGCTTATTCCATAAATATATGAAACACCAAACAAGAACAAAGATGAAGCAACAGCTCCAGTTAACAAATATTTTAATGAAGCTTCTTTACTTTTATGATTTTTTCTGAATCCGCTCAAAAAATAACAGCTTAAGCCAAGAATTTCTATTGAAACAAATGCAGATAAAAAATCATTGGAGGATATTAAAGTTAAAGCTCCCAGCACACCACTTTGCATTACGGCAAAATATTCAAACGATTTTTTTCTTTTCTCCCTTATTATCTTTACCGATGTCAAAATAACAAGCAAAAAAGATACCAAAATTAGGGCCTTGAATAATATTGTATATAAATTTGAAACAAAAGAATTATTATATGAATAATAATTAGGTTCTATTTGTAGAAATATTAATGAAATTAATGCTGATATTACTGCTAAAACATTAATTATTTTTGCTTTTATTAAAGTATTTTTTCCATCTATTACTGCTAAAAGTATATTCAGTATTATAGTAATAAAAATTATTAATTCAGGCAGAAAAGCATTTTTTATATCATTTAAAAACTCCATTAAAACACTCCCTCCAAATTAAAAGTTATTATAGAATATTCAGACAGAACATCCAAAATAGTTCCCGGGAATATTCCAAAATAAATTATATACAAGGAAAGTATAATTAACATTGTTTTCTGATATATATTAATATCCTTTATTTTCTTATATTTCTCAAGAATTTTTGAAAAGAATATTCCGTGGAAGAATTTCAATATATATATGGAAGACAATATCATAGATATTAAAGCTATTATCACAATTGCTTTTACATTATAAAATTCATTCGGCTCAGCCCAAAAAGCTCCCATAAAACATAAAAATTCAGACACAAATCCGGAAGTTAGTGGAACACTGACAGCAGCCAATATTACAGGAATCGCCAAAAACATAAAAACCGGCATTTTTTCTCCTAAACCGGATAATCTTAATATATTTTTTGTACCGCATTTTATATATATTATTCCTGCAATTATGAAAAGCCCGGCACTAATCAAAGCATGAGAGACCAATTGGAATATACCGCCTGAAAATCCTGTTGCATTATAAGAGGAAATCGCTATCAAAAATACTCCCATATGAATTATTCCGGAATATGCAATAATTCTTTTTAAATCTTTTTGCACAATCGCACAACAACTTGCATACAAAATATTTATCATTGCAATAAGCATAATTACAGGCAGAAATTTAATAAATGTATCATTAAACATTTCCGCATTGAACTTTAATATTCCATAAGCTCCAGTTTTTAGCATAACAGAAGATAAAATTATACTTACAGGAGTCACTGCCTGCGAGTGTGCGTCAGGAAGCCAGGAATGAAAAGGCACAACAGGTATTTTTACACCAAAGCCGATAAATAAAAATAAAAAAGTAATATATTTCAGTTTTTCATTCATTGCAGATATATCTATATTACAAAAATCCGCACATAAGTATCCTGTATTTATAAAATTGTATAAATAAACAATTAAAAAACCAAGTAAAATAAATATACTGCCAAAAAATGTATATAAGATAAATTTTGCCGCTGTTTTTTGTTTATTAGAACTACCCCATTTCAGAAGCAGTATATACAACGGAATTAATTCCATCTCCCAGAAAAACAAGAAGAAAAACATATCTGAGGCACAAAAGATACCCAAAATTGCACTCTCAAGTATTAAAATAAGAGAAAAGTATAACTGGTAGTTCTTTTTAACCGTTTCCTGGCTTAGAAATATTGAAATTAAGAAAATAAAAGCAGTCAATATAATCATTATCATAGATAAAATATCAACATTAAATCCTGCTTTAATTCCAAGAGTATTAATCCAATCCGAATTAAATATTTTAATTACAGTTTCATATTCTGTTCCCGTATTTGTAAAATCAAAAAAAACAAATAAAACTACGGTATATATAAAATGTAATAACGAAAATATTCTAACACTTTTATGAAGCCTTTTGTCTTCATTTTTATATAACGGATTTAATATAAATAAAGCCATCACAAGAGGAGAAAATATTAATATAGGGAGAATACTGTTTTGCATATTTATACTCCCTCCGTTACATAATAAGTGAATATTAAAGCAAAAAGAATCAATCCTGTTGAAAAGATTGAATACGAAATATATGTCTGAATGTTGCCATTTTGAAGTTTTGATATTATTTTAGAAACCGAACGGATTATAAAATTTATACACTTTACGATATTTTCAAAAATAACCTGCTCAATAAGAGCAATAAAAATAAAAGCTTTAGAGAATATAGATTCAATAAAATCATACACTTTCGGCAAATATAATTCTTTATATGAAAGATTCTGGAGTATACAGGGTATATACATTTTTGAAGTTTTCGACGAAATATAAGCATGAACTACAGCTAAAAGACAAATCGTAACTGCAAGTAAACACAATAAATTTAACCGTGACAATTTGAAAATAAAACCGGGAATAATAACAAAAACGCATAAAATTATAATAGAAGCACTCATTGTTTTTTCGCTTTTTTGAATATCAATACCAAGTATTGTTTTATCACCCTCAAAAATTCTGAAATAGGCTTTAAAAATATAATAAGTACTTATATAAGAAGTTAACAGTACAAAAAACAAGACTGCCGGATTACTTGAAACAGTATTTATCAGTATTTCTTTTGAGGTAAAACCACCAAAAAACAATCCAGACAATGATAAAGCACCAACAAGCCAGTATAAGGCATCATAAAAACTCTGTTTTCTTAATCCTCCCATTACATCCATATCCTGTATTGAATTATATTTTTTCTCTATATTTCCGGCACATAAAAACAATAAAGCTTTTGTAAAAGAATGGATAACAAGATAAATAACTGCGGCAGATATTGCTTGAACTCCGACAGCAGCAAATATTAAACCAAGCTGCGATGATGTTGAATATGCCAGCATTTTTTTTATATTTGTCTGGGATGCTGCAATAAAAGAACATAATACAGCAGTAACAATTCCTGTAATAAGAATTAAATTAAGAAGTTCTTGTGATAACAAAGGCAAAATTCTAATTGTAACATATATTCCCGCACAAACCATCGTAGCAGAATGAATCAACGCACTAACCGGCGAAGGTGCTTTCATTGCATCAGTAAGCCATAAATTAAACGGAAACTGAGCGGATTTTACAAAACATCCTATTAAAATTAAGAAACAAAAGACATTATAAACATTAATATATGCACTTTTTAAAATACTATTCACTGTATTATCAGCACTTGTATACATTAATATATCTAGATTTGTCCTGTTCAAATATGTAAGAGAAAACCATATAAAAATGATTATTCCTGAAAGAAAAGCAAAATCCCCTATTCTGTTTATTATAAACACTCTTTTGGCTGCTTTTGAAACATCTTCCCTTCTATAGTAAAAGGCAATTAATAAATAACTTGCAACGCCTACTAATTCCCAGAATATATACGTTTGGAAAATATTAGTTGAAATTATAAGTCCTGACATTGCAAAATTAAAAAAATTAAGGTATACATAATATTTTCTAAAATCATCTTTATCTTTCATATACCCGTATGAATACAATTGGACAATAAAACTTATTAGCATTAATAAAACTATAAAAATTGCCGATGTTGAATCTGTTAATACACCAAAATATAAATTAATCTCACCTGTCGAAAGCCATAAAAAGTTTTTTTCTAATACTAAATTATTAGTTTTAACGTAATTTAATATATTTAAAGAAAAGATTAATCCCGTAAATGTTGAAAGAAGTGTTAATAATAACGTAAGTTTTTTACTTTCGGTAATTTTAAAAATTATACCGGATATAATTATTAAACAAACCCATACTGGTAGAAATACAATCAAAAGTATATTATCAGCATAAAACTCCATTATTCTTTTAACTCCTCAATTTCCTCAGATACAACCTTATCTTTATTTTTATATATAAAATATATTAAAAGTAATCCAACTGCTGTTTGCAATGCGGATATTGCAGTTACAAACAGTGCAAATATCATGCCTGACAGAAACATGTAATTTTTATAGCTTGTAAACGCAATAAAATTAATATTAATAGCACTCATAACAATTTCAACACATATCAAAGTTTTAATTATATTTTTTGATATAACAATACCGGTAAGCCCGACTGTAAATAAAAATAAAGCGAGTATAAGATAATGAAATAATGTAATTTCCAGCATTTATCTACCCCCTTTAAAAACTAAAAGCACTGAAATTCCTATTAAAGCAAGCAAAATATAAACTCCAAGCAGTTCAAATTGATAAACATTATGCCTTAACAATTCAGCCGACAATTGTTTTGTTGTATCATAAGCCGTTAAAATTGCAGGCGAATTAATATATTTCCCCAGTACAAAATCATATTTTATTGTCTCTTTTATAACAAATAAAACTGAAATAAATATCATTATAGTACCGGCAACAACTAATAAATACCTTGGCTTTATACCCGCCTGTATTTTATTCTCCTGGCTGTAATTTGTAACCGAAGCTGCTATTATAAACAGAATACTTAGAGCAGAAGTATATATTGATATTTGAATAACCCCGTTGAATGGAGCATTCAAAGAAAAGAATATTAATCCAATTAAGAAAAAGCATATAAGGGAAAAGAAAATTGAATTAATAATTTTCTTCGATATAACAGCAAAAACAGCAGACAGAGTTATAACTGCTGATATTATATAAAACAATACTGAATTAATCGTTTCCATAAATTTCCTCTTTTAATATAAGATTATCTTTTTTTGATTGTGCAAGTGTATATTCAACTGTATGCGACAATGCATTAACCGGACAATATTCAACACAATTTCCGCAAAAAATACATTGCGACATATCAATTGAAAAATATTCATTAATAGAAATACAACCCGCTGCCGGACAAACTTTAATACAGTTTCCGCATTTTATACATTTATCTTTCTCATATTTAATCTTGCCCCTGAAATTATTTCTTACTTTTTCTTGTTCTTCAGGATATTTCAAAGTTACTCTGTTTTTTAAACCGTTTTTTAAAATAATTGACAATCCTTTTGCAAGTTCTTTTACAGGGTTAAAAAATTCATTAATCATAATATCCCCCTCATATATTTAATTATAATTGCAATGAATAAATTAAAAATCGATAGAGGAATAAAAATATACCAGCATAAATCAAGAGTTTTATCCGTTCTCAATCTGGGATAAGCAGCTCTTATAAGCATTATCAACATAATAATGATACCGGTTTTAAAAATAAGCCAGAAAAATTGTTCAAAATTTATAAATATCTCACGCAAAATAACAGATAAATTAAAACAATCCGTGATGTAGAAATCAAACGGAGCATTATATCCGCCTAAGAATAAGACAACAACTAATGCAGATAAAATAAAAGTCATAGCATATTCTGCAAGAAAAAACATAGCAAATTTCATACCGGAATATTCACAATTATACCCGGCAACAAGTTCACTTTCAGCTTCGGGGAAATCAAAAGGAAGTCTGTTCATTATTATCAAAGAGCAGATGAAGAAAATTGTAAACCCGAGAAAAGAAGGAAATATATACCAATTTAAAATGCTACCCGATTGATTTTTTACAATTACAGATAAATCCATAGACCCTGACAATATAACAATTGAAGCTAAAACAAGAAAAGAAGGAATTTCAGAAGCAATCAGCTGCATACAAGATCTTATTCCACCAATTAGTGCAAAATTATTTCCCCCGCTACTATATCCTGCGAACAAAATGCCTATTGCCGGAATTGCTAAAAAAGCCATAAAAAGCAAAATTGAACAGCAGGAATGAAAAGTATAAAATCCTGATGAAAAAGGGAGTAAAGCCCAAACCGTTAATACGGGGACAAATACAATTAATGGCGATAAAAAGAATAAAAATTTATCAGCATTTTTGGGAATAATATTTTCTTTAAATAAAAGCTTAATTGCATCGGCAACAGTCTGAAAACATCCCTTATATCCGGCTCTGTCAGGGCCTATTCTTCTTGTATAAAAAGCAAGATATTTTCTTTCAAATAACACAAGGAATAAAACTGTTAAAAGCATTAAAATCACAATTAAAATAAAATTAAATATATACCACATAATGAATATAAGCCATTCAGGCATCTTCCAAAAAGAAAGGCATTCAATATATAACAAATAAAACAAACTCATTACCTGTCAACCTCCGGCATAATTACATCAAGGCTTCCAAAAATTGACATTAAGTCTGAAACAAGATAATTTTTAGCTATTTCATTTATGAGCTGAACTGAATAAAAAGAAGGAGTTCTCCATTTAACTCTAGAAGGTTTATTAGTACCATCCGCACAAATATAGCACAACATAAGTCCTCTGGGCGATTCAACCTGTCCTATAGCTTCACCTTCGGGTTTAATTTTGGCAGTATTAATTTTTAAATTAATTTTTAAATCTTCAATGTTTGAATATAACCAATCAAGACACTGATTTACTATCTTGCAGCTTTCTTTCATCTCTTTTACACGAACAATATATCTTGAATATGAATCACCGCTTTTTTTATACGGAATATCAAACTCTATTTGTTTATATATAAGATAAGGAAAATCTTTTCTTAAATCTTTTAAGATTCCGGAAGCTCTTAAATTTGCACCGGTAACGGAATAATTAACTGCCGTTTCTTGTTCTAAAACACCTATCATGGCCGTTCTTGAAATGAAAATAGGATTATTATTAATTAAATCTTCAAATTCTTTTAGCTGCTTATTAAAATTACCAGCGAATACTTTTATTTCACCTAAAAGTTCTTTATTAATATCGTTTTTAACCCCGCCTAAAGTATAATAGTTATACATCATACGTGCTCCCGCCAGTTTTTCAAAGATATGAAGTATTTTTTCTCTTTCTATAAATGCATAAAAGAATGGTGAAGTCGCACCTAAATCCATCAGATAACATCCAAGCCATAACAAATGAGAACTTATACGATTCAATTCCATCGTTATGGTTCTTATATATAAAGCTTTTAACGGACAAACTATATCCATCAATTTTTCTATAGCATCCAGATATGCGAAAGAGCAGAAAAATCCCGATAAATAATCTATTCTGTCAACCACGGGGAGATATTGTAAATAGCTCCCTGTTTCAGCCATTTTTTCCATTCCTCTGTGAAGATAGCCTATAATTGGTTCAATTTTAATAATTCTTTCGCCGTTCAATTCGCATTTAAGTCTTAAAACACCATGAGTCGACGGATGTTGAGGCCCGACATTTAAAATTGTTGTATTTTTTAAGGTTGAATTATTCATAGTTCCACCTTAACCTGTCATCTTGCATTTTGTAATTTTTTCGCAGCGGGTTACCTTCAAAATCAGAAGGAAGTAGTATTCTTTCAAGTTTCGGATGGTTTATAAACCTGACCCCTAACAAATCATATATTTCACGTTCATCAAAGTTTGCACACGGAAATATTTCAACAACTGAAGGGACGGAAAAATCGTCTTGAATGTTAATACTAACAGCACACTTTGTATTATATTTAGATGAAAACAATGCATATATCAGTTCAAGGGCATTATTTGTATTATCTTTTCCAATTATGCACTCAAGTGTTTCAAAAAGGTACCTGTCAGTTTCTTTTAAAAACCTTAATACCTGCTTAAGGTCATCTTTATTAATATAAAACTTATTTATATCAGGAAGTATAAATTCTTCTTTTTGAATATTAAATTTTGTTTTAAACTCTTGAAACATAACTATATCCCCATAGTAAAAACATGCATATTCTCTTTTAGTGTAAGAATTTCTGAATTTTCTTTTTTATAAAGTTTTGAAATATGAGAATTTATTTTGTCTTTTCTTGTTAATAGAGATTCTTTTTGTATTTCTTGTTTAAGTTTCAATATAGCATCAAATAAAGATTCAGGTTTGGGAGGGCACATAGGAAGGTAAATATCAACGGGAATAATTTTATCACATCCGAAAACAACGGAATAAGAATTGTTTTTAAACATTCCTCCGCTGCAGGCACAAGCCCCCATAGCCAACACATATTTAGGTTCAGCCATCTGTTCATATAGTTGAAGTAAAAAAGGAGCCATTTTATGAGTTATCGTTCCCGCAACAATTAATAAATCCGCTTGTCTGGGTGAGCCTCTAAATACTTCAGATCCAAACCTTGCTATATCATAATTACTCGCAGTCGCACTCATCATTTCAATACCGCAGCATGATGTTGCAAATGTTAAAGGCCACAAAGAGTTAGATTTTGCTTTATTATATATATAATCTATTGCGGTAAGTATTATATTCATTATTTAAACCTCAATACTCTTTTTGCAATTATGTAAAAAAGTCCGAACAATAATAACATTATAAAAATCATTATTTCTACTATTGCGAATAAGCCTAAAACATCTAAACTAACAGCAAAAGGAAAAATAAAAATTATTTCTATGTCAAAAATAAGAAAACATATAGCATAAGTCAAAAACTGTAAATTAATTTTTTCTCTTTTTACCTGAGATATATCCATCCCGCATTCATATATCTGCTGTTTTTTATGATTTTCGGTTTTTGGTGCAGCAAAAACCGAAAGTATTATCATACTTAATCCCAAAAATAGGGATAAAATCAAAAAAATAAAAATAGCATTAAACTCTTGCAAAATATCCTCTTATTTAATCTAATCCGTTGTTACAAGTTATTATCGGCTGTTTTTGAATTACTTTTCGCAGCCTTGAAATATTTATAACATACTATTATTATTAATATAAATAGTTATAGTGATTATATTAAGTTAGTTTATGAGTAAAACTTATTATAAGATATTTATTTGTTTTATATTTATTTTTATATTCACGGCAAACAGTATATATGCAGATGAATACAATAAAGCTGAAAAGTTGTTAAGGAAAGCACAAACAGCAAGTATACGTGAGGAAAAATACGAATATATTGTAAATGCCAGAGAAATATATGAGAACAAATATAATCAGAACCAGACAGACATTAAAGCACTTTTAGGACTTTCAAAAACATTCCAATTAACAAATGACAGAAGCGAAGCTAAATTATATTTGTTAAAAGCATATAATATGAAACCTTATGAAGCAAAACTGCAAAGAGAAATGGCAGATTTTTACTATAATTTTCAAGAATATTCAACTGCAATAGAATATTATAAACTGGCTCTGGCTTCAGGTTTATTAAAAGATTTTAATACAAACCTTGCCACGGCAAAATGTTATGAAAAATTAGGCGACCTTAAAAATGCAGAGTTATACTATCAAATTTGTTATCATTTAGATTCAAAATCGAAAAGGATATTAAATAAACTTAATGAATATACATCGGAAAAACATCCTGACAACAGTGAAGAGTTGGAAACCGCAAAGTACAAATATCTCTTTAAAGATAAAAAGCTGCCGGAATCTGAACAAACAGACAAAGATGCCGATAAAATAATTGAAAATATTAACAGTTATTTTTAATTATTTTGATACGTTATTCTGATAAGTATTCACGGCAGATTTGCATCTAATATATTCCAAAATAGCACCGCCGATTTCTTCCGTTGGATCAAAGAATTGACTGTTTGGATTAAAAGATTGTTTTATTAACATTTTTGCAAGCGGACCAAAAGCATCCGGAACAAGAGTCTTTCTGTATATACCTGCTAACATCACCTGTACGTTAGGAGAAGATGTATCATTAAATTTTGAAAGTACGGGATACATTTTATCAATTCCTTTTACCCCTTTATCCAGCATCTTGTCAAGGATTTGAAGGGCATCAAGTATTTTTTCTTCAGTATCAGCTGTCTTTAAAAAATTTTCAAGATAAGGAAGAGCTTCCTCCCCTAAGTTAACTATTTCACCGGTTCTTTCTTCATTATATATACAATAATTTCTGTTTTCATTAGGATATTCTACACCTTGTCCTAATTGAGAAATAAGAAATTGAATTTTTTTTGATAACTCACCGCTTTGATTTATGCCATTAGCATAAACCGGTGAGTTAGAATATTTTGCTATCAAGTTAGATTGAATCTGCATAATTATCCTTTCATTATGTATATACGTACGGCGGACCGTTTTTAGTTTCATACAATATATTATCCGCTAATTGTTTTAATTCTTCTTTTGTCTTAGTACCACTGTTTAGCTGTCTTGTAAAATCTTCAATTAAAGGTTTTATTGCACTCTCTTTTTTAGATGCAAAATTCCTAATTTCAACATCAACAAGTCTTTTCCTTAAATCCAATTCAGTTTTTGCATTTTCTTTCATAACCGCAACTTCTTTTATAGCATCTAACCCCTGTTTAAATAAATAGCCTATTGCTCCTGAAAGAGTAAAAGCAAGAAATACGTATTTTGTAAATTTATTATCAGAATTTAGAACCCAGTTATATAAATGTCCTCTGTTTTCATCAATATAGCAATAGTACTGAATTTTTTTCGGAATACCGCCTAGAGCTGTAGGTGCATCTGCAAAAATTGTCTTTTTTGTTTCTTCTACAGTATTTATTATTTTTTGTATTTCTTCTTCTTGAAGTTTATATTTTTTACATACTTCTTTTATATATTCGGGTTTAGCACAAATAGATTTAAATAAATCAGTAATTTTAGAAATATCTTTAACATCCGGTTTTTTTGAAAATTGTTCTATAGCATTAATTGTTTTCTCGACATAATCATTTGCAAATTTCTCTGAGAATTGAGCTGTTTTCTTTAAATTTGAAACACTTATTTTCCCGGCAGCAAAAGCAGCTATTAAAACAGTAGTTATTAAGGAAATATATTTAATATTTTTAAGATTATCTTCCTTTTTCTTTTTCTTTTGATTTGTTTTATCACGTGAAGACTTTATATTTAAAGATTGTTCAACATCCGGATTTTTATTTAATTTAATATCAGATTCACCTTTAAAAGACAAGAATTTTGTAAAAATATCCGGTGTTTTTTCCTTTTCTTTCTTATGATTAAGAATTTCATCAAAGTACTTAATGTTATTTTTCATAGTTTTATTTACAATATTCAGTTTTCCTGAAAAAGAATTTGTTTCAACTTCAATAAGCCCCTCCTGCAAATCTTTTTCAATATCGGCAGCTTGTTTTTTTATCCAAATTTCTTTAAAACCATCAACAAAATTCTTCGAAATAAGAGTAATCCCGCTCATAAAAAATACAGCAGCTGCACCAAGAATATTTTTAAAATTTGGATCTCTTATAGCTCTATATATGGCAAACTGGGGTTCTTCTTTTATATTCATATTAACTGCGAGATCAGGCAATTGTTCAAAATTTTTTGAACTTAGCAAAGCTTTTGACGATTTTTTTAAAACAGCACTTAAACCTATACAACCCGATAATAAAAGTAGAGTTCCAAAAATTAAAGGTTTTATTGCCTTATTAATATCAAATGAGCTTTCCTTTTCCGTCTTTTTTGCAGACAAAACGTTATAATAATTTGGATTATCAACTATCAATAAAGAATCTTGTATTTCGTCAAAAGAAATATCACTGTTATTAAAATTGTTATTTAAATAATTATTAATTAACACCCCTTTTAAAGTCTTATTGATATTTTCATCACGACTTTTTTTTGTGCTTGATTTTTTTGAATTATTTATTCGTAATGCTTCAACCTGCATTTTTATTACGTTTCCTGATTTTATTTACAACGTTAATAAGATATTTCTTTATCTCTCTTGACTTAAAAATTGAAAGAGTTTCATCATTTTTATAATTTTCCTCTTCCATATTTGACATAAAAAACAGAAAAATTTTTTTTGCTTGCCTTTTGATATTTTCCGTAAGTTTTTTATCAATAAAGTTTTTTAAATCACCAAAGAGAGCAGCAAGTTTTTCAGATACATTCAACAAGAAATTACCTAATGACTGCTGAAACAAGGCAAATTTTTCAATAAGCTTAGGAATCTGTACTGCAAGATTTAATAACGGAAAAATAATATTATTTGCAATAAAGTTTAAAAAAGTAAAGATACTTTTAGGAATATTGTTTTCAATATTTTGAATTGCATTTTTTATTTTGTCAGCGATTTCCTGAATAGTTTTATTTAGCAGCTTAGCGAATTCTATTTGTCTTTCAAAAACAGTTTTAGCATTTTCAATTCTTGCATCTTTAGCTTTTAAAGCAAGACCAGCAGCATAACATTTAATCCAGGACCATTCATTTGAGCGTATTGATTTTTCCATAACAGAATCTCTTGTTTTAGCAGCACCACCCATACCGCCACCACTGCATATAGGGCAGGCACTCGGAACAAGTCCGTGAGGACAAAGTCCTGTTCTGTTTGATGTAGGATTTGTTATTGAAGTAGACATAAAAAAACCTTACTTTTGTTAATGTAAGGTACTCAATTATATGCCGGCCGGATTTCGCAGCCAAACACAAAACAGAGCATTCCGACTTTAACGGCCGCGATCCGGCTAAGGATTTTCACCTTATTTCCTCATACTAACCAGTAAATTTTAACTCATAAAAAAACTTATGTAAATATAGAAGATTTTTTATATAGTATTCTTTCTATTAACCGGAAAAGGAAATTGTGCCATATAAACCCATCTTATATATTAAATCTAAAATGAACAATATCGCCGTCTTGAATAATATAATCCTTACCTTCAAGCCTTGTTAAGCCTTTATCTCTGGCCGCAGCATACGAACCTGCAGAAACGAAATCATTATAGCTCGTTACTTCAGCTCTTATAAATCCTTTTTCAAAATCAGTATGAATAACACCTGCGGCTTTAGGAGCTTTTGAACCTGATTTTACAGTCCAGGCATGTACTTCTTTTTCGCCGGCTGTTATAAATGTTGTTAAATTCAACAACTTATATACAGACTGAATCATACGTTCAATTCCGGAATTTTTTACGCCCAGATCAGCCAAATAAGCTTTTGCTTCTTCTTCAGAAAGATCAACCAATTCGGCTTCAATTTTTGCCGAAATAACAACAACATCAGCATTATGTTTGGCAGCATATTCTTTTACTTTATCAACATACGCATTTCCAGAAGCTAAATCGGTTTCACTAACGTTTGCTGCATAAATAACAGGCTTAATACACATTAGTTGTGAATTTTTTGCGACTTCAATTTCATCACCTTCAAAATGATCTTCAATATTAATAAACATAGCATCCGATAAAAGGTCATTTAATTTTGATAAAACTTTATACTCAAGGTTTGCCTGTTTATCCCCGCTTTTAACCTGTTTTGAAAGTCGTTCAAGTCTTCTTTCAATAGAAGCCATATCTGCTAAAGCAAGTTCTGTATTTATAGTTTCAATATCATCAATCGGATTAATTTTACCGGCAACGTGGATTGTATTATCATCATCAAAACATCTTACCACCTGTATAATAGCATCAACTTCTCTTATATTGTGAAGAAATTGATTTCCAAGTCCTTCTCCTTTGCTGGCACCTTTTACGAGTCCCGCAATATCAACAAACTCTATTGTAGTCGGAATTACAACATTTGTTTTAACAAGATTTTTTAATATTTCCAATCTTTCATCAGGCACATTAACAACACCTACATTAGGTTCTATTGTACAAAACGGATAATTTTCGCTCTGTGCATTTTTAGAAGAAGTTAATGCATTAAACAAAGTTGATTTACCTACATTAGGCAGTCCTACAATACCTGCTCTTAACATATATTTCCCCTTTCAATCTATGTAAAGCGTAATATAAAAATGCTCTCTTCGCAATACATTATTTGAAAAATCAATATTTTATATCTCATTTAAAGATTAACAAATGAAAAATTTTAAGGTACACTTAATATAAGTAAATAAGAAAAAAACGAATAAAAAATGAATAAAAAATGAATAAAAAATATAAATACATTGATACAGAATCAAAAGAACTTTTTAATTTAAATGTTAAAGCACGGCTTTTAACTAAAAAATATTCAAATTTAGATTATGATAATTTTGAAGAAAAAGAGGCAATTTTAAAAGAATTGTTCGGTTCAATCGGCAATAATGTTCAGATTGATGAATACTTTTTTTGTGACTTCGGAAAAAACATATATATAGGGAATGATGTAATAATAAATTCCGGCTGCACTTTTATTGATAATAAAGAAATACATATAGGAAATAAAGTACTGATTGCACCGAATGTACAAATATACACGGCTTATCATCCTTTATTACCGGAAGAGAGATTAAAGGAGAAAAAAGAGGGTTCAACCTGCTATTTTACGACATGTGCAGACCCTGTAATGATAAAGGACGGAGTGTGGATTGGAGGAGGAACAATCGTTCTACCTGGCGTTACGATAGGAGAAAACAGTGTAATTGGAGCCGGAAGTGTTGTAAACCGTTCAATACCGGACAACTGTGTTGCTGTCGGAAATCCCTGCCACGTAATTAAAACTTTTGATGATATAAGAGAAAATAATGTATAAAAATATTGTATTTGATGTCGATGGAACTTTAATAAATACAGAATATGCTGTTTTGCACTCATTGCAAGACACTTTAAAAGTATTACTGAACAAAATTTATAAAATTGAAGAATTGGAATTTGTACTCGGTATCACAGGCGAAGCTGCAATAAAGCAGATGGGAATTACAAATGCAACAGAAACGGTCGTTTTATGGAATAAAAAGCTGAACAACTACAAAAATTCTGTCTGTGTTTTTGACGGAATAAAAGATTTACTACAAAAACTTTCAACTGATTATAAATTAGGAATAGTAACATCTAAAACATAATCCGAATTTGACAAAGAAGTTACACATTTCGGATTTAACAAATATTTTGGAATAATTATCTGTGCTGATGATACACAAAAACACAAACCGAATCCAGAACCTCTCCTAAAATATATGGAACTTGCTAATGCAAAACCGGAAGAAATTCTTTATATCGGCGACAGTGTTTATGATATGCAGTGTGCAAAATTATCCGGTGTTGATTTTGCCTTTGCAAAATGGGGAAACAAAAGACAAAATATTGAAGCAAAATTTACACTTTTAAATCCGTTAGATTTATTAAATTGTCTGTCAATAGACATTATTGAGGATTCAGAAAGAACACAGCCGTTAATCAATACTCTTATAGATATCTGGGAAAAGTCTGTCAGAGCAACACATTTGTTTTTACTGGAACGTGAAATTTTGAATATCAAAGAAAATTTTCTGCCTGATGCACTGAAAAATATTTCTCATCTGGTTATAGCTCAAGAGAATACCAATATTGTTGCTTTTATGGGTATAGAAAAACAAAAACTGGAAATGCTGTTTGTTACCCCGGAAAAAAGAGGAAAAGGCATAGGTAAAAAATTAATTGAGTACGGAATTAAAAAATTTTCGATTAATGAACTGACTGTAAACGAACATAATCTACTGGCAAAAGGATTTTATGAACATCTCGGATTTAAGATTTATAAAAAGTCAAAAATTGATGAACAAGGAAAATCTTATCCTATTTTGTATATGCGGTTGAATGACTAAATTTTTTCTTTTAAATCAACACTTTTATCGCTTTTTACCGTTATTAAATAATATTTCCTACTTTTACCATCATGTGCTAATAACTTTTTCAAATCAGATTCAAGATAAATAAGTTCAACATCTGCATCTTCTGCCATGTTAAAGCAAGGGTTATATTCATTACCTTCATATTGACCTTCATTATATACAACAATTAACATAAAATTTATGGTAATATCTAAATATGAATGATATTAAAATAAGACTTGCAACCGTTGAGGATGCAAAAGATATTTTAAAAATATACGAGTACTATGTACTGAATACTGCAATTTCTTTTGAGTACGCAATTCCAACGCTTGATGAATTTAAGACCAGAATAAAAAAAACTTTAAAAAAATATCCTTATTACATCGCATTGATTGATGATAAAATAGTCGGTTATGCTTATGCCTCTCCTTTTGGAGAAAGGGAAGCATACAAATATTCTGTCGAATTAAGTATCTATATTGATAAAGACTATAAAAGAAAAGGTATTGGTAGACTTTTGTATGATAAGCTGGAACAAGAATTAAAAACAAACGGAATAACAAATCTATATGCCCTTATTGTTACACAGAGAAAAGAGGACAAATATTTAAATTTTGACAGCGAAAATTTCCACAAAAGTTTAGGATTTAAACAAGTTGGTAAATGCAGTAAATGCGGATATAAATTTAACCGCTGGTATGATGTAATTTATACTGAAAAAATTATAAAAGAGCATTGGATGTGAAATATGAAATATAAATGTAAAATTACTGTTTTAAAAAGAGAATGCTATACAGATTTGCAGGAAAAATATCTTGCAAATCCAAAATCGGGGAAGTGTGAATTTTTCAAAGAAGGACAAGAATTTGTTGTAGACAATAATGATTTCTTTAGAATAATGCACGGTAAATTTTGTGCTGAAGCATGGGATTGCATAAGCAGATATGTATATGCTGCTCTTCAAGGCGGCTCTATAATGAGCGGATGGACAAACGATGAAAAAATTATGATAACCTGCTGTAATGACGGAACAAGACCTGTTATATTTAAACTTGAAAGAATCGACGAAGAAGAATAAAAGTTTACCGGTCAACATAACTATTTTAGTTTCCATGTGGAAAATCTCGGAATCCACATAGGTACATTCTTTTTGTAATTCTTATACTCTTCACCAAAGTTATTTTCAAGCTGTCTTTCTTCAAAAACATAAAAATAAATATTATTAATTATAAAAAACAAAAAAGCCCACCAGACCAACTGAATTGCACTAAAAAAGAAACATTCCGAAATTAAAATAAGCAAAACACCTATAATCATAGGATTTCTAACAAAACAATAAGGTCCTTTTACAATAAGATTTTTAGGCGGATTCCATGGAGCTAATGTACCTTTCCCAACTTTAGCAAATAATATCATTGTCCATATAGAGAGAAATAAACCCGTAGTCAGCAATAGACTTCCGACTATCCCAAAAGCCATATCCGGCCTTTTATAGTGGTATCCCGAAAAATACAAAATTAAAGAAGGAATAATAACCACTACGTTAAACGGTAAAATTAATAACGTTTTCAACCACCCGAACATAATATAATTATAGCACAAATTAAAAGACAAACCTGACATAGAAAAAATTAGTATAACCCCGGGGACTCAAATATAAAATAAAAAAACAGGCTTTTTACCTGTTTTTTAAATGGTGCCACAACTCACTCTGCCGAGCAAAACGATTGAGTATCGTTTTGCGAGAGGGGAGAACCCTGATTTACTTTGTAAATCAGCGTGAGATTCCGACTCTTAATTGCTCAAATATAAAATAAAAAAACAGGCTTTTTACCTGTTTTTTAAATGGTGCCACAACTCACTCTGCCGAGCAAAACG
>CALVAK010000010.1 GCA_944325525.1 Candidatus Gastranaerophilales bacterium
ATTAAAATAAAAAATGTCGATGGCGGGACTTGCTTCTTTGATTTTACTGTTTCTCGGGCGAGTAATTTGTTTCACTTTGTTGTCACAAATTTCGCCCTCACTTACTAGAGTTCGCTCGCTTTGCTCGACTTCACTCTTACGTAAAATCCGCAACCCGCTAATACGGATTAAAGCCCTCACCAATCAAGCATATAAAAAAAGGGATAACACAATTGTTATCCCTTTTTTAATTGTCGATGGCGGGACTGTCTTGCTCGTTCGCATTAAACGGCATTTTATGGCGAAGGTTCAACACCTCCGCCATTTCAGCCTCTGCTCACTCGCGTTTGAACCCTTACAAAGCTTTGCTTTGTGGGGTTCTGCGTCCCGCATCCAATTATCATTCAAATAAAAAATGTCGTAGATGGGACTTGAACCCATAAGGAGCAATCCACACGCCCCTCAAACGTGCGCGTATACCAATTCCGCCACTACGACTTAACATTTATTATCTTATGATGATTTGTTTTTTTCGTCAATATTTCGTTTTATTTTTATCAATATTTATTATTTAATATATAGTTCCGTTGTAATTGATTATACGTTTGCATACGGTTTTCTCTTAGCATTGACCTCATTATTGTTATCTTTTTTGCATTTTGTCTTACTATTTTTCTTTGATAGTTGTCTTCATTTTCATATTTCATGGCAAAATTAAGCTGTTTTGTCTTATTGCTTTCATCTTGTTTTATTGTGTTGAAACATGTTGTAAGTTCATTCCCTTTATAGTGTTTTATACAATAATTACATTGTTCAAAAAAATTATCCTGTCTTGCTATCCAGTATTCATTGCTTCCGTATGCAGGGGCACTTGAAATAATTTGTATCCAGTTAAGTTTATCAATGTATTTGTTTTGTTTACTGTAATATTTATCCAATTTTCTTTGTTCTAATTTAATAATTTGTGCGTTTGCATAATAAAAATATTTAAGATTTTTTGCCAGATTACGTGCTTTATATAAGTATTCAAGTTTTAATGATTCATTTTTTTCTGTTAATGCTGCTCTTATGTAATTATCAGATATATTGGGTTTTAATTTTATTAATTGTTTTGCTGTTTTATTTGCATTGTTTAAATCTTTTTTTCTGTAATATACGCTAAATTTTATTTCCTGTGCTTTATAGTAATTTTTATCTGTTTCGGGTACTAATAAAACATATTTTAATGCTTCGCTTTTGTTATTCATATCTAAATAACATTCTGCTGCATATACGTATATATCTGATTTATTACCGGTTATTTTATTAAAGTATTCTATTGCTGTTGTTTTATCGTCACTTTTACAATATTGTTTGAATAGTAGTTTTAAAATTTCATTTTCACTAAGATATTTGTTCGGGGTTTTTATTTTCTTCAAATATTCAATAGCTTTTGCACTGTTACCTTCTTTATCATATTTTTTATAAATCGCAAATAATGCCGGAATATAATCAGGCTTTATTTCAAGTATTTTTTCATATTTCTCTTTTTTATAAAGTTTTGATATCTTCTTATAAAGTTTGTAATCTTCTTTGTTATAGAAAAAATCTTTTTGTATAGGTCTTATAACAAAACATTCAAGTGAAGTATCATATTTTACCGGATTATTCTTGTTTGATAAGCAATCGGATTGCAACGATGAGTCGCCGGCAGGCTGCGGCTTTAGATTTGATGTTTCCGCATATACGTTTATTGAAAATAAAAAAATTAACGCAAAAAATAATAAAATCTTTTTCATATCAATCCTTTTGTCTATAATAATTCATTTAAATTGTATTTTGTATCATACAATCTTTTGTTGACTTCAAACTTGTAGCCAAGAGGAGGATTATTGGTTGTTTCCTTAATGTATTGTTCTTTTTTTGCCTGTGCTTTTCTTTTACTTTTTTCTATATAAAAAGTAATTAGCTCATTATTGTCTGTTCTGGCATTGCCTTCTATTTCAACAAATTTCTTGCAAACCCATTCTCCGGATACATTTCTTCCGTCTGAACATCTTAATTCGGCAATACCTCGTTGTCCCTTGCACATTCCTGTCATCTGGCTTAAAAATGGAACATATGTAAGTTCTCCATATCCTTTACACTTTATCTTACTCGGTTCTGATGTAACTTCTATGTATCCGCTTCCTTGCAAGTCTAAATCAATTACTCCGGTAAATATCTCATTGTAATCATCATATTTTCCGACAACATTTGCTTTACATCCGGTAACTAATATAGGAACTATTATTAAAAATAATACTAAAATTGTCTTTTTCATTGCTGCCTCATAAATTTATTATAATAAAAAAATTCTTTTAAAAGCTAACATATTTTCATAAATTATTATATATTAATATTTTGATTTTTTGCAAATTATAAAATACAATATAACTTGTCCGATTTTATAATTATTTCTAAATATGAACTATATATGGTATTTCCTTATTATAATTTCAATAATATTTGCAGCTTTTAACGCAACATTGGATGAAGTGACAAAAGCTATTTTTTCTGGCTGCGAACTGTCAATTAAAATCGGATTAACTCTGACGGCAATTATGACATTCTGGCTGGGTATTATGAAGATTGCTGAAAAATCAGGTATTGTTGAATTTGTTTCAAAATTATTAACTCCTGTTACAGGGAAAATATTTCCTGAAGTTCCCAGAAACAATCCTGTTATAGGCGATATTGCAATGAATTTTTCTGCAAATGCTCTCGGACTTGCTAATGCCGCAACTCCTATGGGAATAAAAGCTATGCAGGGTTTACAGAAAATTAACAAAGACAAAAATAGTGCTTCAAATTCAATGTGTACTTTGCTTGCAATGAATACTGCCGGGTTTCAATTAATACCGGCTACTGTTCTTGCTATACTGGCTGCAAACGGGTGCAAAAATCCTACGGAAATTATTGTACCTACATTAATTGTTACTTCTGTTGCTTTTGTAAGTGCTATAGTTATGGCAAGGCTATTCCAGACTGTTTTTCCTCCTCAAAAAGTAGAGATGGAGGATAAAAATGTTTAAGGAAATTGTTAATATTATATCTCTCTGGGCACTACCGTTTATTATTCTGACAATATTAACTGTTGCTGTTATAAAAAAAGTTCCGGTTTATGAAACATTTATTGATGGAGCAAAAAACGGAGTTAAAACCGGAATTAGTATTTTTCCGTATTTAGTCGCAATTATTGTCGCAATATCAATGTTAAGAGCATCAGGAATTATTGATTGTTGTGCTGATATCTGTTCAGGACTTCTTGATAGAATACACATTCCGGCTGATATTATACCGTTAACTATTGTCCGTTCTTTATCAGGAAGTGCTGCTATTGGTGTGTTTTCTGATATTGTTGCTAATAATGACATAAATTCTTATACATCCAAACTTGCTGCAATAATGATGGGAAGTTCTGAAACAACTTTTTATGTCTTAACTGTTTATTTTGGTGCAGTTGGTATAAAAAAATATCGTTATGCTCTTTTAACGGGTATATGTGCTGATATTGTTGGAATTGTCATGTCTGTTGTAGTTGCAAGAGTCTTTTTTTGTTAGGTATATTTTTTCTTATTAATGTTAATTCGTTTCTTTTCCTTCATTCACAAATTTTTCCGGTAGGCTAATTGCCAATTTCCTGATTATAAATTAGAATTAGCTTATGAATTTACTAGGATATGTTCTTAAGAGAATTTTGCAAACGATACCTTTGTTATTTCTGGTATCTTTAATTAGCTTTTTTCTTATACGACTTGCTCCGGTTGATCCGCTTGCAGAACTAAAGTTAAACCCTTCTATTACACAAGAAACTCTGGATTATGAAGTTAAAAGACTAGGTTTAGATAAGCCTGTCATTGTTCAATATGGATTATGGTTAAAAAGTTTTATAAAAGGCGATTTGGGATATTGTACCACTGGCGAAAAAGTTTCCGACAAACTTAAAGAACGTATACCCAATACCCTTTTATTAACCGGATTTGTTATATTTTTTACCTGGATGGTCGGTATCCCTCTCGGTATTGCTGCTGCTCTTAATCGAAAAAAGATTCTTGACAGAATACTTACAATCCTATCTAGCATAGGAATGGCTATTCCGTCTTTTTTCTTTGCTTTGCTTTTATTAATCGTTGCTGTAAAAACAGGCTGGTTTCCTACAGGAGGTTTAACAAGCTATAATTATTCAGAATTAAGTTTTTCAGGAAAAATAATTGATATTCTTCATCATCTTGTTCTGCCGGTTATTGTCCTTTTCACAATTTCTCTTTCAGGTCTTCAAAGGCAGATGAGAGGTAATTTACTTGATGTTTTGCAGGCTGATTATGTTAAATTTGCAAGAGCAAAAGGTTTAAGTGAAACTAAAGTAATTTATAAGCACGCTTTAAGAAATGCTATAAATCCTATGGTTACACTTTTAGGTTTTGAATTTGCTTCTCTTTTGAGCGGTGCAGCATTAACAGAGTATGTATTTCAATATCCCGGACTTGGACGTTTAATACTTGAAGCTGTTATGAAATCAGATATTAACCTTGTTATGGCTTCTTTAATGATTGGAACTGTTATGCTTGTTATGGGTAATCTGCTTGCAGATATTTTACTTAAAATGGTTGATCCCAGAGTGGAGGTTGCATAATGCCTGTACTTCCGGATTTTAACAATGTTAATAATGAAAATATTTTAAAAGCTTTGTTAAAAGATAAATTTGCAAAATATGCGTTATTTATACTCATTTTTCTTTATATTACAGTTTTCTTAGCTTCTTTTATATGCCCTTATAAAAAAGATTATTCAAATCGTGATAAAGCATATTGTCCTCCTTCCAAAATATACATAATTAATGAAAAAGGCAAATTGTCTTTGCCTTATACATATAATTATAAAAGATTTTTTGATAAAGAAACCTTTGAAACAAAATATGTAGAAGATAAATCAAAAAAATATAAAGTAAAATATTTTTCAAAGGGAGATAAATATAAACTCTTTGGAATTATTCCTTTCGACAGACATTTTTATGATGTGGAAAAAGGCGGCGAATTGTATCTGCTGGGTACGGATATTAACGGTCGTGATAACTTCTCAAGGCTTTTATACGGAGGACAAATTTCTTTAACAATAGGTTTTCTGGCTCTTTTGATTTCTTTTCCTCTCGGCATGATTTATGGCGGGATATCCGGATATTTGGGAGGGAAAACAGATTTCTTTATGATGAGAATAGCTGAAGCAATTATGTCTATACCGAGTTTTTATCTGTTAATTATTCTTGCTTCAATCCTTCCTGCAAATATGACAAGTGTACAGCGTTTTTCTTTAATTGTTGTTATTCTGGCTTTAATCGGATGGGCTGGTTTTTCCAGAGTTGTCAGAGGAATGGTGCTTTCTATTAAAAAAAGGGAATTTGTTCTGGCTTCAGAATCCATTGGAGCTTCAAAATTAAGAACAATTGTATATCATATTCTTCCGCAGACACTCAGCTATGTAATTGTCGCTATAACATTGAGTGTTCCTTCTTTTATTCTTTCAGAATCAGGGCTTAGCTTCTTAGGACTTGGTATTCAACAGCCTGATGCCAGTTGGGGTAATATGCTGAAAGAAGCTCAGGAATTTGTTAATATTATTTCCAGACCCTGGCTTTTAACTCCCGGTTTTTTAATTTTTGTTGCGGTATTATCTTTTAATGTAATTGGTGATACAATTAGAGATGCAGTAGATCCTAACAGCAAAGAAAGATAATTTATATGTGTGAGTTTATGAATTATTTCAGAATAGAAGATGCTGATATTCTGATGAGAATATTGTTCTCTATTGTCCTTGGTTCTATTATAGGATTTGAAAGAGAGCTTACAAATAAATCCGCTGGATTGAGAACTCAAATTATGGTTTGTCTCGGCTCTTGTTTATTTACGATATTATCAATATACGGATTTTCTACTGCAGTAACGCTTTACCCTATAGGCGATCCCTCAAGAGTCGCTGCACAAATAATTACGGGTATTGGTTTTATTGGTGCAGGTACTGTTTTGCGTCAGGGACTTACTGTTACCGGTTTAACTACCGCTTCTACTCTTTGGATTGTTGCTGCTATTGGTATGGCATGTGGCTGCGGTAAGCTTAGTATCGCAGTGGTATCTGCTGTACTTGCTGTCGCTATCCTTGTCTTAATAAGAATCTTTGAAGTTAGAATTATGCCGCATAATCTTAAACACTTGAGAAAAATTAAAATTTCTTTTGTTTGTAAATATGATGAATATGAAGATGTATATAAAAAACTTATAAATATGTTCCCTGAAATTATTGATTATAACCACAAAACAGTTGATGAAGATTGTGAAAATTTAAAAATAAACGCCAAGGTTTTTTCTAATGAAAAAAGCCCTGTTCTACAAATTTATAAAAAATTGGAGGAAATGAAAAATCTACAATCAGTTAGTGTTAAAGAAATTTTTGATTAATTCTTAAAAAAAATGTTATAATCATAATGGTTTAAAGATTAGTATGCAAAAGACAGAAAAATTATATTCGAATATACCTCCGACAAGGTTAAGGAACAGAAAAGAAAAATTTAGAAGAGCAAGAAATCTTCCTTTCTGGACATGGCTTGCTGATAAAATTTTGTTTAGAATGCTGAGCCACAGGTTTTATGCATTGAGAATAAAAAATCTGGAAGCATTTAATGAAAAAAGAGATAAAAACTTCCCTTCCATTATTTATGCTCCTCATAATAACTGGTGGGATGGTATTGTCGGTTATAATTTAATGAGACGTGCTTTTAAAGTTAGACCGAGGATGATGATAGAAGAGATGAACAGATTTCCTCTGTTTGCTTTAATAGGGGCTTTTCCGGTTAATAAGGCATCGGCACAGGAAGCTATAAAATCTTTAAAATATATTGTTGATGACTTAAAAGACCCTGATATGGGCTTTTGGATTTTTCCTCAGGGAATAGTCAGACCACCGAATTACAGACCCATAGAATTTCAAACCGGTCTTGTTTATGTTGCACAGAATGTTGCTAAAAAACACGGCGGTGTTAATCTTATTCCTCTTGCCGTAAATTATACATTTTTGCGTGAAGATAGACCCGAGTGCCTTGCCCAGGTCGGTGAACCTAAAATTATTACCGCTGAAAATGCTAAATTTGATAGACATGAATATACAAAGAAACTTCAGGAAGAATTTGAAGAGCTTTGTGATGAACAACTTCATTCTTTTTCTAAAGGTGAAGTTACCGGTTACGAATATATTTTTCGTCAAGATTTGCCGTGGAACAGAAAAATTGAGAAAAAATTAAAAAATATTGCACTTGAAAATACTGATGAACCTGTTTAATATGTTAAGTTTGTAACAAAAATCTGTTTTTTGGAAAAAAAATATGCTCAGAAATACTTTATATATAAGTATGGCTTTTGGTGTTCTATGGACAAAAAATTAGATTTAGAGTTAGATTTGGATATTAAATGTATAAAAGCTTTTATAAAGCAGTATTCTGCTTTATATAAATGCAGTGTATCAAAATTCTCGGGTGTTGATAAGGTTTTATTATCAAGATTGTATTTTATTAAATTTCAGTTTAGAAATATATTTGATAATGGTATATGGCTTTAAATCAGTTTCATTTCTTGCATTTTTTTTCTTTCATCATGTACAATATATTTGTATCTCTTTAATAAAGAGGCTTTAAATGTTAGAAATAAAAGACAAGCTGTTAAAAGATATAACTTTTATTGATTTATTTGCAGGTCTGGGAGGATTTCGGCTTTCTCTTGAATCTTTTGGAGCGAAATGTGTTTATTCTAACGATTGGGATAAAGCTGTTCAAAAAATATATGAAAGTAATTTTGGCAGCATTACAAAAGAAGATATTACAAAAATAAATGAAGAAATTATTCCTTATCATGATATATTATGTGCCGGTTTCCCGTGTCAGCCTTTTTCTATAAGCGGAAAAAAACAAGGGTTTAAAGATACAAGAGGTACTTTGTTTTTTGATGTCGTAAGAATTGTAAGAGCTAAACAACCTAAGGTTGTTTTTATGGAGAATGTTAAAAATTTTGCTTCTCACGATAATGGACGTACTTTGAATATTGTTAAAAAAACAATGGTAGATTCAGGTTATACTTTTTTTAGCAAGGTGCTTAATGCTGTTGATTTTGGTATTCCTCAAAAAAGAGAAAGAATTTATATGGTCTGTTTCAGGAAAGATTTAAATATTTCTGACTTTAAATATCCTGAACCGTTTAAATTAGAAAAACATCTGGAAGACTTTTTATTAAAAAATGAAGCATTAACAAAAGAATTGTATGTAAAAAGAGATGATACTATATTTAATACAAAAGAAGATAATAAGTATGATAATAAACCTATAAGACTCGGAATTGTAAATAAAGGCGGTCAAGGAGAACGTATATATAGTACAAAAGGGATTGCAATAACTCTATCTGCATACGGTGGCGGTGTTTTTTCAAAAACCGGAGGTTACTTAATAAACGGCAAAACAAGAAAACTTCACCCAAGAGAATGTGCAAGATTAATGGGTTTTCCTGATTCATATAAGATAAGTGAGAATAAAAACCAGGCATATAAGCAGCTTGGCAATTCTGTTGTAGTGGATGTTTTGCAATTGATTACGTATCAGATTGCTTTATCACTTATTCAGGTTAATAAAACTGTTATTCCGGATACAGGTCTTGTTCAAACATCAACAAATCATCTTCTTTCTGCTTCTGTTTAGACGTAATAGTAAAAATAACATTCATATTGCGTGTTGTAGAAAGTTTTCTTATTTCATAAAGGTTATTTTCCTTTGCAGATAAATAGTAATTATAGCTATTCACGCTGAAATAAAGAGAGTTAACATTTTCTAAAATATATGCAAACAATTTTTTATTTTTTTCGCTAAAGGAGATTTTGTCTTGATATATTTTGCTTAAAATATTTTTAACAGGGTCTATATCTTTTTTTGTAATATTTTGAGAACCGCTCTTTTTTATTCTGTATTTCGCCGTTATATTGAAGTATGTGGAAAATTTCTCAACCGGGAAAATTATGTAATTACCGGAAAAAGAACTTATTATGTATTTGACTGATTTACTTTTATAATAACTAACAATCCATTCACTAAATAAATTAGAGCTTAAATTTATTATTTGTCCTGATGTACCGGCATTTTCATATTTTTTAAAATCCGAGTTCATATATTCTATAATGTATTTGGTAATATGGTTTGGTTTGCTCCGGTTTCTTGGCGAAAAAATAAATGAATTACTTGTTTTATCTGGAATTAAAACAAATTGACCTGATTGTGCCGCATTCATTTTAACTTCAATATAATAATAAATAAATCCGTTTTTTATAACAGCGATATCGGAGACAGAAGAATTCATGCCTCCTTTGAGTATAAAATCAGCATATTTACCATATTTTTTCAATAAATATTTACAACATTGATTTTCAAAATTTTCACTGTTATTCATAATGTGTTTTTATGGAAAATATCCTATATACGGAAGATTTCTAAAGTATCCCTTATAGTCAAGTCCATACCCTACAACAAATTTATCATCAATCTCAAATCCGTAAAAGTCAGGTTCTATCTCAATTTGTCTTGCACTCTTTTTATTAAGCAGAGACACAAATAATAATTTTTTAGGGAGATGTTTTATTTTGAATAAATCTGTTAAAAATCGTGCAGTTAAACCTGTATCAATAATATCTTCTACAATTAATACATTTTTATCCGTCAGATTCGGCAGTGTTAAATCTATAGCCTGAAGATTGTTTGATGATTTTGTTTCGTGTCCGTAGCTGGAAATTCTTATGAATTCCATTTGTACATTATGTTTTAAATGTTTAACAAGGTCTGCACAAAACATTACAGAACCTTTTAGAACACAAATAACAAAAACATCTTCGTCTTTAGGGAAAGAAACTTCAATTTTTTCTGCTAATTCAATAAGTTTGTTTTGTATATCCTTTTCAGGTATTAATATTTTTAAATCGTTTATATCTTTGTCTAGATTATTCATTAGCTAAATGCTCCATTTCAAATTTATAAGGAGGTATTTTCTGGCTTCTTAGTTTTTCATTTATACCTACACCTTTTGCCCATAATACTTCTTTATCTTTACACATTAAAATTATTTTATCTCTGTCATGTTCAGGAATATTTTTGTTTATAAAGTATTTTTTTAACTTCATTTTACCCTGCATGCCAAAAGGCTGAATAATATCACCGTTTCTTCTTGTTCTTATAACAACAGGGAAAGAAATGTCTTTTAAATCCGCATATGCAATATTACTTGTTGCTTTTGGAAATTTGTCAATTGTTTCATTATTTTCACTTATGATTATTTTATACATTTGTGCAAAATTATATATACCCGGTCCTTCAATTAACAATTCTTCTTCTATTTTTTTATAGTTGTCGCTATGGACAAGATAGGTGTACTTGTTTGATACAAATAACCATAATTCATTAGATATAGACAAAGTTTTGCCTGTTTTTGATTTTTGATTTTCGGTTATAAAGTTTATAAGTTCCTGAATCTTTGTAAAACTTGGCTCTATTCCGTTATTTAAAAGTAATTTATATACAAAATGCTGCTTTATAGCTGCGTTTAATATTAGAAAATTTTGAGTTAACCATTTATTTCCAACAGTAATTTGATTTTCAATATTCTGCATTAATTCATTAATAATTTTGTTGTTGCCTGCTGCTATTTCTGCAAGTGTAATAAGAGAATTTTCAATATTGGGATTTATGTTTTTTATAGCAGGCATAATATTATGTCTTATATTATTTCTTGCATATTTTGTATTAACATTACTTGAATCGTTATTGGGATAAAGTTCGTTTTTTATACAATAATCTTCAATATCTCTTCTTGAAAAATTAAGAATAGGCCGTATTACTTTAAATCCACCCAGATTTCTTATTTCCTTTATTCCTTCAAGTCCGTTTAGACCGGTTCCTTTAATAATTCGGTAGAGAATAGTTTCGGCATTGTCGCTTTTTGTATGTGCAGTTAAAATTGCATCAGCTTCAAATTCTTCGGCACATTTTTTAAAAAAATCATAACGCATTTCACGTGCTACAAGTTCACTTGCTTTTGTACCTTCTGCCAGAGTATCTGAAATAAAAGTTATATCTTGTTCTTCACAAAATTCAAGGCATCTTTCTTTTTCAAGTTCAGATTCTTTTCCTCTCCAGTTATGATTTAAATGAGCTGCTACCAATAAAAAGCCGTATTCTTTAGAGAGTTTATTCATAATATCTAAAAGACACATTGAATCCCATCCGCCTGAAAATCCGACAATAAATGTACTTTCGCAGGAGATGTTTACATATTTTTCAATAATATTTTTTACAGTTTCTTTCATATTTTTTATTATAGCAGATTTTATATGAATTTTACGAAAGAGTTAAGTATAGCGGACAAAAGAAAGTTAAGGCAAAATTTGCAGATAAATATAGTCTGTTGCGGAATGTATTTATTGAAAATCTTTTATATTCTTAGCTAAAGAAAGGAGATTATATGCTATATAGAACTTTAGAACTTGATGAACTGGTTGAATTAAAAGAAAATGATAAAAGTGTGGTTGAGTTAATGGAAAATAATTCAGCTCATCTTAAACTTATTGCATTAAAAAAACATCAAATTATAGAACCTCATATGTCGCATACGGATGCTTGTGTATATGTTGCAGATGGCGAAATTGAATTTACATTTAATTTTGACGATAGTTGTATTTGTCAGGCATGCGAGTGTTCTATGCCGGATGAATCTGATAGTAAACAAAAAAAATACAAAATAAAAAAAGGACAATTATTTTTATTTGAAAAAGATGTTATGCATTCTGTTGAAGCTGTTAAAGATTCTGTCTTTTTACTGATAAAAATATAAAAATTATATTGTATTGAAAAATATTAAATTGTTTTAAATTTTAAAAATAAAATAGTTCCTGCATAATTGCAGGAACTATTTTTAAATATTCATAATTGGTATTTATTGGTCATATTCTTTTTCAAAACCGAATAATGAGCTTACTGATTCTCCGTCGTGAATTCTTGAAATGGCTTCTCCAAGTAACGGAGCAACGCTCAACTGTGTTATTTTCGACGGAATGTAGTTTTGTTTAAGCGGTATTGTATTTGTAACAACAACTTCTTTAATTGGAGCATTTTCAAGTCTTTCAAGTGCCGGACCTGAAAATACAGCATGTGTTGCACATACATATACATCTTTTGCACCTTCATTCATTAATAATTTTGCAGCTCCACAAATTGTTCCTGCTGTATCAATTATATCGTCATACATTAAACAGGTTTTTCCTTTTATATCACCTATAACGTTTACAGCTTCTGCCTCATTGTGACGATTTCTTCTTTTATCTATTATTGCCATGGGGCATTTCATCTGTTTTGCAAAATATCTTGTTCTGGCAACACCGCCTGTATCCGGACTTACAATAACAAGATCTTCAGGTGGAATATTTAATTTCTTTATATAATCAACAACAACCGATGTTGAATATATATGATCAACAAGGATATTAAAAAATCCCTGAATTTGTCCGGTATGAAGATCCATTGCAAGAATCCTGTTTGCACCGGCAGTAGTCAATAAATCGGCAACTAATTTTGCAGTAATAGCTTCTCTTCCTGATGTTTTTCTGTCCTGACGTGCATAACCGTAATATGGAATTACTGCCGTAATTGACTTTGCACTTGCACGCTTAAATGCATCGATAATAATTAAAAGTTCCATAAGATTTTCATTTACCGGATTACATACCGGCTGGATGATAAAAACATCATCTCCTCTTATGCTTTCTTGAACCTGGACATATATTTCTCCGTCAGCAAAGTTTTTTACAATCATTGGTCCGACAGTTGTCCCGAGATATTCTGCTATTTCTTGAGCAAGTTTCATATTTGAACGTCCTGCAAACAATTTTATATCGTGAGTAGGATTTATCGTTTTTGTACCCTGCGGAAAAGCCAATTCTAATTCCATTATTTGTTGCCTCCTGAAAGTATTTCCATCTTCCTTTTTACCCATTGCGAAAATATTTTTAACGGTGCTCTTGTTATTGCCAGTGAGTATGCTTCTACATCTTTTGTTATAATACTGCCTGCTGCTACAGATGCATTTTCATTTATTGTAACAGGTGCAACAATAACTGAATTTGAACCTGTATTTGCACCGTCCTTTATTATGGTTCTGTTTTTTATTTTAGAAATGGGATCATAATTCGCTGTTATTGTACCTGCTCCTATATTGACTTTTGAGCCTATATCACTGTCACCTATATAACTTAAATGCGAAACATTTGTATTGTCTTTTATTATTGATTTTTTTATTTCTACGAAATTACCTATTCTGACATTATTGCCTATAATTGCCCCATCTCTTATATGTGAAAATGGCCCTATTTTACAATTATTCCCGATTGTATTTTTCCCGCTTATATATACATTCGGAAGTATTATAGTATCCTGCCCTATTTGTGTTTCGGGCGAAATATATGTAGTGTCGGGATCGGTAATTTGAACACCATTATCCATTAGCCTTTCTATTGATTTTTTGTTTAAAATTTTTGTTGCCTGAGCCAAGTCTGATTTTGAATTAATCCCGAATATTTCTTCATTGTTTTGAAGAATATATGATTGTACATTTAAATTCTTTTCTACTGCCCATTTTACTATATCGGTAATATAATACTCATTCTGTGCATTATTATTACTTAAGCTGCTGAATGCTCCTATTATTTTGGACCATGTCATACAATAAATTCCGGCATTTATTTCTTTTATGCTTTTTTGCTCTATATTAGCATCCTTTTCTTCAACAATAGCTACAAACTTATTATTTTTATCTCTTACTATTCTGCCGTAATTTTTCGGATTGTCAAAAACTGCTGACATTACTGTTAAATCAGCATGATTATTATCGTGAAATTCTACAAAATTTGATAATGTTTCACCTGTTATCAGAGGTGTATCACCGTATACAACAATAACATAACCGTCAAAATCTTTTATATAAGGCAAAGCTTTCTTTACAGCATCGCCAGTTCCTAGTTGAGGACTCTGTATAATACACTTTGTTCCTTCATAGTTTTTATTTACATATTCTTCGACTTTTTCTGCTGCATGACCTACTATTACAATGTTTTCATTAGCACAATCTATGCTGCTTACAGAGTCAAGAACATATCCTAATAACGGTTTATTAAATATGGAATGGAGAACTTTCGGCATTTCTGACTTCATTCTTGTTCCTTTACCTGCCGCAAGAATTATTGATTTTATCTTTTTATTTAACATAAATCCATTCCTTTATGATAATAATACTATTTTTGCATAAAAATTAAAACATGTTTTATAATATTAAAATTGTTATGTAAAAAAAATTAATATTTTAGCAATATTTTTATATTTCAGGTTTATAAAATAATGTATAAGGTAAGTTTTAATGATAATTCAGAACGAAAATAATATACAAAGAAATAATTCCATTTCACAGATTGCTTTTCCCGCTCTTGCCGGTGGAGTTATAGCAAGTTCTGTGCATGAAGTGCTGCTCCCTGTTGAAGTTAAAGGTGCATTAAGAATTTCAAAATTGTCTCAAGATGCTTTTATACAAAAATCAAAAGAAGCTGCAGTTGAAACTATGAAAAATACTAATCTTAAAATTAATTTGAATACTATTGCTGAAAATGCAAAAAACTTATATCCTGAAATGGTTGAAACTGCAAGAGTCGCAAAAAAAGCATTAAATAAAACATTGTTTACAACAATCGGTTTAATTGCAGCTTGTAAATTGATTTCTACTATTATTGTGAATGTTAATAATAAAAAACATAGTCAGGAAACTCAGTCTGCAAAGTAAAATTAAGACATTTTTTCGGAAGAAGTTATATTTTTAATTAAAAATAATGATGGTATTATTATTATGGCTGCAATTGAAAACATTCTGAAAGTATCCATAAAACCTAACAATGTTGCCTGTTGAATAAGCTGCTTGTATAACACATTTTGTGCCATATATTGTGCTGTTTCTACATTTGTATACTGGCTTATTAGCGATGTAATTGAAGCTAATCTTTCTTGATATATACTGTTTAAATCACTCAGGTGTTCAACCATATTATATTGATGCATTTGAGCACATCTTGTTATCATTGTGCCTGATATGGATGTGCCTATTGCTCCACCTATATTCCTTAAAAGACTTTGTATCCCGGATGCATTTGTCATTTGGCTGTTATCCAATGTTACCGCTGATATTGCTATGCTTGGAATTAAGGAAAATCCCATTCCTAAACCTAAGATAAAATTAGGAATTGCAATATTTGATGTTGAAATTTCAAGGTTTAATTCACTCAGTTGAAAACCTGCTATACCAATTAGAACAAGACCAATTCCTATCATTAACCTGTTGTCAACTTTATTTGCAAGAACTCCGCTGATAATTACAGAAATAACACTTCCTGCACCTCTCGGCATCATTGTAATACCGCTTAAATATGCGTTGTATCCCATTAATGTTTGTAAAAACTGGGGCAATATCGCCATTGAAGCAAGTAGCACAAAATATACAACAACCTGTATAAGCGTACCTACTGAATAATTTTTATCTTTAAACACACTTAAATCAACAAGTGAATCTTTTCTTTTTATCTGCGAAATAAAAAACAATACTGCAGAAACAATGCAAATTAATGCGGTTCTTCTTACCCATACGGCATTAAACCAATCAGCATTATTCCCTTTGTCAAGAATTATCTGTAATGTAACAAGCCAGATTGTTAGCAGAAAAAATCCAATAGTATCTATCCTTACGTTTTTCTGTTTTCTGGCATAAGGCGGATCTTCTAAAAGATATTTTGTTAATATAACAGCTATTATACCTATAGGTATATTTATATAAAAAATCCATGACCAATGGAAATTATCAGTTATCCAGCCGCCCAGAACAGGACCAATTATAGGGGCTGTTACTATTACCATCCCTAATAATGCCATTGCTTTCCCTCTTTCTTTTAAAGGAAAATTTTCAAGCAATATAGCCTGAGCCAGAGGAAGTAAAGCTCCTCCTCCAAGTCCTTGTAATATTCTTGAGAATATCATCATCGACAATGTATGTGATATTCCGCAAAGGAAAGATGAACCTACAAATAATAAAATACTGAAGGTAAAAAAGGCTTTTCTCCCCATTAATTTACAAAACCAATCTACAGCCGGTATTATTATTCCCGATGCAATAAGATAACTTGTCAATATCCAGAGTGCTTCTTCTCTTGAGGCTGAATAGCTCCCTGCCATGTGGAGCAGTGCAACATTTGCAATGGTTTCATCAAGTACGAACATAAAAGCGGCTATTACAATAGGTATTGAAACAACCCATGGATTATATTTCGGTTTCCATTTGTCTTCTAGAAATATTTCTTCCGCCATTATTTTTATTTGACTTTCACTTTTGGTACAACACTCATTCCGGCAGCTATATTATACTCTTCAGAATTTATTTCTTCAGTAAATACTATTTTAACCGGAATTCTCTGAACTATTTTAACAAAAGAACCTACAGCATTTTCAGGCGGAAAAAGACTTGATTTTGCACCTGATGCCTTTTGTATGCTTTCTATTTTTCCTTTAAATTTTTTCTTCGGGTATGCATCTATCTTTATTTCGACTTCTTGTCCTACTTTCATTAAACCGACTTGATTTTCTTTAAAATTTGCTTCTACCCATAAATCATCTGTGACAAGTGTAAATAACGGCTGCCCTATTTGGACATATTGCCCTTTTTCTACATTTTTATTTGTTACTGTACCTGTATTTGGAGAAATAATATTTGTATATTTTAAATACAATTCAGCTTGTTCTTTTTGTGCTTTTAAAGCTCTTAAATTAGCATCAGCAACTTTATCATTTGTAGAAGATAGAATATCTTCCTGTGCAGATAAAAGTTTTGCCTTTACGCTATCATATTTTGCCTGTGCCGTATCAAGTTTTTGCTTTGATACTGCTCCTGCTTTATATAAACTTGTATATCTTTCTAAATCTTTTTTTGCGACTGATATTTCAGAATTTATGGCATTTAGTTTTGCCTTTGCAACTTTTTGAGAATATAAAGCCTTTTCATATAAAGCCTGTGCCTGTGCAAGCTTTACCTTATAATCAGTATCATCAATTTTGGCAATTAAATCCCCTTCTTTTATTTTTTCGTTATCTTTTATATATACTTCTTCTATTTGTCCTGAAACTCTCGGAGCAATTTTTATAAGGTCACTTTCTATATAAGCATCATCTGTTGACTGATATTTTGTTGATTCATAATAAACTGCCGATAATATTATGCAGGTTACAGCAGTAAAAGCGATAATAATTACTTTTTTTAAATTTATTTTATTTTCTGTTTTTTTGTTTTCGTTATTATTCATTATTATACCTTTTTGCTATATTTGTGTTTCTACTATATTTTCTAATGTTTTTCTTAATTTCATAAGAGATGTGCTTATATAATCCTGCTCTTTTTTATTAATATCCTGATTGATTTTTTTTAGTGAAGGTTCAAGTTTTATATAAATTTCATTACACAATTTTTTTCCTTTTTCCGTGATATATAATTTTTTTACCGGATGGTTATTTTTAATATCAGGTTTTACTTTAATCATTTTTTTCTTTTCAAGACTTGATGCAATTTTACCTAAATTTGACCTGTCTCTTAATAATAGTCTGGCTAAATCTCTCTGACATATTCCTTCGTTGTATGAAATTATGTCCATTATTAAGTATTCTTCAAATGACAAATTAAAATGAAGTTTCTCAAATGCCTGATTCCCCATTAATGTTAGATATCTTGATGTTATTCTTATTTCAAATAACATTCCCTCGGTAAAATGAATTCTGTCTTTTATAATTTCCCGCATTGTTGTTTTTTACCACATGTTGCATTTGCCACACATATATATTAATATATTATTAAGATAAATGCAATAACGGTAGTTTATAAAAATGAAAATAAAAAAAACATTGTGTTTAATACTTGTAATATTATTTTTTAATAATATTTTTGCTCTATATGTATTATCAGAAGAAAAAAAAGTTGAAAAAGAAGAGAATATAATATCAACTCTAAACATTGACTGGTGGAAAGAGTTGAATGATCCTATATTACTGGATTATATAATAAAGGCTATCCAATGCAATCATGATTTAAAACTTGCAGGTTTAAAAACAGAAGAAACAAGAGAAAATAAAAATTTAGTAAGGTCAAAAGAATTACCTTCTGTAGGTATAGGTGCTGTCCCTGCGTTGTATAAACTTCCGGGTATTACAAATTCTTCAGGGCTCATTTCGCTGCCTTTATATGTAAATTATGAGCTGGATTTATTCGGGAAAAACAGGGATAAAACAAAGGCAATGGATAAGATGTATGAAATTGCAAGACTAAATGAAAAAGCGGCATATATTTCAGTTATGAGTGCTGTTGGAAGTACTTATTATAATATAGTTAAACTGGATAAATTAATATCAATTCAAAAACAAATTATAACTGTAAGAAAGCAGATATATGATTTAACAAAACTTTGTAACGAAGAGGGAATTATTTCAACAGCTGACACTGTTAGTGCCAATAAAGCATATTTAAAAGCAAATACGGACATCAAAGATCTTGAAATAGCAAGAGAGAAACTTTTTAATATGCTTATGGTGTTAACGGGGAAAACACCTGATAATTCTGCGTGTTTAGAAAGAATTTCATTTGATGATCTTAAAAAGAACAAGGAAATTCCTGGTTTTATAAATTCAGATGTAATTCAGAATAGACCGGATTATGCTGCGGCGGAAAAATTAATTGAAAAGACAGGAATTGATATAAAAGCAGCGAAAAAAGAATTCCTCCCTATTATTAATATACTGGGATTACTTTCTTTTAATTCTACAGAATATTTCAGTAAAATGAACTGGACGAATTCACTTGGTATACTTGGCGGAGGGGCTATTTTGCCATTATTCTCCGGCGGAGCTAAGGTTGCTAATTTAAAAATACATAAAAACAAATACAATCAAGCAATTGAAAATTATAAAAAGGTTGCACTTACTTCTATTCAGGAAATTAATGATGCGTTATGCGAGCTTAAACTTGATAATGAGAAATATTTAAAAACTTTAGAAATTTATAATGCTGAAAAACAGGATTATAAATATTCTAGTCTTAAATTTAAGGAAGGCATAATTTCAAATTTAGATTTACTTCAAAAAAAAGAAGTTTTATTAATAACCGAAAAAAGTGCTGTAGTTGAAAATGCTGATTATTTTATAAATCAAATCAGTTTATATAAAGCTGTTGCAGGAGCACAAATATAGACTATAAGAAGTATTTTATAATAATTTTTTGCATTTTTATTAAAAAAATAATACAATAAAGAAGCAAAAAATCATTATTTAACGGAGATAAAAGACTGTATGATTAATATTAGAAAGACAAATAAGGCATTTACACTGGCAGAAGTACTAATTACTCTGGTAATTATAGGGGTAATTGCAGCAATGACGGTGCCTACTTTATTGACTAATACACAAGGTCATGAATTTAGAACTGCTTTTAAAAAAGCTATTTCAACTTCGAATCAGGCACTTACAGTGAATAAAGCATTAGATGGTCTTACGGCACAAGACTTTACAACTGCTGATGAAGTAGTTGACAACATATTTAAAACAAAAATGAATGTTATTGAAGGCAGCAGTTCTTTTACCAATTCTTGCTGCTCTGGCGGTAGTGTTTTTACTACACAGGATGGAATGATTTTTTGCGTTACAAATTGGAATTCCGCAAACAGTGATGTTCCTGATTCTGACTGTAATCAATTTAATACAACTCCCTGTGCTCTTGATAAAACAAAACCCAATTTATGGATAGATGTAAACGGAGCCAAAAAACCTAATACTATTACAACTTCAGAAAAAAGACCTAAAGATATTTATCAAGCTTTAATATATGCACAAAGAATTGTTCCTTATGATATTCCGAGTCAGGAAGTAATGTACCTTGATCATTATTCAAACAAAGAATTTGCTTCTCAAGAAACACCGTCAGAAGAAAGTTAAATCCGGTTAAATTTCTGATGTTGAAATAAGTATTTTATTTATGCTATTTTAAATAAAATGTATATCATAAATAATTATAATGTTCTTTTGCAAAATAATATCAAACTGTTAAAAGGCGGTTGTGATTTTAATAATATTGGTTTAAGAAGAAAATATATTTCTTTTAAACAATTGAAACAGGATACTTTTGAGAGAGATATAAGAACTTCAAATATTGAAGGGAGAAATATGCCTATTGATAAAACATTTAGTGCTATTATAAATGAATTTAAATGCTTTTCTCAAGTTCAGGCAATAGCTGTAGGCGGTTCAAGAAAAGCTAATACTTCGGATTCAAAATCAGATATTGATGTATATATTTTCACTGATAAAGAAATTCCCGTTGAAGAGCGGCTTAAAATTGCACAGAAATATTCTTCCAAATATGAAGTCGGAAGTGATTACTTTGGTGCCGGTGATGAATTTTTTGTGGATGCAATAAATCAGCAGCTGGATATTATGTTTTTTGACAAAAAATGGATGGAAAAAGAGGTGGATAATGTATGGATAAAGCATAATCCGTCTAATGGTTATTCTACTTGTTTTTTATTCACTTTAAAAAATTGTGAAGCCGTTTTTGATAGAAATGGATGGTTATCAGAGCTTAAAAAACGAATAGATACGCCTTATCCTAATGAATTAAAGAAAAATATAATAAAAAGAAATATGATGCTTTTAAAAGATAAACCTTTTTCATCCTATTATGACCAGATAGAAAAAGCAATTGCAAGAGAAGATTATAATAGTATAAATCATCGTATTGCTGCATTTATGGCAAGTTATTTTGATATTATATTTGCAAATAATGAACTTTTACACCCCGGAGAGAAAAAACTTGTTAACTATGCACAAACTCATTGTAAAATTTTACCGGAAGATTTTACCGGTAATATAAACAGATTACTTGTTCAGCCAAATTCTGAAACTTTAGATATACTAAATGATATGGTATGTAAACTCAAAGACAGTATTTCTTTAGAGGATTTTTAAGAAATTAAAAAAAGAAAGACCCGTACAAAAATCCGGGTCTTTATAAGTTATAGTATTCATTGTTATTTTTTCTCGTCTTTTATTTCTTTCAATTTTGCACGGGCTTCTCTTTGTGCTTCTCTTATTTCTTTAAGTCCTTCTTTATCATCAGAGCTGTCGGAGGAGGTTTTGTTTGTTGTTATAAAATTACTATAATTTAAAGAACCGTTAATACTGAAAGTTAGAGAATCACCTGCAAAAATTTCTGATGTTTTATCTGTATCCGATAAGATTTTTTTATGCCATATATCAGCATACTCTTTTGTTTCACCGTTTATGGTAAACGTTGCACCCTGCTGTTTCATTAATTGATTTCCCTGTCCGTCAAAATTATCAATTAATGTTGTTTCATCAGTTGTTCCAAGATTTATTTCAGTTATTCCTAAATCTTTTAGTGATACTGCTTCTGAGCCATAACCGTTTGCTTTTATTTTAAATCCGAAGTTTTCTTCCAGATACTGAATATCGTTAGTATCCAGTACGTTATCATCTTTTCCGTTGATAAGGTTATTCTCTTTTGCAAGAGCTTTTAAGGCTTCAAATCCGTCTTTATAACCGTCTTTGATATTATCACCGTCTAGGTCGGTATTATTTCCAAAGCATTCAGAACCATCTTCACCGGATATTCCGTTGCCGTCTTTATCAAAGACTAATACTGCATCTGCAGAATCGTTTATTTTATCAACTACACCATCTCCGTCTATATCATAATTGATAATCTTATTTGACGTTTGTACCCCGTTACCGTTAATATCAAAAGATAATGGAGAACATGTTGAATAGCAGGCATTAAATTCACAAAATGTTTCGCAATCATCCATATAAAATACGGTGCTGCCAGAACCATTGTCTGTTTTTGAAAAACTACTTATATTCCCATTTCCGCTTGATATTATGTCATATCCGCCGTCAGGACAATATATTCTCGCAAGTGAACTGTTTGCAGCCATATCATAGATATGATATTGATTATCGCTTTTTCCTTGAGCAAATATATATCTTGGTTCGCCATTACTTAATTTCTCTGTTAAGTCTATATTGTTTTGTTCCACTAATGCCCATTCTTCTTCTGAAACGACTGATTTCATACTTTCGTTTAATTCGTTTTCCGCCTCTGATTTCTGAGTTGTTATTGAAGATTGTTTTTCTGATAAAGTTGATATTGTTGTTTCCAATGCAGAAATCTGTGTTTGATACTGGGCAATGGTATTAGCCTTACTCTCTAAATCAGTATTTAAAGATGATATTGCATCTTCAAGATTTGATCTTTTACTGTATAGTTCAGATAAACTTGCATAACAACTTGAAAGCTTTGAACAAGCAGCCTGAATTTCATCTTCTGAAGCATTGCCATCAGCATTTTCAATTGTTTTTTTCAATTTTTCAATTTGTTTATTTATTTTTTCTATTTCAGCATTTACCTCATCAAGGTCTTTTTGCTTTTCTTCTATTTTTTCTTCTATTTCGTCATATTCTTTTTGTACTTCGTCAAGCTTATTAATAAGCTCAGTTAATTGGGTTTGTTTCCCTTCAATTTGTTGTTCAAGATATGTTAATTGTCTTGTATATATGGAAATGTTTGATTTTAAGCTTTGTATTCGTGAAAAAATACTTGCTGTATTTGAACTATCAACTTCCGGAATAGTTTTAAGTTCTGATTCTAATTCCTCAAGTGTTGTCTTTGTTTCATCAGTTATGTTTACAACATCATTTTCTTCTTTTTGAGTAGCAGTTGTTTCATTTTTTGTATTTGTTTTACTTTCTGAAGGCTGTATGTATTCGTCTGTAATGCCTTTTCCGCCCACTTTGTCAATATAACTCACAACAATCTCCTTTCGATATTTATAAAATTCAATATCGTAAAAATTAAAAAAATCTTGAGGAATATTTGCTAAATCATTACAAAACGTTAACATTTAAGTTAACACATCAAAAGCAAATCTAAATCAGCCTTAGACTGACTATGCATTTGATTATATGATATATTATTATTAATATGGAGAAAAAATTTGCTAAAAATTAAAAGTGAATACAAACCAAATGAAAGACAACAGCAATGTATAGATAACATTGAAGGCAAAATAATGGTTTTAGCCGGTCCGGGGACCGGAAAGACTTTTACAATTATTCAAAGAATTGCCTCAATGTTAATGAAAAATATTAATCCTGAAAGTATTTTATGTTTAACTTTTTCTGATGCAGCTGCAAGTGAAATGAAAAAACGATTATCGGAAAAAATTGGTCTTTTATCTTCTTCTGTTAATATATACACATATCATTCTTTTTGTAATGAGGTAATTAAGTTATATCCGGATAATTTTGGCATTTCTGATGATGTATCTTTAATAACACCTGCTCTTAAAAGAGAATTAATGGTTGAAGCTATTGATGAAGCTGATTTAAAATTTTTTGTTTCGGAAAGAGCAGGAAAATATTTTTACATTAATACTTTTATAAATTGTTCGGAAAAGATTAAAACACTGAGAATTAATAAAGAAAAATATTTAGAATATATTAATACAAATCCGCTTTTAATGCCGCAAATTAACAAGCTGCAGGCTGAAATTGAAGAAAAAACAAAAAAAGGTGATAACCGTATTACAACAAGAATTAAAGATATTGCGAAAATAGAAGAAAATATTAAAAAAGCACAGGAACTCTGGAAAGTATATGAAATTTACCAGAGGAAAATGATTGAAAATAATTTTATAGATTTTTCTGATATGATAAGTCTTGTTATTGATAAATTTGAGTCTGATAATCTTTTCTTGAAAGAAATATCAAATAAATATAAATACTTTTTAGTTGATGAATATCAAGATACAAATAATTTACAGAATAAAATACTGTTCAATTTAATAGATGCAAATGAGTATAAAAATGTTTTTGCCGTTGGAGATGATGATCAGATAATATATGGTTTTCAAGGTGCAAACAGTGAAAATGTAGATAATTTTCTAAAATACTATCCGGATACAAAAGTAATCTGTCTTATTGAAAATAACAGATCTACACAGTCAGTGTTAGATTTAAGTTACCGCATAGTTACACAGGATTCAACAAGACTTGAAAACAATCCTCTGTTTCAGTCTTATAACATAGAAAAAAAACTTATAGCCGTTAATGAGAATGTTATTAAACAAGAACGAAAAATTAAACGCTGGCAATTTGGTGAACTAATTCAAGAATATAATTATATTGTTGAAGATATTGAAAAACTTATAAATTCTGATAATTGCCCTGTTGATAAAAAAACAAAAGAGAAAAAACTTTCTGAAATAGCGGTTATTGCAACAAAGAATTCCGAATTAAAAGAGTTTGAAAACAGGCTTAAAGCAAAAGGCATTCCCTGTCAGATGAATGACGGTGAAGATATATTTAAAATAAGATCTGTTCTTGCTGTATATTTTTATATAAAAGCACTTAATAACCGGGTTGAAGATTCGGATAAATTGTTCGGATTGTTATTGACAGAACCATTCTGTATAAATCTTAACGATTACAATAAATTATTTAAAGAATATAAGCGTTTATGTGTCGAAAACAATGATTTTATAGCGAATATGAAAAAGCTCTCCGGATGGAGTGATAAAGATAAAATAGATGAATTTGTAAATACTTTTGAATATTTACAGGAATTTGCAGCTTCTAACAACTTACGGAATACAATAATCGAGATAATTAACAGAACAAAAATATTAGAATTTTTTTATTCTGCTTCAACTAATAAAACTGAAAACATTCTTGGGCTAAAGAAAATTATGGATGAAGCAGCTGATTGTATGAGGCTGAATAAAAGTGCATCTTTAAATGATTTTGTAACAAAACTTGATTATGCACACTTAAACAATATAAAAATAGAAATTGATAAGAATAATGTTATACAAAATGCACTTCAGCTTGTTACTTACCATGGTTCAAAGGGAAGGGAGTTTGAATATGTATATCTTCCGAATTTAGTTTCCCAGAACTGGGAAAAATATATAAATCCCGGTGAATATAAGATGATTACAGAAAAAGTTCTTGATAAAGATGAAGCCCAAATAAAAAAAGATTCAGAACTCCTTAAAAAACTGTTTGTAGGTATTACACGTGCAAAATACGGACTTGTATTATCTCATTCCGATAATGTTGACAGAAAACCGAGAGCTGTAACAAAATACTTAAATGTAGTTAGTGATTTTGATTTTGATAAAAAAACTTTTGAATATAAAGATGATGATTTATCTTCAGAAATATTTAAATCGTTATCTACAGAAGCTCAAAACCATAGAAAAGCTTTTGAACTTGAAATTCAAGAACGGGTTAAAAATATTATATTAAGTCATACAAGTATAAATTGTTATTTAAAGTGCCCGAAACAGTTTTTCTATAATTATGTAATGAAGATTGAAGTAGCACAAACAGACTGGGATGCTGCAAATTTTGGGAATATAATACATAAAATCCTTGAAAAATCGGCTAAAACAGCTATTCATACAGATAAATACATAAGCAAAGAAGAAGCGGCAGAAATTTTTGAAAAAGAAATGAATTATACAGTATTCAAATCTAAAGAAGAAAAAGGAAAATACTATAGCAGAGGTTTAAAGTTCATTGACAATTATTACAGGCATTTTTGTGAAGTACCGGCAAAAATAATTGCCGGTGTTGAAGAAAACTTTGATGGGATACCTGTTGTTGATGATAAATTTATAAAAGGAAAAATCGACAGAATCGAAAATGCTGCAGATAATACATTCGCTTTATATGATTATAAAACAAGCAGAGCTTCAAGTGAAATCCATATAACCAAAGGCGGTCAGAGGGAAGATTATTATAACCAGTTGTGTTTTTATAAATATGCTTACGAGAAAAAATATCCCGAAAGAGAAGTGTCAAAAGCAGGTATAATATATGTTGAAGATAATAAGACTTCTGAAATAAGTCTTACAAAACAAGATATGGAATATATAGAAAACTTAATTATTTCTGTATACGAAAATATAAACAATTTAAAATTCAGCAGTAAATGCGAAAATGATGAAAATACATGTAAATATTGTCCTTACAAAGATTTATGCAGGCTTGACGTTATTTAACTAATGTATAGTACACGATTTCTCTTCATACGCCGTAATGAAGGCAATAAGACAAGTGCGTACTTTATGGTGTTTTTTAATTTTCTTTTAGATTGCAACCTGACCTGATTTGTTCAAGTATTGTTTCTATGCCTATTTCTTCCATGCAGGGAGCATATATTTTTGACGGATTATCATTAAGGTATTTACATTTTCTCCTGTTGCAAGGAACACATTCTTTAGATGAAACAATATTAATACCGCTGGAGAAACAACCAGTTCTGTTTGCGGGCATGGAACCGAATAAACCTATAGAAAAAACATTCAAAGCAGTTGCAATATGTAAAGGTCCAGAGTCACCCGAAATCATTAAATCTGCCTGAGAAATAACTGCACAAGAGTCAACAAGCGGCAGCTCTCCTATGTAATTCACGCTGTTTTTAATTTTATTTAGCGGGCTAAGAAAGTCTTTGTCTTCTTCTGCACCTGTAAGGAGTATTGTTCCGTTGTATTTTTCTTGAATTTTTTCGCCAAGCTGCAGCCATTTATCAACAGGATATGTTCTGCCCTGTCTTTTTGAAAAAACACCTCCGGCATTAAAAACTATTAGTGGATGATTATATTCTTTTAACTTTTCTTTTGCTTTTTTAATACTTGCTTCAGGAAGATATAGTTTTAGTTTTTTTTCTTCTTTAATTTCGGGGAATGCCTTTATAGCGGTTTTAAAGAAATTTGTTACAGCGTGTAATCTAAAATCTTTTTTGTAAATAAGTTGTTTTTTTATGCCCGATAAAAAAATCAATCCTTTTATTTTAAAAGAAGGTTGAAGATTAATTACAAGATTATATTTTTCCTTTTTGAGTTCTTCAGATTTTTTAAAAGTATATGAAGAAAATAGTTTAAACTTAGGATTAATTGTAATAACTTTTTCAATATCAGGGTCTTCAATAATCAAAGGTTTTATTAGCTCACTTGTAAGATAGTGGATTTTTATATCCGGATATGCTTTTTTTATGGCTCTATATAAACAGGTAGTATGAACAACATCGCCAATAGCTCCGGTTCTTATTATTAAAATTTTATTATAAAGATTATTTCGCATTTTTTTATAATAACATATTTCCAAATTTCTTATAAATAAAAAATTTATCTTAAAAAAGGGCAATTTATTTAATTTTCTATCGTTTATCTCAGTATAAAATGAAAATTCAAAGTATAAAACTTACTAAAACAGACTTAAACCAAAATGCAGGACAAAAGGAACATAAGAAAATAACAAGACCTGCATCCAATTGTTATACTGAAAATTCAATTAATCCTTTATATTATAAAGATTATTTCATAAATAAAAAAAATGTTATTTCTTTTACCGGGGAAAATACAGGTAAGCAAAAATCACCTGCAGAAGGCTGTAATCCCGTTAAGAATGTATCATCAGTGCAATCTGCATCCTGTCCACAAGTTTGCGATAGTGAATTTATCCATGCCTTGACAAAAACTGAATTGAAAGAAATATTGCATAATTCTGGTAAATATTCAGAAGAACAGACAAAAAAAATTCTTTCTTTTATTGATGACATTATAGAATGTGACCGCTGGGAAGAAACAGATGAGGGTATATTATGTAATATGTTTGCCTCTTTAGCACAAAGCACTATTAATTCTGATATTAAGACGATGGAATATATCACACAGAAAATTTGTGATTTAGAACAGGACGATGATTACATTGAAATAAATCCTATTTGTAAAGGTATAGAAACTGTAAGTGCAAATATAAAAGCGGATGATTATAGATTCAATAAGTTGTTTATAGGAGGATATGACGGTTTTCTAGCTTGCAGCAATACAGATACTTTATATAATTTATGCGATTTAATAAGGAAATCTTTAAAAAAATCAAACACAGATAAATTCGCAGGATTTTTAGATGTCCTTAACAGAAAAATTAAAGCTGAAGATGATAAATTGCAAGAAGTATTTTCAATTGCAAATATACTTGCAAATGAACTGAATTATAAGAATGATGACCTTATAAACGGACTCTTAATGTATCTTGAAGAAAATACGCCCGTTGATGAAATTGCAGAAAAACTTGCACTCAGAAAAAATGTTTCCAAAGTATATAGAAATTTGAAAAATATAAATTTACCTGATGAATTATTTTTTGAACAAATTTTTGCAGCTCCAATAGAAGAACTTATAAAAAGAGGTTATTCTCCGGAAAAAATAGCAGAACACCTTTCATTAGAAGATTTTTGCAATAAAATGGTCAGAATTGAAAATATAAAAGATGCTGATAGTATTATATTTGCTGATTTCATTGAAGATATACCTCTATATGCCGGTAATTATGAAATAATGAGAAAATATACATATAGTTCAGGTATATTTAATGATCTTTTATCTGAATATAACGGAAATCTAAATGTCATAAAAGAAAAGGGATTTATTGAGACAGAAGATGGCCGTAAATATTCAATTGAGGAGGCAAAAAGGTCAATAAAAGAACTTACAAGATTTCTTGATAAATGTCATCTAAAGAGAAATATGACTGTATACCGTGGGGAAGGCAGTGATGTTTTAAATCAGTTAATTCTTGAAAACGGTGATTTGTTGGGCGATGCTATAAGTGTCGCAGTAAAAAGCAAAGATAAAAGCAGAATTGACGAAATTACTGCAGAAATTATTGGTTCTTTGATATTTCAGCCGCATTTTATGTCAAGTGCATATTCTAAAGGAAAAGCCAAGTTTTTTATAAAACACGAAGGCGGTATACTATGGCAAATTGATGTACCGGAAGGTGCAAATGCAATATATTCAGACCCGTTTAATACAGAACACGGTGTAGAAAATGAAATACTTTTAAATAGAAATGCCGCTCTTTTGATAAAAGATGCAAAAGTAGAAGATGGAATTTACACAATTTATGCAGATTTGATTAATTAATTTGTTTTTTCTATATCATATAACTTGTTTTTTATAAGATATCTTTTATATTCAATCAAGTCTTTTGCAGACATTGAACGCATTCTGGCTTCATCTTTCGGCGAGAATTTTACGTATTGTAATCTTTTTGAAGAACTTCTCGGGGTTTGAAATGATTCATACCAGTTTGGAATACGCCCTGTATGATATGGGTATCTGTGTCTGATTTTTTGGATTCTGAAAGGAGCATAGTATAAATCGGAAGCAAGCGTTTTTAATTCTTTTTTCAGTTCAATATTGTTTTTCCATTTTTCCGGTATTGCACTGTCTCCAAGGTATAAACCCATTATATTCCCTGCTATAGCACCTGTTGAGTCGCTGTCCCCGCCATGATTTACAGCTGTTTTAACTGCTTTTTCAAAATTATCCGGAAATTTTAAAGCACAATATATTGCAATTGCAACAGCTTCTTCTCCGACCCAGCCTCCGCCTATGTGTTGTATCGCTTTTGCGGGGGATAAATTGCTTCCGGCTAGTTTCTTTGCTTTTAATATTGCTTCTTTTACTTCTTCATGATTTTTATATTTTTCAAGTATGTTTATAGATTTATCAATTGCATTTTCAAGACTTTCACCTTTTGTTATATAAGCAAGAACAGAAGCTAAAACACCTGCCGATAAATATCCGCTCGGATGACCGTGAGTAATAGCGGCACATCTGGCTCCTACTTCAAACGCAATTTTTGGATTGTTGTAATATAACAGTCCGGCAGGAGCTACACGCATAACTCCGCCATTACCTTTACTGTTATTTATTGGTTTTGTAATGCTTCCCATTTTGCCGGAACTTAAAGCTCCTATACAGGTGTCTCCCGGAGCTCTTCTTTCATATAATGCCGGAATTTGCGAAATCCAGCCTTTACTTTGCTTCTTTTTGACATAGCTTTTTTCTTGTGTTTCAAGCCAATCTAAATATGAATTATATACTACATTCATATCAGGAATTTCATTACTCTTAAATTTTTCACCTATTGATTTTATTAATCCGTCTGCCGTAAAAAATAACATTTGAGTATCGTCAGAAACTTCTGCTTGACCATATTCTCCATTTTGCAAATTTTTTATACCATTTTTGCCGTAAAATCTTTTTATTTGCTCCATATTTAAAAATTCTATAGGAGACCCCAGAGCATCGCCTATTGCACCGCCAATTATACACCCGTAATAATTCTCAATCTTTCTGTTGTTTGTTTTGCTTACTCTTTCTATTGCATTTATTCCTGTAAAACTGATTTTAGAATATTGTGCATTTGGTATATTGTTTAAATTAATTTGTTCATTATTTTTAGTTGCTTGTTTACGTGCCTCTACTTCTCCTTTTTCAACAGGGTCGGAGAGGGTAAACGTTTTTATATTATAGCTGTTTAATGGAAGTATAAGCATATTCTTTATTGTTTTCAATAATTTTGCTTATTTAAAAAATTCTAAAAAAAAAAATTGCCAGTATTTTTATTGTAAAAAACCATCAGAAGAAAAAATATAAGTTAAGGTAAAGTTTTTTCCCAGGAAAGTGCAGTATTAATGCTGTCCTCAAGAGACTTTTTGGCTTTCCAGTGAAGAATTTTTTCTGCTTTTGAAGAATCCGATAGCAAAACTTCCGCATCTCCTTCTCTTCTTGGCATTATCTCAAGTTGTACTTTTGTTCCTGCTGCTTTTTCTGCGGTAGCAAATACTTCTTTAACACTGTAGCCTTTTTCTGTTCCAATATTAAAGCAGTCGGATTTATTTTTTTCTTTTAAGAATAAATATGCAAGTTTATGTGCTTCTGCCATATCTTCAATATTAACATAGTCTCTTATACAGGTACCATCCGGGGTATTATAATCATTACCAAATATTTTAAAACTTTTATTCTTTTTAATAATTGATTTTAAAATGTTTGGTATTATATGTGTTTCAGGTTCATGCCATTCGCCTGTTCTTTTCTGGCTATCTGCACCAGCTACGTTAAAATATCTTAATTTTATTGATTTTAAACCGTAAGCTCTATCATAATCATCAAGAATTTCTTCTATCATTAATTTCGTTCTTCCATAAGGGTTTATAGGGTTTTTAGGATGTTTTTCATCAAGCGGAAGATATTGAGGCTTTCCGTATATAGCACAGGTTGATGAAAAAATAATTTTTTTAACATTATATTTTATCATTGAATCAAACAGGTTTAATGAGCCAATTATATTGTTTCTGTAATATTTTGACGGATTTTTAACGCTTTCTTCAACCTGGATGAACCCTGCAAAATGTACCACTGTATCAATACTGTAATTTTTGAAAACATTTTCTATATCCTGAATGTTTTTTAAATCACCTTTTATAAAATGGATATTACCAATAAGTTTAAGAGATTCAATTGTTTCAGCATGTCCGTTTTCAAGGCTGTCAAAAATCACAACATCATAACCGGCTTCAAGAAAATTAATAACCGTATGACTTCCTATATAACCTGCTCCTCCGGTAATTAAAATCATTATATTTCTTGCTCCTCGGGTTTATTAACAACAATTTGAGGAAACGGGATTTCGATTCCTTCTTTTTCAAATCGTTCTTTTATCATTTGATTAAATTTACGTTTTACTATCCATTGTTCCTGCGGAGTTGTTTTAATCCGGCATTGAATAATAATAGCTGAATCCTGAAACTCATTCAATCCGAGAACTTCAATATCAGATAAAATAAACCTTGAGAATTCAGGATTTTCTCTTATTTCCCTACCGAGTTCTTTAAGAACATGCATAACGTGTGTAACGTTTGTTTTATATGCGACACTGACATTAAATAAAGGATAAGAAAAGTCTTTTGTTTGATTGATTATTGTATCAATTTGTCCGTTTCTCATATAATGAACATCACCGTTAAATGTTCTTATTATAATCATCGTAAGAGTGAATTTTTCTACAGTTCCGGTGGAATTGTTTATTGTAACATAATCTCCCACTCTTATTTGACCTGTTAATATAATAGAAAGACCTGTAAATATATCTTCTACAATTTTTTTTGCACCAAAACCGACTGCAACTCCAAGAACACCGGCTGTTGCAAGAATAGGTTTCATATTTATACCAAAATTTTCAAGAATATTAGTAACAAAAAATAAAATTACTATGGCATCTATTATATAGATACCTAACTGTCTAAGTGTCTGGTAATGTTTTCTGGTTTCTGTATCTTTAATTTTTAAAAGAATTTTGTCAAAAAACAAATATAGCCCTTTATTAACCAGTTTTAGAATTATTAAAAAAACGATAAATTCAAAAATAGATTTTGCAATAAGAAATAAATCTATTTTTCCTGCATTTTGTATTACAATTTGTTTCATTACTTCATTCATATTTTTCTCCTGATATAAAAAACAGAATATAATATTTTAAACTATATTAGTTTAACTTGCAAAAATAAATGAAGTCAATAACAAAAAAGATTAATTATGCCAGTTAGGATAATAATATAACGTAACGGTATCACGTGGATTAATATTAGCATGTCCGCCGATAATCAGGTTTGTTAATGAACCTACAAATGGAATAGGAGTGAGAGCCCATTTTATAGGCAGAACAAAAAGTGTCAGATTTAATCCTTTTTTTATATAGGTACTTTTAAGTTTTTTTGCATCTATTCCTGGTACTTCAAAATTATCTATAATAATCTGTCCTGGAATCCCATTCATACCACGTGACAGAAATGCTTCAATTTTTGCCGTTACAATTGTGTCTTTTCTTAATATTATTTTTCTATCCTGTTTAACATCCTGCCGGATTCTGAAAACTATGGTATCTCCTTCCTGCAGAAGTTCTTTTGTTGATAGTTTTTTATCAATTTTTAATTTAATCGGAATGCATTCTAAATCTTCATAATTATAATTAATGTTGATTTTATCAGAAGGGAGCTCCTTTCCTGCCAGTGTTTCTTCAACAAATTCATCTCTTAGTAATACCTGAGAAAAAGCCGGAAAAGAGAAAAAAAGCAGATAAAAAATACAAATAATTATATTTAAATATTTATTCATATCTTATTCTTTCTTTAGAACCTGAACGCACCTTCTCTTGCAGTTTTTTCCTGTTTTCAATAGAAGTCAGAAGAAAATTTTGATAAGATTCATTATTAATATATTCATTATTTGCAAGAAAACCGGGATATTTAAAATAGATATATTCATAAACAGCGGCAAGTCTTTTTGAAGTAAGGTTATGAGCCGAAATTTTGTCAAAACGCTTTTGTTCGTATGCTTTGTTCATAAAGGTAATCAAAGCAAGAGGGTTATAACCTGCAGCAACCATAAAATCGACAGCTCTTTTATCAAATAGTATTTCATATCGTTTAGGTGCAATTTTAACCTGTGCCGCACTAACAAAACCTTTCCACGGACCTGTATATGATTCTGCTGATTTACATATTTCTCTTGCAAGAAAAGCAGCAATTTCAGAATCATCAGAAGCAAATTTTATTGAATCTTTATAGATAATTATCTGTCTTTTTGTAAGTCCTTCTTCTTTTTTGATTTTTACATTTTTCTTGTCATATACAAAAATCATTCTTCTGTCAATTTTATTAGCATTCAGTATTCTGAATCCAATCTCACTTATATGATTTTGAAGCTGCATATCATCTAAAATTTCAGTAGAAAAGGAAGTTTGTGCAAGAACACTATTGCTAAACATAATACAGCTTATAATCAAAACATAAAATATCTTTTTCATAAACCTCTTTCTTCTTATATTATTCATTATAATATAAGAAAAATTATTATTCAAAAAACCAGCTGCGACTAGAGTTGAAGAATAATTATAAGAAACAATGTGAACATTTTAAATGTTTTTATTTAATTCACAGCAAAAGATTAATCAATTAGAGTAAAATCTTCTCCGAGTTCATCTTTTATTTCACGAATCAGAACATCAACAGGTATGTCAAGTGCTTCTGAAACTCTCCATAAAGTTGAAAATTGAGGATCTTTTATTCCTTTTTCTAAATCTGTCCACATTGATTTTGTCATCATAATCTCAGCTGATATTTTACTTATTGATTTTTTCTGAATTATACGATGATTGTGAACAACTTTTGCAATTGTATTTTGTAAATTTTGTTTGGATTTCTTATATTTATCTTGCATTTTTTAATTTTAGGTATTAATATTAGAACATGCGTTTCAATATTGATACACGTGTTTGATATTGAAACGGTAAATAATATCATTGATTAAATTAATAGTGATTTTAATAGAGATATAGCATTAAGATAGAAGTATTAAAATCTAGACAAGACATTAAAATCGTAAAGGGATTTTATCCTGAAAGGTTTTAAGGATTCTCTTTATAATTCTGCCGTTTAAACGGCATTTTTTTTATATAACATTTTATTTAATTTTATAAAATAAAACTATTTTTGTTATAAAATTGAACTATACTATGAAATTAGTTTGATTGGAGAAAATTATGGATGAAATAAGAGTAAGAATTGCTCCTTCGCCAAGCGGCAATCTGCATATAGGAACTGCAAGAACGGCATTGTTTAATTATTTATTTGCCAAAAAAAATAACGGTAAATTTATTTTAAGAATAGAAGATACTGATGCAGAACGTACAAGCCAATCATACATTGATAATATTTTTGATAGTTTAAAAGCACTCGGACTTAACTGGGATGAAGGTCCTGATGTTGGCGGGCCTTATGGACCTTATACGCAGTCTGAAAGATTTGATATATATCCTAAATATGTTCAAGAGCTTTTAGATAAGGGTTTTGCGTATGAGTGTTTCTGTACTCCGGAAGAACTTGAAGTGGAAAAGGAAGAAGCTGCAAAAAATAAAAAAGCTTATGTTTATTCTAAAAAATGTGAAAATTTAACTGAAGAACAAAAGGCCAAATTAAGATCTGAAGGCAGAAAACCGGCAATAAGATTTTCTGTTGATAAAGCGAGAAAGGCTTTTCATGATTCTCCTATAATTCATTTTGAAGATCTCGTAAAAGGTGATCTTCATCAAGATACAAGTTTAATAGGTGATTTCGTAATTATGAAATCAAATGGTTCTCCTACGTATAATTTTGCTGTTGTAATTGATGATATGTTGATGAAAATATCACATATTATAAGGGGAGAAGATCATATTTCAAATACTTTTAAACAAATATTAATATATGAAGCACTGGGGGTTGAAGTTCCAAAATTTGGACATTTAGGAATGATTCTTGCTCCTGACAGAAGTAAGCTTTCTAAACGCCATGGAGCAACTGCTGTATCAGAATTCGTGGAAAAAGGCTATTTAACTGAAGCGTTATTGAACTTTGTAGCTTTATTGGGCTGGGCTCCTTCTGATGGAGTTGAAATTAAAACTCTTGATGAAATTGCTCATGATTTTAGAATTAATGAGGTCTCTTCTTCAAACTCTGTTTTTGAATATGATAAATTAAACTGGATGAATGGTCAGTATATAAAGAAAATGGATATAAAAGAGCTTACAAAAAAAGCAAAACCTTTTCTTTCAAAATATGATTTAAATGAACTGACAGAAGAACAGCTTGAAAAGGTTATTGCTGCTACTAGAGAACCGATTACTATTCTTTCTGATTTAACAAATGATGTTGCATATTTCTTTGGAAAAGATATTGAATATGAAGAAGGAGTTAAAGAAACCAATGTTGACACACAGCAGGCTCAAGATGTCTTAAAGTATTTTTACTCTAAGCTTGATGAGTATGATTTTAATAACGAAGAAAAGCTTCATGAACAGTTAGCCGATTTTAGAACGTACTTTAAAGAACAATTTGGTATAAAACCCAAAGTTACAATGTGGACAGTAAGAGCTGCTTTAACCGGCAGAACCCACGGTGCCGATATGGGGGTTATCCTTGAAGTGTTAGGCAAAGACAGGGTAAAATACCGTATAGAAAAAGCAATTAAATAAAATGGAAGATTTTTTAAATTTACCGAAAGTTTCATTTATTGTAATCACTCACAATTTTTCAAACTTTGTGAGTGATTGTCTTGAAAGTATAAAAAATCAAACTTATAAAAATTTTGAAATTATTATTATTGATGATGTTTCAAAAGATAATACCTGCGAAAAAATACAATCATTTATTAATGAAAATCCTCAGCTTGGCATAGTTTTTATAAAAAACGAAAATAATATAGGACAGTTGGGTTGTTTTATTGAAGGGTTGAAAAAAGCACAGGGACAGTTTGTGTGTAGTATAGACGGTGATGATATATTATTTCCCGAGTATTGTGCTATACATATTGAAACTCATTTAAAAACACAGGTAGCTTTAACTACCTGCCTTCAGGCAGAAATAGATGATAATAATGTTATTCACACGCTTAGTTCAATAGACAGCCCTAAAAAGCAGCCTGTGAATTTTGAAGTAGAAAATAAAACCTTTGATGAATTTATGCAATATAGAAAAGCTGAAAATATAGACGGGCAAAAATGCAGTATAAAAGTACTTGATAATGATAAATATAGTTTCGCTACCTGGCATTGGGGGCCTGCGTCTTCCGCTATGATGAGAAAATCAGTATGTGATATGCTTTTGTTGCTTGATAAAGCACGTTCTGTAAAAATAACTGCGGATAAATTTGTATTTTCCTTCTGTCATTTAATTGGGTCGAGTGCAATAATTTATAAAACATTATTCGCTTATAGAAGACATAATTCTAATTATTCACTTGCAAATCCTGTCTTAGGTAATAAAAAATATTTAAAATCAAAAACACAGTCAAATTATTTCAGAAATAATAAAAAAATAAGAAGCCAGATGTATAAATTTATAACTGCAAATAAAGAATTTTTTAAAGAGAAATTTAACAGAGTAAATATGCTTTTAATTTATAAAAGGATATTCCTTTCTTTTGATTTAAGATTCTTTAAAGGGCTAATTAAATCTTTATTTATGTAATAATAATTTGCTTATGTAAGTGATTATATCCAAAAAAATTGAGATAAGTGTTAATTTCTTTTTGCCTTTTATGTAAAAATCATTATATAAATAATTAAGGTAAGAAATAGTGTTTTAAATGTTCTCCAGTATTAACTTGTACCTGTATAAATAAAAATAGAAAATTCCATTTAAAAAATTAACATTACTTTACATTTTAAAATTGAAAATTAAAGTTTGGTTTTAATGAGGTCGATAAACTAAGCAGAGTAACAATTGAAAAGTGGAGAAAAAAGATGGGTTTAGCAGCTTCACAGGCGAGATTTTTAGGTATAACAGCAAGAAAATCAAATATAGAATATGAAGGTCAACAGGTAAACCAGCAACGTACAGCACTGGCAGAGGAAGTTAATGCTTTGTATAATAAGCTTTTATCTTTAGAAGTTCCTGTTGCTCCTGATACAACTGAGTTTTATGAAACAAATTATTCTTTCTCACTTGATAATACCGAAGGTTATGATGGAGATTATCTTGTAAAAAGTTATTATCAAAATGATGACGGTACATATTATTTAAATACTGAACGTACATATAATAAAAACGTAGCAGTAGGTACGGTATTAGCTAATTCAAATATTACGTCAACTACAGATTCAGAAGGGAAGAAAACATATACACTTAATACTCCTGACGGTTCATTCGCTTTGACAGCAAATGCACAGAACAGTAAAAGTATGATAGCTTTAATAAATTCTACATATGGCGAAGGAACTGTAACTGATGAATCTTTATATTACTATCAGGATGCTGATGGTGTAACACATTATATGTCTGCATCTCAGGTTGAAGGTTATACAGAAGGAGGCTCTCTATCTTCTTACATAAGCAGTAATAGTGAAGTAACAGAAACTGTTATTTTTGAAAGTGCAAATATTGTATTTGATGCTAATAACAGATTCCAGAGTATTTCTGCAACCGACCCGAATACCGGTGCAACATTATTTAATTCTACTGAAGTTGATACAACAAGAGTATATGATACTGAAGGGTATGATGCTGCATTAAGGGATTATACAATGAGCAAGGATGAATATGATAAACAGGTTGCGGATTTAAATGCCCAAACAGAATCCCTGCAGCAAGAAGATAAAGTCTTAGAATTAAGATTAAACCAAATAGATACCGAACAAAATGAGCTTCAGACAGAATTAGAAGCTGTTAAGGCTGTTCTTGATAAAAATATTGAAAATACATTTAATACATTCTCATAATTTAAGAATATAAGCAAACACAAATAAACAGTGAGGAAAGTAAAAGATGAGTTACAGATATGATAGTTATCTGGTTATATCAAATAAATACGGTACATTGAGCAGTGATGCAACCGCTATGTTATTTGAAACTTATGATTTATTGAGAGATATAACAGTAAGCGGTTCAGCATCTGACGGTGCCGGATTCGGGACGGCTGGAAGCTTTTTATGGAAACTTGCAAGTATGATTTCTCCCAGTTCTTTTATGTCTGTAATGGGCGGAGGAACTGCTCTTAATATTCCGGGGACTTCATATTGGACTTCTTCTTCATCTACAAGCAGTACAAATTCAGCTTTTGGAATAGGTTCATTATCTCAATATTCAGGTTTTACCGGAGGAGCAAGTCCGATTGTTCAAGGATTTGGGACTCAGGTTGAAGATGGCTATTTGACCGGTGGTGCATCTTCACTAACTTCTGTATCTGAAATAGCTGATTCTGCCGGTGTTAACGCTCTTACATATACAGCCGGTCTGGCATCAGGTTTTGGATTTGGCGACAGCTTCCTTCTTCCTGCAGCCGGAGTTGTTTCAGGGTTTGGCGGTATATTACAGGCTATGTCACCTTATCTGGGTTCGTTCGGACTCGGTACAACTCTTGTAGGTAACTTGCTTCAAGGTACTGCCAGTGCTCCTTTAGCTGCTTACCAGAAAGTTTCGAGCAGTATTTTATCTAACGCAGATACTATTTTACAAAATAAGATAAAAAATATTGAAACTGTTGTTAAAATGCTTGATGCTCAAAATGATGTTGTTAAGAAGATGTTAAAAGATGATATCGAAGGTATGAGCGATAAAATACAGAACTTATAATGATGTTTTTCATACTCTCCTTTACATAAATGCCTCTTTGAGGCATTTTTTATTGGTTTTAATATATAATATAGCTATGAAAAATTTAAAACTAACGGATGTTATATTTTTTATTCTGGTTATTGGATTAATTATTTCCTCATTTGTTGAGGTTGATTTATCTGAGAATAAAGAAGCAAGAAGTAATACTTACAAAAAAATGTATGAAAAAGACTATGTAGATAAGTATTGTGACGGAATAAAAGAATATGTTCTTCCGGATAAAACCAGGGTAGACTGTCTTACAAATGAATATGCCATTGAATTTGATTATGCAAAAAAATGGGCGGAAAGTGTGGGACAGTCATTATATTATGCAGAAAAGACAGGGAAAAAACCTGCAGTTGCAATTATACTTTCAAAAGAAACTGATAAAAAATATGTTAAAAGAATTAATGACATTGACAGAAATATAAAAATATTTGAAATATATGCTGTTGATTATGAAAAATAGATGTGAGAAATGGGAAAACTGATTAGAAGAAATTTTTACAATCGAAATACAGTTCAGGTGGCAAGAGAAGTACCGGGTAAAATATTATGCCGGAGAATGAACAACGGTAAAGTAATAAAATCTATAATTGTTGAGGCAGAAGCATATACCCAGGATGAAGAATCCTGTCATGCATATAAAGGTATTACTAAAAGAAATGCAGCAATGTTTAAAAAACCGGGTATTGCCTATGTGTACTTTACATATGGAATGTATCACTGTTTAAATATAATTACCGAAAAAGAAGGCTACGGGGCAGGTGTTTTAATAAGAGCGGTTGAACCTTTAAATTGCGAATTAACAAATACAAACGGGCCGGGTAAATTATGCCGGACACTTGAAATTACCCGTGAATTAAATGAAACGGATGTTTGTACCAGAAAATCCCCAATGTGGCTTGAATACGGTGAAGATATTGATAATGAAAATATTATTCAGACAAAACGTATCGGAATAAGTTTGGCTAAAGATTTTCCCTGGCGTTTTTATATTAAAAATAATAAATTTGTATCTAAACCGTAATTTTGCTTATTGTCTTTAGTTTGGTTTAACAATGAATAGCTACTTTAATGCCATATTATATATTTTGTTTTTATTTTCTTTGTATAGTTTTGAAATTATTACTGATATATCTTTAGCAGTGTATCCTGATTCTTTTAAAATATTAATTTTATCTTTTATTTCTTCATCTTCTGTTTTATGATTTTCTTTTTGGTAAATCATGATAATAATCTCACCTTTCAATGTGTTTTTGGTGTAATAATTAATTATCTCTTCAACCTTACCGGTTTTAATTTCTTCATATATTTTTGTTAGTTCCCGCCCTATTGCAATTTCTATATTACCAAAAGATTCTTTTATATTTGTAAGTGATTTTATCACTCTGTTTGGTGATTCATAGAATATACAGTTTGTATATTTGTATTTATTTAATATTTCAATTTGTTCGTTTTTATTTTTTGGTAAAAATCCTATAAAAGCATATTCTTCATTATTTCTTGGAATCATTGTTAAAAAAGTTGTTACGGCACAAGCTCCGGGAATAGAGGAAATTTTAATATTTTTTTTATTTAATAGTTTTATTATTTCCCTGCCCGGGTCTGATATACACGGTGTTCCTGCATCTGATACAAGTGCAATCTTTTTTCCTGTATTTATTAATTCAAAAATTTTTTCGCTGCATTCTTTTTCGTTGAATTTATGATAATTAAAAACTTTTGTTTTAATGCTGTATTTTTTCAACAATATTCCTGTAATTCTTGTATCTTCGCAAGCTATATAATCAACTTCTTTAAGTATTTCTATTGCCCTTAAAGTTATGTCCGATAGATTTCCGATTGGTGTTGCAATAATATAGAAATTACAATCCATATAAATTACTTTCTTGCAACAGGATTTGTTGCTACATTTGCGAATGTTTTATTTAACCCTGTAACATCAAGAGTTTTGCTTACTTCCGGATTTACATTCTCTATTGATATTGATTTGTTGTTTAATAATGCCACTTTTTGTATGTCCAAAAGCGTAGTAATAGCATTTAAATCTATAGTATTGATATTTGAAAAATCCAGTGTTATATTCTTTGAACTTTCAAAATCCGAATTATAAATGTTTCTAATATTTTTAAATAATTCTGATGCTCTAATTATTTGCATAATATTTACTCATTTATTTGTTGCATAAAATAATATTAATATTTTTTATTAATTAATGCAATATATTAACCGACTTTTCTTATTTTTTCTTCTTTATATTTTTGCGAATGAGAAATAATAAAATTTTCAGGAATGCTCATTTTATTATATGCAGTGTTAATTTTATAGTTAATAGAAGGAATATATCTTTTTTGATTTGAAACTTTATTTTTCTGTAAATGTGTATTATTCTGATATTTTATTTTATTGTATTCTTCAATATTTTGTTTTCTTTTTTTATTTCTCAATCCAAGAAGCAGGATAAATCCGAAAAATATGCTTGAAAGAACTATAGACAGATATTTAACATCTGTAATATAAATATAATTATTTTTTGTATTTAACGGTTTTAATAAACCGGTAGAAAGTTCTTTAACAAATATTTTAGCATTTTCAATATCTTTACCCTGCATATAAATCAAAGTATTATCGGTATTTTTTTTCTGTACAATAATATTCTTTAAATCGGATGTATTGTCGTATATAATTTCGATAGATTCTGCAGGTACTGTTGAATCTAATATTAATGATAGACTATCTTTTGCATCGGTAACTTTTTTTATGTTTACGAAATTATTAATTTTCAGAATAATATCGTAATTACCGGAGTTAGTTTGTTTTACGTTAACACTTGATACTACATTTGCTGCAAAAGCATTTAATGCTGAAAAACAAAATACACATAATATCAGAAATAATTTTATTGTAAAACTATACTTAATCCTTGTATTCATATATCTCCAACGATTATATACTTACCCTTTTAATCATTCTAATGATTTTACCGGAACATTACATCAATCAAACGGTTTATAAACTAATCTAAATCTTTAGATTAATTTAAGCTTGCACTAATGCCAAAATAATAATAATATTTTAATTGTAGGGTTATTTAGGAAGTTTATAAAAGAGGTGAATATGTTTAACTTTTTTGCAAAAGAAAAAGAACAAAAAAGCAAGAAACAGGAAATAATTGATAAATTCCTGAAAATAAAAGAAATATATTCAAAGAAATCCATCTCTGTAAAAAGGCAAAAAGAGATTACGACTCTTATAGAAAAATTCGGATATATTCCATATTCGCAATCAAGAGCTCTTGAAGAACTGACAGAAGAAGAAGTAATTTTTGCACTTGAGAAAAAATTTGAGATAAATAATACATATAAAGAAAAATCTTTTATATTTAAAGAAGAAGAAATTAGCCCTGTAGTAAGAAGCGGATATAAAGATGCGGATTGGATAAAAAAAGAACAGCATGATGTAAAATTGGTAAATCTCGCAGCACTTGGCGACGGTTCAAAAGATAGTGCACCGGCAAAGTTTATTGATTGGCTTAGACAGATTGTTATCTTGCCATCAGGAAATATTGCAAAAGGAATTTTATCAACAACAATATATCTTATTCCTTTTCATCCCCGTGATTTTGGGAATGCATATTTACTTGAAAGCACAGAAGAAGTCAGCGAAAAAATAACGGATAATCTTCTTAAAGAAAACGGAATATGTGCAAAAGAACAAATACAATTATTTATTTCTTTTGCCCAGCTGGCAGGACATCCTGTAATATATGATGTTTTTCCGCAAACCGGAAGATATTCAAAAACCGTTCTTGCTCATCCTGAAATAGCCAGATGGATTGATACCAAGTTTTTAACAGAAGAAATTTCAAAAGCATTGAATTTTGTTGCTATAAAATTGTCTTCAGAATTTGATGAAGATGATGTTACTATTGTAAGAAATATATATAAAACAACATTAAAAAGCGGTTCTATTGATTTAGCTCCTGAATTTAAGGTCATATATAACAGGTTTACAGAGGAGCTTGAACAAAAGAAAAAAGATTTGTCAAATTATATGACAAAAAAAGAGCAGCAGGTAAAACTGCAAAAAAGAGTCAGCAGTATTGTAGCTAAAATCCATGGAGTTAAACCGGGGAAAATAAAGCATGATTGTGATATAACAAAAAGAGGAGAAGCTCTTCAAGCACTTATAGATGAAGGTTTATGGACTCTACCTGACGGAGCATGGTGTTCAAGCGGAATACCTGTTTTTGAAAAAATGTCAGAGTGCGGAAGCTATCCTGTTTTTAAACATTACAATAATAAAGGACATGATGTTTCAAAGTTTGCCGACTCGGACTGCCAGACTCCGTATTATTTTGTTTATCTTGAAAATGGAGAATATAATCTGAAGGTAATTAATTTTTATTTAAACTACCTTTTAGACTTGCAGGCAGATTATGGATTTGACGGTATGAGATTTACACATACGGATTTTATTGTTGATGAAATGAGTGAAAAAGACTTAAGACCTATAAGTTATAGAGCTCCCAGATTTTTATTAACAAAAGCAAATGAAATTCTAAAGAAAAACACTCCACATTTTGCTTCAATGGCTGAATATCGTCTGTGGAATTCTTTCTTTAAAGAATATCATCAAGAAATGCATTTTGATATTTTATGGGGTAATGATACTAAAACAGATTATGAAAAAACTCCGGTTGAAATTATTAACAATAATAGAGAATTGCAAGAATATAATTTATCTGTTTATAAGAATTCTCTTTTATCAATTCTAAAAACATATAACAATCAGGATGGTGAATTCAGAACTGTTAATAGATATCTTGGTTTAATGGACAAAGAAGAAGCTTTGTTTAAGTGGTTCAAATTTAAATTTCTTCCCGGAGGTAAACTTGCCCAGCGTCCTGTTATGTATGTTGACGGTGATGAATCATTTTCTAAAGACGGAATAGAAGCAACTATTCAGGATGAAGTATCATTAATTCGTTCAAATGATGAAGATTTTTATAATAAATTTGATGCAATAAGAAGGTTTGCAATAAATAATGAACTTACTATTGAAGGCGAAGCTCAGGTTATTAATCATACAAAACAAGGTTTTATAAGCTGGATGATATCAAAAGAAACATCAAAAGAAAAATTAATCATTGCGGCTAATTATCTTCCTCAGAATGAAAAAATATTAAAACAGAATTCTGACGGGATTATGGAGTATACAATGAAAACAAACTCCCCCGTGGAAGGTAAGAAAATTGAAATTCCGGCAGACTATGTCCTTTATTCGGAATTTGTATATGAAGATGATAAGAAAGACTTTATAGAACATTTTGCCGGAAAAGATATTCATACAATTAATATAGAATTGCTTAATCCTTCAGAGTTTAGAATTTTTAAGATTAAGAGATAAAAATATGCATAAAGAAGAAATGACTCTGCAGCAAAAAATAGCACAAATGTTTATTGTCGGTTTTACTGATAATAATTTCAGACAGAATAAAAATTTTATGCTCCTTTTAGAAAACGGACTCGGCGGAGTAATTTTTTTCTCACATAATATAAAAACAGATATCCAATTCAAAAAATTAATCGAAGAATTGAAAAACACAGCTTTGATTCCGCCTTTTTTGAGTATTGACCAAGAAGGCGGACGAGTTGAGCGAACTGAAAAAATTCATAATGGTAGAAAATACTTAAGTGCTAAAAATGCTTTTGAGATGGGATTAACTTTTCTACAAAATCAAACAAAAGAAATAGCACTGGAATTGAAACAATACGGATTAAATATGAACTTTTCTCCTGTTCTTGATGTAAATACTAATCCTGATAATCCTGTTATTGGCGATAGAGCTTTTTCATCACTTACAGAAGATGTTGTAAATGCTGCAAAGGTTGTTCTTAAAGAATATGAAAAATACGGTATAATCACAGTAGGCAAACATTTCCCCGGGCATGGTGCGGCTGATAAAGATTCTCATAAAACACTGCCTGTTATAGATTTATCTTTAGACGAATTAAAAAACAAACATATAAAACCGTTTGAAGAAGCGATAAAACTTGGAATTCCGGCAATTATGGGGGCACACGTTATTTATCCAGCAATAGAAAATATACCTGCTTCTGTATCTGAAAAAATTATTAATGATATACTGATTAACGACCTTAAGTTTGATGGAATTATAATGACGGATGATATGGAAATGAATGCGATAAAAGGATTTTCAAAACAGGAAGCTTGCATTCGTGCAATTAAGGCTGGAGTTAACATGTTTATCTTCAGAGATGCAACAAAAGATGTTCTGAATCTCGTTAATGCTATAGAAAAAGCGGTATATGACGGACTTATTAATGAAGAAATGATAAATACTTCTATTGATAAAATATTTAAATTAAAATATCGATATGGAATTATACAGTAGAATATAATAAAATTATAAATTAAGAATATATAATTAAGAAAAAGGAGGAACAATGAGGAAAATAATAATATTATCAGTATTATTAATGTTTTTTAATTGTGCATTTGCTGATGAATTGGTTTTATCTGATATTATTGAACAGGCAAGAACTACACAACTTCATCAGACAGCAGAAAAACAAGTTCAGACTTCTGCACCGAAGACTGATACTACTGTTAATGAGGCAGGAAAAACTAAAACAACAGTTAAATATAAAAATCCTGAATTTGGTAATGCACTAAAAAGCGACTTACAACCAATAAAAAATGAACAACAGCAGACAACCCAGCTTAAAGAAACAACTAAAGAAGCTGAAAATGTTACAAAAACAGGAACAAAACCTGTACAAAAGGCTCCCGGTGTAAATCAGCCACCTCAAGCAATGCTTCCCTAGTTATTTTCTAAAATTTGTTTTATAGTAATTCCGATATTTGCTGGATTTGAGCAAACTTTGACACCGGCTGAAGTAAGTGCCTGCATTTTGCTTGAAGCAGTTCCTTTGCTTCCAGAAATAATGGCACCGGCATGTCCCATTCTCTTACCGGCAGGAGCACTTAATCCTGCAATAAAACTTACAACCGGTTTTGTTACATATTGTTTAATATATTCAGCGGCCTCTTCTTCTGCATTTCCGCCGATTTCTCCGATAAGACATATCACTTCAGTTTCATTATCGTTTTGAAAAGCTTCCAGAACATCAATAAAGCCTGTACCTATTACAGGATCTCCGCCGATTCCTATGCAGGTTGACTGTCCTATTCCTAATTGGGTTAATTGATATACGGCTTCATAAGTTAATGTTCCGCTTCTTGATACTACACCTACATTGCCTTTTTTATGAATTGAAGAAGGCATTATGCCTATTTTAGATTCTTCCGGGCTGATTAATCCAGGACAATTAGGTCCTATTAATCTTGCACCGTTTAATGTAACTGCTTTTTTTGCATTTAATGTATCATAAACAGGAATACCTTCTGTTATACATACAATAAGTTTAATTCCGGCTTCAGCAGCTTCAATTATAGCATTTGCTGCAAATCTTGCCGGAACAAAAATCATGCTTGCATCTGGCATGAGTTCTTTTACAGCTTCTTTTACTGTGTTAAAAACAGGAACATTGAGTATTTCGCTGCCGCCTTTGTTCGGCGTAACTCCGCCTATTAATTTTGTACCGTATTCTTGGCAGCTTTTAGCATGAAAGGAGCCTTCTTTTCCTGTAATTCCCTGTATAATTAATTTTGTACTCTTATTTATAAATATAGACATTATAATTTTTTTATTACCTCTGATGCTTCATTTAAATCTTTAACTATGGTGAATCTAAGACCTGAATTGTTTAATATTTCAATACCTTGTTCTTTATTTGTACCTTCCATTCTTATAATAACAGGACATTTAATCTTTAATGTCTGAATGGCATTTTTTATCCCTTCTGCCAGAAAATCACATCTTAAAATTCCGCCGAAAATATTTATGAAAACAGCTTCTAAATCTTTATCCGAGATTAATAGTTTAAAAGCCTTTTCTATTTTATCACTGCCTGCACCTCCTCCTACATCTAGAAAATTTGCTGCAGATTTTCCTGATAATTTTATTACATCCATTGTTGCCATGGCAAGACCTGCTCCATTTACCATGCAGCCTATTGTTCCGTTCAGTTTTATATAATTTAATCCATATTTCTGTGCTTCAAGTTCATACGGGTTTTCTTCCTTTTCATCTTTTAATGATAAAATATCTTCGTGTCTGAAAAGGGCATTATCATCAAAATTAATTTTTGCATCGACTGCCGTTACATCACCGTTTTTTGTTATAACGAGTGGGTTTATTTCAGCAAGTAATATATCTTTTTCAACTAATAATTTATATATTTTCTTTGCCGTTTCACATATTTTATTTGTAATTTCAGTATTGAATCCTAAATTTCTCATTACAGGTTCGGGGTTGAAGTCATCTTTAATTAAAAGTGTATAAATTTTTTCCGGATTATTTCTTGCCGTTTCTTCAATATCCATACCGCCTTGAGGCGAAACAATTAAAGCAATACATTCACTTGTCCTGTCAAAAGTTAAACTCAGGTATATTTCTTTATCTATTTCAACTGCTTTTTCTATTAAAATTTTATTTACTTTTTTTGTTCCCGCCTGAGATGAAGTTAATTCAGAGCCGAGGATTGTTTGTGCATATTCAACAGCACTTTTATAGTCTTTAGCAATTTTTACCCCGCCTGCTTTTCCTCTTGCTCCCGAATGAATTTGAGCTTTTATAACACAGGGCGGCGAAATATTATTAATACACTCTTCTATATCTTCTTTTCTTTCACATAGTACAGATGAAGGTACGTTAATACCGTATTGTTTGAATAAATCTTTTGCCTGATATTCATGAATTTTCATTTTGCTTTACCGGTTTTCTCTTATTAATATAGTTAATATAGCTGCCATAGTCCAGAATATAAACTGAATTTGCGGTCTAAAATATATTGTATCAAATATTCCGTGAATCATTACAGAAATTATTGAAATAAGTGGAATAAATAATAATATTTTGTATGTGAACTTATTTTGATTTATTTGTTTGGCAGGATTTTTGTCTTCTTTTTTTACCGGAGAATATATTGAACAATTTAAAAATATTTTTATTGAATTAAATATAATAGTGAATAAAAATAATAAATATGCCAGAGCAGCAAAAACACCGCTTTCTACAGCCATTTCAAGAATTGTAGAGTAGCAGCTTAATGCATCAAAACCTGAGAGCATATATAGACCGTATATTTCCCTGAATACTTTGTTGCCGACACCGATACCGAAAAGCCAGTTGTCATTAAGCATTTGTATTGCGGAGTTATATACATTAATTCTGAACGACGTTGATGAATCGTCTCTTAATATAAAAATTGACATTAATCTTTGTAAAATGCCATGATTAAATATCAGGAAGATAATTATTCCTGCTAACCCTGCAAAGAATGTTGTTTTCCAGATAAACTTTAATTTTGGTAAATTTAAATCGTGAAAAACAATAAGAAAAGATGCAATAATAAAACCTGCAATAGCAGTAAATAATGCCAGATATGCACCTCTGCATCCTGTTAGAAATATTGTGAAAATGCAAACTAAACAACAACAAAAACTTATAATTGTTTGAAGTGTTTTTTTGTTTTTTAAATTTATAAGCAACATAGCAACTATGGCAGGAAATCCTGCTATAAGGTAGCCGCCGAATAAATTCGGGTTATATGGTTTTAACGTTCCGTATACTCTTGCTATAATATCTTCCGGGTTTAGATAACTTGTATCCTGCCAGGTTGAAATATTTTCTATACCGACAGAATGCTGCATTAGTCCTATAATACTTTCTATGCTGACAAGCGAGGCTATAATAAATAAAAGCTTAATGATGTATTTTTTTTGATTTTTTAAAAATTGGCATAGTGCAAAATAAAATGCAAAATAAATTAATGTTTTTGAAAATCCGTACATACTTTGTAATGGCATAGAAGATGTGAAGTTACTTATTAAACAGATTAAAAGATAAATAAGTAAGAAAAAATTACAAAATTCCAGTTCTATTTTTTCATTTTTTGTTATAAGAACTTTTATGAAAATAAAGAACGGAACAAGAATTGAAACAAGACCTGTTATTTCATTTGGAGCAAAAATAGACAGAACATAAACAGCAATAATTGAATAAAAAATAAAAAAATCTATATTTGTTAATAAGAAACTGTTTTTGCGTAGTTTATCAGTTTTTGCCTGAATAAGCTTTAGTATGTGATTTACAGTATTAAATATTTGTGTTTCTAATATTTTCATTGTTTAACTTCTTTAATTTCCTGAACATTGGAAATTGTTCCTGTATATTTATATTTTTGGCCTTCAATAACAACAGGTATACCCATTTTAATTTTATTACCTCCGGCCACATAGCCGTCAGAAGTCTTTTTTGCTTTGTCTTCAAGTTTTACTATAAAATCGTACATGTTAGGCATTGATATATCTTCAACTATTACATATCCTTTTTCATTGTTCGCCGACAATACCGTCATTCTAGGACGAACATCCATTGCTACTATTTTTAATTTTGTATAAGGAACATTTCTTATTGTTATAAATGCTTCTTCTCCTGCTTTAAAAGGGGAGATGTTGTCGGAGATTGTTACTCCTCTAAAAAATACATCAAATTGTACTATAGCTTCTTTTTCTACCGGAAGATTTGAAAAATTTTTGTTTTTAGCTATAAAAACTGATGCAGTAATAATAAGAAGTATTGTTACAACAATTATAATATAATCTGTAGCTTTAAGTTTTTTGAAAATATTCATATAATAAAAGCCTCCTTTATTTTTGAGTTTTGAAATTATTAAAATCCATTTTTTCAATAGTGGTTTTTAATACAGGAATACTTGTTGTAGCACAGCCAAAATACCTTATGACAATACTTGCAGCCAGATTACCTAATATTGCGGCATTTTTTTTGCTCAAGCCGGCAGCCATAGCCAGAGTATATGTTGCAACAACTGTATCTCCCGCACCGGTTACATCAAATACATCAGTTTTATTAAAGACAGGGATTTTAACAAAGTTCCCGTTTTTTTCAAACAAAGCCATACCGTCACCGCCAAGTGTAATCAATACGGATTCTGCATTTGTTTTCGAAAGCATTTCTTTTCCGGCTTTTTTTAGCGACTCTTCATCTTTAATAAAGAAACCTACAAATTTTTCGCTGTCCGGTTGATTTGGGGTCATAGAAGTTACTTCCTGAAACCGGTTTAAATCTTTTTGCGAATCAACAACAATAATTTTATTGTACTTTTTAGCGAGTTCAATTGCTTTTTTTATTATATTATCAGTGAGCAGACCTATATTATAATCGGATAAAATTATTGCATCGTGTTTCGGAATTGCATTTGTCATTTGTATAATTATTTTGTTTTCAGTTTCTTCACTGAGTGGAGAAATTGTTTCACGGTCAATACGCACAATTTGCTGTGTTACAGATTGAGAACAAGATCCTGAAATTCTTGTTTTAACTGTTGTTGCTCTTGATTCATCTTCTACCATATATTCGGTATTAATTTTTGCTTCCTTAAAAGCATTAAGCAAAATAGGTGCATAATAGTCCTTTCCGTATGTGCCGATAACACTTACCTTTCCGTTATTTAAGGCAGAAATATTGTGTGCGGCATTTGATGCGGCTCCGAGTATAATTTTAGTATTATAATGTCGTAAGATTAGTACAGGAGCTTCTCTGCTCATTCTGTCTGTTGTTCCGTATACCATTTCGTCAATAGCCATATCGCCTATAACCAGTACGGAAGGATTTAATAATTTTTCCGTTTGGTTTAAAAGTTCTTCTTTATCGGCGGTAAACATCTGTTTTCTCCAAAATTACTAATTTGCTTATAATTATATACTGCAATATAATAGTAGCATAAAATTATTGTTTTGATTTATGAACATTATTAAAGATAAAGATTTAAAAATTTCATTTGTAGGTATATCACTCGGGGGTTTATCAACAACCGAGTCTGCAGCTGCCGTTTTAGACAGGAATTTGCATGTAATTATGCTTGATAAATTGTTCTCAATGAATGATGTAAAGTATTTTCTTGATAATTTTCCCGGAAGACAAAATGCTGTTATACTGGTTTCTGTTCCTGAAAATGAGGTTATGATAAGCAGTAAGTGGAAATATAATTCAAGGACATACCAACCTGTAAACCTTGACAATAAAATAATGAACCATGATGGCTGGACAAACAGATTTTCAGCCCGAGGCAGTGAATATTTTAAAGAGCTAAATGAGAAAGGTGTTGATATATACAGGTTCGATATAGAAAATGTGAAAAAGGTTATGGGCAACTGTTATGCATACAGAGAAAGAACGCCTACGGACTGTAAAGCATTGCAGGATACTTTAAGAATAAAATATAATATGCGTGATTTGCCGGTAAATATGCTGCCCGTTGCTCAACTTGAAGCTATTCTCGGGGCTTTTCTTGCTCACGGTATTATAACAGATAATAAAGAGTTTGATTATAAACAAATAGGTGAATTTGAAAATTTGCCGGTTGTGGGTATTTAATTCAGGATGAATAGTTTTTATGATTGATTATACACAGATAATGTCAATGGTTTTATACTTTTTTATTACGATTATTATTGTGTTTTTGCTTGTTCATTCTTCTTTGCAAATGCAAAATATTCAAATTTTTTTCACTCCGGAAAGAATAAAAACGGACAGAAAAAAGACCGGAAGGAATATAATTATAATTGTATTTTGTTTGATTGCCTTTTTTCTCATTTATAATCAGACATTAGATAATATGAGTTCTGCTCAGAAAAGTAAAGAATCGCAATATAAAGAATTGTTGGGAAGAATGTACGATTCATTATTACTAATAATAAGCATAAATGAAGAAAATTCTTATGATAGTGCAGAAAAACTTGCAAATACGCTAATGTTAAGATATCCCGTTAAAAAAAGCTATTATTTAAATTTAAATAAATATAAAACATATAAATTTACAAAGAGTGAGATAAAAAAATACAGACTTGAAGATTTTGTAAATAAACCTACAATCGTAAGATATGACGGAATACTAGTATCAATAATCAAATATGAAAATGAATGCAATTATGTTAATACAAGATATCTCGGAAATTCAGATTGTATTATTGAAGTTGATATAAATAGTTTCAAAGAACCTAACGAAATAGGAAAAGATAGAACTATTTTTGCTGTAGACGGCAGACATAATACAATTAAAGCTGATAAAAATTTTTTTGGATATTAATTTTGCAGGCTTAAATCCAATATATGATTAAAATAAGCAGTGATGAAAGAGTGATTATATATTGGTTTTCGTGATTTTGTTAATTAAAACTAAATCAAAGCATTGTTTGACTGAGGTTTTAGTTAAGTTGTAAAGTCTCAGACTGAAATTGTCTGAGGAAAAAATTTATGATAAGACTGAATTGTGAGTGAATTTTTTGTTAGTGGTATATTGAAAATGTTGCGGTACTGAATTGGTTTGGCATCAAAAAACCGCCTTATGTAAGGCGGTTTTATATTTTTGATAAAATTAATTCTTAAACGGCAGCAATGGTGCGTTTTGCCGCATTTTCAAGCCTTAATGTTTCTGTTGTTATATCACAAACATTTGAAGGTCCGAAATACTGTATAGAACCCGGGAATATATATTTATCTTCCATTGCCCACTTTTGTCTGTTTTCTTCAAGAATTTTAAATGCCGGGCCATTTAAATCAACAAGAGCTTTCTTTATAACCGGTTTGAATTGACCGTGGCGTTTTTCCATATTCATCATCATTGTTAAAGGAACACCGCCTGCAATCCATTCTTGTGCCGGAGCAGAGAGATTTTTAACCGAAGATAAATAACCGGTTAGTCCGAATTTCATAAGTGCAAATGCATTATAACCTAGAGAATAGCAATAATCCGCATCAAAATTTGACGGGAATGCACATCTACCTTCATAACCGAAGAAATGACACTGGTCAGAGAATTTGCCCATAAATTCACCTTGTGCTTTTATTTCTTCAAGTCTAACTTTTATCATTTCTATTAATAATTTTTCTGTTTCTATTTTTGATACCTGAACGTTTCCGTGAGGATCTCTATCCATTAACAATTGAGCTTTTATTAATACAGGAAGAGATTCAAAAACTTCAGCATTTTCTTTTTCCATTCTGCTTTCTATGAAATTAAATCTGTCAGCCGGAACGGTTAATTTGTTATATGAAGCATCCTGCTCAAGCGTAGACATAACATCATTAAGATTAGCTATCATTGTTTTCATTTCGGGAATAAACTCTATTAAACCTTCCGGAATTAAAGCAACTCCGAAGTTTTTACCTTCATTGGCACGTTTTACAATAATATCTGTCATATAGTCTACGATTTGTTTTAATGACATATTTTTTGCTTCAACTTCTTCGGATATTAATGTTATGTTAGGCTGAGTTTGAAGGGCGACTTCTAATCCTACGTGTGTTGCACTTCTTCCCATTAATTTGATAAAATGCCAGTATTTTTTTGCGGAATTAGCATCTCTTAATATATTTCCGATTAATTCTGCATAAGTTTTTGTTGCAGTGTCAAAACCGAAAGATATTTCAATTTGATCATTTTTTAAATCACCGTCTATAGTTTTAGGACAGCCGATAACCTGAATATTTGCATTGTTTTTAACAAACCATTCTGCAAGCATTGCGGCATTTGTATTTGAATCATCTCCGCCTATAATAACAATGCCGGAAATGTTTAATTTTTTGCAGTTATCGAGTGCTTTCTCAAATTGTTCTTCTGTTTCTAATTTTGTTCTTCCCGAGCCGATAATATCAAAACCGCCGGTATTTCTGTATGCATTAATTAATTCGTCGGAAAATTCTATATATTTACCATCAATTACCCCTGATGGTCCGCCGAGAAATCCGAATAGTTTATTGTTTGGATTGGATTGTTTTAATGCATCATATAATCCTGCAATAACATTATGACCGCCGGGGGCTTGTCCGCCTGATAATATAACTCCGATATTTCTTTCAGGTGCTGATTCTGTGGTATTTGATGTTTCAAAAGTAACAACGGGTTTCCCGTATGTGTTTTCAAATAATTTTTTAATTTGCTCAGCGTCTTTAACACATTCTGTTTTATTGCCTTCAGTAAGTTTCAGGCTGTTAATTCCACCTGCCAGCGATGAAGGTAATTTCGGCTGATATTTTAATCTTTCGATTTGAAGTGAAGAAAGTTCTTTCATATATTGCTCCTTCTTTTTGTATTAATGTTTATACTGTAAATTTTATCATAAAAAAATAAATTTAACTTTCGATATTATCAATGTGTTTTATTCATGACATAAAAAAATGTTAATGTTAGAATCTAATTGGATAAAAAGGAATTTGAACATCGGAGGTAAAATGCAAGAGACAAATATAAAAGAATCGACATCGTCAATTGATACAATAAGAGAAGGAAGAATTCATAAAGCTCAGGAATTAAGAGAAAAAGGGATTAATCCTTATCCTTATAAGTATAACAAAACTGCTTCTGCAAAAGAGCTTCAGGAAAAATATAAAGATCTTGCCTCCGGAGAAGAAACAACTGATACTTACAGTGTTGCCGGTCGTGTTATGGCAATAAGAAATTCCGGAATGTTTATTGATTTAATGGATGATACAGGTAAAATTCAAATATTCTCACATAAACAAAATATTGATTCTGAAAAAATTAAGTTGTTAAAACTTGTTGATATCGGTGATATTATGGGTTTTACCGGTGATATAAGAAGAACTCCAAGAGGGGAATTGAGTATTAAGGCTGTTGATTTTGAAGTGCTTACAAAATCACTAAAACCTCTGCCTGAAAAATTTCACGGGTTAACAGATGTAGAAACTAAATACAGACAACGTTATGTTGATTTAATAATTAATGAGGAAACAAGAGAAACTTTTAGAATAAGAAGTTTAATTATACAAAAAATAAGAGAATTTCTTGCTAAAAGAGGGTATCTTGAAGTTGACACTCCTATATTGCAAACAGTTGCTTCTGGTGCTAATGCAAGACCGTTTACAACTCATCATAATGCACTTGATATGGATATGACAATGAGAATAGCTCTTGAGTTGTATTTAAAACGATTGATAGTCGGAGGTGTTTCCGAAAGAGTTTATGAAATAGGAAAATGTTTCAGAAATGAAGGCATTGATACACGTCATAATCCTGAATTTACCATGATTGAGCTTTATCAGGCTTATGCAGATTATAACGATATGATGGAACTGACTGAAAATATGGTTGCTTATGTTGCAAAAGAAGTTTTAGGAACAACTAAGATTAAATACGGCGAGAATGAAATAGACCTGACTCCGCCATGGGACAGAAAAACAATGATTGGTGCTATTGAAGAATATACAGGAAAAAACTTTATGGCCTGCAATAATCTCGAAGAAGCTGTTAAATTGGCTTCAAGTATAAATGTTCAGGCAGAAGATTGTGATTCCTGGGGAAAAGTAATTGATCTGGTGTTTGAAGAAAAAGTTGAACCTCATTTAATTCAGCCTGTGCATATTATAGATTATCCTAAGGAAATCTCGCCTTTAGCAAAAGTACATAGAAACAATCCTCGTTTGACAGAGCGTTTTGAAACACGAGTTAATGGCTGGGAAATTGCTAATGCATTTTCCGAGTTAACTGATCCTATTGATCAGCGTAACAGATTTGAAGCTCAGGCACTGCAAAAAGCTCAAGGTGATGAAGAAGCAATGGAAATTGATGAGGATTTCATTAATGCTCTTGAGTATGGAATGCCACCGACAGGAGGAATGGGAATGGGAATTGACAGACTCGTAATGTTATTAACAAATTCAGCTACGATTCGTGACGTTATTGCCTTTCCAACGATGAAAAATAAATAAGTATAACCTCAATAATATAACTGTATTGAAATTTAGCTATTGACTAGTTCTGAAAAATAGATATAATAAAGATGATAATATAAAAGAAAGGGGTTTATACCATGAATAAAGAAGAATTAGTACAAGAAGTTTCAAAAAAAGCAAAAGTTACTCAAAAAGATGCTGCTGAAATCATTAATAGCATTATGTCTACAATAGAAAAAACAGTTGCCAAAGGCAAAAAGGTTACTTTAGTTGGTTTTGGTACTTTTGAAGCAAGAAAAAGAGCAGCAAGAACAGGTCGTAATCCTCAAACAGGTGCTACAATTAAAATCGCTGCTAAAACAGCTCCTGTATTTACTGCCGGTAAGAAATTTAAAGATATTGTTGATGGCAAAGTTCTTGCTAAAAAATAGTGTGATATAAATAGTTTTACACATAAAACAGGAACGCATTTGTGTTCCTGTTTTTTATTGCAAAAATTCTCTAGTATTGTATTAAAAAATTTACCTTGCCCGTCTTGCTCTTCGCAAGTTCTTAAGGTTGTCTTGGTTTTTTTCCTCGCTTTCAGGGTCTTGCCTTCTTAATTTTTGGCTCGTTTTGTCCGCTATCCAAACTCTGTTCGTATAGAAATCCATTCTCCCAATTCTCAATTTTCAATTTTAATATTCCCCGGCATATTAAACAAAATTTTTCTTTTCTTCTACGTTTTTTTCTGTTAAGTGAAAACAATCGAGTCGAAAATTCAAAACTTTGTTACCATTTTTATTTCGGCTATAATTAAACTATGCAGGAAAAATCGTTAAAAGTTCTAGAGTTTGATAAAGTACTCACATATTTGAGTGAGTACTCTGTCAGTATATTAGGTCGTGAAAGATGTTTAAATGCGGTGGTGTTTGATAACACTGATATTATAAAACATGAACTTAACTTGACGTCGCAGGCAAGAATGATAATAAATAATGCTTTAAATATACCGCTTGAAAATGTTTATGATATTGAAAAGAGTCTTGAAGATGCAAGAAAAAAAATAAGACTGGATATAGAAGAAATTATTGATATCGCTCATACATTGAGGACTTCAAGGTTAATGAAAAATTTTCTTGATGGACTATCTTCAGAATACTTTGAACTATCGGAAATGAAAAAATCGCTTTTTAATAATAAAGAGCTTGAAGATAAAATTTTTAATACTTTTACTCCGGCTTTAACGGTAAAGGAAGATGCATCTTCAGAATTAAAGAAATTGTATCAGACCCTGAGGGATACCAATATTAATGTTAAAACATGCGTAGCTTCTTTACTGCAGAATTCTGATTTTACTTCTAATCTGCAAGATACTATTTATACCCAGCGTGATGGAAGAACTGTATTTCAGGTCAAAGCGGAGTGCAAAAATAAAGTGTCCGGTATTGTTCATGATGTTTCTCAAAGTAATCAAACATTTTTTATTGAACCTGAAATTCTTGTTGGTTTGAATAATAAAATAAGACAAACGGAAGCTGAAATAAAAATTGAAATAGAGAAGATTTTAAAAAAACTGTCAAATGAAATAGGTTCTTGCTGTGATGAAATAACGGCAGCTAATAAACAGCTTGTTGAATTAGATTTTATTTTTGCTAAGGCTAAATATTCTGCGGCTATAGATGGTGTTGCGGCAAAAGTTTTGGATAAAAAACTTATAAATTTAAAATTTATGAAAAATCCGATTTTAATAAAGTCAAAAAAAGATATAGTAGAAAATGATTTTTATATTGACTCAGATAAAAACTGCATGATAATAACAGGGTCAAATACGGGCGGAAAAACAGTCGTCTTAAAAACAGCAGGGTTATGTACTTTAATGACTAAAGCAGGTTTGCATGTGCCTTGCTATAAGGCAGAAATATACCCGTTTAAAAAAGTTTATGCTGATATAGGTGATGAACAGAGTATAGTGCAAAATCTTTCTACTTTTTCTTCTCATATGACAAATATAGTGAATATTATAAATCATGCAGACGATGAAACGCTGGTATTACTTGATGAAATAGCAGCAGGAACTGACCCAAAAGAGGGTGCTTCTCTTGCTCAGGCAATACTGGAATTCTTACAGGCAAAAGGTGCTTTTACTATTGCTACAACTCACTACGGGGAATTAAAATCTCTTGCATATCTGAAACATGGTTTTATAAATGCTTCCGTAGAATTTGATATAAATACATTGAAACCGGTTTATAAACTTTTAATTGGGCTTCCCGGAGCCAGCAATGCTATTGCAATAGGTAAGAATCTGGGGTTAAAAGAAGAAATTATTAATACCGCACGTGAAATTTATTTTAATCAGAAAGATTCAACCGCAAAAGTTTTGGAAGAACTTCAAAAAACGCAGCAGGAATTATCTGACTCAAAAAAAGTAATTGCTGAAAAAGAAGAAAACGTAAAACGTTTGGAGCAAAGTTTGAATGATAAACTTTCTGAAATAAAGAAAGATAAAAAGAAAAATATATATGTCTATAAAAAGAAATACGAAACTTCTCTTGAAGAAGCACGTGAAGAAATTAAAGATATATTAAAACAAATGAGAGAAGAAAAATCAGAAAAAATTGCACGCCGCAGTTTCCATAGACTTGCTGATATTGAATCAAATATGCGTTCTGAATTTAATAAAGATGAAAATGAAATTGCACAAAAATATACTCCAATTGATTGGCAAACGGCTAAGCCCGGGGAAAAAGTTATGATTATTGATTTAAATCAGGAGGTTGTTCTCCTTTCCCTTCCGGATAAAAATAACAATGTACAAATACAGATGGGACTTTTGAAGACAAAAGTTAAGAAGTCAAAATTAGCTGTTTTGAATAAATCATTAATAAAAAAAGAAAAGAAAATAAGAGGTATATCTATAAAACCTGACTTTAAACTGGAAAAGTATTCTATGTCTCAAACTCTTGATATACGAGGATACAGGTGTGAAGAAGCTCTTGATGAAGTAGAAAAGTACCTGGATAAAGCAAGTCTTGTTAATCTAAGTCCTGTTTATATTATTCACGGACATGGCAGCGGGGCTTTAAAACAGGTGATAAGAGAATACTTAATGCATTCGCCTTATGTGGCAAAATTTCGTCCCGGTGAAAACGCTGAAGGCGGCGACGGAGTGAGTGTTGTTGATATTAATTAGCTGATTTTCCTGTTAAATTCGTCAATTAAACTGTCTGCAGGTACTCTTTTTTGTGAAATATATTCATATACAATATCTAAATATTTCTCTTCTTGTTTATTATTTTCTTTAAGACTTGAATATGAAATGTCAAAAAATTCTTTAATAAAATCAATAACGGGAATGTTACCGAGTTTTGTATTAATACCGTATACAGGAGTTTCTTTTCGCAGCATTATAAAATCTTCATAAGTATATTTATTTAAAATATTTTCTACTTCTGTTAATGCACAATCGTTATACATAATTCCTTTCCAGAAAGCGGGAACTGAAAAAGTCATTAATGCATTTTGAGCATCATGGTTTCGTATTTCCACATAGCTTTTTAATCTTACATCAGGAAAATACAAGCTGATATGATTTTCCCAATCGGATAATTGTGCACTTAACCCCATATATCCGTTTTGCATAAATTCCCTGAATGTTTGAACTGTTCCGTAAAATTCATTTCCTCTTTGTATAAATATCATCGGAACATCTAACAAGACTTCTGTATAGTCATTAAAAGTAAAGTTTAAATTTTTATCAAACAATTTTTTACTTATATAACCGCATCTTTCCTCATCAACATTCAGCCAGGAATTTGCTCTGTATGATTTATATCCTGTAAGGCCAGAGTTTCTTACAGGTGAATTTGCATATATTGAACTTATAAACGGACTCATTTTTAAAGCAGCAGATAATTTTTTTATTGCTTCTTCTTCATTTTTGTAATCAAAATTAGCCTGGATTCCGGCGGTTTCTCTCATCATTACAAACGGGGTTAATTGTTTGAGAGGAAGATATTTTGTCATAAAATCATATCGTTTTTTAGGAATAATATTAATGTCATTAAAAGTTGAAACAGGTTGAATTCCGCTGTTTAATACAACTGCATTTATTTTTTCAGAATATATAGAAAGTTCATCATAAAATTTTGATAGTTTTTGTGTAATATCATCTAGATTCTCATAAGGCAGAAGACTTAATTCAACTTGGCTGCCGGGTTCTAATGATATCATTCCTATTTCACCTTTTAGTCCTACAAGATTGTTGTTTTCGTATATCCTTACCCACTTTTTTTCATCAAAAAAAGATAAAACTTTTATAACATCTTCATATTTAACTGCTTTAAAACTATCTTTATATACAAGTAATTTTTCGGTTTCAATACCTATTTTTTGTTCTTGTTTACATCCCGAATAAAAAATAGCTGTCAGTGCATTTTTTGTTAATTGTTTTTCTATTTTATTATTTCTTAAAAGCATATGCCCTTTCTTTCAGAAAATGTTTTTTTATCATTTGCTCCAAACAAGCCATTATTTTATCTTCAAAATGAATTCCGTAGTGGTGGTTAATTTCACGTATAAAATAACAAGGACTTGTTATATTTATTTCTATTACTTTTTCATCAATCATATCAAGTCCGGTAAGATATAATCCTTTTGATGTCAATTCCGAGGCTATATTTTGTGCAATAATTTTTTCTCTTTCACTTAACCTGGCATCTTTGAAATATTTATCCTGATGTATTGAAAATTTAAAATTATGGTCTCCAGGCAGCTTTTGAATACATTCATTAAAAACAGTTTCTCCTATTATTAAAACTCTTTTATCTCCGTACTTCGCACCGCTAAGGTATTCCTGAACCATAACATTTGTCTTTCCGTCTTGAGTCATAGAGTTTATTATAGAAAGGAGATTTTTATCATTTTTATTTAAATAATACACTCCATTTCCGAAACATCTGTTTAGTGGTTTTAAAATTGCTTCTTGTTTCCTTTCTGTAAAGTCCAGTATTAATTCTGTTGATGAGGTTACTATGTTTTCGGGAGTATATTCTGGAAACAAATTAATATGAAGTTTTTCGTTAAAATCTTTTACGGCATTAGGATTATTTATTAATAAGGTTTTTTCTTTATCAACAAAATTAAATACATAGCAAGCATTAATATAATTTATGTCAACAGGAGGGTCGGGACGGAAAAAAACCACATCAAAATCATTTATTTGATTTTTTATTCTGGTTTTGTCATAAAAAATATTATTGTCTTTTATGTATGAATTGTATGAAAAAACAAACCCTTTTGAATTTTCAATAAACAAATCATTTTTTACGGCAACATTAACTTTATAATCTTTTTTTAAAAACTCATTTATAAGCCAAAAGTCAGTAACTAAGTCATTAAATTCAAAATATTTTAATTCTATCTCGTCAATTATAAATAATATTTTTTGCGGCATAAATTTCCTTCTTTGAAGTAATTATATTTTTCCCGTAACCCAAGCAAATATATCGTTATACAGTATTAATACCATTAAAGCAATTAATAGATAAAAGAAGAAATTACTTAATATTTCAACAAATTTTTTACTTACAGGTTTACCGGTGATTTTCTCAATTAGTAAGAAAAATAAATGACCGCCGTCTAATGCCGGAATAGGTAAAATATTAATTATTGCTAGATTTAATGAAATCATGGCTGTTAACAGTAAACCTTGAAATATTCCTTTATATGCAATCAGTTCTGAACCTATTTTTGTTATCGCAATAATACCGTTCATTTCGCTCATAGGTATTTTCCCGGTAAATAATTTCCCTAAACTGTATACCATAAATCCCATATTATAATTCACATAATGAATAACGGCAGGAATCAGCTGTTTTAATGTTTTCGTTTCGGTATAATTTTCACTGTAGCTTTGTTCGATTCCCATCATGCCGTCTTTACCGGTATAAACAACAGGAAGCTGAATTTTTTCTTTATTTCTTTTAACCACTATAGAGAGAGGTTTTTTTGTATCTGATACTGCCATTGCAATATCATTAAGGGAAGCATCTGTTTCAAGCGTGTATGTTTTACCGTAGTTTATTTTATCTCTTAAATCTCTTTGAAAATCAGTGAGTGCGATTTCATCTGATTTGTATTTTTCTAAGCCTATAATGTTATCAAAAGTTAATTTAACAGGTTCTTCATCTGTAAAGGTGGGGAGAATAACGGATGTTCCTGCTTTAAGTCTTGTGTTTTCCTTTATATCCGGATTTAATTTTTTTAATTCTTCAAGTTTTGAAAGGTATATATTCTCATCTACAAATCCGTCAAATTCTTTTGATATAGTGAAAAATTTATTTATGGCAACAGGGTAATCTATTTTCATTCCGTTTATTGAATAGATAATATCTCCTTTTTGTATACCTGATACTTTAATTGATTCAACGGCGGAAGGAGCAAATTTTTCAAAATAAACGGTAAATTTATTGTCGGGAAGGTGTTTCCAGATTAATCCGGTAAAAAATATTAAGAAATAAGCAAGTATTACATTAAATATAACCCCTGCTGAAATAACAAGAGCTCTTTGTCCTACTGTTTTATTTGAATACCTTAACGGTGAATCTTTTGGCAAATCACAGTCTTCTTCATCGTCAGGAAATGAAACATATCCGCCAAGTAAACAGGCATGCACAAGAACTTCTGTATCACCGAACTTCTTTGAGAAAAGTGTTGGTCCTACCGGCAGTCCAAACCCGAATTTATCTACTCTTATTCCTGTTAATTTTGCTGCAAGAAAGTGTCCGGCTTCATGTATAAGTATTAGTAAACTGATTAATAAAATCATTAATACTGAACTAAAAAACATATGTAAAAAATTCATTTCTATTTATCTCTTTTACTCTTTTATCTAATATAATTTGTATTATATGATAAAGATTTTTGAAAAACTACTCGACCTTATATATATAAAATATTGTTATTTTTGTAAATCCACAAAAGATGATAGTCTCTTATGTTCAAAATGCTATAAAAAAATAAGATTCATGCCATACGGAGTATTAAGAAAAGAAGAAGGCTGCAATATATATGCATGTACAATATATGACGGAATTGTAAAAGATTTAATAAAGGCTTTAAAGTACAAGAGAAAGAAAAATCTTTCAGCAGTTATGTCCAGGTTAATGTATGAATACTGGCAAAATGTTAAAACAGATGATAAATTTTTAATTCTGCCTGTTCCTATTCATAAAACAAGGTTAAAAGAAAGAAAATATAATCATATGGATTTAACTGCTGATAGTTTTTCTGAACTTACAAAGTATATATCGGATAAAAAATTTTTGATTAGAATTAAAGATACAAAAAAACAATATAATCTTCATAAAAAAGAAAGAGAGAAAAACCTTAAAGATGCTTTTATAATAAATAAAGACAGAAAAATTGATAAAAATACGCCTTTATTGATTATTGATGATATAACTTCAACCGGGGCTACGTTTAATGAAATTATAAAATTATTAAAAAAGGAAGGTTATAAAAATATTACGGCACTGGCACTGGCTACTCCGGATATATGGAATTAGTTATAAATAAATAAAAATCTTTATCATAACTTTTTGCTAAAATATAATAAGAGGAAAACAAATCATGTCAATTGAAAAAGTAAGAGAATATTTTAAACAATACAAAATAGATAACAGAATTATGGAACTTGATGTCTCAAGTGCAACAGTTGAACTTGCTGCTAAAGCATTAAACTGTGAAGGGAAAAGAATAGCTAAAACACTTTCTTTTATAGTGCAGGATAAACCAGTTCTTATAGTAACGGCAGGTGATGCTAAAATTGATAATTCAAAATATAAATCATATTTCCATACAAAAGCAAAGATGATTCCTTATGAAGAAGTTGAAAATATGACCGGTCATAAAGTAGGAGGTGTTTGTCCGTTTGGTATAAAAGACGGAATAGATGTCTTCCTCGATAATTCTTTAAAACGATTTAATACGGTTTTTCCGGCATGCGGAAGTGCTAACAGTGCTATAGAGTTTACTATTGATGAACTTGAAAAGTATTCTAAAGCAAAAAACTGGGTTGATGTTTGTAAAATTGCAGAATAAATAAAAAAACCGCATTTTGCGGTTTTCTTATTTGCTTATTTATGCTATTTCTTCATTTGTTTTTAAATCCGGAACAATGTCTTTTTCTTTTGTTTCATCATTTTTTGTTGGAAGCTTTATTAATTCAGCTTTTCCATCATTTTTCCGGTTAACCATATCAGCGGTAACAATGAATTCTTTAATGTCTTCTTGTTCAGGAATTTCATACATTATATCAAGCATTATTTCTTCAACAATAGAACGTAAAGCTCTTGCACCGGTTTTTCGTTTAATTGCTTCTTTTGCAATAAGGTCAACTGCTTCTGGTTCAAATTTTAATTCAACACCATCCATACCTAATAAACATTGATACTGTTTTAATAAAGCATTTTTTGGTTGGGTTAAAATGTTTTTTAAAGTGTCTTCATCTAAAGGATCTAATACTGCATAAACAGGAACTCTTCCTATAAATTCAGGAATCAATCCGAATTTTAATAAGTCCTCAGGTTGTAATTTCTTAAGCATTTTAGCTGCTTCTATTTCTTTTTCAGCTTGAGTTTTAGCGTTTCCGGCTCCGAAACCAACAGTAACTGAATCACCAGCACGTCTTTCAACAATTTTATCCAATCCGACAAATGCTCCGCCTACAATAAATAAGATATTAGCGGTGTTAATTTGTATGAATTCCTGATGCGGATGTTTTCTTCCGCCCTGCGGAGGAACATTAGCAATGGTTCCTTCTATCATTTTTAAAAGTGCCTGCTGAACACCTTCGCCAGAAACATCCCTTGTTATACTTGTATTTTCTGATTTTCTTGATATTTTATCAATTTCGTCTATATAAATAATGCCTCTTTCTGCTTTTTGGGCATCAAAATCAGCATTTTGATATAGTCTTAAAAGAATGTTTTCTACATCATCTCCGACATATCCTGCTTCTGTTAATGTTGTTGCATCAGCAATAGCGAATGGCACGTCCAGCATTTTTGCCAGAGTTTGGGCAAGTAATGTCTTTCCGCTTCCTGTAGGACCTACAAGTAAAATATTGCTTTTTTGAATTTCAACCTGTTTCTCATCTGAAGATGCATTATGGGCAATTCTCTTATAGTGGTTATATACAGCAACTGATAGTACTTTTTTTGCATCATCCTGTCCGATAATATATTCGTCAAGATATTTTTTTATTTCATGCGGTTTCGGTACTTTTGTAATATCAGCCTCTTTTATTTCGGTATCTTCTGTCTTTTCTTTATTTTCAAGAAACTCTTCGTCTAAAATTTCATTGCATAATTCAACACATTCGTCACAGATATACACATCTGGACCGGCTATAAGTTTTTTAACCTGTTCTTGTGTTTTTCCGCAAAATGAACATTTTAAACGACTGTCATCATGAGTTGCCATTAATTATATCTCCTGACTTGGTTTTGGTTGATTGTTTACAGTAACTACTTTATCTATCATACCGTATTCTAAAGCCTCTTCCGGTGTCATAATGTAGTCTCTGTCTGTATCTTTTTCTATTTTTTTAATTGACTGACCTGTATTTTTTGCCAAAATTTCATTTAATGATTTTTTAATTCTTACAATTTCAGCAGCTTGAATTTCAATATCTGTAGCCTGCCCTTGAGCACCACCTAAAGGCTGGTGAATAAGTACTCTTGAATGCGGCAGAGCCATTCTTTTCCCGGGAGTACCCGAAGAAAGTAAAAATGCACCCATTGATGCAGCCTGCCCAAGACAAATAGTCGAAACATCAGCTCTTATATGCTGCATTGTATCATATATTGCAAATCCTGCCGTTACACTGCCTCCGGGTGAATTGATATATAACATAATATCCTTTTCCGGATTTTCGCTGTCTAAAAGCAGCAGCTGTGCAACTATTAAATTTGCAACCATATCATCAATCGGGGTTCCTAAGAATATAATTCTTTCCCTTAATAATCTTGAAAAAATATCAAAGGATCTTTCGCCTCTGCTTGATTGTTCTATAACTACGGGTACAAAACTCATATTTTTCCCTTTCTAAATGTGTTAATTATTCTTTATTTGTATAGTTTACTTTTGCATTATCAACTAACATTTTTGTTACTTTTTCAGTAATGACCTGCTGGTTAATTGAATGTAATAAATTTGTATTTTTACGAATTTCAGCAATTATGTTTTCTGCTGTAGTACGATAAATACGTGCCAGGTCACCTATTTTTGCCTGAACATCTTCAGTCGTAACTGAAATTTTTTCAGTTTGTGCAATTTTTCCGATAATTAAAGATGTTTTGATTCTTTTAACAGCTTCTTCTTTCAATTGATCATATACTTTTTGATGTCCTTCTTTTTCAAGCATTTTATCAAAATCGCCGCCTTGCATGTTAACTCTTTGCTTGAATTCACCCATTAAAGCTTGAATTTCTCTGTTTATCATTGAATCTTGAATATTTATATCTATTTTTTCAAATAAATAATCGAATATTTTTTCAGCTGTTCTTTTGTTATTTTCAAGTTTTGCATTATTGTCAACGTACTTTTGAATATCTTCTTTTAATGCTTCAAGAGTAGTAAATTTGGGATTGACTCTTTTTGCCAGATCATCATTTAATTCCGGCAATACCTTTTCTTTTATGGAATTAATTTTAATATTAAATTCAGCATCTTTGCCTTTTAATTTTTCATCGTGATATTCGTCAGGAAATTTAACATTAATTTTAAATTCTTCACCGATTGGTTTGTCAACAAGTTGTTCGGCAAAACCCGGTATAAAATTAGAATGTGCAAGATCAAGAATATATCCTTTTGCACTGCCGCCTTTAATTTCTTCTCCGTCAACATAACCGTTAAAATCAATATTTACAATATCCGTATTTAATGTTTTTCTGTCTGTTATATCGTTTAATGTGGCAAATCTATCTTGAAGAATTTTTAGCTCTTTATCTACTACATCATTTTCGCTTTTAAATTCTTCAACGTTAACTTCAATTCCTTTATATTCACAAAGATTAACTTCAGGTTTTAGTTCCAGTTTCGCAACTACTTTTAAAGTTTTATCATCAGCAAATTCATAAGACTCTACATTTGGAGTATTAACTATATCAAAATTATTTTCTGTTATCGCAGATTCAAAAATTGTAGGAAGTAAGCTTTGAAGTACTTCTCTTTGTAATGCTGCAATTCCTACATACTTTTCTATAATCGGTTTTGGAGCTTTACCCTGTCTAAACCCGGGAACATTTACTCTCTGGGCAAGCTTTTTACACGCTTTATCATATTCCCATGAAGTAATTGATGGTTCTATTTCTATATTTAATTTTACTTCATTATTGTCTAATTTTTCAATTGTAACTGTCATCTTTTCACCTTTTCTACTTAATTGATACTCACATGCCCTAATTGATAGAATACCTATCTTATTACAGATAGATTATATCATAAATATAATTCTTTCAAGCAAAATAAACGATTTGGATGATTTTGAATAAATACTTGAAAAAAAAAGAAATTATTATTTATGATATAATCTAATAAAGTTTGTCCGAAGAAAAAATACGATAGTCGGCAGCAGGTTGCGATACTGGATTATATTTGTGAGGTTATTTATGAAAAAAGTTTTTTTATTATTATGTGCATTCTTAATGTTTGAAAATGTTTCTGTTGCATCTGCAATAGGCGGGTATGATCCCGGGGCAATTAACAGCCAGTATATGAGAGATTTAAGAATACATGAACTTGAAACAAGAGCAAGAGAAAAAAGTGCAATTGTAAATACAAACAGAAGAATAGAAAAAAATCAGAATGTTCCTGTTTCTGCAAAAATTAAATCAATTACTTTTGTTAATAATAAATCTATTCCTTCAAGTGAACTTTTACGTGTAGTATCTTATGCACTTAATAAAACCGCAACTTCAGAAAGTATTGCCGATTTAAGAAAAAAAATTATTCGCTATTATCAATCCAGAGGTTTTTACTCGGCTGTTGTTTTTCCGAATACAAATAATTTAGCTGCCGGAGAATTAATTTTTGAAATAAATGAAGGTGGATTAAACTCAATTACCATAGAGTAAGCTGTGACATTATATTATATTATATTCGCTTAGCTATATACTTCCGGCTGATTAAATCGGTCTTAAAAAAACGTAAACTGAAAAAGAATATATACAAACAACTAATATTATAAATTATTAGATTGGCTATGTTCAGAATCTGAAAAGTGTTCTTCAGTTTACGGGAAGTGTGTTATGGCAAATCTGCCTAAAAAGTTTTGTGTCTGTTTGACATTTTTTCTGCTTATGTCTTTTAGAGTTTGCGGTTTTGAAATAGAAAATACGGCCGATAATCCAAGACTGGTTAATTTGTCTCCACAGCAATATAGATATCTTAAGACAATAGAAAAAAGAGTTTACGGTAATTCATTCTGTAATGATAATACTGTCGATAGAATTGAAAGACTGGAACTTGATTTGTTTCATCAAATACAAAAAGGGAATCTGGTTCAGAGGCTTAATACATTAAAAACTGAAAGTACAAGAATAGCTCTAAGAGGAACTGCTATGACTCCAATGATGAATGATACCTTTAATACCAGATATATAAACCCCCGTGGTATGGATGGTATAGCGTATTATGACGATGTCGGAATAATAGATGGATTAATTAGAGTATGGTGGCCTGATTTTTATGCTAAAATATCCGAATACAGAAAATATAAAGAGGCTAATTTCTTTTAAAATTATTATCCTCCGCATACTTTACAGGGAATGCCGCCTCTTTTTATTGCTTCTTTCTTTTCAATTTTAATGCAGTTTGCACTGCACTTTGCTGCCCATCTGCATTTTAATTGGTGATATTTTTGTGTTTTGGTATTATATACTACTGTTTGGGCATAACAAAGGCAGATAAACCCTGTACTATACCATATAAACAGTAAACAAATAATAATTTTTTTCATATTTTTCCTTTGTTTTATTCTATTTTATTATATCAATTCTTATAATGATATATTATGCCTTTTGAGCATATTTGCGTATAGAATATAAGTATTTGCTATTTTTAAAAAATAGGTAATAATATAATTAAGGATGTATATAGTTAAATATTAGATTAATTATAAATAAATTATAAGAATATTATATTAGTACAAATCAAAAAGTTTTGAATAATGCACTTTGAATAGCTCTGATATTATTGTGGAAAATCCGATTATAAAATAAAAAATCAATCTGCTTTAATAAAAATTCGAAGATTAAATATTCCAGTGCAACCACAGCTATTAAAGATATATAAACCGGTTAAAACCACCGGATTTTAAACTATAAATTAATAATAAATAAAGAATTTCTGCACAATGAAAAAACGGAGTTGATTTATGAACAAATTATTGATTTTTATTATCACATTTATAATGTTAACAGGAGGTTCAACAATGGCAACAGGAAAAATAAATGAATGGGATAAAACATTTAAAAAAAGCAATAAAGTTAATGTAGAAAAAGTAAGTTTTAAAAACCGCTACGGAATAAAACTTGTGGGTGACTTATATACTCCAAAGAAAAAATCCGAAAAGAAATTACCGGCAGTTGCAGTAAGCGGGCCGTTTGGTGCTGTTAAGGAACAGGTTTCAGGAAGATATGCACAAACAATGGCAGAAAAAGGATTTGTTGCTCTGGCTTTTGACCCGTCATATACAGGCGAAAGCGGTGGAAAGCCCAGAAATGTTGCTTCGCCTGATATTAATACCGAGGATTTTAGTGCTGCAGTTGATTTTTTAAGTAATCAAAAAAACGTTAATCCGGAAAGGATTGGAATTATCGGAATCTGCGGATTTGGCGGTTTCGGTTTGAATGCTGCAGCTATTGATACCAGAATCAAAGCTACTGTTACCGTTACAATGTATGATATGACACGTGTTACAGCTAAAGGGTATAATGATATAATAGGTGAAGATGCTCGTTATGAAATGAAAGAACAGCTTAATAAACAAAGAACCGAAGATTTTAAAAACGGAAATTATGCAAAAACTCAAGGACTTCCTGATAAGCTTACCGGTGATGAACCTCAATTTGTGAAAGATTATGTAGATTTTTATAAGACTAAAAGAGGATTCCATAAACGTTCAATCGGGTCAAATAGCGGTTGGAATACAACTTCTTCTTTATCTTTAATCAATATGCCTATTCTTGCATACAGTCATGAAATAAGAAATGCTGTACTTATGATACATGGGGAAAAAGCCCACAGCAGATATTTTAGCGAAGATGCATTTAAAAAATTAAAAGGAAAGAATAAAGAATTATTTATTGTTCCCGGGGCAAATCATGTAGATTTATATGATAACCTTGAAAAAATACCTTTTGATAAAATTGAAAGTTTCTTTAACAAATATCTTAAGGAGGACAAATAGTGAAAAAAATATTATTTTTATTAGCTGTAATAACAATAACAGGAGGTTATGTAATGGCAAATGAGTTAAATCAGCCGTTTAAACAGGGTGAAATTAATCCTTACAGTAAATTTTTTACCGGTACCACACATCTCAATATGCTTGTTACAAAGGATACCGTATGGAATTCTTCTATCGGAAATGTAACTTTTGATAAGGGTGCCAGAACAAACTGGCATAAACATTCTGGCGGACAAATTCTTCTTGTGACGGCAGGTGAAGGAAGATATCAGGAAAAAGGAAAAGAAATACAAATACTTAGAAAAGGTGATGTTGTGAAAATTCCTCCTAATGCTAAACATTGGCATGGTGCAGCACCTGATCAAAATTTTGCTCATATTTCTATAGAGCCGAATTTACCGGATAATCAGACAACATGGCTTGAACCTGTTTCAGATAAAGAATATAAGTAAGGTGTTATATGTTTAAAAAAATATTAATATTATTTTTGGCTATACTGCTTTGTCAAAGTTTTGTTTTAGCAAAAGCAGTAAAAAATGAGGAAAAAAATATGACAAGAACAGACATTTGTAAAGAAAATTATAGAACTCTTTTTAAGGGTGAAGCTCTTTCAACTGAAAACAGTGATCCTGAGATGCTTGCAATTCTGCAAAAATATATTTTTGGTGAAGTTTTTACTGTAGGTGAACTTGATATCAAAACAAGAGAAATGATAACAGTGACTTCCCTTGCAGTGCAGCAGACATTGCCGCAGTTAAAAGCACATATTAACGCTGCTTTAAATGTAGAAGCAAATCCTGTTGAACTTAGAGAAGCAATTTATCAACTTGCCCCTTTTATAGGTTTTCCAAAAACTTTAAATGCTCTCGGAGTATTAAATGAAGTGTTTAAAGAAAGAGGGATTAAAACGCCTTTAAAATCAACTATAACTGTTAAAGAAGAAGAACGTTTTATAAAAGGACAGTCAATACAACAGCCTTTATACGGTGATGAAATAAAACAATCATTAAAAGATTTGCCTGATAATATGGGCGATGATGTTGCAAAATTTTTAACAGAAGTCTGCTTCGGTGATTTTTATACAAGAGACGGTCTAGACTTAAAAACAAGAGAGCTTCTTATGCTGAGTGCACTTGTGACGACCGGTAATACATTAACTTTAAAAAGTCATATAAAAGGAAATTTAAAAGCCGGAAATTCTAAAGAAACAATAACGGCTGCTATTATTCAATGTCTGCCTTATGTCGGGTTTCCTAATACTTTGTCGGCACTCAGAACTTTGAAAGAAGTTCTTGCCGAAAAGTAAAAATATCAGATAAAATAACTAAAAAAGAGGTTTAATATAAGCCTCTTTTTTTATTGTAAAGTTAGTCAAGAGTAAATATATCTTGTAAATCCGCATAGGTTAGTGTTTTTCCTATGTTCCTGTCTACAGAGATTACCGAATCGACAAGATTTCTTTTGTCCTGTTTCAATTTTTGGATTTTTTCTTCAACCGTATTTTTAGTAATTAAACGATAAACAAATACTTTCTTTGTTTGTCCGATACGATAAGCTCTGTCTGTAGCCTGATCTTCAACAGCAGGATTCCACCACGGGTCATAGTGTATTACATAATCTGCTCCCGTTAAATTCAAACCAGTTCCGCCGGCTTTTAAACTGACTAAAAAGATAGGGATAGATTCATCGTTATTAAATCTTTCAACAACTTCCTGTCTGTTTTTCGTTGAACCTGTTAAGTATTCATGTTTTATACCTTCTTTTATAAGCCATTCTTTAATAATATCAAGCATATCGACAAACTGTGAGAATAGTAATATTCTGTGTTTTTCAGCAATAATTTCTTCTAACATGGATTTTAATTGTTCAAATTTACCCGATGTTTCAATACCTTTTTTATCTTCTTTGTCATATAAGCGTGGATGGCAGCATATCTGTCTTAATCTTAAGAGTGCTGAGAATATTGACATCCTGCTCTTTTCAAGGCCATTTTCTGCTATTGACTTAAATAATTCTTCTTTTGTAGAGTCAAGAACTTCAAGATAAAAATCTTTTTGTTCCGGAGTAAGTTCACAATATGCAATGTTTTCCACTTTATCAGGTAAATCCTTTGCAACATCACGTTTCATTCGACGCAAAATAAAAGGATATATTTGAGATTTTAAACGTTTTTCTACAATTTTTTCACCACGATCAACAATCGGTGTAACATATCTGTAATTGAATTCAGATTCGCTTAATAAAAATCCCGGCATTAAAAAGTCAAATACAGACCATAATTCTTCAAGTTTATTCTCAATAGGAGTTCCGGAAAGTGCCAGTTTATGTTTACCGTTTAACATTTTTACGGACTTTGCGGTCATTGATTCCGCATTTTTTATATTCTGGGATTCATCTAATATAATATATCTGAATTCATATTTTTTTAGTTTTTCTATATCTCTTCTTATAAGTGCATAGCTTGTGATAATTACATCATATTTCGGTATTTCTTTAAAATGCTCTTTTCGTTCAATGCCGCTTAATTTTAAACATTTTAAAGAAGGAATAAATTTTTGAATTTCCGATTCCCAGTTAAATACAACAGAAGTCGGACAAACAACAAGAGTAGGAGCTTTTTTATCTTTTTCTTTTGCTTTTTGTATAAGAGTTAATGCTTGAAGCGTTTTACCTAAACCCATATCATCAGCAAGAATGCCGTTTAATCCGTATTTGTATAGAAACCACAGCCAGCTGAATCCTTTATATTGATATTCTCTTAGTTCTGCATTTATACCTTTCGGAAGGGGTGCATTATCCATTGTTGAGAATGTTGATATTTGTTTCCAGAAGGCTGAAAATTTGCGGCTTAACTTAAGTTTGAATCCAAGATTTTGCATTTCGGACAGTAATCCGGCACGGAATGTTTTTACAATATATTTGTTTTCTTCGTTTCTATAAACATCAAATGTATTAAAAGATTTCAAAAGTGAAAATATATCAGAACCCGGAACTTCAACAAATCCGTAATTTTTAACTCTTAGGTATTTGTCGCCTTCAATGATTAAATCATAAATTTCTTCAAAAGAAATTGTTTCTTCACCGACTTTTCCGTAAAGAAATACTTCAAAACTGTCTGTTGTGTCAGCGGCAAAGTCTATATCGGCAATTAATTCAAAAGGTTTAGGTGATAATTTGAAAAATGACATATCATCTTTTTCTTCAAACACCCAGCCTTCTCCTGCCTGTTTAAGGTAATAATTGTAAAAGTCTATAGCATTTTCTTTTTCTATTGCCAGATTGTTTGTTTGCATTGGTGCAAATTTACAGGCTAAAAGCATTTGGTATGCTCTTTCTTCATGTGCTATATTTCTCTTTACCCAGTATAGTAAATCTTCTTTTGGTTTCTTTATTGTAACATAAGGACTCTTAGAGGCTGATTTTGAATAAGCAACCCGTGTTCCGTCATAATCAAATTCCAGTTCCGCTTTTAGTGCACCATCATAATCTAATCCCATTTTAACTATATTTAAAGGTGGTTTTTGTTCAAGAGTTAATTTATCTATTATTTCAGACACTTCACAGGGAATTAATTTTCTTAACTTTGGTAATTCTTCATATAAAAATTTTGCTCCCTCTGCATCTTTTACGTCAGTAAAAGTTGATTTTATAAGATTTTGAGGCAGTGCTGAAAGTTGTATATTTATTGGGAAAATTTTATTTTTATATCTTCCCCATTTTAACTGTCTTGAAAAATATCTTACTTCTTCAAACGGAATAATATCGTCCTTATCAGGTCTTTGCCAGTATAAAGACAAAAGGACATTACCTACCATTGAAAAATTGACGGATAAAGAAAGTTTCCATTCTTCAGGACAAAATACCAGCTTGTTTTTTGATTTACCGTCGATAACATCATCTGCTTTTGAAAGTAATTGGAAAAAACCATCAAATTTGGTTATTGGAATATCATACCATCCTGCCTTTTTATCCAGACGTGAATTTTTGAGCAGCATCTGAAAAATTGCAAGTTCAACTTTTTGTGAATTATTAAGTTCAAAATTCGGATCTGCTTTTTGAGCTGCAATAACTGCTTTTAAAAGAGCTTCGATATCTCTTATTACTTTTCCGGTACTTCTGTCCATAACAAGAATAGAGAAAAAATTCTGTCTTCTTTTTGCATTAAAATGGAAAATATAACCGCCCTGTGGATTTTTATTCATATATGTATCTTCATCAGAATAATCAGGTTCTACTTTATATTTTCTGTACAAAAATTCATCATAAACATGGTTGTCTATTGCCTTTAATGCAACGGCAATAGCGTGTTTGCACCATTTTTCTTTTAAAGGACAAGAGCATGATGGTTCAACACTTGCTTTTTTAAATTTAAGTTCTACATCGTAAAACGACTTAAAATTTCCTTTTACCTTTGCTTTAATCCCTGTTTTTCCGACATCAAAAGAGGCTACCTGTTCTTTTTGATGGTATTCATAACCCCGTCTCCAGCTGCCCGGAGTGGAATTTTCTTTTAAATACTTAAAATTAAAATTACAAACAGTCATGAAATCTCTTGTAGTCTAATCTGCAAAAATAAGAACCTGTATTGCATAATGGAATCGGCTTTCGCTTGTTATTTTACACTACTTTGTAGTATCACCAATTACAATTCCTATAGTCCCCAGTGCAGTAATAACCTATAATTAACTGATATCCTACAATAGTTATTATACATAAAACGAAAAAAATGGCAATAGTTAATAAAAAACTTCATTTTTTACTAATATAGCGTACTAAAATATAATGTATCAGAAGTTTCTCTTACAAAATCTATATCATCTTTTTTTGCTTGATTAATGACATCTTTAAACCTGGGAAGGACTTTGTATCCCCGCACTTTTACATCCGGATATACAAATTTAAAATAAACAATATAATCTGATTTTTTATAGACTTTATCTCCATAATTTGTTTTTACTCCCAAAGGATCTTTTTTTGTTAAAGAAATTCCTCCTAATGTCTTCATTTCTTTTGCTATATAAGCTATGCGGTTTTGTTTCCAGTATGTGTTTAATAATTGTTCTGTAGTGTAAAAAAATTGTCTTATATCTCTGTTTTCTTCATAAATTAATATTATGCATTTTACTGCTGGAATTATTAATATTAACAGTAAAGTTAAAGCAGCTATATATATTTTTTTATTTGTATTTTTTAATTTAATGAATACATATCCTGACATAAAAAATATAATAAATGTCAGATACATATTTATTAAAAAAGCAATACCGCAATGTCTTAAGAAGGAATTATTTTCAAGAAAATAATATGAAGGAGGGTCTGCCGGTAATATACATAAATTGGTTAGAAAAACTGAAACGAAAAAAGCTGATGAAACAAATAAGATTTTATTTCTTTTTTGTTTATCTTCTTTATATAAAATACAAATTAAAATAAATAACAAAATACATATTGATATTGGAATTATATCTTTTAATATAAATTGTTGAAAATATTCATTAATCATTCCTGTATAGAAGGAAGATGAGCATATATTTTTTAATCCGTTTTGTAATTCAGGAATCATTATATTATGCCATAAATTGTATTTTACAATATAAGAGAAAATTGTTCCGATTATTAATGCAGAAAAAGGAATTATTCTTTTATTTCTTTTAAATTCTTTGTTTATAATATCTTTTATTAACAAAATAAAAAGAACGAAAGAGGCAAAAAGGATAAAATATTCATGTGTGAACCCAAATAACAGATACAGTGTTGATTTGGTAATTATTCTTTCTTTAGTTATTTCCTCCCGGTTAACATAATCTTCACTTTCAATAAGAAAAAGTATAAGACAATATATAAGAGGAAGAATATATTCAAAGAACCATACATAAGAACGAAAAAATATAAAGTTATTTACATCGGTACTGTACCCTATAAAAAATACAATTATAATAAAAGACAGAAAGGTAATAAAAGCAGAATTTTTATTGTTTGTTTCGGGACAAGATTTTATAAATAATTTAACCATTAAAATACATACTATAAATAAGAATATACATCTTATTATATATCCAAAATGTATGACCGCATCTTGTATATGGGTTTTAAGTATCATTTGCGGAATAAAAATACATATATTTGTTAGTGGAGGTAGAAGTAATACATCGTGAACTAAAGTACTTTCACAAAAGAATGTTAAATCTTCATTGTTAATTATTGTTTCTCTGAAAAACAGGTAACAAATTGAGAGAATTATGAAGAAAACCAATATTAAATAGTAATTTCTTTTCAATATTATACCTTTAGTTTAAATTATCTAAAAAATATAAGTATTGTTATAATAACATAAATTTATTTAATATAAAAAATTTAAAATATACAAAAAAAGGAACCGGCAAGGTACAAGGTTCCTTTTTTACTATGATATATATTTATTTTAAAAAATCTAAGGGAGGGAGTTTCTCAAATTTTTTATATTTATCTGATACTACTGTATTAGGAGCTTGAGATTTTTCTTCTAAACCTTTTTCGAGTAGTTCAGGCTGTTTTTTAATCAGTTTTTCATCTGCACAGGCAATATCTCTGCCTATAGATTTAACGGAAAGTCTTATTGCTTGTTCTGACGGAGCACCGTCTTTTGAAACTGTTTCCTGAACTTTATAGCTTTTCCAGTCTTCAGGTAAATTCTTTATTTTTGTGTAATCTTGATTTTTATTCAAGCGTTTATCAACTTCATTTTCCAGTATATTAGTTACATATTCTTTCTGACTTTCAAAGTGGCATGGTAAAACTTCATTTGTTCCAATTATTTCTTCAGGGTCTCTTTTTTCGTATTCTTTAAACGTATCGGCAGCATATTTAAGATGTCCTATTTCCATCTGCATAAATTCTTCCCATATTAATTTGAGTTTTTTATCGGTTTCATCTTTATAGCAGTTGTAATAGTTGCAGACTTCAGTAAATTCGTGGATTAGCCATTTTTCAAGCATTGTTTCATTAGGATCTATAAGTGTTTCATACATTGTAACGTGTTCTTCTTCAACATCGCATATTTCTGCATAAAGTCTTTTTAAATCAGTGTTTCCATACATAAATCCGTGTTCGGCATAAAAATTATGAGTTTGTTGTTCTCCCGAGATTAAGGTTAAAATATTTACCTTTGTTATTGGAGAAGTTTTATCTTTATCATAAGGTTTTCTTATTCTTATTGAATTTTCATTATGATGATTTTGAGTGGGTCTTCCTATTAATACATCTGTTTTATGCTGTAAAATATCATTCGGGTCTGTTTCTTCAATTAAATAAGCAAACTGAGAATACCTGTACAAATGGTCAAAGTCTTCAAGTAATCCAAAATTAAATGTTTCTTTGACATAGTCGTCAGGTTCATTTTGAGCGAGCCATGCTGTTAAATCTACAGCTACCTGTTCATATCCGAGGGTTGTATCAAGTACACTTTGATTAAACGGACAAAGCCAATTAATTGTTGTTTGCTGCATATCTTCAATTCTTCTTATGTTTACGAGAAGTTTATTTAATTCGCTATCCGGTGATTTCCTTACAAAACAATGTTTGAAACTCCATGCTTCAGTTTCAATACCATTCATCAGGATTTGTCTTGTTCTTGTGTAACAATCGGTTTCCATTCTGTTGTAAGGACGTTTTACAATGTCATGCCAGGTTCGTATTTGTTTTTCTAAAGGTATACCTTTTTCTTCTAAAAAATTCATATAATTATTCCTTTCTAAAGACAGAGTGCGTGTGCAAAAAGTTCTGCAACTCTGCGATTGTATAGTTTTCCGTCATCTTTTGCAAAAAGATTTTTCCAGTGGCTTTCACTTGAACCATCAGTTGAAAAAGATGGATTTGTCATCATTATGTGGTGAGTATTAGTATCATAATTTAAAGGGAAAATATCGTTTGTCTGCATGAAACTGGGTAGTTTATCACTGGCAATGTAGTATCCGAAAAGTGCTGTGTTTATTCTATTGAGTCTTTGTTCGTAGGATATTCCGCCTTCATAATTATCATTTTCAATTTCGACTCCGGGAGCGTAAATTCTGTTATATTTCATCTTTTCAGACAATTCTCTTACTTTATAAAAATCATCTCCTGTAATAAAATCTGTTCCTGCATTAAGTCCCAGTTTTCTATATCTTTCAAAATCATCGCTACTTTTTTCACCGGCAAAACTAATATTAGTTTTGCCGCTTCTTAGTCTGATTTCATTTAGAATATATTGCATTTGCTCATATCCGGGGAGTTCTCCAACTCCTGTATAATTTTCCATATCATAACCGCCTATATGCTTGGCAGAATCTATAAACATTGCTTCAAAACCTAAATTCATTAATTTTACACATTCATTTATATATAATTCAACGTGGGAATTGTTATTCCAATTAAATGATTCATCGGCTTTATCTGGATGGGATATTTTAATTTGGTCTGCTGAAATTACTGTTCGGAAACCAGTTTTTATGCCTCGGAAATGAGCAAGGTCGTTAAATGCGGATAATTGTTCTTCTTGAGATATTTTATCTGATAAATTGTATGAGATTATATTACTGCTGTAACCGGCATTAAGTTTAATTCCGTATATTGAATTTTCTTCAAAGGGTCCTTTATTATAACTGTCTCCGTATATGTTAGGGAAAATTTGAGAAAGGATAATGCAGTTAGCCCAGCTTTTTGCCGATGGCGGGATTGCAGGCAATAATTTTATACTGCTTATGATGCCGCAGCAACATCTGTCTTTATCCATCTGAGATATGGCACGGTTATTTATTTCAATATAATTTGCAAGTCTGCCCCAATTATCTCCATAATCCGGAGTTTTTATATTGTCAGGAAAAATATCATAAAAAATATTATTCTCACAAAGAGTAACTATTGATTCAATTGCCTGTTTGATATTTCTTTCAAGGAGTTCATAAGGCAAAATACCGGCAATCCATTTCTTTGTATTCAGACAATCACCTATAGAATGAAAAGTTCTTTCTTGTGTCCATCTGTCTTTTTTTAAATTTGTATCTTCATTAAATGCATAAAGTAATTTATTAACTGTATTATTCATAATAAACTATTTATTAGACACGAATATAAAAAAAGCATTAACATAAGTGATTATTTATAGTTTATATATTTTAAATATTAAAAATAAATAAAGTATTGTAATTTTTTTTTGAGCATATAATAATGTAATAGCTTAAGGCTGGGTAGCTCAGTTGGTGAGAGCGTACGGCTCATACCCGTGAGGTCGAGAGTTCGAATCTCTCCCCAGCTATTTTTTTTAGGAAATTAATAAAATAATTGTGTCCAATTTGTGTCCGTGTATTTTAACGGGACTATATTTTCTCGTCCGCTTTGAGAAAAACAGCCAGTTTGAGATTTTTCGCCGAAATGCTTGATTTTATTGGATTTTAAAGTTGGAAAAATTGTGAATAAAAAATTCTCAAACTGCTCACACCCGGACTTTATCTTCCTATTATTCTCCCTCTTTTAAATCTTTACTATATAAGGTATGACATCCAGTGTGAGAAATAACAGCTAGTTTGAGATTTTTGGAATTTTTCTCGAAGTCGGAAATTTAATTTTTTAAGTCGGTAGTGAAAAATGATATTATAATAATATTAAAAACTTTAAAGAAAATTAATTATTTCTTAAGATTTTGCTATATCCTTAAATAGCAGTTTTTAGTATATTTAATTTTGCTTTAGTGTCATCCATAATATTTTTCATATAGTTTTCCATGTATTCCCAATTCGGTTCACCATTTCCGTTTATAGGAAGTGTAATCTTATCATTATACATATCTTCAAGCTTCCACTTATCTACGAATTTGTATTTTTGACCAATTTTACGAATTAATGGAATTAAGAACATTGCAATTTCAAAACTTTGTTTGAAATTAGGATAAAAAACATTAACATCATCAGATGCCCAAAAAGGTTTTTCTTGATAAAAAGCTTCACCAATAGACCCATTATAACTCACAGTAATTAAGTTTGCTGGATGAATATGTTCTAAATTGGATATGTGATTTGTTATGCCATTATTAACAGATGACGAACCAATAAAATTTATATTACCATCTTTCATATTTGCTTTTGTTAAACGAGTTCCTTTAACAATTCTAAATAATCCATTATCACCACCCAAAGAAAACTCTCGCCATCCCAAAATATCGATTGTTTTTTTACCATTATGAATATTGTTTAATTTTTCAATATTTTTCTCAGATTCTTGCATAATGTTTTTCATGTAAGATTCTATATATTCATAATCTGGAGTATTGTCTGATTTTGATGGTAAAATAACCGTTAATGCATCTGCTTGTTGTTGTCTAAATTGAGATTTGAAGTTGTATAAAATAGAATTTTGCTTATTAATTATACTTGAAATAAAAATTTTTATTACATCATTTAGATCTTTATTTATAAAAAAATAGATATTATCATCACCAGAATATATACCTTTATGAAAAAAACAATTTCCAAACATATCAACAGTAACAGGATCTTGGTATTGGCATAATGGATTTCCAATATATGCAGCAACTCCTTGATTTTCCTTACCTGCGGTCAATAAAGGTATATTTCCTGCCTCTCTTTCTGCTTGTTTTTGTCTGGAACCATGAAAAACGGAAAAACCAATATCTTTTAATTTATATTATTTCCATGATTCTGTATTAATTCTCTTCATCTGTATTACCTTTATTTAATGAAATACAAATTTTATTATCTTTATCATTAACTTTACTAGAATACATGGCTGAATTTAAAAGTTTTTCGCCAAATTCTTTAACATCAATACCTTGTTCAAACATCAAATAATCCATAGCTGTTTTTCTAAAATCTTCTTCAAAAATTTCAAAAGGTTTTTCCGGCATTTGATATGATAAATGTTCACCAGGTTTTATCCACTGTGCAGTATTATGCTTTTCATCTCTCAATTTACGAATGCTATCTATCCAATAATCTTCAATATCTTGCCATCTATTTTTTACATCATGTCGTCCTTGATTTTTAACAGTTTCAAGTTCGTCATCTTCTATATAACAACCAAAAATTTCTTCATTATTTTGCGGTTCACCAGCCTTGAAAACAAATATACTTGTAGTGACGCCCACACCAAAAAATAATGGTTCAGGTAATTTTATAATTTTTGTCAATCGGTGTTTTTCAAGAATTTTTGTAACTTTTGTTTTCGATACTTTTTCTAATTTTTTATCAGGTAATATAAATGCACAATCAGTACCTTTTTCAACATTATCTAAAACATTTTTAACTATATCTATACAACCGTATTTATTTTCATATGGTGGATTCATTAAAACCTTTGTTATAGGTTTTGACTTAATCCAGTCACAGGCCTCTTTGCTGCGAGTATCAAGATGTTCTAAATTTGTTTTACCATCTTTATGAATAAGCATATTCGCACAGGCAAGAGCATAAATTTCTCTGTCAAATTCAATACCATATAATTGTTTTGCTTTTATATTTTTAGCCTTTCTTGTATTTATGCCACCTGCTTCTTCAATCATATTGCTCATTGATTTAACAAGAAATGCCCCACTACCACATGTAAAATCTCCGACATTATCGTATTGTGAAACATTTATTAAACGATACATAAAAGATGTTATATGATCCGGTGTAAATATTTGTCCGGAATCTGTTTTCTTTTTATAACGGTTAAATTCATTAAAGAAAATACCCATAACATCTTCGCCACGCCATTTATTGCTATTTAAACAATCGGATATTTCGCTTATCCATTTTATAAAATTATCAATAGCTTCTTGATTTTCCGTGGAATTCATTTTGATTTCATCGTTTACTTGCCATAATAATTCTATTTTTTGATTTTCTTTTTGACTGTCTTTTAACTCTCTTTTAAGTGTTGATTTTATGCAAGTTTTAAAGGTTTCATAATCCATACCTGCTGTTAAAGGGGCTTGAAACCTTTTCGCAACCAGTGCACACGCTGTAAATATCATACGATGATACAAATTCTTAATACCAAATTCACTATGTAAACAGTTATTAATACGTGCTGTTAAAGTGTAAATACGTTCTTTATCAATACATTCTTCTGTGAACAATTTAAAATAATCTTCTTTATCTAGAAGCTCATTAGGAACGTCAACAGGAATGTTATTTTTAAACCCTAAAGTTTTATAACCATTGTGAAGTATGCCGATGACATGAGTATACCCGGCATCCATAACAATTTGACAATTCTGTTTTATTTCATTGATCCATTTTTTCTTACCAATATCCTCGTTACTGTTTTTTGTTTCAAGAATAATAGCAATAGCACCCTTGTCTTTAGGTAAATACCACCCGTCCGGCTTCTTATCCTTACCATTTCCCTTTATGCCTAATTGATTAAAAGTTGTTATTTGCCCGACCCCGCATTTTCCATGTTTTAACTTGGTAAAACCTAATATTTTACCTGCGTTTTCTCTAACCTCATCTTCTGTCAGATATTCACCCATTACCTACCATCCTTTAATATTTCATCAAACTTACTTGCCATATACAATGGAATATTATAAAGACCATTGTTTATTTCAAAATCCGCAAGTGAAGTTCTTATACTTATCTCGGGTTCAAATTTTTCTCGATAAACCTTAAGACTTTTGGCTTGTAAGTTTGTATTTGCTTTCACTTCAACAGGAATTACATAACCATCTGTTTGAATTACAAAATCAATTTCTGCATTACCGGATTTACTTATCCAATATGCAACTTCCATATCTTCAAGAACTTTTAGTTGTTGTAAAACATATTGCTCTGCCAATGCACCATTGAATTCTGTAAAAATTTTATCACCATCTATTAAAGTTCTTGCCGGAAGTTTACTCAATGCACAAAGTAAACCTACATCCAAAATAAAAAGTTTAAAAGCCTTTGTATCTTCATAAGCCTTAATTGGCAAAGCAGGTTTTGTTATTCGATTAATTTTATAAACAAGCCCGCAATTTATAAGCCAGGATAAAGCTTCTTCAAACTCTTCCGCTCTTGCTCCCGATTTCATTTTTTTATATACAAACTTTTTGCTTTCTTGAGTAAGCTGGCTTGGAATGGATTCCCAAAGCAAATCAATTTTTAATTTACCTGTAGAAGATATGTGTTTTGAAAAATCCCTTGTATATGCTTCTAAAATATTTTCCTGAACCTTACGAACTTTTTGAAAATCATTTGTTTCAATAAATGTACTAACTACTTCCGGCATACCGCCTATATAATAATATTTCTTTAACCATTCAATATACTTTTCTTTAAAAACTTTTATATTTGGTGATTTGGGATTATTTAGTAATTCTATAAAATTACTCTCTCCTATTGCATCAAGAAATTCCATAAATGATAAAGGATACAAATCAAGAAAATCTACTTTCCCAACTGGAAAAGAAATATTTTCGTGAAGAGCAACACCTAATAAACTTCCAGCTGCAATTATATTATATTCCGGAGCATTCTCATAAAAATATTTAAGGGACGTTAGTGCTTTTGGACATTCTTGAATTTCATCAAGTATTATTAGTGTATTTGTTGCATTAATTTTAGAATGAGTTAACTCTAAACCTTCAATAATTCTTTTTGTATTGAAGTCTATTGAAAATAAATCACACATGAGCTTATCTAACTCAAAATTTATATAAATAACCTTTTTGTACTCTGTTTTTCCAAATTCTTTCATTAGCCAAGTTTTTCCGACTTGACGTGCACCTCTTATTATCAAAGGTTTGCGATTAGAATCATTTTTCCATTCTATAAGTTCGTTTAAAGCATATCGTTTCATATTATTTCTCTCAAATTATATCTTAACAAAACTTAATATTGAATAAACCATACATTTATACGACATTTTTACAACGGACTTTTTGTATCATTATCACATTTAATCAAATGACTTTTATGACGATTACTACATTATTTCGAACCATATTTTATAAAAAATTAAGTCAAATAAAATTTTTCCAAAATTCTCAAACTGGCTGTGATAATTTCTCAAACTAGGTGTTATTTTACATACGGATAATTTAATTTTTTCGAAAAAGTCCAGTTCCGCAAATTTTCAAAAAATCAAAATTTTTGTAATATTTCAAAATAAGGTTGGAAAAATTTTTCCAACCTTATTTTAAATAACTTTATCAATATAAAAATTTAACTATTTATTGTAAAATCAATTATCTCTCCATCCTCGGGAATTAACAAATTATCAAAATTGTTTTTATTTTTAAATTTTCTTAAATCATTTCTTGTAACCGAAAGATGGCTGACTGTATCCATGTGGCTAGCAATTACTATTGCATCATGTGCAGCATTTAAAACATTTTTTACATCTTCAACATTCATAATTATGCGTTCCCCATTCAATAGAGTTGCAGCACAGGCATTTACAACAATAATATCAGGAGAATACTTTTCTAAGGCTGCCTTAACTTCTTCGCACCAAATAGTATCGCCTGCTATATACAAGGTCTTTTCATCATTTGATTTAAAAACAACGCCCATCGCATCATAAGGCAATCCAACAGAATTGCATAACGGTTTAATTATTTCTCTTTCGCCATGCTGGGTACCTGTTTTGTATAGAGTTATACCATTATATTCCGTTCCTGATTCCTGTATAATTTCAACATTTGTAAACCCTTTTGA